>MELF01000017.1:19778-137488 GCA_001767525.1 Acidobacteria bacterium RIFCSPLOWO2_12_FULL_68_19 | reverse complement strand
AACCGATGCCGTCGGACCAACCGATGCCGTCGGACCAACCGATGCCGTCGGACCAACCGATCCCCGTAGTCCCGACACTGCACGTCAGCTCTGTGCAGAAGCTGCTCGAGCTGGCAACGGTGGTCTCACCGGCAATAACCGCTTCACTGCCGAGCCCCCCGATCACCCCAAGTGCAGCCCGCACGTTCAGACTGCCGGTGCCAACCTGAAGAAACGTCGAGCCCGGCAGTTGGCTGGCAGTCTGCTGCAAGAGGTGGCGGACCGGCTCCGCATGGACGTCGGGCTGCGCCTCCAACACCAGCGCCACTGCTCCCGACACCACCGCCGCCGCCATGCTCGTCCCTGACAGCTGCAGCCGCTTCCCCTCAGTCGTGTCGATGACCAGTTCCGGATGCTCCTTCGCCAGCGTCGATCCGGGCGCCAGCAGCCCCACGATCTTGTTCCCAGGCGCCACCAGGTCCGGCTTGATCAGCCCCTCGTACGCCGTCGGTCCCCGTGAGCTGTACGTCGTCACCACGTCGTCGGACCGCTGCGCCGTCTCCTTCGTGTTGAGCGCCCCGGCCGTGATCGCAAACGGCGAGGTCCCCGGCACCGAGACGCCGCCAAGGATTTCGTTGCCGTTGGCGTCCTTGCCGCGGTTTCCAGCCGACGCCACGACGACGAGCCCCGCGCGATACGCGCGCTCCACCGCCTGGCACAGGGGATCGACGGCGCACGCCTGCAGCACGGGTCCGCCGAGCGAGAGGTTGATGACGCCAATGCGATACCGCTCGCGGTTGGCAATCGCCCAGTCGATCGCTTCGATGATGTCGCTCGCGTAGCCGAGGCCGTCGGCGTCGAGCACCTTCAGGTTGATGAGATGCGCACCGGGCGCCACGCCGCGCGTTCGGTCGCCAGCGTTCACTCCAGCCGCCGCAATGATGCCCGCCACGTGCGTGCCGTGGCCGTTGTCGTCGCCCCCGGCGCCGCGCACGCCGCCGCTCGAGCCGGGGCAGCCATCCGCCGTGTGCCCCACCGGTTGACCGCCCCGCTTCGAGGTCGCCGTGAAATCGACGCTCACGACCACGCGGCCGCGCAATTCCGGGACGTCGGCAATACCGGAGTCGATAACTGCCACCCCGACGCCTTCCCCCGTCACGCCCTCGGCGCCTTCTGCCCAGCCGTCCACCCACGCCTGGTCGGCGCCGATCGCCACCGTCGTCACGCTCATCTGGCCACTCAGACGGTAGTTGCTCGAGAGCGCCTCGACGCCGCCATCCTCCGCCAGGGCGGCCAGCGAGCCCGCCGGGACCTGCACGACCGCGCCGGAGGGGAAGCGCCTGTGGACGCGCAACCCGTGTCGCGCCGCGAGCCGATCCACCTGCGCCTGAGTGCCGGTGAGCAGCACGCAGGTGTCGGTCGCGTCAGCTCGCAGCCGCTGCCGCAGATCCTCCGAGAGTTGGCCGCGCCGGGCCTGGGCGAAGGCATCGGCGGCCGGCAGCAGCGCGAGCGCAGCCAGGCAGACCATGATGGTCCGGCGGAAGCCGGACGCTACGGACACGGGGAACACCGGGAACCAACGCACAGAGAGACCTCCGGGCCTGTCAACTTCGGGATGACCGAACGGCAAAGGTGGCCGCCGAGGCTGACGCGGAGAACGCCTGCGGCCGAAATCCCAGGTTGTAGAGCGAGTCGACGAGCACCCGCTGCGATCCGCCGATGGTGCGGATCGTCTGCAGGCGTCCGTCGCGGATGCGGTAGTAGACCGTGCGCCGCGACACGCTCAGGAGCTGCGCGGCTTGATCGATCGTGACGCTGCGACCGAGACGCATGGCACCGGTCGGTTCCGAATGCGCATCGATGGACACGTTTCCTCCGCCGGTGGTACTGGCAGGGGTGATGCCATCTCGCCGGTTCTGTGCCACGGCGCGGCTAAATGTCTGATCGCCAGCCGGTTACACTGTGCACCCGCCGGGCGCACGTCGCGCCGTGGCCACGACGGCTGGCGACCGATTGACCGCCGATGCCGGCCGTGGTCCGCGCAGCGGCGTGCAGCCTGTACACTGATGTGTTGAAATTCGCACGATTTGTGAGGACGGCCAAGAAATTGGCCAGGGTGACAGCAACCTGCGTATTACACCGACTCGCCTCAGGCTGATGCTGGCGGCCGCGGCGGTGCTCGCCGCGGCTGTCCTCGTGTTTCGTTTGCGGCCCAGCGACGCTCCGCCCCCCCCGACGATCCAGCGCGGCGGGCAGATCGTGGCGTCGGTTCGCGCGGAGCCCCGCTCGTTCAATCGCTTCGTGTCCCGCGACCAGGTGACCGAGTTGCTCACGATCCTGACGCAGGGACGGCTCGCGCGCATCAACCGCGCCACCTACGAGCTGGAACCGTGGCTGGCCGAGAAGTGGGAGTCGAGCGCCGACGGCCGCACGCACACGCTGCATCTGCGGAGCGGCGTCACCTGGTCCGACGGCGCGCCGTTCACCTCCGCCGACGTGCTTTTCTCGTTCCAGGCGGTGTTCGACGGGAAGGCTCGGAGCGTCATCGCCAGCAGCCTGACAGTGGGCGGCCAGCCGATTCGCGCCAGGGCGCCGGATCCACAGACGGTGGTCCTGACCTACGCGGCGCCGTCCGGTCCGGGGCTCCGCCTGCTCGACAATCTTCCCATCCTGCCGAAGCACAAACTCGAAGCGGCGCTCGCCGGCGGCACGTTCGCGTCGGCCTGGAATGCCAGCACGCCGCCCGCCGACATTGTCGGTACCGGTCCGTTCATCGTCCGCGAGTACCAGCCGGGACAGCGGGTCGTGCTGGATCGCAACCCGCGCTACTGGCGCCGCGCCGAGGACGGCAGTGCCCTGCCGTATCTCGATCGGATCGTCCTGGAAATCATCCCCGAGCAGAACGCCGAGCTGCTGCGGCTGCAGGCGGGCGAGCTCGACCTGACTTCGAGCGAACTCAGGCCAGAGGACTACGTGCCGGTCCGCGAGGCGGAGGACCAGGGCCGGCTCCGGCTTATCGAGCTCGGCGTCGGTCCCGACGCCGACGCCTTCTGGTTCTGCCTGAAGCCTGAGGTGAAGGGGAAGAATCCGCTGTTTGCCGTTGTGCAGCGGCGAGAGTTCCGGCAGGCGATTTCCCACGCCGTGGACCGCGACGCGTTCGTCGAGACCGTCTTTCTCGGGGCTGCGGTGCCGGCCTGGGGACCGGTCACGCCAGGCAATCCTCAATGGTTCTGGCCCGACGTGCCCCGGTACGCTCACGACGACGAGCTGGCGGGCCGCCTCCTCGATGACCTCGGCCTGCGGAAGCGCGACCCGAGCGGCGTGCGGAAGACCGCTGAGGGCGTCGAAGCGCGTTTTACGGTGCTGACGCAGCGCGGCATCGGCTGGTACGAGCGCGGTGCCGCGGTGCTGCGGGACGAGCTGATGCGTATCGGGATCGTGCTCGACATCGTGCCGCTGGAGTTCGGCGCGCTAATCGAGCGCCTGCTGGCCTGCGACTACGACGCCGTCTACTACCGGCCGCTCGCGACCGACCTCGATCCGGCGGGGAACCTCGATTTCTGGCTCAGCTCCGGTTCGGCGCACCTCTGGAACATCGGGCAGCGGACGCCGGCGAGCGAGTGGGAGCGGCGCATCGACACGCTGATGCTCGAGCAGGCCGCGTCGCTCGATTTCGAGCGCCGCCTCCAGCAGTTCAACCTGGTGCAGCAGATCCTGGCCGAGAACGTGCCCGTGCTGTACTTTGCGGCCCCCCGCCTGTACTATGCGCACAGCCCGCGGCTGCGCGGCGTCGTCCCGACGGTGCAGCGGCCGCCCGTGCTGTGGAACGCCGACAGGCTCGGCGTGACGCGTTGATTGCCTTTCTCGCTCGTCGTCTGCTCTTCGCATTCGCCCTCGTCATCGTAGTTTCGTCGTCGGCGCTGCTGCTGACGCGGCTGGCGCCCGGCGACGTCACCGCTCAGCTCGGGCCGTTCGCACCCGCTGCCGAGGTGGCCGGCACCCGTGCCCGCTTCGATCTCGACCGCGGCGCTGCCGAGCAGTGGCTGCGCTGGTCTTCGCGTGCCGCCCGCTTCGACTTCGGCGACTCCTTCCTGTACAACCGTCCGGTTCGCGAACTCCTCGGCGGCGCCGCCGTCAACACGGCGGTGCTGGCCGCCGCAGCGCTCCTCGTTGCCACCGCGCTCGGTATCCCGCTCGGCATGCTCTCGGGCAGCGGCGGCGCCGGCGCCGGGCTGATCCGCGGCGTGTCGCTCGTCTGCCTGTCGGCGCCTCCGCTGCTGACCTCGCTCCTCTTCGTGTTCCTGGCGGCCACGACGCGCTGGTTCCCCGCCGGCGGCATGACCTCCGTCGACGCGCTCGACGGCGGCTGGTCCACCTGGCTGACCGATGTCGCGGCCCATCTGCCCGTGCCTGCTCTGGCGCTTGCGCTGCCGATTGCCGCCACGTTCGAGCGCCTGCAGGCGCAGTCGATGGCCGAGGCGCTCGAGCAGCCGTTCATCGTGGCCGCCGCCGCGCGCGGAGTGGCGCCGCGCGACATCATCGTGCGCCACGCCTGGCGCGTGTCGCTGCGTCCGATCTGCGGGGTCTACGGAATCGCCGTCGGGGCGCTGCTGTCGGGGTCGTTCGTCGTGGAGTTCGTGACCGCCTGGCCGGGACTGGGACGCCTCACCTACGAAGCGCTGCGCGCCCGCGACATCTATCTGGTGGCCGGATGCGCGGCCGCGGGCGGCGCCTTCCTGGCCGCCGGAAGCCTGGTCGGCGATCTGCTGCTGGCGGCCGCGGACCCGCGAGTTCGCGAACAGGGCGCACCATGACCCGCGCTGGCCGGTGGCTGCTCGGCGTGGTGGTCGTGATGGCGGTGGCGGCGCCGTGGCTGGCCCCGAACCCACCCGACCGGAGCTTTGCCGACGCGCTGTACGCGCCGCCGACGCCCGTGCACGTCATCGACGCGGGCCTACGACGGCCGTTCATCTACGAGCGGCGCCTCATGAGCCGGCTGGAGCGGCGTTTCGAAGAGAACGTGAGCCGACCGATTCAGCTCCAGTGGTTCACGGCGGGCCGCCTGGTGACGGTACCGGAAGCCGCCGGCGGACCGCTGCTCCTGCTTGGCGCCGACGCGTTCGGACGCGATATCTTCTCGCGGCTGGTGTACGGCGCGCGAACCTCGCTCGCCCTCGCCGTCCTGGCGACGCTGGCCGCGCTCGTGGTGGGCGCGCTCATCGGCGGCATCGCCGGCTACGCGGGCGGGCGCGTCGACGATCTGCTCTCGAGGCTGACCGAGTTCGTCCTGGTGCTCCCTGCGATGTACGTGGCGCTCGCCCTGCGGGCGGCGATGCCGCTCGTGCTGTCGCCCGCTGCCGTCTTCGGGCTGCTCCTCGTCATCTTTGCGCTGCTCGGCTGGCCGATCGTCGCCCGCGGCGTCCGCGCCATCGTCGCCTCCGAGCGCGAGCGCGAGTACGTGGCCGCCGGCCACGCCCTCGGCGCCGGACCCTGGCGGATGCTCGCGCGGCACCTGCTCCCCTCGACCGTGGGCTATCTGGCGGTGCAGGCGACGCTGCTGCTTCCCGCATTCGTCCTCGCGGAAGCGACGCTCTCGTTTGTCGGCCTCGGGTTTCCGGATCCGGTGCCGACCTGGGGCACGATGCTGCAGGACGCCGCCAACGTGTCGCTGCTGGGGCGGGCGCCGTGGATGCTGGCCCCGGCTGCCGCCATCTTCGTCGTCGTGCTCGGCGTCAACCTCGTGGTGCAGGGCCGAGGCCGCGCCCCGGTACAATTGGAGCCGTGAGGCGCCGTGAACGATAATGAACACGGGATGAAGCGATTCACCGGCGTGTTCACGCCGATCGCCACCCCGTTCCGGAGCGACGACACCGTCGACGAGCAGGGACTCTGCGCCAACGTGGCGCGCTGGATGCGCACGCCGCTCACGGGGCTCGTCGTACTCGGCTCCAACGGCGAAGCGCCGCAGCTCGACGATGACGAAGCCGACCGCGTGGTCGCGATCGTCCGCAGCGGTATGCCCGCCGAACGGCCGATGATCGTCGGGACCGGCCGGGAGTCGACGAAGGCGACGATCGCGGCGACCAGGCGGGCCGCCGCGCTGGGCGCTGACGCGGCGCTCGTGCGAACGCCGTCGTTCTTCAAGTCGCAGATGACGACCGACGTGTTCGTGCGGCACTATTTCGAGGTGGCCGACGCGTCGCCCGTGCCCCTGCTCCTCTACAACGTGACGATGTACACCGGCGTGAACCTGCTGCCCGACGCCGTCGCGACGCTCGCCACCCATCCGAACATCGTCGGCATGAAGGAGTCGGGGAGCGACCTGCCGCAGATGGCCGATGACATCGCGCGCACGCCGGACGAGTTCACCGTTCTGGCCGGGTCGGCCGCGACGCTGTTCCCGGCGCTCGCGCTCGGGTGCGACGGCGCGATTCTCGCCTTGGCGGCGCTCGCTCCCGATGCGTGCGTCCAGATGGTCGCGCTCGTGCGCGAGCGGCGCGTCGAGGAGGCGCGCGCGCTCCAGAGCCGCCTGATGCCGCTCGGCCGGGCCATCGGCGCGCAGTACGGCGTGCCCGGGCTCAAGGCCGCGATGGATCTCCTCGGATATGCCGGCGGGCCTCCGCGGCCGCCGCTCCGGCCGGTCGCGCCGCAGACGATCGAGCTGCTCCGGTCCCGGCTGACGGCACTGGGCCTGCTCGAGCAGATGGTGGGCACGTAACGCGAGATGGCACTCCGCGCAGCGATTTGGGCGTCCCTGCTCCTGACGATCGCCGCCGCCTGCGCCACCAACCCGGTGACCGGCCGCCGCGAGCTCTCGTTCATGAGCGAGGCGCAGGAGATCGCCATCGCCAACGAATCGGAGCCGCAGATCAAGGCGGAGATGGGTGTCTACAACGACCCCGAGCTCCAGCGCTACGTCAGCGAGATCGGCTGGCGCATGGCGAAGATCTCCGAACGGGCGCACCTTCCGTGGCGCTTCACCGTCGTCGACGTGCCGGTCGTCAACGCCTTTGCCGTGCCGGGCGGCGCCATCTACGTCACGCGCGGCATCATGCCGTTCCTCGACGACGAGGCGGAGCTCGCCGGCGTCCTCGGCCACGAGATCGGCCACGTCACGGCGCGGCACTCGGCGCAGCAGTACACGCGGCAGATCAGCGGGCTGGTCGGCCTGACCGCGCTCAGTATCTTCGTGCCCGCGGCGCGCCCCTTCGGCGACCTGTCGACGCAGGCGCTCGGCGTCCTCTTCCTGAAGTACGGGCGGGACGACGAGCTGCAGTCCGATGAGCTGGGCGCCCGGTACGAGTCGCGGCTCGGGTGGGACCCGGCGGCCGTGCCGGCGTTCCTGTCCACCCTCGGGCGGCTCGACGAGGCGGCGGGCGACCGCCGCGGCATCCCGGGGTGGCTGTCGACGCATCCCGAGCCGCTGTCGAGAGTGGACGAGATTCAGCCGGTCGTGCGGCAGCTCAAGGCCGCGGGCGGCGACTTCTCGACCAACCGCGACGCCTTCCTCCAGCGCATCGACGGCATCGTGTTTGGCGACAATCCGGAGCAGGGAGTCGTCCGGGGAGACGCGTTCCTGCATCCGGTCCTGCGATTCCGGATCGAGTTTCCGAGCGGCTGGGAGATTCAGAACAGTCCGCAGCAGGTTCTGGCCATGGCGCCCGGCGCGGACGTGTTCATGCTCCTGCAGCTCGTCGAGCAGCCGCGCGGGCGGAATATCGAGGAAATCGCCATGAACGCCATGAGCCGGTCCGGGTTCCGGGCGGTACAGGGCAGCCGGACGACGATCAACGGCCTCGATGCGTTCGTCGGGGTGTATCAGGGCCAGGTGGAGGGGCTCGGCGTGGTGGCCACGCGCGCGGCGCACATCGCGTACGACAACAAGGTGTTCCTGGTGGCCGGTCTCACGTCGTCGCGCCTGTTCGAGCAGGCCGACTCCGCCTTTGCCACGAGCATCCGCTCCTTCCGGACGCTTTCGGCCGCCGAAGCCGAAGGGATCCGCCCCGATCGCGTCGACTTCTACGTCGTGCGCGAGGGAGACACCTGGGCGTCGATGGCCGAGCGCGCCGGCGGCGCCATCAAGCCGGCTACGCTCGCCGTGATGAACAACGCGGCCCCCGCCTCGCAGCCGCGGGTGGGCAGCCGCATCAAGATCGTCGTGAGAGGGTAGGACGAGTCCTGGTGGGCCCGCCGCGACGCATATGACGAAACGTCGACTCCTTCGCGCGCTCGCGACTGCCACCGCAGCCGGATTCGGTCTGCTCGTCTACGCGTACCTGACGCTGCCCGACGTCCGCGTGCTGGCGAAGACGAATCCTTCGACGACCGCCTTCATGGAGCTGCGCGCCGCCGAGGGAGCGCGCGAGGGGCGAACCGTCCGCCGCGTGCAGCGCTGGGTGCCCTACTCGCACATCTCGCCCGCGCTGAAGCGCGCGGTGCTGGTGGCCGAGGACGCCGCGTTCTGGGATCACGAAGGCGTGGACTATGACGAGCTCCGCGAGTCGATGCGCGTCAATTGGGAACAAGGGCGGGCCGTGCGCGGCGCGAGCACCATCACGCAGCAGCTCGCCAAGAACCTGTACCTCTCGCCCTCGCGCGATCCGCTCCGAAAGCTCCGCGAGCTGATCATCGCGCGACGGCTGGAGGCGGCGCTCCCGAAGGCGCGCATCTTCGAAATCTATCTGAACGCCATCGAATGGGGCGACGGCATCTGGGGCGCGGAAGCGGCCGCGCGCACCTATTTCGGGGTGCCCGCCTCGGCGCTCTCCCGGGACCAGGCGGCGCTCCTGGCCGGCGCCATCGTCAATCCGCGCGTGCTCAATCCCGCCCGTCCGTCAGCGCGGTTGTATCGGCGCCAGCGGCTCATTCTGAGCCGGATGGGTGAGGTGACACCCCCTGCGCCGGTGCCGCTCGTGGCGGCGGCTCCCGAGGGGCCGTTCGGCGATACGCTCGCGCCGGGGGAGGCGGCAGCCGACCCGGTCGCTGACGCCACCGCTCGAGAGGGTCTTCCTGCTGAGCCGGCGTTACCGCCGGCATCGGAATCGGATCCGTTCCCGGATCCGTCGTCTGAGACACCGTCCCCACCGGCGCCGTAAGACAAGAGGACGTCGTGCGTGAGTGCCTCCGCAGCACGTCGCGCCGGGTTACGCGCGACCGGATCTGCCAGGCCGCGCAGTTCGGGTCCGCAGTCTCGTCCTCAGCGTGCCGACCGAATCGATCCGGGAAAGACCCTCGGTGCGATGGGGGCTTGGACTCTTTCCGCGTTCCTGACTTCTTCCACCCGCCGCGCGCCGACGAACCGCCGCGCCCAGTACGACGCCGAGTATGGCTCCACGCGTACGACGCCGCGCGAGCTCGGCGCGTGGACGAACCGGCCGTGGCCGAGCGCAATCCCGACGTGCGACGCGCCGCGGGTGACGGTCTGGAAGAAGAGCAGATCGCCTGCACGGACCTCGTCCAGATCGACGTCGCGTCCGACGCGATACTGATCGCGGACCTCCCGCGGGAGCGCCAGCCCGTGTCGCCCGAACACCCACTGCACGAAGCCGCTGCAGTCGAAACCGGTCGGGTCGCTGCCGCCGTTTCGGTAGGGGACCCCGAGAAACCCCAGCGCCGTGCGAATGACGCCGGCGAACGTCCCTTCTGCAGCGGGCACGTCCGCCGCCGGCGGCGGGGCGGGCGCCTCGACCCGCTCGGGCGGGACCTCAGCCGCACCGGGCGGCGTTGCCGCGCCCGGGAACGGGCGGGGAACGCCGCTGCGCGCGGCGCAGGCGCCGCTCGTCACAGCCAGCAGCACGACGAGCACCCGGATGGTCACGCTGGTGATATCGGCGTAAGTCGCTGAGTTCACTAGTCTTCTACGCCCGGCAATCTGGACAGCCCCAAGAGCACCGGTTATCATGAAGCGGGAACATGGAGCAGACGCTCCTTCTGAACGCGTCGTACGAGCCTCTCAAGGTCGTTCACTGGCAAAAGGCGGTCACGCTCTGGTGCCAGGGCAAGGTGGAGGTGATCGCCGTTCACGACCGCGAGGTAAGGGCGGTGTCCTTCAGCTTCAAGCTGCCCTCGGTCATCCGCCTCCTCCGCTTTGTCAAGATCAGACGCCGGTTCGATTACGTCCCGTTCTCCCGCGCCAATATCTACGCGCGGGACAACTACACGTGCCAGTACTGCAACGAGACGCTGTCGACGGCGGAGTTGACCTTCGACCACGTGGTGCCGGTGGCACAGGGCGGCCGCAAGGACTGGGAGAACATCGTCACCTGTTGCATTTCGTGCAACCGCCAGAAGGGCGGGCGCACGCCGCAGGAAGCGGGACTGAGGCTGCTGCGCGCGCCGCGGCGCCCGGATTCTGCACCGGCGATCCGCATCACCATCGGTCTGCGCAACGCGCCCGAGAGCTGGCGCGACTACCTCTACTGGAACGTCGAGCTGGAAGACGATACCTAGGGTTACGATTGCCTCGTGCCCACCATCAGGTCCGTTCACCCGCTGCGCGTGGTGGAGGGCGGACGGATTACGATTCACGGCGCCGATTTTCACGCTGACGCGCTCTCCACGGTCACGCTTGGCGACGTCCCGGCGCGCGTCTCGTTCGCCTCGTCGACGCGTCTGGTCGTCACGGTCCCGCCCGAGGTGGATGGCGGCCGCACCGAGTTGAAGGTTCCCGGCGTGCCGCTCCAGACCGCCTACGTCGCCGTCGGCGCACGCTGGGCCACGGGACTGCACCAGGTCGACAACCCGGTCTTCGATTCCGGCGGGAATCTGTACGTCACCTACAGTGGATCGCGCGGCCAGGAATCGCCGGTCTCCATCTTCCGCGTCACGCCCGACGGCACGCGGGAGTCGTTCGCCTCTGGAATCGTCAACGCCACGTCGCTCGCCTTCGGTCCCGACGGCCACCTGTACGTGTCGAGCCGCTTCGAAGGGGCGGTCTACCGCGTCGCCGACAACGGGTCGCACGAGCAGGTGGCCAGCGATCTTGGCGTCGCCTGCGGCATCGCCTTTGACGATGAGGGGTGGATGTACGTGGGAGATCGGTCGGGCACGATCCTTCGCGTGCGCGACGGACACGCCAGCCCGTTTGCGATGGTGCCGTCGAGCGTCGCGGCCTTTCACCTGGCCATGAGCGCCGAGCGGGAGCTGTTCGTCACGGCGCCGACGCTCAACGCCTACGACTACATCTACCGCATTACCCGCGACGGCGAGGTGCGGACGTTGCCGTGCCCGCTGGGGCGGCCGCAAGGCCTCGCGTTCGCGACCGACGGCACGCTCCACGTCGTCGACGCGCTGGCGGGCGCGAGCGGCGTGTACCGCTTCGCCGATCTCGACCGTGCGCCGGAACTGGTGATTTCGGGCGGCACGCTCGTGGCGGTTACGTTCGGCCCGAACGGCGAGACGGTCGTTACGTCGAACGATACGGCGTATCGGTTCGACTAGGCGGTAGGCGGTAGGCGGTAGGTGGTAGGCGGTAGGCGGTAGGTGGTAGGCGGTAGGCGGTAGGTGGTAGGCGGTAGGCGGTAGGTGGTAGGCGGTAGGTAGTAGGCGGTCGCTGGAGCGCTCATGTCACAGCTGTTCGCGCGCAAGCCGATTGCCGACCTGCAGCCTCCCTCCGATGACGCGCATTCGCTGAAGCGTGTGCTCGGCGCCGGCGACCTCGTGATGCTGGCCATCGGCGCCGTGATCGGCGCCGGGATCTTCGGCGCCATCGGCACGGCGGCGGCGGGCCAGATCGGACCTGGCGGCGACGTGATTCGGTACGGCGCCGGACCTGCCCTCGTCTTCTCGTTCGTCCTGCTCGGCGGCGCCTGCGCGCTGGCGGCGCTCTGCTACGCGGAGCTGGCCGCCATGATCCCGCAGGCGGGCAGCGCGTACGCGTACGCCTACGCCACGCTCGGCGAGCTCGTCGCCTGGATCATCGGCTGGGATTTGATCCTCGAGTATGCCGTCGGGAACGTCGCCGTGGCGATCTCCTGGGGCGACTATTTCACGACGCTGGTGAGAGGAATCGGCATCGACCCGCCCGGCTGGCTCACCACGGGATACCGGACCGCGCTCCTCAGCGCCGACCCGGCCGTGCACGGCCTGCTCGACACCGCTCCGCGCCTGGCCGGCCAGCCGGTGCTGGTGAACCTGCCGGCATGTGCGATCGTCATGGCCGTCACGTGGTTGCTGCTGCGCGGCGCGCGCGAGAGCTCGACGGCCAACAACGTGATGGTCGTCATCAAGCTGGTCGCGCTCGGCCTCTTCGTGGCGGTCGGCCTGATGAACATCGACCCGGCCAACTACGCGCCTTTTGCGCCGAACGGCTTCACCGGCGTCCACCAGGGCGCGGCGATCGTCTTCTTCGCCTATATCGGCTTCGACGCGATTTCCACCGCCGCCGAGGAGACGCGGAACCCGCAGCGAAACCTTCCGATCGGGATCATCGGCGGGCTCGCCGTCTGCACCGTGATCTACGTCGTCGTCGGCGCGGTGCTCACGGGGATGGTGCCGTCTTCGGATCTGGCGGTGGCCGACCCGCTGGCGCGCGCGCTCGAGCTGACGGGCTATTCCGGCGTCGGGTGGCTCGTGGCGCTCGGCGCCGTCGTGTCCATGTCGGCGGTGCTGCTCGTGTTCCAGTACGGGCAACCGCGCATCTTCTTCGCGATGGCGCGAGACGGACTGCTCCCCGCGTGGGCGGCCCGCGTCGATTCGCGAACACGCGTTCCGCACACGACCACGCTCGTCACGGGCGTGCTCGTCGCCGTCGCCTCGCTCGTCGGCGACGCGGCCGAGACGTACGATCTCACCAATATCGGGACGCTGTTTGCGTTTGCGCTCGTCTGCGGCGGCGTGCTGGTCCTGCGCGTCGCCGAGCCCGAGCGGCCGCGGCCGTTCACGGTGCCGCTCGTCTGGATCGTTGCGCCTCTGGGCGTCGCCGCCTGCCTCTTCGTGATGATCGGGCTGCCGCGCCAGGCGTGGGAGCGGTTCGGGGTCTGGCTCGCCGTCGGGAGCGTCATCTATGTTTCCTACGGGCGCCGCCACAGCCGCCTTCGGCGACTTCGCCGGGTCCGAAAGGACCCGGCCTACAGGGAGTGCTGAGGGCTACAGCATGTTGCAGGGCGGGTCCTTCTGGACCCGCCGGGGTAAGATGGACGTTTCGACAACCCGAGGAAGTCCCGGCAAGGCAGGTATGGCGCACGACTGGATTGCGGTGCGCGGCGCCCGTGTCCACAACCTCAAGAACATCGACGTCGACCTTCCGCGCGACCGGATCGTCGTGATCACCGGCCTGTCGGGGTCGGGCAAGTCGTCGCTGGCGTTCGACACGATCTACGCGGAAGGGCAGCGGCGATACGTGGAATCGCTGTCGGCGTACGCGCGCCAGTTCCTCGACCAGATGGAGAAGCCGGACGTCGACCTCATCGACGGGCTCTCGCCGGCCATCTCCATCGAGCAGAAGACCACGGGATCGAATCCTCGATCGACGGTCGGCACCGTCACCGAGATCTACGACTACCTGCGGCTGCTCTTCGCCAACATCGGCGTGCCGCACTGCTACCGGTGCCGGCGCGAGATCGCGGCGCAGTCGCTCGAGCGGATTCTCGATCTCGTGATGCTCTATCCACAGGACGCGCGCATCAACGTGCTCGCGCCGGTAGTGCGGGGCCGCAAGGGCGAGTTCAGGAAGGAACTGCAGGCGCTCCGGCAGCGCGGGTTCACCAAGGCGCGCGTCGACGGGCAGTTCCGGACGCTCGACGAGGACATCCGTCTCGATCGGCGGCGCAATCATACGATCGAGGTCGTCGTGGATCGGCTGATCGTGCGCTCGGGCATCGAGCGCCGGCTCGCGGGCTCGCTCGAGGTCGCCCTCGATCTCGCCAACGAGGTCGTCGTCATCAATGCCCACGAGCTGGGCGACCGGCTCTTCTCGCGCCGTCTGGCCTGCATCGACTGCGGGATCTCGATGCCGGAGATGACGCCGCGGGCGTTCTCGTTCAACTCGTCGCACGGCGCGTGTCCCGACTGCCAGGGACTCGGCGCCACCTACGACTTCGATCCGCGGCTCGTCGTCCCCGACGAATCGAAGTCGCTGTTGGAGGGTGCGATTGCGCCGTGGGCACGCGGCGATCGCAGGCTGGTCCGGGAGGCCATTCTGTCGATCGCTCGCGCATACGGCGTCGATCCGGAGGTCCCGTTCGCGAAGCTCCCGAAGAAGCATCGCGACCTGCTGCTCGTCGGCCCCGGGTCGGCTCGCCGACTGGCCCGCCCCGGGGTCGGCGACGGTGGGAGCCGCGCCGCCGCGTCCGGCGCCGAGGAGGAAGAGGAGATCGCCGACGACCTCGATCTCCCGCGCCTCCGCCGGCGGCCTCGCGAGGCCGACCTCGACCCGTTCGGCAAGGACTTCGAGGGGATCATCCCGAACCTGCGCCGCCGGTACGAGCAGGGGTCGTGGATCGTGCAGGAGGACCTCGAACCGTTTCGGATGCTGCGCGAGTGCCCGTCGTGCCGCGGGCAGCGGCTCAAGCCGCAGAGCCTCGCCGTGCGCGTCAAGGGGCGCGGCATCGCCGACTACGTCACCCTGCCGATCAGCGAGGCGCTGAACGTCTTCGAGCGGTTCGACCTGAGCGAACGGGAGGGGCTCGTCGCAGGGCGTGTCCTGCGCGAGATCCGGGAGCGCCTCTGCTTCCTGCACGACGTCGGCGTCGGCTACCTCACGCTGAACCGCAGCGCGGCGACGCTGTCCGGCGGCGAAGGGCAGCGGATCCGGCTCGCCACCCAGATCGGCGCGAACCTGTCGGGGGTCCTCTACATCCTCGACGAGCCGTCGATCGGCCTGCATCAGCGCGACAATCGGAAGCTGCTCTCCACGCTCGTCCGTCTGCGCGACCTCGGCAACACGGTCGTTGTCGTCGAACACGACGAGGAGACGATCCGCACGGCCGACTACGTGGTCGATCTCGGGCCGGGCGCCGGCGAGCACGGCGGCCACGTCATCTTCCAGGGGTCGCCGGCTGATCTGCTGAACTGTGGCGACGGATCGTTGACCGGCGCCTATCTGCGGGGCGAGCGCTCCATTCCGACACCGAACGCCCGCCGGCCGGCGCTCCGGGGCGGCATCGTCATCCGCGGCGCCCGCGCCAACAACCTCAAGAACATCGACGTGGCGATTCCCCTCGGGACGCTCACAGCCGTGACGGGCGTGAGCGGATCCGGCAAGTCGACGCTCGTCAACGACATCCTGTATCGCGCGCTGGCGCGCACCATCTACCGCGCCTCGGCGGACCCGGGACCCCACGATCGCATCGAAGGAGCGGAGCTCATCGACAAGGTGATCGAGATCGATCAGTCGCCCATCGGCCGGACCCCGCGCTCGAATCCGGCGACCTATACGGGCATGTTCACGTTCATCCGCGACCTCTTCGCCATGATGCCCGAGGCGAAGACGCGCGGCTTCAAGCCGGGCCGCTTTTCCTTCAACGTCAAGGGAGGACGCTGCGAGGCGTGCCAGGGGGACGGAGTCATCGCGATCGAAATGCACTTCCTGCCCGACGTCTACGTCACGTGCGAGCAGTGCAAGGGCCGTCGCTACAACCGCGAGACCCTCGAAGTGCACTACCGCGGCAAGTCGATTGCCGAAGCGCTGGAGCTGACGGTCGATCAGGCGCTGCCGCTCCTCGAGAACATACCGCCGATTGCCACCAGGCTGCGCACGCTGCAGGACGTGGGGCTCGGCTACATCGAGCTGGGACAGTCGGCGACGACGCTCAGCGGCGGCGAGGCGCAGCGTGTGAAGCTGGCCCGCGAGCTCTCGCGGCGGGGCACCGGACGCACGCTCTTCATCCTCGACGAGCCGACCACCGGGCTGCATTTCGAGGATACGCGCAAGCTGCTCGACGTCCTCAACAAGCTGGTCGATCAGGGGAACACGGTGGTCGTCATCGAGCACAATCTCGACGTGATCCGGTCGGCCGACCATGTGATCGATCTGGGGCCCGAGGGGGGAGCTGCCGGCGGCCAGGTCGTCGCGACCGGCACGCCCGAGGAGGTGGCGGGCAACCCGAAGTCCGCGACGGGAGCGTTTCTCCAGTCTCTGCTCGCCCGATAGTGTGGTAAACTTGCCACACTTAACGGCGTTGGCGTTGTGGCTGCAATACAACAACCTCGAACACCAATCCTTCGAGCGCGTGGCGTCTCATACCGCAATAGACTCATTGGAAAGCAGTTAGATAGCTTTCCGGAAATAGCACAGCTCGGCACTGTGATTGCTTCTGCCGGGAAAACCTTCGTGGCTGACGGCCAGGAAGTCTGATGCACGCTCAACGGACGCTTCGCCGCCCTATCTCCTGCGCAGGAATTGGCCTCCACTCGGGCAACAAGGTCACGCTCTCGCTGAAACCGGCTTCTTCCAACAGCGGCATTCGCTTCCGCCGCTCCGATCTGGGCGGCCTCGAGATTCCCGCGATCGTCACGCACGTCGGCGGCATCGACCATGCCACCGGCCTGATGCGCGACGCGGTCACGGTCGATACGGTGGAGCATCTGCTGGCCGCGTTCGTCAGCCTTGGCGTCGACAACGCGGTTGTGGAGCTGAACTCCCCGGAAGTGCCGATCATGGACGGCAGCGCCGCCCCGTTCGTCTACCTGATTCACGAGGCGGGGATGAAGTCGCTGCCCGCGCCGCGCCGCTATCTCAAGGTGCTCCGGCCGATTTCTCTCTCTCACGGCGACAAGCGCATCGCGCTCTACCCCTCGGACCATTTGAAGGTGACCTACAGCATCGCCTTCGACCATCCGCTGCTGCGCCACCAGTCGCGGACGATCCGCATGACCGAGGAGTCGTTCGTGGAGGAGATCGCGCCCGCCCGCACGTTCGGGTTCCTCGAGGACGTGGAGATGATGCGGCAGCACGGGCTGGCGCTCGGCGGCTCGCTGGAGAACGCGATCGTCATCGGCGATACCGGCGTCCTCAACAACGCGCTGCGCTTCGAGGACGAATTCGTCCGCCACAAGATCCTCGACGCGATCGGCGACATGGCGCTGGTGGGCCATCCGATCATCGGCCATCTGATCGCGCACCGTGGCGGGCATGCGCTGCACACGGCGTTTGCGGCGCGGGTGCTGGAGGATGCCGAGGCGTGGACGCTCGTCGAGGCGCCGGCGGCCGCGCCGTCGTCTCCCGTCATGCTGCCCGTCAAGGGCGTCGCGCGCGCCTAGTTCGGTCCGAAGCTCCTGATCGCCGACGGCTCGTCCGGATGGACCTCGAGCACGCCGTGCGCCCCTGTCATCGTCAGCATCGTCTCCACGCGCTTCTGCACGCCGGCCAGCTTCAGGCTGCCGCCCGCGGCCGTTGCCTCACGGGAGAGATCCATCAGGCAGCCGATGGCCGCGCTGTCGACGTAGGTGACGGTCGAGAGATCGATCAGCAGTCGGCATTCGCCCGAACTGATGAGGGAGATGATGCTGCTGGCGAACTCGGAGAGCAGCGGGTACAGCAGGCGCGTCTCGTTGACGTGCACGATGGAGACTCCCTGCTCGCGATCGGTGGTGAGGTTCACGCCGGCCTGCTGCATGCGCAACGGGCGCTCGATGCGCGCATGATAACATGCGAACGCTCGTGCACCAACCGTTCACTCACGTCGGCGATGACCTCACGTGCGGTGGCGTGAGCGTCGCCGCGATCATCGAACGCACCCGCACTCCGCTGTACATCTACGACGCCCGCGCCATTCGCGACGCGTATCGCGCCATCGACCAGGCGTTCGCACCGTGTCCACACGCCATCCATTACGCGCTGAAGGCGAACTCGACGCTCGCGATCGTGCGGCTGCTGCGGGCGATCGGCAGCAAGGTCGATGCGAACTCCGGGGGCGAGATCGAGATCGCGCTGCGCGCCGGGTACGCGCCGCACGACATCGTGTTCACCGGCGTCGGCAAGACCCGTGACGAGATCGAGCACGCCATCGCGATCGGCGTCGGCGTGATCAATGCCGAATCGCCCGGCGAGCTCGACCGGATCGCCGCTCGGGCGGTCGCAGCGGGGCGCGAGGCGCGGGTGGCGCTGCGGGTGAATCCGGACATCGACGCCGGCAGCCACCCGAACATCTCCACCGGCCTGAAGGTCAACAAGTTCGGCGCGCCACTCGAGGACGCGCGCGCAATCTATCGCGAACGGCGTCGGTGTCCCGGGTTGCGACTTGTCGGCGTCCACGTCCACATCGGATCGCAGATCACCAGCGTCGAGCCGCTGCGAAGAGCGGCCCGGACGCTTGCGGCGCTGGCGTCGGAGCTGCGAGAGGACGGCATTCGGCTCGAGCACGTCGATGTGGGCGGCGGCCTCGGCATCCCGTACGAGGGCCGGCCGATGATCGGCCCGATCGAATACGCCGAAGCGGTGGTGCCGGAGCTCCGGCCCCTCGGCCTCCCGGTCCTGCTCGAGCCCGGGCGCGCCATTATCGGGCGCGCCGGCGCGCTCGTGGCGCGTGTGGTCGACACCAAGCGGTATCCGGACGGACGTCAGTGTGCGGTGCTCGACGCGGGCATGGGTGAGCTGATTCGCCCCGCCTTGTACGGGTCGTACCACCGCATCGTGCCGGTGCACCTCCGGCCGGCGCCGGAAGCGCCCTGGGACGTGGTCGGGCCGATCTGCGAGAGCAGCGACGTCTTCGCGCGCGGCCGCGTGCTGCCGCCCCTCGAGGTGGACGACCTGGTGGCGATTCTCGACGCCGGCGCGTACGGCTCGGTGATGGCGTCCAACTACAACCGTCACCTGCTGCCGGCCGAAGTGCTCGTCGACGAGGGCCGGTGGAGCGTGATTCGCCGCCGCCAGACGATCGACGACGTGCTGGCGCTCGAGTCGTGAGATGCAGGGGCTGCTGATTGCCTTCGAGGGGCTCGATCAGAGCGGCAAGCAGACCCAGGCCGCACTGCTGCTCGATCGCCTCGCGGCCCTGGGGCGCACCGTGCGTCTGCTGTCGTTTCCGGACTACGACACGGCGATCGGGGCCGAGATCGGGCGCGCACTGCGGGGCGAGCGGCACTACACGCCGGACGTGATGCAACTGCTCTACGTTGCCAACCGGTACGAGTGGAAGGGAGAGATCGCCGCCGCCTGCGCGGCGGGCACCATCGTCGTGTGCGACCGCTATCTGGCGTCGAGCGTGGCGTACGGCGAGGCCCAGGGCCTGGATCCGCGCTGGCTGACGACCGTTCAACAGTATCTGCCGCAGCCCGACGTCACGATCCTGCTCGATATTTCGCCGGACGTGTCGGCAGGGCGTAAGCGCCACAATCGCGATCGCTACGAACAGGACCTGTCGCTCCTGGAGCGCGTGCGCGACAGCTACCTGCGGCAGGCGGCGGATGGCTGGATCCGGGTCGAAGCGGGCCGCGACCGAGACGCGGTCGCGGCCGATGTCTGGGCTGCGGTGTCCTCCCTCCGTCTACGATGAGGCGCCGGACGCACGGCTCTTGGCCACCTCCAGCGGCGCGGCACGGGCGAGCGTCAGCACCCGGACTTCCCGGGTCCCGGCGCGCTGGAGCGCGGCCGCGCACGCGTTCAGGGTCGCTCCGGTCGTGCGTACGTCGTCGACGAGCACAACGATGCGAGCCTCCAGCCATTGCTCGCGGGCCTGCCGCGACAGGAGCGGCGAGATCCGGAACGCTCCGCGCACATTGAGCCGGCGCGCGGCCGCCGTCAGCCCCGTCTGCGGCGGTGTGGCGCGGATCCGCCACAGCGCGCGCACCACCGGAGCTCCGAGGTGTCGTGCCAGCGCGTCGGCTTGATTGAAGCCGCGGCCGAGCCGGCGCCAGGCGTGGAGCGGCACCGGTACGACGCAATCGGCGCCGTGCAGCACCTCCGTGCCAGCCCTTCGCAGCAGCGCCCCGAGCGGTCGCGCCAGCACCCGGCGGTCGTCGTACTTGAACGCCAGCAGGATGTTTCGAAGCGCGCCCTCGTACTCAGCCGCCGTGCGGCCGGCGTGAAAGAGCGGCGGACGACGCCGGCAGCGCGCGCACTGCTCCAGCGCGAGGCTCACCGCGCGCCAGGAGGGAAGCGGGTCACCGCACGTGCGGCAGAACGGGGGCGTACAGAGGCGGACGGCGTTCCAGCACGCGGAGCAGACCGGCCCGTCGAGCGGCGCGTCGAGCACCCCCGCACAGGCGGCGCAGTGCGGAGCGAGCGTGGCCGCGACGAGCGCGTTCAGGCCTAATCTGAGAACTCGTGTCGCGCTGCGTTGCCCCAGAGTCGCTCCAGGTCGTAGAACGCGCGGCACTCGCGGCCGAAGATGTGCACGACGAAAGAGAAATAGTCGAGCAACACCCATTCGGATTTCTTGACTCCCTCCGCCAGGGCCGGCCGCTCGCCGAACTCTGTTCGCAGCGTCTCGGTCACGGCGTCCGCAATCGCCTGAATCTGCCTCGGGTTCGTGCCGGTACAGACCACGAAGTAGTCGGTGAACCCTCCGGTCTTGCGCAGATCGAGCACGACGACGTCGAGCGCCTTCTTGTCGCGGGCCGCGTCCACCGCGCCGACGACGGAGCGGGGCAGCTTCGACGGCCCCCGCACAGGCGCTTTCGGCGCGGTCGGGCTCTTATGTGCCCCGGACTTTTTCGCTGTGACCATGCAAGTTGCTTTCCACGTAGAGGCGGTGGGCGGCGATGTGCCGCGCCACGGCGGGGGGAACGAGATCGTCAATCGGCTGCCGTGCGGCCAGCCGCGCGCGAACCGTCGTCGACGAGACGTCGCGGGTGCGAGCTTCGACGAGAAAGATCGCGGTTCTACCGGCTCTGTCGTTCGCTCGGTCGAGAGGCCTGACTCGCTGCCGGAGCTCCGGTGTCCCGGCCAGCGCACCGCCGATCGCCGTGCCGGGACGTGCGACGATCACGAAGTGGGCGTCGTCGAGCACCCCGGGAAACTCGTGCCAGGTGGCAATATCTGCAAACGCATCGGTGCCGAGGATGAAGAACAACTCGGACGGGCGCCAGCCGGCGGCGTGCAGCGCGCGCAGTGTGTCCGAGGTATAGGAGCTCCCTGGCCGGCGCGCCTCGACGTCCGACACCCGGTAGCCCGGGAGGTTGTCGATGGCGAGCGCAACGAGCGCAAACCGGTGAAACGCGTTCGCATGGGGCTCCATGGGCCGGTGCGGCGGATCGTGCGAGGGCACGAACAGCACCTCGTCGAGCGCCAGCGCGGATCGGGCCGCGTCGGCGGCGTCCAAATGGCCGACATGGATCGGATCGAAGGTGCCTCCCAGTACGCCCAGCTGCCGCGTCATGCGTTCGGTAAGACGAGCAGCGACGGGTCGGCGGCCGTGCGTCGGGCCGCGACCTGCCGCCAGGCGGCTTCGAGGAGCTCGTCTACGCCTTCTCCCGTCACGCCAGAGACGCGGAAGAACGGCAGCCGCCGCTGCCGCACGCGCGATTCCAGCCGCTCCACGCGCGACGGATCGTCGAGCGCGTCGATCTTGTTGGCCGCCACGATCTGCGGCTTGGCGGCCACCCGCGGATCGAACAGCCGCAGCTCCTCGAGAATCACCTCGAAATCCTCCACGGGATCGCGTCCGGAGGCGCCGGACACATCGACCAGGTGAATCAGGGCACTCGTGCGCTCGATGTGCCGCAAGAAGCGATCGCCGAGCCCCTGCCCGGCGTGCGCGCCCGCGATGAGGCCCGGCACGTCGGCGACGACGAAGCTGCGATCGCCGCTCAGGGTGACGACACCGAGGTTCGGCGTGAGCGTGGTGAACGGATAATCGGCGATTTTCGGCCGCGCGGCGGAGATCCGCGCGATGAGCGTCGACTTGCCGGCGTTGGGAAAGCCGACCAGCCCGACATCGGCGAGCAGTTTCAGCTGCAGCCGGAGGAACCGCTCTTCGCCGGCCTCGCCCGGCTCGGTGCGGCGCGGCGCGCGATTGGTCGAGGTGGCAAAGCGTGCGTTGCCCCGCCCGCCGCGTCCGCCCCGGGCGACGAGCACGCGCTGTCCCTCCTGCGTCAGATCCGCGAGCAGCTGCAGCCCCTGCGCGTCTTCGGCAGCCGCGCCCACGTCGGGATCTCTCGCGAAGACCAGCGTGCCGATCGGCACCTCGATCTCGAGTTCTTCGCCGTCCTGTCCCGTCCGGTTCGAGCCCTGGCCGTGCTGGCCGCGCCGGGCCTTGAACTCGGGGTGGTAGCGGAAGTCGATGAGGGTGTTCTTCCGTGGAGAGGCAACGACGTAGATCGAACCGCCGTTGCCGCCGTCGCCGCCGTTGGGACCGCCGCGGGGAACGAACTTCTCGCGGCGGAAGCTGAGGGCTCCGCGTCCGCCGCTGCCGGCGGCGACGTGGATGTCCACCTCGTCGACGAACATCCAGATCAGTATACGGCCTTGGGCTTCGGGCTCTTGGCCGTGGGCTACTGAATCGGAATCACCGAGATGCGGCGGCCGTGCTCGCCGTGATCCTCGAAGCGGACCTTCCCGTCGATCTTCGCAAACAGCGTGTGGTCCTTGCCGAGGCCGACGTTCAGGCCGGGCTCGAAGCGGCGTCCCTTCTGGCGCACGAGGACGGATCCGCCGGTCACGACGTTCCCGTCGTGACGCTTGACGCCAAGCCGCTGGGCGTTGCTGTCACGGCCGTTGCGCGAGCTCCCCTGTCCCTTCTTATGAGCCATGGCTGATCCTCTTTCGGCTTCGGGCCCTGAGCTCCGGCGTTGGCCACAGTCTGGAACCCACGACTTCTACACCTGGATGTCCGTAATGCGGACGCGCGTGAAGACGCTGCGGTGGCCGCGCGTCTTCCGGAATCCCTTGCGCCGCTTCGTCTTGAAGACCCGAAGCTTGGGGCCGCGCGCCTCGCCATCGACCACGCCCACCACGCGGGCGTTGGCGAGGAACGGCGCGCCGGCCATCACGTCGCCGGCGTCCTTTTCGACGAGGAGCACCTGGTCGAAGGTCACCTGCGATCCGGCCTCACCGGGCGCGCCGGCGATCTCGACGACGGCGCCTGGCGCCACTTTGAGCTGGTGGCCACGAGTCTGAATGATGGCGTACACGGCGTTTCCCTCGCTTGACCTTCTAGGCGAGCGCGGCACCCGGCCCGCACAAACGATTCAGCTTAGCAAATAGGACGCGCTCCGGGCAAGGCGCAGCTGCGAGGTCGAACCGCCGGCGCGTCACTGGAGCAGGATGCGCGTGCCGCGGATGCGCTGGCTGCTGAGTGTGCTGAGAAAGCTCGGAATGAGCCGGTCCATCAGCTCGAAGTACGACGAGAGCGCCGGCGTCGTCTGGTTCACGTTGTACAGGATTTCCTCGCGGAAGTTCTCCGAGTGCAGGACCGCGCCGGTCCGCCCGTCGATGAAGACGAACCGCGGCTTGAGCACGAATCCCTTCCGCTCCATGTAGGTTCGCACCGGGACGACGCGGCGCCGGCCGAACGAATCATAGATCTCCTGGTCGCGCTGCACGATCCCGGACCGTGCCTGCGGTGCGAACATCACCGTGCCGGTGACGATGAGCGGCTGCTGGTGCTCCTCGCCGATCCGCTTCCAGTACTCCACCTTGGCGAAGACGTGCTCGTACGCCTCGAGATCGGCGTCCTCCTTGATCGCCGCCGGAGGCGCCTGACGATCCCCGCCGTTCGCCTCGCGTCCCTCGAGCGCGACGTCCATCAACGGGAGGACGTCAACGTCGATCACGCGCAGTTCGGACTTGGTGCGCAGCTGGCTGCGCAGCAGGCGCGTCGTTTCGAGGTTCCCGTCCACGTCGTCGCTGCCGCCGGCGATGAAGCCGGCCACGAGAACGCGCTGGAACGCCGACACGTCGAGTTTCGGCCGGATCGGCGTCTCGATCGGGACCTCGTAGTAGCTCGCGCACGCCGCAGTCATCACGACCGCCGCGAGGCTACAGACTGTCCGGGCGAGTCGTGCGGTCATTGATTTCCTTGAACAGCTCGTAGTTCTGCTTGATGAACGAGTTGCTCGGCTCGAGTTCGATCGCCTTCTCGTAGGCGGCGCGCGCCTTGCCGAGTTCTCCCTCGTGTTCGTACGCAATGCCGAGGTTGTTGTGGGCGGCGGCGTAGCCGGGATCGATTTCCACGGCCCGCAGCCACCGGTAGATCGCTTCGCGCCAGAGCCCGCGCTGCGCGACGGCTATCCCGAACTCCACCTGCTTCTTGGCGTCGCTGCGGGCATCGGCCGCGGCGGGCGCCGCGCTCAGCGTCAGCAGGCACAGGAGCGAGGCGACAAGAACGCGCATGGAAGAACCCAGACTATAGCGGCCGGCAACGCAGGGTGCAAGCGCTTTACGGTTCAATAGTTTACTACGGCCGAGCAAGGCATGTGCCAGCCGCCGACCCGCAATTCCCACGGAAATCGACTCGGATCGCATAGAGCGCCATCGCGTGTTGTTTTCTCCATGCGTCATGTCGCGTTGTGGAGCGGTGAACCGACTGCCTATAATTCGAGACACGAGGTCGGGCGCCACCGCTGCGCCGCGTTGCGGCTGGGGGCTCCGGCCTCGTGTCGTTTTGCCCCTCCGCCACGCGGGCAGCGCAGCCGGGCGTCACGCCCGGAGGAGGTTCCTCATGACCGTCGATGAGGCCGTCGCGCTGTCGCTCGTGCCCGACCTGCCGCGCGTGGGACTGACCGAGCGGCTGCGTGCCGGCGATCCCGATCTCGTCGAGGCGGCGGCGCGCCGGCTCGACGAAGCGCGCGCCGTCCGCGCGCGCGCAGAAGCGGCCGGGTTGGGTGTGGTCGCGTGGAGCGACCCGCGTTTTCCCGCGTCGCTCCTGGCGACCTCGGACCTCCCGCCGGCGCTCTGGTATCGCGGCGCGCTCCAGACGCTGGCGGCGCCCGCGGTGGCGATCGTCGGCTCGCGCGCGGCGTCGGCCACGGCGCTCGAGGTTGCCGCGAGGCTGGCGGCCGATCTCGCCCTGCGGGGCATCGTCGTGGTGAGCGGGCTCGCGCGCGGTGTTGATTCGGCGGCGCACCGCGGGGCGCTCCGGGAGGGACGCACGATCGCGGTGCTCGGGTCGGGCGTCGACCGGGTGTACCCGCGCGAGCACGTGCCACTGGCAAAGGAGATCGCCGGGAGGGGGCTCGTCGTCAGCGAGTATCCTCCGGGCACGCCGCCGCTCCCGTTTCACTTCCCGATGCGCAATCGACTCATCAGCGGGCTGGCGTGCGCGGTCGTCGTCGTGGAAGCGTCGGAGCGCTCGGGCTCGCTCATCACTGCCGCGTGCGCGCTGGAACAGGGGCGCGAGGTGATGGCCGTGCCAGGCAACGTGCTCAGCGGACGCAACCGCGGCGCGCATGCCCTGATTCGCGACGGTGCAAAGATTGTGGAATGTGCGGACGATATCGTGGAAGACCTCGGATGGGTGGTGGGGACCGCCGCGCCACCGGCGCCCGCCTCAACTGCTTCGACCGCAACGGGTTCGGGCGACCCGCTGCTGCGCCTGATGCGGGCCGGTGAAGCCTACGATCTGGACGGACTTGCCGCCTCCGCGGGCGTGGCGGCCTCACGCCTGCTGCCTCGCCTGCTGGAGCTCGAACTCCGGGGGCTGGTCGAGCGGATCGAGGGGGGGCGCTTCATGCGGCCGACGCGAACGTGTTAGTGTGATTTCGGATCGAGAGACGAAGTGTCAATGGCTGCGAAGCCTCTTGTGATCGTCGAGTCGCCCGCCAAGGCGAAGACGCTTGGCCGCTTCCTTGGCGCGAAATACCGCGTCGAGGCGAGCTATGGGCACATCCGCGATCTGCCCGAGTCGGCCGCGGAGGTGCCGAAGGAGATCAAGGAGAAAGAGTGGGGCCGGCTCGGCGTTGACGTGGAGAGCGACTTCAAGCCGTACTACGTCGTTCCCGGCGACAAGAGAAAGCAGGTCGCCCACCTGCGGACGGCCGTCAAGGACGCATCGGAGGTGCTGCTTGCGACCGACCCCGATCGCGAGGGCGAGTCGATCAGCTGGCACCTCACAAAGGTGCTCAAGCCGAAGGTGCCGGTCCGCCGCATCGTCTTTCATGAGATCACCGAGGAGGCGGTCAAGGAGGCGCTCGACAATCCGAGCGACCTCAACGAGAACCTCGTGCGCGCGCAGGAGAGCCGGCGCATTCTCGATCGGCTCTACGGCTACACGCTGTCGCCGCTGCTCTGGAAGAAGGTGCAAACCGGCCTGAGCGCCGGGCGCGTGCAGAGCGTCGCCGTCCGCCTGATCGTCGAACGCGAGGAAGAGCGGCGGGCGTTTCACCCGGGCGTCTACTGGGACCTCGAGGCCCGCCTCAGGGGCGACGGCCGCGAGTTCGTCGCGACGCTCGTGCGGCTCGACGACCAGCGGGTCGCCAGCGGCAAGGACTTCGACCCGCAGACCGGCGCCCTTCGAGGCGAGAACGTGCGGCTGCTCGACGAACCGGCGGCGCGGCGCCTCGTGGCGGCGGTCGAGCAGAACGTTCCGTGGACCGTCACGTCCGTCGAACAGAAACCCGGCGCAGAACGTCCGGCGCCGCCCTTCACCACCTCGACCCTCACGCAGGAGGCGAGCCGCAAGCTCGGATTCTCGACCGAGCGGACGATGCAGGCGGCGCAACGGCTGTTCCAGGGCGTTGACATCGGCAACGGCGAGATGGAAGGGCTCATCACCTACCACCGCACCGACTCGACGACGCTGTCGGAGAAGGCGCTGCAGGAGTCGGCGCGCGTCATCCGGCAGATGTTCGGCGGCGAGTACTACGACGGGCCGCGCCGCTACCAGACGCGCGTCAAGAACGCGCAGGAGGCGCACGAGGCGATCCGGCCGACCGACTTCCGCCTCGCGCCGAGCCAGCTCGAAGGCATCCTGGACGGGGACGACCTGAAGCTCTACGACCTGGTATGGAAGCGCACGATGGCCTCGCAGATGGTCGACGCGCGCGTGCTGCGCACGACGATCGAGATGTCGGCCGCTGGGCCCGGCGGCGAGACCGCGGTGCTGACCTCCAGCGGCAAGGCGATCGAGTTCGCCGGCTTCCGCCGCGCCTACGTCGAGGGGAGCGACGACCCGGCCGCCGAACTCGAGGAACAAGAGACGATCCTGCCGCAGTGCCGGGTCGGCGATCGCGTCCACCGGAACGTCTCGACGGGCTCGGGGTCCCCCGGGGCGGAGTCGAGAGGGGACGGCTCGGCCGCCGTCACGCTGCTCGCCGTCGAGCCCAGACGCCACGAAACGACGCCCCCGGCCCGCTTCACCGAGGCGTCGCTCATCAAGGAGCTCGAACGGCTCGGCATCGGCCGTCCGTCGACCTACGCGCCGACGATCGCCACGATCGTCCGGCGCGGCTACGTCTGGCGGCAGGGGAAGGCGCTCGTGCCGAGCTTCACCGCGTTCGCGGTCACCAAGCTCCTCCGCGAGCACTTCGGCGACTTCGTCGAGGTCGACTTCACGGCCGAGATGGAGGAGGACCTCGACGAGATCTCCCGCGGCGAGCGGGAGTGGATTGCGTTCCTGAAGCAGTTCTACTTCGGGGACCGGAAGCACCGGGGGCTGCTGCCCGCCGTGGAGCGCGGCGAGGTGGAGGCCGATTACCCCGTGCTGGATCTCGGCGACGATGTCGAGACGGGAGAGCCCGTGCGCGTGCGGATCGGCCGCTTCGGTCCGTTCGTGCAGGTGGGGGAGGGCGGGCCCGGACGGACGGCGTCGCTCCCGGAAGAGGTCGCGCCGGCCGATCTCAGCGTCGAGAAGGCGCTCGAGCTGGTGCGGGCGAAAGCCGAGGGCCCGCGGGTGATTGGGGTCGATCCCGCGACCGGACAGAACGTGTACGTGATGAGCGGCCGTTACGGCGCCTACGTCCAGCTCGGCGAGACGGACACGGTGCGAAGCGCGCCTGGGCGTGGTGCGGCGGGACGAGAGACGAAGGCGCGAGGGACACAGGGGGAAAAGCCCAAGCGCGCGTCGCTGCAGGCGGGCATGACCGAGTCGACCGTCACGCTCGACGAGGCGCTGAAGCTGCTCTCGCTGCCCCGCGTCGTCGGTCTCCATCCCGACGACAACGAGCCGGTCACGACCAACTTCGGCCGCTTCGGACCGTACGTGAAGCACGGCGGCGAGTTCCGGTCGCTCGACTCCGAGGAGGACGTCTTCACGATCTCGCTCGATGCCGCAACGGCGCTGCTTCTCGCGCCGAAGCGATCGCGCCGCCGGCAGGCGGCGCCCAAGCGGGTGCTGCGGGAGCTGACCGAGGGGAGCGCGACCGTTCGCGTGCTCGAGGGGCGCTATGGGCCCTACGTCACCGACGGCACGACGAACGCCTCCATCCCGAGAGGATCGAATCCCGACGCGGTGACCTTCGCGCAGGCGCTCGAGCTGCTCGAGGCGCGGCGGAACGCTGCGCCCTCGCCGCGGAGAGGCGTGAGCCGGCGGCGCGGCGCCTTGCCGCGGCGGACTCAGCGCAAAGCCGCCGGCGCCTGAGGCCTGGGGCCGTCCTCAACGCACTCTCACCCGGCGCACCGTCCGTCCGCGCGCCGGAGTCCAGTCCTGCACGTCGAGTCCCGGGCGTTCCGGGCACTCCGCCGCGGTGTGATCCAGTCTGCCCTCGGCTTCCAGCCGAGATCGCTGGGACTCGGTGTCAGATGGAGGTCGCCCGCCGCGGGTCGATGTCACCCGCGGCGTGTCTTGCGGGACGCCAGGAACTCGGCCGGCGTCTGCACGCGCAGGCCGTGGCGCAGCGAGGCCAGGAAGTGGCGCCGGTTGTCCGTCACCACGACCGAGGCGCCGGCGGCCCGCGCGATGTCGGCGATGTGCGCGTCGTAGATGCGGCCGCCGGAGGTGCCGTCCTGCCCAGCGGCCTTCAGCATCGGCAGCCGCTCGGAGGACGGCAGGTCGTGGACGGTCATTCGCGCGAAGACCTCGTCCTCGATGAGGGTGACGGCCTCGGCGGGTGAGACCCGGAACTCCGGAGGCAGACGGGTCGACACCGAGAAGAACTCCAGGCAGCAGTGCCAGGCGGTGCCCACCCCGGTCACCTCGTTCTCCGCGACCGCGTGCATCAGCGACTGGGCCGGCGCGCTCTGGGGTCCGAAGTCGACCAACCCCGCCAGGAGCACGCTGGTATCGAGGAACACGCTCACGGCCACCGGCTGCGTTCCTCTTCGATGAGCGCGGCCACATCGACGAGCGAGCGCTTCGCCGGCGGGGCAGTCGGGCGCGCCACGAGGCGGCGGCCGACCCGGACGAGGCGCGGCCTGGGCGCGACCCGCTCCAGCCGAAGCCCCGTGTCATCCGGCGTGATTTCGAGCTCCGTCCCGGCCGCCAGCCCTGCGCGCTCGCGGAGCGCCGCGGGAATGACCACCCGGCCGGCCCGATCGATGGTTGTTCTCATACCATCAGACTACCACACACGATGGTATACCTGACCGGTCTGGGGCCTGTTTCGCCGGTGCGTCTTGCACTGCTGCGGGCCGTACACTAGCCCGGAGGGCTGAAGCCCTCCAGTGACCAATGATTCACATCATCGGCGGGGGGCTGGCCGGATCGGAAGCCGCGTGGCAGGCGGCCTCACTCGGCGTGCCGGTCGTGATTCACGAGATGCGGCCGGTCCGTGCCACCGCCGTCCACAAGACCGGCCGGCTTGCCGAGCTCGTTTGCTCGAATTCCTTTCGCGGCGACAAGCTGGACAACGCGGTCGGCCTCCTCAAGGAGGAGATGCGGCGGCTCGGATCGCTCGTGATGCGCGCTGCCGACGCGCACCGCGTGCCCGCCGGGGCAGCGCTGGCGGTCGACCGCGAACGGTTCGCCCAGGCGGTGACCGACGCGATCGCCGCGCATTCATTGATCACCGTCGCGCGCGAGGAGATCCACAGGCTGCCCCAGGACGCCGCCATGTATCCGCTCATCGTCGCGACCGGGCCGCTCACCTCCGACTCGCTGTCGGCCGACATCGCCGCCTTCGTCGGCGACGAGCACCTGTACTTCTACGATGCGATCAGCCCAATCGTCCTTGCCGAGACGATCGACATGGGGAAGGTGTTCCGCGCGTCGCGGTGGGGTCGGAGCGTCAGGGGGTCAGACCCCGGGTCAGACCCGGGGTCTGACCCCCTGGCCCTGGAGGGGGACTACCTGAACTGCCCGCTGACCCAGGAGGAGTACGATCGCTTCTACGACGCGCTCGTCGCCGCCGAGCCGGCGACGGTCCATGACTTCGACAAGGAGAAGTTCTTCGAAGGCTGCCTGCCGATCGAAGTGATGGCGCACCGCGGCCGCGACACGCTCCGCTTCGGGCCGATGAAGCCGGTCGGTCTGGCCGACCCGCGGACCGGCCGGATGCCGTACGCCGTCGTGCAGCTCCGACAGGACACGCTCGCCGGCGACCACTACAGTCTCGTCGGCTTCCAGACGCAGCTGAAGTGGAGCGAGCAGGCGCGGGTCTTGCGTCTGGTGCCCGGCCTCGAGCAGGCGGAGTTCGTACGCTTCGGCATGGTCCACCGCAACACCTACATCAACGGCCCGCGGGTGCTGCGCGAGACGTGGCAGACGCGAGCCAGGCCTGATCTCTTCTTTGCGGGTCAGATATCCGGCGTTGAAGGATACGTCGAATCGGCGGCGTCGGGGCTCATCGCCGGCCGGAATGCGGCGGCGCTCGTCAGGAACGACGCGCCGCGCGTGCCGCCGCGCACGACCGCCATCGGCGCGCTGGCGTACTACGTCTCGCACGCCGACCCGCGCAACTACCAGCCGACGAACATCACCTTCGGGATCATCGCCCCACCCGAGGCGGGTCCGCGCCGGGCGCGCGACCGCAGGCTCGCCCTGGCCGAACGGGCGCTGCGGGCGCTGGACGACTGGATCGACGAGTGCACACCGAGCTCCGCGACTTTCTCGACTACCTCCGCCTGAATCGCAACACGTCGGTCCACACGGTGGCGGCGTACCGGAGCGATCTGTCGCAGTTCCTCGAGTTCGCCGCACGCCGTCGCGGCACATCCCCCGCACGCCTGCGTCCGTCCCACGTCGACCTCGCCCTGGTCCGGGCGTTTCTCGCGGAGCTGTACCGCCAGGGGCAGTCGCGCGCCTCGGCGGCGCGCAAGCTGTCCGCGCTCCGCGGCTTCGTGCGCTTCCTCCGGCGCGAGGGGCTGCTCGACACCGACCCGGCCGTGCTCGTCGTCGCGCCGAAGCGCGAGCACAAGGTGCCGGCGCATCTGTCGACCGACGAGATGACGCGGCTCGTCGAGGCGCCGGACACGTCACGCCCGCTCGGCCGCCGCGACCGCGCCATTCTCGAGCTGTTCTACGCCTCGGGGCTGCGCCTGAGCGAGCTCGTGGCGCTCGATGTCGACGACGTGAACCTGGCCGGCCGGATCGTCCGTGTGGCGGGGAAGGGCGGAAAGGAACGGCTGGTGCCGTTCAACACGAGCGCGCAGAAGGCGCTGCGCGACTGGTACGGCGACCGTGCGGTGCTCCGAAAGCCCGACGCCCGACGGCCACAGCCGAGAGTCCAGCGTCCAAGGCCCAAGACAGGCGGCGATCCCGTGTTCCTCAACGCGCGCGGGGGGCGACTGACCGGGCGCAGCGTGCAGCGGCTGGTGGCCCGCTACGTCTCCGGCTGCAGCGCCCGATTCGGCATCAGCCCGCACGCGCTGCGGCATTCCTTCGCCACCCATCTGCTGCAGCGCGGCGCCGACCTGCGCGCCATCCAGGAGCTGCTCGGGCACGTGCGGCTGTCGACGACGCAGCGCTACACGCACGTGAACGCGGCGCAGTTGCTGGAGGTGTACCGGAAGACCCACCCGCGGGCGAAACGCGGGGCGTAGGCCCGGTCCCGTTTGGCGCCTCCACGGCGGCAGGTATAGCATCTCCCCGGCGCGCCACAGCGGTCGGGAGGCTCTATGACACTCACACGGTCGGTTGTCCTGGTCGGGGTCATCTGCGGTGGCGTCCTGCCCTCGGCGGTGCCGGCGCAGGAGCTCGGACCCAACGTCCGCAAGGTCAAGGACGGCATCTACGTCCAGTCGGCCCGCGAGGTGAACTCGACCGTCGGCATCGTCCTGACCCGGGAGGGCGTCGTGCTCGTCGACACCGGCCAGACGCCCGCCGACTGGCGGGAGGTCGAGGCGGCGGTGCGGAAGCTGACGCCACTGCCGGTTCGGTACCTCATCAACACGGAAGTGCATCCCGATCACACCGCCGGCAACTTCGTCTTCTCGCCGCCGGCGGTGGTGATCAATCACTGGGGCGCTGCCGACGCGATGCGGAAGGCGGACAATCCGGCTCGGTACGCGAACGCCAGCCCGGAGATCCGCGCCGCCGCGGAAGGCTACCGACTGATGACCCCGCACGTCGAGTATCATGACAAGCTGACGCTGCACGTCGGCGAGCGCACCTTCGAACTGCTGCGCCTGCGGAACGTGCACAGCGAGGCGGATACCGCGGTCTGGCTGCCCTCGGAGCGTGTGCTATTCGCGGCGTCGGTGGCGATTCCCAACAGCCTCAACAACATCCGGCCGTTCGTCGCGCTGGCGGACATGCTCGCCGCCATCAGGATGATGCGGGCGCTCGGTCCCGAGGTGGTCGTGCCTGGACACGGCTCCTTCGGCACGACCGGGATGTTCGACGAGAACGAGCGGTACTTCGGCCTGTTGATCGAGCGTGTCGGCGCGATGGTGCGGCAGGGGAGGACTCTGGACCAGATCCAGAAGGAGCTCCGCATGCCCGAGTACCGCCACTGGGCGTACCAGGAGCGGATGCCGACCAATATCGACGCCGCCTACCGCGCGGTCACGCAGAAGTAGGGCTGTCGTCACTGCGAGGCGGCGTCGGCTTCGTGGCGCCGACGGCGCTCGCCTGGGGACGTCCCGGTCAGACGGCCCCGACGGTTTCCGCGTCGCGTTCGGCTTCGCGCAGCGCCGCCGCGCGGCGGCCGCGGGGGAACTCGATTCCGAGGACCTTGATCTTGTAGTTCATCACGCGCGGGCTGATCCCGAGCAGCTCCGCCGCGTCCTTCTGCACCCAGTTCGACATCTTCAGCGCCTCGACGAGCGCCAGCCGCTCGATGTCCTCGAGCGGGATGCCGGTCGGCGGAATCTTCAGGATCGACGAGGAGTCGCGCGGGGATCCGAGGGCGCCGGGGTCGCCGAGCCGCAAGTCGTCGACGGCGATGTGCGCCCCGTCGGCCAGCAGCATCGCCCGCTCGATTGCGTTCTCGAGCTCGCGGATGTTGCCCGGCCAATGGTACCGCGTGAGGAGCTTCAGGGCGTCGGGTTCCAGCCCGTCGACCTTCTTCTTCAGCTCGCCCGAGAAGCGCCGGATGAAGAAGCTGGCGAGCGCCGCGACGTCTTCCTTCCGCTCGCGCAGCGGCGGCATGTCGATGGTGACCACGTTCAGCCGGTAGAACAGGTCCTCTCGGAAGTGTCCCGACTCGACCATCCTCGTCAGGTCGCGGTTGGTGGCGGCGACGAGCCGGACGTCCACCTTGATCGTGCGCGTCCCGCCGAGCCGCTCGAACTCGTGCTCCTGGAGGACGCGCAGGATCTTCGCCTGCGTGTTGGCGCTCATGTCGCCGATCTCGTCGAGGAAGAGCGTGCCGCCGTCCGCCTGCTCGAAGCGGCCGATGCGCTGCTTGTCGGCGCCGGTGAACGCCCCCTTCTCGTGGCCGAAGAGCTCGGATTCGAGGAGGTTCTCCTGCAGCGCCGCGCAGTTCACCTTCACGAAGTTGCGCGCCGCGCGGTGCGAGTTGTGGTGGATGGCGCCGGCAATCAGCTCCTTGCCCGTGCCGGTCTCGCCGCGGACGAGCACCGTCGTGTTGCTCCGCGCCACCTTGCGGACCACGCCGAGCACCTTCTCGAGCGCACCGCTCGATCCGATGATCCGGTCGAAGTCGTAGATGTCTCCCTGGGCGTGGCGGAGGTAGTCGATCTGGTGCTGCATCCGGCGCATTTCGAGCGCCTTCTCGATCTTGACCTCCATCTCCTCGATCTCGAACGGCTTCTGCACGTAGTCGAAGGCGCCCGCCCTCATCGCCTCCACGGCGGTCGAGACGGATCCGAACGCGGTCATCAGGATGACGGCCGATCCGGGGTGCAGCGTCTTGGCCGTCTTGAGGACGTCGAGGCCGTTACTGCCGCCCATCTTCAGATCGCTCACCACGACGTCGAAGTAGCTCTCGTGCAGCTTTTCGATCGCCGCGTTGCCGTTCGGCGCCTCCTCGACGTCGTGCGAAGCGCCCGCCAGCGCCTGCGCGAGGCCCCGCCGGAGTGAATCGTGGTCGTCTGCAATGAGAATGCGGCCCATGGTCACCGTCCCTCGTCTAGTGCCGTCACCGGCAGCGTCACGCGAATCGTCGTCCCGTGGCCCGGTGCGGTCTGCAGATCGATGCTGCCGTCGTGCGCGTCGACGATCTTCCGCACGATCGCCAGGCCCAGGCCGGAGCCGTGCGATTTCGTCGTGAAGAACGGCTTGAAGACGCGCTCGGCCAGCTCCGCCGACATCCCCGGCCCCTGGTCGGCCACTTCCACGAGCACCGCCGCCCGGCGGTCATCGCCGTCGTCGATCGACCTGCCGGCGGCGCTGATCGTGATGCGGCCGCTTCCATCCATCGCCTCGTACGCGTTGGTCAACAGGTTCGTGAAGAGCTGCGTCAACTGGTACCGATCGCCGTGGACGGGCGGCAGCGACGCCGGCACCCGCACGTCGATCGTGACGCCGCCGCGCTGCGCCTTCGTGTCGGCCAGTTGAATGGCCGACTGCACGGCCTCGCGCACCGCCGTACGCTCGACCTGCAGCCGGATCGGCCGCACGAACTCGAGCACTTCCTGGACGATGGCGTTGGCCATCTTCGCCTCGGTGATGATGTCGGTCAGCACCGTCTGCACGTCGGGCGCGTCCGCGGTCTTCCGCCGCAGCAGGCCCGCCATCACCTCGATGCCGGCGAGCGGGTTCTTCACTTCATGCGCGATCGCGGCGGCCATCTCGCCGACGGCCGCGAGCCGATCGCGCAGCCGCTCGCGCTCCTCCAGTTGTTCGACACGCGTCAGGTCCTTGAAGAACATCGCCGCGCCAATCACCTCGCCGGCGTCATCTCGAACGAGTCCCAGGGTGTAGCCGATCACCTTGCCCGACGGCCGCAGGCGCAGCTCGGCGCGGTTAGGGAGCAGGTGCACGTCGAACGCGCTGTTCAGGACGCGCACCACCTCGGGATGCTGCTGGAGCAGCTTCGCAACCGGACGTCCGAGGTCGTCGCGCCGCGGCGCCGCGTCGAAGATCCGGTACGCTTCGTCGTTGATGAGCGCCAGCCGGCCGTCCCGCGTGAAGGCGAGCACGCCGTTTCGCATGCCCGTTACCAGATAGCGGAAGAACGCCTCGTCCCGGGCGTGCCGCGCCCGACCGCCGGCGCGGGGCGGAGCGGACGCCCGCCCGCGGCGGCCGTCATCGGATCCCCGCTTTCCCGCCCGTCCGCTCGGCCTCGGACGGGGGCGACGGGACTTCGTCATGTGAAGGTGCTCCACGGCGCAGCTGAACCCGCTGGGACCCGGCCAGACGCGCCGAGATTCGCGGGACAACACTGCCGAGGTCGCAAACGGTGTACCCGCTCCCTAAAGGCCGAAACTGCTCCTAAGTGACGTATTTCCAGGGCAGCAGCGGCTGATTTTGGGACATTGCGATTACGATACTGTAATCGTACCGCAATTCTGGGGCCTGGAGCGAGGGCCGTTTTACGATTCGGAGGCGCCCGGCTCTCCAAAGCGCACGCTCGTGCGCCGGGGCGGCTCATGTTCGGCGGCGTGCGCCTGCAGCGCTTCCCATTGGGCCATCAGGTCGCCGACTTCCCACATGAGTGCCTGATGGCGGTCGACGAGCGCGGCGGCTGCGTTGCGGTCGTCGTAGAACCCCGCGGCGCTCATGGCCGCTTCGATCTCCTTCACGTCGGCCTCGCGCGCGGCAATCCGTGACTCCAGCTCCGCAATCCGCTTGTGGAGCGATTCCCGCGCCCGCTGCCTCTTCCGGCGCTCGGTGTCCTCACGCTTCCGCACTTCGCGTGATACCTGTTCCTTGGGGCCCTCGGGTTTCGGCCTTGGGCCTGAGGTCTGAGGGCTGGCGCCTGGCGGCCGCGGCGCCGTCGCAGCCGTCTTGTGCCAGAGGAACTCCCGGTACGTTCCCGGGTACACGACCGCCTCGCCGTGGCCGACCTCGATGATCTTCGTGGCGAGCTCCTCCACGAAGTACCGGTCGTGCGACACGATGAGGAGCGTGCCGCCGTAGTCCTCGAGCGCTTCGAGCAGCACGTCCTTCGAGTCGAGGTCGAGATGGTTGGTCGGCTCGTCGAGGAGCAGGGTATTCGAGGGTCTCAGCAGCATGCGCGCCACGGCCAGGCGCGTGCGCTCGCCCCCCGACAGCACCGCCACCTTCTTGTGGACGTCATCGCCCGAGAAGAGGAACCCGCCGAGGATATTGCGGATCGCCGGAACCATGTTCGTGGCCGAGCCAACCTCGAGCGTCTCGTACACGGTGAGGGCCGGGTCGAGGCGCGCCGCCTCGTCCTGGGCGAAGTATTCCGTGATGACCTGGTGGCCCGCACGGCGCGTGCCGCTGTCGGGCGCCTCGGCCCCCGAGAGCATCCGCATCAGCGTCGACTTGCCGGCGCCGTTCGGGCCGACGAGCGCAATCCGGTCGCCCCGCTCGACGTGCAGGTTCACGCCGCCAAAGACGACGAGGCCGCCGTACGCCTTGCGGACGCCGGCGAGCTCGAGCACCGTGCGGCCGCTCTTGACGCACGCCGGGAACTTGAAGTGAATACGCTTGCGCTCCGGCGGCACTTCGATCGGCACGACCTTCTCGAGCAGCTTGATTCGGCTCTGCACCTGCGCCGCCTTCGTCGCCTGATAGCGGAACCGATCGACGAACATCTTGACCCGCGCGGTCTCCTCGTCCTGCTCGCGCTTGGCCTGGCGCAGCCGCTCGAGCATGGCGTCTCGCTGCTCGACGTACGTGCTGTAATTGCCGATGTAGTCGGTCAGCTTGCGGAGGTTCAGGTCCGTGATACGGGTCACCACCGCGTCCAGGAAGTAGCGGTCGTGTGAGACGAGGATGACGGCGTACGGATACGAGATCAGATACTCCTCGAGCCAGTTGCGCGCCTCGAGGTCGAGGTGGTTGGTCGGTTCGTCGAGCAGCAGGAGATTGGGGCGGCCGAGCAGCAGCTTGGCCAGGGCGAGCCGCATCTGCCACCCGCCGGAAAACGTCTCGGCTCCCCGCGCGGCGTCCTCGTCGCTGAAGCCAAGGCCGCGCAGGACGGTGGCGATTCGCAGCTCCATGTTGTAGCCGTCGCCGAGCCTGAAGCGGTCCTGGAGTTCACTGTAACGGACGAGCATTGTTTCGTGCTCGGCCTGCGGCACCGACGCATCGCCGAGCCGGTGCTCGATGTCGTGCATTTCGGCCTTCATGTCGAGCAGCGGCTGGAACGCGCTGCTCGCCTCGTCGAACACGGTGCGGCCGGCGTAGGTCAGTCCGTCCTGCGGCAGGTACCCGATCGTGAGGTTCGCCGGTGTGACGATGGCGCCCCGGTCGGGCTCCTCGATCCCGGCCAGCATCTTCAGCAGCGTCGTCTTGCCGGCGCCGTTCGGTCCGCAGAGGCCGACACGATCGCCGTCGCCGATCTGCCAGGTGACGCGATCGAGCAGGACACGATCGCCGAACGATTTGGTGAGCTCGGAGAGCTGGATCAACTAGGCAGCGGGCGCGCCGAGCGCTTTGGCGGCGGCGGCGAGGACTTCGGGCACCCGGAACGGCTTTCTCAGATATCCGGCGACCCCGAGATTGACCGCCTCGATGGCGCTCGCCTCGCTGGAGTAGCCCGTGATGATGATGACCGGCAGCTCGGCGCGGAGACGTTTGACCTGACGGATGAGCGCCAGCCCGTCCATGCCGGGCATCCGCAGGTCGGCAATCAGCAGGTCGTACTCGGCGCCCCGGACTCGCGTCAGCGCCGTCGTCGCGTCGGATGCCGTTTCGACCTCGTACTCCGCCAGCGCCAGCGTCTTGGCCAGCAGATCCCGGATACTCGCCTCGTCATCGACCACGAGGATGCGCGCCCGCCGCTGGCGCGCCGACGTCGTCAGGGGCGGCGAACCGCCCGCCGCCGTCCGCTGGCTGTCGAGCCAGGCGTCGATGTCCCGCTTGCGAAACCGCCACTGACGCCCCACCCGAACGGCCGGAATCCTCCCCGCCTTGATCAGCCGATACACCGTCCGGAGGTTCACCTGGAGGTATTCCAGGACCTCTTCCGTCGTCAGAAAGACTTCGTCGGTCGGGAAGTTCAGGGTCAAGCGTACGTCATTCTAGCGCGTTCCGGTCGAGCGCGTCTAAGCATAGAGGAGGAAAGCACTTCCGTGCCCCTCCGGCGTCGTACAATCGAGGAACCAAGCCGCGGCGGGGCCGCCGCCGTCTTATCTAGCAGCCCGGGACGATGACCTCGACCGATGAAGACCTCGTCGCCCGCTCGAGGGGCGGCGATGTCGAGAGCTTCAATGAGCTCATTCTGCGCTGGGAACGGCCGATCTACGCCCTTGCGTACCGGGTGATTGGCCGTGAGGAGGACGCCCGCGACGTCTGCCAGGAGACGTTCCTCCGGGCTTTTCGCGCTCTCCCCGGTTTCAAGGGCCAGGCGAAGTTCTCCTCGTGGCTGTACCGGATTGCGCTGAACCTCTGCCGCGACTGGGTGCGGCGCCGGCGCCGCGCGCCGCTCGTCGAGGTTCCGGAAGGGGTCGACCCGCTCGATCTCGCGGCCGACCGTGAGCCGACCGAGTCGATCGAGGATCTGGTGTCGAGGCGCGAGCTGAGCGACGCCGTCGCGGAGGCCATGGCGGTGCTCCCGGAGGAGCAGCGGACGGCGATCATCCTGAAGGAGTACCACGGGATGACGTTCCAGGAGATTTCTGACCTGCAGGGCTGTCCGCTCAGCACGGTGAAGACGCGCCTGTACCAGGGACTGACCGTGCTGCGGCGCCAGTTGGAGAAGAACGGCCTTGGGTCCGCCCTCGGTCGCGGGAAGAACGCTCCGGTCAGCCACGAAGAGGCCAAACGCGTATGAGTACCACGTTTCGATGCGGAGACCATGCGGCTCTGGTCGGCTATCTCTACGACGAGTGTGAGCGCGCCGAGCGCGACGCGATTGCTGCGCATCTGGCGGTGTGTGCCGCGTGCGCGGCGGAGATGAGCGCGCTCGACTCGACCCGGATTCAGCTTGCGTCCTGGTCGCCGCCGGAGGCCGAACTCGGATTCGTGATCACTCGGTCCGAGACGCGACTCGCGTCGCCTCTCTCGATTCCCCGGTTGGCCTGGGTTGCACAACCGCTGCCGGCGTGGGCGCAGATGGCGGCGGCCGCCGCGATTTTTGCCGTCGGCCTCGCGCTCGGGATCGCGGGCCCCTCGGTGCTCACTCAGCGCGCCGACAGCGTCGCCCGGGACGTCCCGGGTGGTGATCAGGAAGGGCGCGCGGCCGGCGTGACCGTAGCGACGCTCGACGCGCTCGAAGAGCGACTGCGGACCGAGATCGCCGGGCTGCGTGCCTCTCCCTCGGCGCCGAGTGCCGCGCCCGCATCCGCACCCGCGACGTCCGATGGCCTGTTGCTGGCCCGCGTCCGCGCCCTTATCGACGAAAGCGAGCGGCGGCAGCAGCGCGAGCTGGCGCTGCGTACGGCGCAGGTCCTGCGCGACTTCGATTCACAGCGGCGCGTCGATCTCGAGCAGATCCAGCGCAGCTTCGGGCAGTTCGAAGGGCTGACCGGCGCCGAGGTGCGCGAGCAGCGGCAGATGCTCAATTACCTGATGCGGGTATCGCAGCAGCGCTAGGTGGTAGGTGGTAGCCGGTAGGTGGTAGCCGGTAGGCGGTCGCCGGTAGGTGGTAGCCGGTAGCAGGGCCGACGAACCAGCGACCGGCGACCGGCCACCACCTACGGGCTAGGAGTCTGAGAAGAAGGAGCGATCGTGCGAACGTGGTTGATCGCGGCGGCGGTGGTGATCGGGAGTGCGGGCGCGGCGGCGGCGCAGGCGCCGCAGGGCGCCGGCGCCGAGCAGGTGCGCGCCCGCGAGCAGATCTTCATGATGGAGGGCGTGCTCGAGCGCGCCGTGCAGTTGGGTGTCGATAATCTGCGCCGCCGCATGCGCGCGGTGATGCCGGACGACGCGCTGCTGCAGGGCGGCACGCCGCAGGTGCGCGGGTTCCGTCTCGACGGGTACGGCGTCTTCTTCGACGTCGAAGTGCCCGCCGTCCGTCGCAGCCTCGCCTGGTCTCTCCGGACGATGAACGAGACCGGAGTGACGCTCGCCCGCGACCTCGCGCAGATGCGGGCGTTCATGCAGGCGATCGCCGACGAGCGCACGCGCGTGGAGTTCGACCGGATGCTGCAGCGGATCCAGCGCCAGGTGGCGCCCGCTGCGCCGCCCACCGAACGCGCGGCCGGACAGAGTCAGCCGGGCGTGGCCGCCCAGTCGCTCCCGCCGCCGCCGGCGGCAGATCCACTGCTGGTCAGCGATCCAGGCGAGGCGTACACACAGGAGGTCAAGGCGGCCCTGGTCGACGCGATGATCGAGAACAGCGGCGCCCTTGTGCTGGGCGCCGACGAGTGGCTGACGGTCGCGGCGCGCGACAACACGCCCGGCAACGCGCTGGTGCCGGGCGATCAGGACGTCGTCACGCTGATCCTGCGCCTCAAGGGGGGCGACCTGAACGCGTTCCGCGCCGGGCGGCTGACGCTCGACCAGGTGAAGGCGCGGGTGGTCGCCAGCCAATTCTGATCCGGGCTGTGGGCCTAGGGCTCGAGGCGCTGGTCCCAAGTCCAACGCCCAACGCCCAACGCCCAACACCCAATTCCTAACGCCCAAAACCCAACGCCCAAAGCCGGTACAATATCGCCATGGCCCGACGGCTGATCGTAGTGCTCGCGAGCGCGGCGGCGCTCTCCGCCTGTGAGTCGCGCGACGTCCAGACCGATCTGAAGGTCGTCAACGTCCAGACGGGGTGGTACGACGTGGGCATCGTCGAAGGCGGGATGAACAAGCTTGTTCCGAGCGTGTCGCTCGCGCTGCAGAACGTCTCCGACCGCGATATCGCGCGGGTGCAGCTGAACGCGGTCTTTCGGCGGGTCGGCGAACAGGAGTCGTGGGGTGACCATTTCATCCAGGGGATCGACGCAAGCGGCCTGGCGACGGGCGCCACGACCGAGCCCATCGTCCTGCGATCCAGCTTCGGCTACACGGGCCAGCAGGCGCGCCGGGACATGCTCGAGAACCGCGCCTTCGTGGATGCCCGCGTGGAGATCTACGGCAAACATGGCCGGCGCACGTGGGCCAAGATGGGTGAATTCCAGATCGACCGGCGGCTGCTCACCGACTGACAACTCCCAACCCCCAACTTCCAATTCCCAACTCCCAACTTCCAGCTCCCAACATCCCTCGTCCGATCGCAATTCGGGAGTTGGTGTTTTGGGAGTCGGGAGTTGATAATCCCCGGGTGACTGTCACCAGTCAGGTCCCTCCGTCCCTCGAACGACGTCTCGGACCTCTCGACGGCGCGGCCATCATCGTCTCCAACGTCATCGGCGGCGGCATTCTGTTCCTGCCGCCGCAGATCGCCGCATCGGTGCCGAGCGCGTTCCTGTTCCTGTCCACCTGGCTCGCCGGTGGGCTCCTGGCGTTTGCCGGCGCGATGGCGTACGCGGAGCTCGCGGCGGTGCGGCCGCACGCGGGAGGCGAGTACGTCTACCTGCGCGACGCGTACGGCGGGCTGGCGGGGTTCCTCACCGGGTGGACGTCGTTTGTGGCGGGGTTCTCCGGCGCGATGGCCGCCAGCGCCATCGTCCTGGCGCTCTACCTCGATCGCTTCGTTCCTGGCGCGGCCAGCACTGCGCCGCTCTTCGTCATTCCGCTGCCTTACGTACCGCTGACGTTCTCCGTCCAGACGCTGGTGGCGAGCGCGGCGATCATTGTCGCGGCGATCATCCATATCATCGGTATCGGGCCGGGGCGCACCGTCACGAACGTCCTCGCGGCGCTGAAGGTGGTGGCGTTTGTCGGCTTCATCGCGTTCGGGCTCACGTTCGGCACCGGGGGGGCCGCCAACCTGCAGCAGGCCGCCGCCCCGGTCACCATGGCGGGCTGGCTCTTCGCCCTCATCCCAATCATGTTCACGTATTCCGGCTGGAACGCCGCAGCCTACATGGCGGAGGAAATTCGGGATCCCGGACGCAACGTGCCGTTCGCGCTGGCCGTCGGCACGGTCGCGGTCACAGCGATCTACCTGCTGATGAACGTGCTGTTCATCTCCGTGATGTCGGTCGGCGGCCTCGCTGCCGTGCAGGGGAGCGTGCTCGACGTGGTGGCGGATCGGCTGCTCGGAGTCCGAGCCGGCGATGTCATGGGGATCGTGTCGATTGTCAGCCTGGCGGCGGGGCTCAACGCGTACACGTTTGCCGGCCCGCGCGTGTACTTCGCCATGGCCCGGGACGGCGCGTTCTTCCGGGCGGCGGCGCGCGTGCACCCGCGCTTCAGGACGCCGGCGGTCTCGATCGCGGCGCAGGCCGCCTTCGCGATCCTGCTCGTGCTGACCGGCAGCCTCGACGCATTGGCCAACTACGTCGGGTTCGCGATCACCCTCTTCCTCGGCCTCGCCGTCGCCGCCGTGTTCGTGCTGCGGATGCGGGAGCCGGACGCGCCGCGCCCGTTCCGCGCGCTCGGATACCCGGTGACCCCGGCGATCTTCACGCTGGCGAGCGCCGCCATCGTCGCCAACGCGTTCGTGAGCGACCCGCGCCGCACCTTCATTGGCGCCGCCATCATCCTGGCGGGTGTGCCGGTCTATCTGTGGTTCCGCGCGCGCCCGCGGTGATCCCGGTCCCCGTGGGTCACCCCGACGCAGGGCAGGCGGGTGCGCCTTGAGGCATACTGGCAGGGTGCCCTTCGACGCTGCTCAGGGCACCCCGAGCGGAGGTCGAGGGGTGATTCACGCGACGACGATCCTGGCCGTCCGGCACCAGGACCGGACCTGCCTGGCCGGCGACGGCCAGGTCACGGTCGGCAACACGGTGCTCAAGCATGGCGCCCGGAAGATCCGGCGTCTGTACAACGACTCGATTCTCGCCGGGTTCGCCGGTTCGGCGGCCGATTCGTTCGCGCTCTTTTCACGCTTCGACTCGAAGCTCGAACAGTACCGCGGCAACCTCGAGCGCGCGGCCGTGGAACTGGCGCGGGACTGGCGTACCGACCGCCTGCTGCGGCGGCTCGAAGCGATGATGATCGTCGCCGATCGCAAGTCGATGTTCCTGCTGTCGGGCACGGGCGACCTCATCGAGCCCGACGACGGGATCGTGGCCGTCGGGTCGGGCGGCCCGTTCGCGCTGGCGGCGGCGCGCGCGCTCAGCCGGCACAGTCAGTTGACGGCGCGTCAGATTGCCGAAGAGGCGCTGACCATCGCGGCCGATATCTGTATCTACACGAACGCGAGCCTGACGGTCGAGGAACTGTAGCCGGCTGGGGTCGGACGCGACGTACCGTATGGCGATATTTCTCCCCGAGCGAACCACTTCCGGTGTCGATGCGTTGACGCCGCGCCAGATTGTCGCCGAGCTCGACAAGTACGTCGTCGGGCAGGCAAAGGCCAAGCGCGCCGTGGCGATCGCCCTGCGCAACCGCATTCGGCGGCAGCGGCTTCCGCCCGACATCGCCGAGGAAGTCGCGCCGAAGAACATCCTCATGATCGGTCCGACCGGCGTCGGCAAGACGGAGATCGCGCGCCGGCTCGCACGGCTCGCGCAGTCGCCCTTCATCAAGGTGGAGGCCTCGAAGTTCACCGAGGTCGGCTACGTCGGTCGCGACGTCGAGTCGATGGTGCGCGATCTCGTGGAGCTGGCGGTTGACATGGTGCGCGCCGAGCGCGCCGAGGAAGTGCGCGAGAAGGCGCGGCGCGCCGCCGAGGAACGGCTCCTGGACTTGCTGCTGCCGCCGACGCGGCCGGGCGGGGACGTCTCGGCCCCCGTCGGCCCGGCTCCCGGGGTCCCGGGCGACAGCCGGGGCCCCCGGGAGCCGGCGAACCGTACCCGCGAATGGTTCAGGGAGCAGTTGCGCGACGGGCGGCTCGACGACCGCGTCGTGGAGACGGACGTCCGTGACACCTTCGTCCCGCCCTTCGAGGTGATTGCGGGCAGTTCGGTCGAGGAGATCGGCCTCAACCTGAAGGAGATGATGGGGAACCTGCTCCAGCCGCGCGGGCGGACGCGGCGGCTCAAGGTGCCCGAGGCGCTCGAGCACCTCATGGCCGAGGAGCAGGCGAAGCTCGTCGACATGGAGTCGGTCGGCCGCGAGTCGGTGCACCGCGTGGAGCAGTCCGGAATCATCTTCATAGACGAGATCGACAAGATCGCGAGTCGGGACGCCATGGGCGGCGGCGGCCACGGGCCGGACGTGAGCCGTGAGGGCGTGCAGCGCGACATCCTTCCGATCGTGGAAGGCACGACGGTCAACACCAAGCACGGGATGGTGCGGACCGATCACATCCTGTTCATCGCGGCCGGCGCGTTTCACGTGTCGAAGCCGTCGGATCTGATTCCCGAGCTGCAGGGACGTTTTCCCATCCGCGTGGAGCTCGAGCCGCTGGGGCGCGACGACTTCGTCCGGATCCTGACCGAGCCGCGCAACGCGCTGATCACCCAGTACACGGCGCTGCTCGGCACCGAGGAGGTCACCCTGACGTTCACGCCAGGCGCGGTGGGGCGCATCGCCGATTTCGCCGCGCGCGTCAACGACGTCAACGAGAACATCGGCGCCAGGCGCCTGCACACGGTCATGGAGCGCCTGCTCGACGAGGTGTCCTTCGGCGCTCCGGACCTCGGCCGGCAATCCATCACGATCGACGAGGCGTACGTCGACCGCATGCTCGCCGACATCGTCGGGAACGAGGATCTCTCGCGCTACATCCTCTAGCCTGGATGATTCACGAACGCGTCGTTCACACTGCTGGGTTTTCCCTTCTCCGTTCGTGTTCCGGTTCGGTGCTGCCGTTCCTCGGTCCCCGTCGAGCCGGTTCGAGGGGTTCCGGCGAGGACGAGCCAGAGCCCTCCGACCAGTGAACCGCGAACCCGCGAACCGACCGTGAACACGAACCGAGCACCGAGCACCGAGAAGCGTGAACGACTGATTCATGAATAGTGCGGGCGAGGCCCCCCGGGGCGGACGCGCCGCGCGGTGGGGCCCGACGAGGGCGGCAATCCTGTAGAATTGCGGAAGCAGACAGGACCGAGGCACACAAATTCGTCGACTCGATTCGTCGTTGCTACAAGAACGTTCAGTCCCATTCCGGTAGGAGCGCATGCCTGTCGTGAAATTCGCCGCCGACGCGAGCGACACTGCCCGTGACGCGCGGCGGCTGTCGACGCTGCTCGAAGTGAGCCAGGCGCTGTCCGGGACGCTCAACCTGAAGGCGTCGATGCAGCGGGTCCTCGGGATCCTCGTGCGGCACCACGGCGTCGTGCGCGGGATGATCACCCTGCTGCGGGAGGGCGAGCTGCACGTGGAGGCGGCCGAGGGATTCGAGGACCGTGCCCGGTCGGTTCGTTACCGGCTGGGGGAGGGGATCACGGGGAGGGCGGTCGAGAGCGGCAAGCCGATCGTGGTGCCGCGCGTCAGCCGCGAGCCGGCGCTGCTCAACCGGGCGGCGCGGCGCGGCGAGGCGGTGCGCCAGGAGCTCAGCTTCGTCTGCGTGCCGATTGTGCTCAACCGCGTCGCCGTCGGCGCGCTCGGCGTCGACCTCCGGTTCAAGCCGGAGCGCGACTTCGACAGCAGCGTCAAGTTCTTCGGGATCGTCAGTTCGATGATGGCGCAGGCGCTCAACGTGCAGCGGCAGGTCGAGGAGGAGCGCCGCCGGCTGCTCGACGAGAACACCCACCTGCGGCAGGAGCTGCGCGAGCGGTACGACTTCTCCAACATCATCGGCACGAGCGGCCCGACACGCCAGATGTACGAGCAGGTGGCGCAGGTCGCCAAGACGAACACCACCGTGCTCATCCGCGGGGAATCGGGCACGGGCAAGGAGCTCATCGCCCACGCGATCCACTACAACTCGCTGCGCGCGCGGAAGCCGTTCGTCAAGGTGAGCTGCGCCGCGCTCCCCGACACGCTCATCGAGTCGGAGCTGTTCGGCTACGAGAAGGGGGCGTTCACCGGCGCCACCGGGCGGAAGAAGGGCCGCTTCGAGCTCGCCGAGGGGGGAACGCTCTTCCTCGACGAGATCGGCGACATCAACCCGGGCACGCAGGTGAAGCTGCTGCGCGTCCTGCAGGAGCGCGAGTTCGAGCGGCTCGGCGGCACCGACACCGTCAAGGTCAACGTCCGGCTGATCGCCGCCACGAACAAGGACATGGAGAAGGCGATCGCGGAAGGCAAGTTCCGCGAGGACCTGTACTACCGGTTGAACGTCTTCACGATCTTCGTGCCGCCGCTGCGCGAGCGGAAAGCCGACCTGCTGCTGCTCGCCGACCACTTCCTCGAGAAGTTCTCCCGCGAGCACGGCAAGATCATCAAACGGATTTCGACGCCGGCCATCGACATGCTGATGGCGTATCACTGGCCCGGCAACGTCCGGGAACTCGAGAACGTGCTGGAGCGCGCGATTCTCGTCTGCGACGGCGCGGTGATTCACGGCCACCATCTGCCGCCGTCGCTGCAGACCGCCGACGCGTCGGGTACGGTCACGCGGGTCTCGCTGAAGGACGCCGTCGCGGCCTACGAACGCGACCTGATCCAGGACACGCTCAAGACCACCCGCGGCAACCGCGCCAAGGCCGCGCGCCTGCTCGACACGACCGAACGCATCCTGAACTACAAGGTGCGCGGCTACGGCATCGATCCGCGACGCTTCAGGTCGCCCGAGATCGCCAAGCGCATGGCGCCGCCGTCCGAGGAGTGATGACCCCCGGGCAGCGGCGGCCGTGGCGGGCCGCGGCGGCCGCCCTGGCGCTGGCGACCGTCACCGCGGCCTGCGGGAAGAAGGGCGTGCCGATTCCCCCGCCGCTCCGGATTCCGGCGCCCGTCGAGACGATCGCCGCCGTTCGACTGGGCAACGACGTGTACGTGACGCTGACGGTGCCCGCCACCAATATCGACACGTCGATCCCGATCGACATCGGCCGCATCGACGTCTACGGTTACACCGGGCGCCTTCCCCCGACGCGCCTGCGCTGGGCCGAGCTGGGCACGGTCGTCGCGTCCTTCGACATTCCTCCCGTGCCGCTCGACTACAAGCCGCCGGCGCCGCAGGTGGCCGCCACGCTGCCGACGAGCGCCATGCCCGGGACGCCCGTCACCGTTCGGGACGCCTTGACCCCCGACGAATTCGAGCAGGGGCCGGTCTGGGTCGATCCGCGCCAGCGGAACGTGCCGGTGCCGCTGCCGGCGGCGGCCGTGCCCGCGGTGACGCGGCGGTTCTACCTGGCGATTCCGTTCAGCCGCCGCGGGCGCCCCGGCCCCCCAGGGGCGCAGGCCGAGCTCGTGCTGACGTCGTTGCCCGATCCGCCGACAGACCTCCGCGCCGCCTACTCGCCCGGGGCGGTCGCGCTCTCGTGGGGGCCGTCGGGAGGACTGTTCGGATTCCTCCTCGACAGGAGCCTTCCGCCGGAGCCGTTGCCGTTCGTGCCTCCATCGCCGCCGGGGGCGGCGGCCGCTCCGCCGCCGGTCGTGGACACCTCCGTCCCGCCCGGGCCGACCAGCTACAACGTGTACCGCGAGGTGGCGCCCGACCCCCTGGCGCTGCCCTCCGGCAGCGCGCGAAGAACGCCGCCCGGCATCACCGCGGTGCCGATGCCGATCAGTCCCGCGCCCATCGCCGCCACGTCGGCGAGCGACGTGCAGATCGCGTTCGACCGTACGCACTGCTACGTCGTGCGGGCGCAGCGCGGAAGCGTGTTGAGCGAGCCGTCATCGCCCGCCTGCGTCACCCCGATCGACGTCTTTCCGCCCGCGGCGCCGTCGGGCCTGGCGGCCGTGCCGTCGGAGGGTGGCATCAGTCTGATCTGGGAGCCGAACAGCGAGCTCGATCTCGGCGGCTATCTGGTCTTGCGCCGCGAGCCGGGCGATGCGACACTGCGTCAGCTCACCGAGGCGCCGGTCGCCGAGGCGCGTTTCCGCGACGCCGCCGTCGAGCCGGGCAGGCGCTACCTGTACTCGGTCGTCGCGGTCGACAACCGCCTGCCGCTGCCGAACGTGAGCGCGGAATCGGCGCCGGTCGAGGAGACGGCGCGGTAGCCGGTCGTTGGTGGCTGGTCGCTGGCGGCAGGAGAATTTCGATGAAGCTGTTCGTCGATACGGGAAACCTGAAGGAAGTGGAGGCGCTCGCCCAGCTCGGCGTGCTCGACGGGGTGACGACGAACCCGTCGCTGCTGGCGAAGGAGGGAGGCGATTACCGCCAGATCCTCCAGCAGATCTGCCAGACGGTGCGGGGGCCGGTCAGCGCGGAGGTCGTCGCCACCGACGCGGCCGGCATGGTGCGCGAAGGCCGCGATCTCGCCGCCATCGACGAGCACATCGTCATCAAGGTGCCGTTCACGAAGGAAGGCGTGAAGGCGTGCCGGACGCTCACCTCCGAGGGGCGCCGCGTCAACGTCACGCTCATCTTCTCGCCGACGCAGGCGTGGCTCGCGGCCAAGGTCGGCGCGGCCTATGTCAGCCCGTTCGTCGGCCGCCTCGACGACGTCGGGACCGCGGGAATGCATCTGGTGCGGGAGATCGTCGACATCTTCGACAACGCCGACTTCGCGACCGAGGTGCTCGTCGCCAGCGTGCGCAACCCGATTCACGTCGTGGAGGCGGCCCGCATGGGGGCCGACGTCGTGACGGCGCCGGCGGCGGTGATCGAGCAGTGCTTCAGGCACCCGCTCACCGACATCGGGCTCGAGCGCTTCCTGAAGGACTGGGAGAAGGCGCAGGCAGCGCGGGTGTGAACCCGAAGGACCTTCTCGCGGATCTGGGACGGCGCGCCGCGCTGGGCGGGGGCGAGGAGCGCCTCCGCCGCCAGCGCGAGGCCGGGAAGTTGACGGCGCGGGAACGGATCGACCTCCTGTTCGATCCGGGGACGTTCGAGGAAATCGACAAGTTCGTCACGCACCGGTGCCGCGACTTCGGCATGGCGACGCAGGTGGTGCCGGGCGACGGCGTCGTCTGCGGCCACGGCCGGGTGAACGGCCGCCTCGCCTACGCGTTCGCCCAGGACTTCACCGTCTTCGGCGGGTCGCTGTCGGAGACCAACGCCGCCAAGATCGTCAAGATCATGGATCTGGCGGTGAAGATGGGGGCGCCGGTCATCGGCCTGAACGACTCGGGCGGCGCGCGCATCCAGGAAGGGGTCGTCTCGCTCGGCGGCTACGCCGACATCTTCCTGCGGAACACGCTGGCCTCCGGCGTCGTACCGCAGATCTCCGCCATCATGGGGCCGTGCGCCGGCGGCGCCGTCTATTCGCCGGCAATCACCGACTTCACGATCATGGTGAAGAGCACGAGCTACATGTTCGTGACCGGGCCCGACGTCATCCGTACCGTCACCCACGAGCAGGTCACCAAGGAAGAGCTCGGCGGCGCCATGACGCACAACGAGCGGAGCGGCATCGCGCATTTCGCCGTCGACGACGATCACGAGTGCCTGCTGCTCATCCGCGAGCTGCTGTCGTTCATGCCCAACAACAACCTGGACGATCCGCCGCGGGCCGACTGCGCCGATCCGCTCGATCGCGCCGACCAGGCGCTCGACACGATCGTGCCGGAGGCGCCGCAGCAGGCCTACGACATGACCGACGTGGTTCGGGCGGTCGTGGACGAGGGGTATCTCCTCGAGGTGCACGAGCACTTCGCCCGCAACATCCTCGTCGGCTTCGCCCGGCTCGCCGGCCGGCCGGTCGGCGTCGTCGCGAACCAGCCGGCGCACCTGGCCGGCACGCTCGACATCGACGCCTCGGTCAAGGGCGCGCGCTTCGTCCGTTTTTGCGACGCGTTCAACATTCCGCTCGTCACCTTCGAGGACGTCCCCGGCTTCCTCCCCGGAACGCGGCAGGAGTACGGCGGCATCATCCGGCACGGGGCCAAGCTGCTGTACGCCTTCGCCGAGGCGACGGTGCCGAAGCTGACGGTGATCACGCGAAAGGCGTACGGCGGCGCCTACTGCGTGATGTCGAGCAAGCACATCCGCACCGACGTCAACTACGCCTGGCCGACCGCGGAGATCGCCGTGATGGGAGCCGAAGGCGCGGTCAACATCCTCTACCGGCGCGAGCTCGAGACGGCGGCCGATCCCGCCGCCGCCCGCGCCGCGAAGGTCGCCGAGTACCGGCAGAAGTTCGCGAACCCGCATGTCGCGGCCGAACGCGGGTTCATCGACGAAGTGATCCAGCCGCGAGAGACCCGCGCCAAGCTGATCGGCGCGCTGGCCGCGCTCGAGACCAAGCGCGACCGCAACCCGCCGAAGAAGCACGGCAATATTCCGCTCTGATGTGGATCGCGGTCCTCGTCTATGCGGGGGCCACCGCGCTCCTGTTCCACAACCTGCTGCCGGATCTGTCCACGCACATCTACTCGGATCTCGGCGATCCGCTGCTGAATGTCACGATCCTCGCCTGGAACGCCCGGCAGGTGCCGCTCACCGAGGCGTGGTGGAACTTTCCGTCGTTCGCGCCGCTCACCGGCGTGACCGCGTTCACCGAGCACCTGCTGCTCACCTATCCCGTGGCGTCGCCGATCGTCTGGGCGAGCGGGAATCCCGTGCTCGCCTACAACGTCGCGTTCCTGCTCGCCATGCCGCTCAACGGGCTCGCCGCGTTCGCCCTCGCCCGCGAGCTGCTGCGGTACCACCAGGTCGGTGGCGTCCGGCTGCAGGGGGGCCTCGTGCACGCCGCCGCACTGGTCGCCGGGCTGGCGTTCGCGTTCGCGCCGTACCAGCAGGTGCACCTCTCGCACCTGCAGCACATGACGTCGTTCGGCATGCCGCTGGCGCTGCTGTGGCTGCACCGGTACCTGCGGACGGGGCGGCCCGCCGCGCTCGTGGGGTTCGGCGCTGGATGGCTCTTGGCCGCCCTGGCGAACTCGGCGCTCCTGGTCTTCCTTCCGCTGCTGGTGGCGCTCTGGAGCGCCTGGTTCGTCAGGCCGGGTGAATGGCGGCGTCTCATCGCGCCGGCGGCCGCGGCCGCCATCGCCACGATTCCGCTCATTCCGCTCCTCTGGGGCTACCACGTCCGCCAGGCGGCGTACGGGTTCACGCGCGAGTACCGCGAAATCCAGAGCTTCGCCGCCGACATGGTGGGGCTGGCCGGCCTGTATCACCGCGCGCTTCCCTGGAAGGGGATCCTGCCGCACGACTTCGAGGAGGGCGCGCTCTTTCCGGGCGTCACGACGTTCGTGCTCGCCCTGGTCGCCACGATCGCGGCGCTCGGCTCAAGATCCCGGATCCCGAATCCCGGACCCCCGCTCCCTGACGCCGCTTCCCCGTGGCCACATCGCCTCCGGCTGACGTTCGTGGTCCTCACGGTCGTCGTGCTCGCGCGCATCTGGATCGGTCCGTGGCGCTGGCACATCGGTCCCCTGCCGCTGCCGCCATTTCGCCCGTATCAGCTGTTCACGATCGCCGCGATCGCGCTCCTCGCGGGGTCACTGCTCAGTCCGGCCTTCCGCCGTGCATGGTCCCGGCGCGATCTGATCGGGTTGCTCGCCGTGGCGACCGTCTTCTTCTGGCTGACGGCGCTCGGTCCCGAGCCGGAGTGGTCGACGCCGTGGCGCGCGCTGATCTACGGGCCCTACCGTCTCCTCGTCGAGCTGCCCGGCGTTACGAGCATGCGCGTGCCCGCCCGCGCGTGGTTTCCGGCCGTGTTGTGCCTGGCGCTGCTGGCCGGCTTCGGCGCCTCCGTGCTCCTCGGCCGGTATCCGAGAGCGTGGTGTGCGATCGTGGCGGTGCTGTCGATCGCGACCGTGGTCGAGGGTGCCTTCTTCGACGGCACCATGGCAGTGCCGCCGCCGTTGCGGCGCGGCGCCATTCCACCGGGCGCGACCGTGCTCGACTTGCCGTGGGACGAAGGTTATCAGAACGCCGTGCCGCAGTACCGCGCCGTGCTCGGCGGCTACCGCAGCGTGAACGGCTACAGCGGGTACCTGCCCGCGCACGTCTATCCGCAGCGGCGGGCGATCGCGGATCTCGTGCCGACGGCCTTCGACTCCTACCGACGCCGAGGCGACTTGTACGTCATTGTCCGGCCGGAGCTCGAGCTGCTCGTGGCCCGGTGGATCGCGACGCAGCCCGGGGCGGAGCACCTGTTCGACCTCGACGCCGCCAGGGTGTACCTCCTGCCGCACGAACCGTAGCCGGTCCCGAGACCCCCTCCTGTGCCGCTTCCGCACAGCGGCTGACGCAACCCCAGGTTGGGACGGGGCACCCCGCTGGACGCCGGCGCCCCACAACCTCTACCATGAACGGGAGGAGTTCGATCTGGCTTCACCTCCACGACCCTTTCGCTCGACGGCGGCCGTCCGCGGCGCGCTCATTGCCGGGTTCACCGTCGTCTTCGCGCTGTGGTTCGTGTCGGTCTACGAGTTGGTGCGCAGCGTCCGCGACGCCGAACGGCAGACGGCGGAGGCACGGCGCGCGTTCGCGCAAGGCGAACAGGTGCTCACCGCCGTGACGACGCGCGTGCTGCTCGGGTCCATCTATCTGCGCGATGCGCTGATGACTCCAACCGCGGATCAGCGCGACTACTACCGGCGTGAGCTGATGCGGATTCGGGGGGAGGTCGAAGACGTCCTGCCTCAGTACCTGCCGCTGGTCGATACGCCGCGCGAGCGCGAGCAGTGGGACGAGCTCCAGCTAGAGCTGGCGAGCTACTGGAGGTCGCGGGAAGTGGCGTTCGCGCTGGATCTCAAGACGGACCGCGGCGCTGCCACGGTGAGCGCCGCCGTCATCCGCGGCGAGCTGGTGCCGGCGCGCGAATCGATCCTCCAGATCGTGAACGCCCTGGTGGAGCTCGAGCGCGCCTCCATCCAGGCGAACGAGGAGGAGGCGGCACGCTTCTTCCTCCAAGGGCAGGAGCGCGTCGGCTGGCTCGCCTCGCTGGCCCTCGGCGCCGGCCTGGCTGTTGCGTTCGTCGTCGCGCGGCACGTCGGGCGCCTCCAGGGGGAGATCGACCAGCAGCGCCTCGCCGAGGAACAGAACCGCCGCGACCTCGAGCGCCTCTCGGCTCGGCTGGTGAGCGCGCAGGAGGAGGAGCGCCGCAGCCTCGCCCGCGAGCTGCACGACGCCGTGGGCCAGGCGCTGACGGCCATCAAGATGGAGATGGGCGTCGCGCTGCGCGGCGTGGAGGCGGACTCGCGTGCCTACGCGTCGCTCGAACAGGCGCGCGGGATCGCCGAGTCGACCCTGCAAAGCGTCCGCGATCTGTCGCAGGTCCTGCACCCGTCGATGCTCGACGACTTCGGGTTGCCCGAGGCGTTGCGCGCGCACCTGCGCAGCGTCCTGGGCCGGACGCGCATCCAGACACAGCTGACGCTCGAGCGCATGGACGAACGGTTGCCTCAGGAGATCGAGGGGTGCGTGTATCGCATCGTCCAGGAGGCGCTCACCAACGTGGTGCGGCACAGCGGCGCCTCGGTCTGCACCGTCTCCGTCATCCGGCGCGACGACGCGCTGCACCTGCTCGTCGAGGACGACGGGTACGGCATCGACCCCGAGGTCATCCGGGCGCCAAACACCCGGCGCGGCCTTGGCCTCGTTGGCATGCGCGAGCGGGCCCAGGCGCTGTCCGGCAGCTTCGTCATCGAGAACCGCCGCGACGGTGGCACGCGCGTGAGCGTGACGCTGCCGCTCCCCAGCCCGTTCGAGCTCGCAGTCATGGCGCGGCGGAAGCAGCGGCAGCTCGCCGGGTAAGCCTGTGGCCAAGCTGCGGATCCTCCTTGCCGACGATCACACCGTCGTCCGGCAAGGTCTTCGAAAGGTGCTCGAAGTACGCCCCGACTGGGAGGTCGTCGCCGAGGCCGGCGACGGCCGCGAGGCGGTCCGTCAGGCCGAGGAGCTCGAGCCCGACGTCGCGATTCTCGACATCACGATGCCGCTGCTGAACGGCGTCGAGGCGACGCGTCAGATCGTCAGGCGATCGCCCTCCACCCGGGTCCTCGTCCTCACCATGCACGCCGACGAGGCGTACGTGAATCAGATCCTGCAGGCGGGCGCCACCGGCTACCTGCTCAAGGACTCCGCCGACGTCGATCTGATCCAGGCCGTCAGCGCCGTGTCGAAGGGGAAGTCGTTCTTCAGCCCGGCTATTGCGCGCATGATGCTCGATGACTACGTCCGCCAGGTCGCCGACCGCGGCGTGACCGATCGGTACGATCTGCTCTCCGAGCGCGAGCGCGAGATCTTCCAGCTCATTGCCGAAGGAAAGGCCAACAAGGAGATCGCGACGCTTCTCTCCATCAGCCCGAGCACCGTCGAAACCCACCGGGCGCGCATCATGGAGAAGCTCGATCTCCACAGTGCCGCCGAGATCGTGCTCTACGCCGTCCGCAAAGGGATCGTCCGCTAGCCCTAAGTGCTAGAATTATCAGGTTTTGCGGAAGATTCTGGTCGCCAACCGCGGCGAGATTGCGGTGCGCGTCATCCGGGCGTGTCGCGACATGGGACTCGCCTCCGTCGCGGTGTACTCGGAGTGCGATCGCGGAGCCCGTCACGTCCGCCTCGCCGATGAAGCGTTCGCCATCGGCCCGAGCGCGCCGACCGACAGCTACCTTCGGATCGACCGGCTGATTGACGCGGCGCGCACGAGCGGCGCCGACGCCGTCCATCCTGGCTACGGGTTCCTCGCCGAGAACGAGGTGTTTGCCGCCGCCTGTCGTGACGCCGGGCTGACGTTCATCGGTCCGGCGCCCGAGGTGATTGCGCTGATGGGCAGCAAGACGTCCGCGCGCCATGCGGCCATGGCGGCTGGCGTGCCGGTCGTGCCGGGAACCGCGCAGCCGTTTGCGCCAGACGCACCGGAGGCCGCGATTGCCGACGAGGCGGCCCGTCTCGGGTACCCGGTGCTCATCAAGGCGGTGGCGGGAGGCGGCGGCAAGGGAATGCGGCTGGTCGCGGCGCCAGGCGACCTGGCGAGCGCCACCCGGGCGGCGCGGTCGGAAGCGGGCGCGGCGTTCGGCGACGCGGCGATCTACCTCGAGCGCCGGCTCGCGCGGCCGCGGCACGTCGAAGTGCAGCTCCTTGGCGACCTGCACGGCACCGTGCAGCCGTTTGTCGAGCGCGAGTGCTCGATCCAGCGGCGCCATCAGAAGGTCATCGAAGAAACGCCGTCGCCCGTCGTCTCCGCCGAGTTGCGCGCCCGGATCACGAGCGCCGCGGCAGCCGTTGCGCGCTCGGTCGGCTATTCGAGCGCCGGCACCATCGAGTTCCTCCTGGACGAAGACGGACGGTTCTATTTCCTCGAGATGAACACCCGCCTGCAAGTGGAACATCCGATTACGGAGCTCGTGACCGGCGTCGATCTGGTCGAATGGCAGATCCGGATCGCCCGCGGGGACCGCCTCGACCTGGACCCGGCGGTGGCGCTGACGCCGCGCGGCCATGCCATCGAGTGCCGGATCTATGCGGAGGACCCGGACGCGGGCTTCATGCCGTCGCCCGGTCGCATCACGGCGATCGGCGCCCCGGCAGGGCCGTTCGTTCGCGATGACAGCGGCGCCGAGGCGGGGTCCGACGTGCCGATCTTCTACGACCCGATGATTTCGAAGCTGTCGGCGTGGGGCGCCGACCGGCGGCAGGCGATTGGTCGGATGCAGCGGGCGCTCGGCGAGTACGACGTGCGGGGGATTCGGACGACTGTCCCCTTCTTCCGCTGGATGCTCGCGGAGCCGTCGTTTGAAGCCGCCGCATTCCACACCTCGACGCTGGACGAGCTCTTGCAGCAGCGCCAGGGGGAATCCTTTTCGACGCCGAACGAAGAGGAGGAGGAAGTGGCGGCGATTGCGGCGGCGCTCCACGAAGACGCGTCGCGTGCGGGCCGGGTCCTTCTGGACCCGGCGGCCCGGTGGGTCCGACAGGACCCGCCCTACGTGGCCCCGCGGGGCGGGTGGAAGCGTCAGGCCCGAGTCGAGGCGCTGCGCTCGTGACGCTCGAGATCGGGACGCCGTCGCGCGCGCGGGTGGTACAGATTGTCCGAGCCGAGGGGCGCCTCAGGGTGAGGATCGACGGCGCCTCCCGGCCGGTCGACGCCGTTCGGGTCGGCGGCGGGGCGTGGTCGCTGTTGATCGGACACCCCGTGGCGCGGAGTTACGAGGTAGCGATTGCCGAGTCCGCCCCGGGCGAGCTGGTGGTATACGTCCGGGGCCGGCTGGTGCCCGTCACGGTCGGCGGCCGGTTTCGGCTGCGGCGCCGAGGCGCGACTGCCGCCGGCGCCCCGAGCGGGCCGCAGCGGATCGTGGCGCCGATGTCGGGCCGCGTCATCAACGTGCTGGTCAAGGCCGGTGATGCCGTAGAGGCCCGTCAGGGCCTCGTCGTCGTGGAAGCGATGAAGATGGAGAACGAGCTCCGGGCGATACACGCCGGCACCGTCAGGGAGGTGCGCGTCGCCGAAGGCGCCTCCGTCGAGGCGGGCACCGTGCTGGTGGTCATCGAGTAGCGCTCGCGAGTCGTGGTTCACGCTGAGTGTTGGGGCCTTTTCTCGAGTTGTGCGTCTTGAGCTTTGACCTTCAGACTTCTTAACCACCCCGTCACCCAGAAGACGCGCCGGCTGCTGCGCCGGATCGTGGTGACGTGTGCGGTCATCATCGCGGTGGCGTTCGTCACGACGCTGAGCATCGATCTGGGGCCCTCCCTCAGGGGCCGGGCCGAGGCGGCGGCGACCGGGTTCATGGGTCGTCCGATGCATATCGGCCGGATGTCGGTGCACCTCTGGCGCGGACAGTTCGTCTTCGAGGATCTCGTGATCGACGGGCTCACGCCGGACTCGCGCCCGTTCCTGACGGCGCGGCGGATCACCGTGTCGATGCCGTGGAGCACGCTCGTCGACCGCCGGGTGGTCTTCGACGAGATCGAGATGACCGACTGGCGGATGTACGTCGAGATGTTCCCGGACGGCCGCCACAACTTCCCGCGCTTCACGCGCGAGCGGCGCGGGCCGAGCGCCTGGACGACCACGCTGCAGTACGTGCGGGCCGATCGCGGCGAGTTCACCTACGTCGACCACGGCACGCCCTGGAGCGTGGTCACGCGCAACCTCGATGTGGTGGTCACGCGTCCGAACGCCCAGTATCGGGGCCAGGCGAAGTTCTGGAACGGCACCATCGCCATTCAGCACTACGTTCCGATGCGCGCCGACATGAGCACGTCGTTCCGGATCGAGGGCGGCCGGGTCGTGCTCGAGCGCATCGATCTGGTGACCGACGGCGCCGAGTCGCAGCTGACGGGCGAGGTGGACCTCGGGCGCTGGCCGAATCAGTCCTACCGCGTCCGCTCGCGCGTCGACTTCCCGCGCATGCGGGAGATCTTCTTCGCCGACGACCACTTCACGCTCGTCGGCCGGGGCGACTTCACCGGGACGTTCCAGCTGTTCCGGGAGGTGGTGAACGGCCGCTCGCGCGTCGGCCGCGAGCTCGAGGGCACCTTCTCGAGCCCCGTCCTGGGCGTCAACGCGTATACCTTCGGCGACCTGCGCGGATCGCTCCTGTGGGTGCCGGAGCGGTTCGACGTGACCGACGCCTCGGCCACCGTGTACGGCGGCACCTCGCGCTTCGAGTACCGGATCGCGCCGCTCGGCCAGCGGGACGTTCCGACCTTGGCGCGCTTCGACGTGGCGTACGAGAACGTCGACCTCACCCGGTTCACGAACTTCCTCGAGCTCGACGGGCTTCGGCTCGCCGGCCGCGCGACCGGGCGGAACCTGCTCGAGTGGCCGCTCGGCCGATTCTCGGACCATCGCGGCGACGGCGCGGTTCGGGTCGAGCCGCCGCCGGGCGTCGAGACGATCGCCCGCGAGCTGGCGCCCGGACAAATCGAGGCGGCCGAGCGGCGCGCTCGCCAATGGGGTCCGTTCAGCAACCACCTCCCGGGTGAGCCGGTGCCCGTCCGGGGCGAGCTGGCCTACGCGTACGGGCCCGAATGGGTCGACATCGGGTCGAGCCACCTGGCGACCCCAGACGCCTTTGTCGCCTTCGAAGGGCGTACCGCGTACGGCGATCGCTCGCGGATCGCCTTCCACGTGACGAGTGCCGACTGGCAGGAGAGCGATCGCCTTTTCGCCGGGGTGTTGACGACCTTCGGTGCGCGTACGCGCGTGATCGACGTCGGCGGCACCGGCACGTTCGACGGCGTCATGGTGAACAGCTTCCGCCAGCCGCGCATCGAAGGGACGTTTGCCGGCGAACGTATCCGCGCGTTCGACGTCGTCTGGGGCGCGGTCGCCGGCCGCGTCACGGTCGAGAACGCGTACGCCGACGTGGCGAGCGTGGTGGTGCGCGCGGGGGAATCCGAGATGCGCGTGGACGGGCGCTTCTCGCTCGGCTTTCCCCGGCGCGACGGCGGCGAGGAGATGAACGCGCGCATCCGCGTGGAGCGCCGCCCGCTCGTCGACCTGCGCCACGCATTCGACCTCGACGAGTACGACGTCGACGGCACGTTCTCGGGCGAGTTCCACGCCTACGGTCCGTATCTCAGGCCGTTCGGCTTCGGGCAGATGACGATCACCGGCGGCGTGGCGTACGGCGAGTCGTTCGAGACCGCCTCGTCCGGCGTGCGCCTGGAAGGCGAGGGCGTGCGGCTCGACTCGCTGCAGATGACGAAGTCGGGAGGGCGCGCCGCCGGTGCCGCCTACGTGGGCCTGAACGGGACGTACTCGTTCAACCTCGTCGGGCGCGGCGTGCCGGTCGAGCACGTCGCGTTCACGACCTCGAACACTACCCCGCCGCTCTCGGGGCGGCTCGATTTCACCACCGGCGGCAGCGCCACCTTCGCGCATCCGCGCTACGACGTGCGCCTGACGATGAGCGACCTGTTCGTCGGCGACGAAGGGATCGGCCAGGTGCTCGCCGAGCTGAACATCGACAACGACATGATGACGGTGAAGCTGGAGGCGGCGTCGCCGCGGCTGGCGATCTCGGGCTCCGGGCGAATCGCGCTCACGCCGGGACTCGAGGCCGATCTGTCGTTCAGCGTCGCCGACACGTCGCTCGACCCGTATCTGCGGGCGTTCAATCCACGGCTGTCGCCCTACACGATCGCCGTCGCGAGCGGCAACGTGCGTCTGCTCGGACAACTGGCGGACGTCGATGCGCTGCTCGTCGAGGCGCTGGTCGATCGTCTCGACCTGCGGTTCTTCGACTACCGGCTCCGCAACGTCGCCCCGATCCGCCTCGCGCTCGATCGCCACACGATGCGCATCGACGAGATGCGGCTCGTCGGCGAGGACACCCAGCTCGACCTCACCGGGCTCGTCAACCTGCACGACGAGCGGATCGCCCTGCGGGCCACCGGCGACGCCGGTCTCGGCCTGCTGCAGGGCGTCGCGCCGAACATCCGCAGCTCGGGACGCGCCTCGCTCGAGGCGGTCTTCGAAGGACCGATGCGCGACCCGATCGTGACCGGCACGATGACCGTGGAGAACGGACGCATCCGTCACTTCGAGCTCCCTCACGCGCTCGAGAACATCTCGGGACCGGTGCGGTTCGACACGCGCAGCATCCGACTCGACGAGGTGACCGCGCGGCTCGGCGGCGGGCTCGTCCGGTTCGGCGGCCGTCTCGACATCGAGCGCTACCGGCCGGCGCGCATCGACATGACGATGGCCGGCGAGGTGATGCGGCTGCGATTCCCGGAAGGGATGCGGTCGCTGGTCGACGCGAACCTGACCGTTCAGGGGATGATCGACGCGCCGACGCTCGCGGGCACGGTGATGGTCCGCAACGCGGTCTACACGCGTCCGTTCGACGAAGACGGCGGACTGTTCGACTTCACTGCCAACGCGATCGCCGGCACGGCGGGATCTCGCGAGACACCTCTGCCGCTCCGCTACGACGTCCGCATCGTCGCTCCCTCGACGCTGGAGATTCGGAACAGCGTGGCGCGGGTGTTCGCCAACGCCGATCTCCAGCTGCGCGGCACGTTCGATCGGCCGCTGCTCGCCGGCCGCGTCGACATCGACCGCGGCGAGTTCAGTTTCGAGGGCCGGCGCTATCAGATCGCCCGCGGGACGATCGACTTCAACAACCCGACGCGCATCCAGCCGTTCTTCGACATCGAGACGGAAACGCGGGTGCGCGTGCCAGGACAAACCTATCGGGTGCGGGCGCTGGCCGTGGGGACGCTGGACCGGCTGACGCCGTCCTTCGAGGCCGATCCGCCGCTGCCCGAGGTGGAGGTGCTCAGCCTGCTGTTCGGCGACGTGGCCCCCGGACAGGACGTGGAGTTCCGGCAGTACAGCACGAACATCACGCCGCAGCAGCAACTGCTCCGCGAGCGCGCGACGCGCGCGCTGACCGGCGCCTTCTCCTCGGAGGTCGGACGGGTCGTCGAGCAGACCTTCGGCGTCGACACGTTCCAGTTGACGCCGTCGCTCGTCGATCCGAACGCGCAGTCGTCGCGCCTCGACCCGGCGGCGCGGGTGACGATCGGCAAGCGGCTCTCGGAACGGATCTACCTCACGTACTCCCGCAGCCTCTCCTCGTCCACGCGCGATCAGATCATTCTGCTCGAATACGACCAGACGGATCGGTTCTCGTGGATCCTGTCCCGCAACGAGGACCGGACCTACGCGCTCGATGTCCGAGTACGACACGCATTCTGATGACGGGTGACTCGAGACTCGAGCCCCGGGACGCAGCAAGCAGGGCGCTGCGGCTCTCGAGCCTGGCGTTGTGCGTGTCGACCTGCGTCGGCTCCGCGTTTGCGCAGACCGGCCCCCTCATCGCCGAGGTGCGTATCGAGCAGGAAGGGCGGCCCGTGGACGACCGCCTGATTGTCCGCCTCATCGAAACCACAGCGGGCGAGCGGTTGTCGATGCAGGAGGTGCGCGAGACGCTCTCGCACCTGACGAGCCTCAACCGCTTCGAGGACGTGCAGGTGCTGCAGGAACCCGCCGCCGGCGGCGTCCGGCTGCGGTACGTGCTCTTTCCGCTGCATCCGGTGGACCGCGTCGAGCTGCGCGGCGTGCTCGGCCTGCCCGAGCGCGAGATTCGCCGCCTCATCACCGAGCGCTTCGGCGCCGCACCGCCCGCGGGGCGGGCGGCGGAGGTCGCCGAGGCGCTCCTGGCGCTCTATCGCGATCGAGGCTATCCGGCCGCGCGCGTGGCCCCGCGCGTCGAGGAAACCCATGCGCCCGATCGCGCGACGATGGTGTTCGACGTCGCCGCCGGCGGGCGCGCGGCCATCGGGCGCATCGAGGTGGACAACCTCGACGCCGGCGACGGGCGCGTGACGGGCGGCGACATCGGCATCCGCGCCGGCGACCCGTACGACAACGCGGCCATCGCCGAGGCGCTCGACCGCTACACGGCGTTGCAGCGCGCCCGCGGCTTCTACGAGGCCCGCGCCGTCCACACGGCGGTCTTTGAACCTGACGGCAGCGCCACGATCCGGGTCACCGTCGATCGCGGCCCGCTCGTCTCGATTGCATTCGCGGGCGACCCGCTCCCCGAGGCCGACCGCGAGCGGCTGGTGCCGGTGCGCGCGGAAGGGTCCGCCGACGAGGATCTGCTCGAGGACGCCACCTTCGCCATCGAGACGTACCTGCAAGCCCGCGGCTACCGCGAGGCCAACGTCGACTACGCTCGCGACGAGCGCGAAGAGGCGCTCATCATCACGTTCACGATCGCGCGGGGGGCTCGGTACCTCGTTGACAGCGTCGAGATCGCCGGCAACACGTCGATCCCGCTGCCCGATCTGCAGCGGCTCGTGCAAGTAGCGCGCGGACAGCCCTACGTCCAGACCTCCGTCGCCGCCGCGGCGACGGCCGTCCGCGACGCCTACCGGGCGCGCGGTTTCACACGGACGGCCGTGCAGATCGCGGTGACCGAGCTTGGCGCCCCGGGTGGCGGCGATCGGCCGGTTGCCGTGCGCTTCGTCATCGCCGAGGGGCCGCAGACGGTCGTCTCATCGCTCGCCTTCGCGGGCAACAGCGTGCTGTCGGACGCACAGCTGCACGCGCTGATGACCATGGCGGCCGGACGGCCCTATTCGGAGATCGACGTCGCCACCGCGCGCGACCGCGTCGACCTCGAGTACCGCAACCACGGATACGAGAGCGTCGCCGTCGAGCCGGTCGTGTCGTTCACGGACAACGGCACGCGCGCCGACATCCGCTTCGACATCCGCGAGGGTGTCCAGGTGCTGGTCGACGACGTGATCATCGTCGGCAACGAGCGAACCAGCACGGAGATCATCGAGCGCGAGGTCCTGCTCGCGCCGGGCCAGCCGCTCGGCTTGTCGGCCCGTATCGAGAGTCAGCGGCGCCTGGCGGCCCTCGGCCTCTTTCGCCGCGTCGTGATCGAAGAGCTGGGACAGGGGGGCGAGCCGCGTCGCGACGTGCTCGTGCAGGTCGAGGAGGCGCCGCCGACGACGGTCGATTACGGCGGCGGCGTCGAGGGAGGCACGCGGCTGCGGCCGACCGGCGAGAGCGGGCAGGCGGAGGAGCGGTTCGAGCTGGCGCCGCGCGGGTTCTTTCAGATCGGCCGCCGCAATCTCGGCGGCAAGAACCGCGCCGTCAACCTGTTCACGCGCGTCAGCCTGCGCGCGCGCGACACGATCGTGGCCGACGGCAGCGGGCGCGCCGACCGCGCCTTCGAGGGGAACTACGGGTTCAACGAGTACCGTGTGCTGGCCACCTATCGCGAGCCGAGGGCGTTCGCCAGCCCGGCGGACGTGATGGTGACCGGCATCCTGGACCAGGCAATCCGCTCGAGCTTCAATTTCATCACGCGTGAGGCGCGCGCCGAAGCGGGGCTGCGTCTGGGCGCGCGGTATACCGTCGCGGGACGGTATTCGTACGAGCATACGCGGCTCTTCAACGAACGCTTCACCGACGCGGAGAAGCCGCTCATCGACCGCGTGTTCCCGCAGGTGCGCCTGTCGAAGTTCTCGGCGTCGCTCATTCGCGACAGCCGCAACGACATCATCGACGCCGACCGCGGAACGTTCCTCATCGCCGATACCGAGCTGGCTGCGCGCCTGGTCGGGTCCGAGGTCGGCTTCGTGAAGACGTTCCTGCAGGGGTTCACGTACCATCGGCTGCCGGCCGCGCGGCGGACGGTGGTCGCGCTCGGGGCGCGCCTGGGCGCCGCGCACGGCCTCCGCCGATCCGTGCCGCGGATCGCTCCGAACGGCCAGCCGATTTCCGACGAGGAGGGTCGCCCGATCGTCGACGTCGTGCAGGATCTGCCCGCGAGCGAGCGGTTCTTCGCCGGCGGCGACACGACCGTGCGTGGCTTCTCGCTCGACCGGCTCGGCACCGAGGCCACTATCAGTCCGACCGGGTTTCCGACCGGTGGCAACGGTCTGGTCGTCCTCAACGGCGAGCTGCGCGTCGCGCTCGTCGGCGGGCTCGGCGCGGTCGGGTTCCTCGACGCAGGCAACGTCTTCCAGCGCGCAACCGATCTCGACCTCGGCAAGCTCCGGGCAGCGGCAGGATTCGGCTTCTTCTACCGCTCGCCCATCGGGCCGATCCGGGTGGATCTCGGGTTCAAGCTGGATCGCCGCGAGCTGGCGCCGGGGCGTCTCGAACGGCGGAGCGTGCTGCACATCTCGTTCGGGCAGGCGTTCTGATGAGGACCCACTTCGCCCCAACGGAACACCGAGACACCGAGGCACCGAGCCGAATTCCTTTCAAGACCAGCACGTCTCGGTGTCTCGGTGTCTCGGTGTGTCGTGGAGGTGAACCGCGCTGGATGTATCTGGTTGTCGCGACGCTCATGGGGTGTGGGCCGTCCCTGGGCGCGCAACAGCTCCTCGATCGGGTGGCCGCCCGCGTCAACGGGTTCGCCATCACGCTCTCGGACGTGACGGCGGCGGTCGCGCTCGGCCTGGTGGAGGTGCCGGAGGGCGCGGCCGAGCAGACCGCCGTCGAGCGGCTCGTCGACCGGCAGCTCGTGCTTGCGGAGGTCGCGCGGTTCGCGCCGCCGGAGCCGTCGCCTGCGGCGGTGGCGCGCGAAGTCGCGGCGATCAGCGAGCGGACCGGCGGGCGCCTGGCCGCTGTCATGGAGTCCACCGGCCTCGACGACGCGCGCCTGCGCGAGATGGCGCGCGACAACCTGCGCATCGCGGCATACCTCGATCAGCGCTTCGGGTCGGCGGTCCAGCTCGCGGAAGAAGAAGTGCTGCAGTACTACCGCATGCACCCCGAGGAGTTCACCCGCGGCGGGCGGCTGATGCCGTTTGTCGACGCGGACGATCTCGCCCGGGAGCGGGCGGGCGCCGAGCGGCGCGCCGCCACCATCGCGCAGTGGATGCGCGACCTGCGCGGCCGCGCCGACATCGTCATACCCCGAACGCCGCCACCCGGAGCACCTCGAGCGTATTGAACCCGGCGTGGCAGACGAGCGGCGCGACGCTGCTCCGACGCCACAGGTAGAGCACCGCCCAGAACGCGCCGAGCAGCGCCGTCGTGACGACCGCGTCCCACCCCTGCACGAAGTGTCCCGCCCCGAATCCGGCGCTCAGGAGCACCACGCCGGCCGTTGCGCCGCCGAGATGCTGTTCGAACCGCTGGAGGAGGAACGCCCGCTGGAGTTCCTCCCGCACGCCGCCCGCGAGGACGGCCACGACCGCGAAGACGGCGGCCCGACCCGGCGTCGCCGCCAGCTGCTCGAGCGGATTGGTCGGGACGTTGTGCAGCCATGGCGCTGCGACGTGCAGCACGTTCAGCAGGACTACGACGAGGAGGAAGACGAGCGGTACGAGTAGAGCGCCCAGACGCGCCTCGCGCCCGACGGGCCGACCGCCGAGCCAGAGGGCGGCCACGCGCTCGCGGCGCACCCACGTGAGCGCCGTCATCAGGCCGATGAGCAGTCCGGTGTCGGCGACCGAGAGGGTGAACACGAACGTGAGCGACAACTGGCCGGTGTCGTCGATCGGCGCGACCCCGCCGAGGCGCAGGAGTGCGCCGAGCAGGATCTGCGTCGGCACGCTCGAGCACAAGGCGACTTCCGTGACGGCGACGATGCGCTGGTGAGACCGCTCCACTGGCCGGACACAGAGTACCATTCGAGGGTCTGACCCCCACAACAGGAACCCACCTCAATCGGCTCACGTCATTCGACGTGTCCGACCAGTTGCTCGCGCACGGCGTCGATGACGCCCTTCAGACGGCCGAGGTCGGCGGACCCGGACCTCGGCTCGTCCCCCAGCGTGGCACATTCGTCCTCGGCCTGCCGGCAGAGCCGGCTCACTTCAGGGAATCCGAATATCGCGCCCGACCCGGCCAGGGTGTGGAAGCCACGATGCAACTCCGAAAGAGCCGCGCGATCGTCCGGATTCTGCTGCAGCCCCTCGACCAGACCGGCAAGACGGTCGAGCTGCGCCGGCGTCGTGCGCGCGTACTCGCGCCGCAGCTCCTTCATCGCACTGTCCCAGTCAGTCATCGGCCCTCCGAGCGTCTGGTCGGCCAGGCGCCGCGCGGCAGATCGCGAAATGCATCGTAATCATGAACGGCCAGGCCGCGGTACGCCGGGAACTGCCGGAACGCCCGTTCGGCCGCCCGGATCTCGTCGTCGAGCACCTCGGCGCGCGTGGCAAAGGTGAGCGTCGGCAGCGGGACGTGGACCGCCGTCACCCCGGCGTATTCGATGCCGGTCTCCGGATCGCGGATCGGTGCGGGGCGCGCGTCGCGCCATTCCGGGCTCCGGTCGAACGCCCGCAGCGCCGCGGCGATGTCGATGTCCGCGCTCTCCCGGCGGGGAGAGAACCGAGCCGCGATGTCGATCAGGGCGGTCGGGGGCGGTTGTCCAGCGACCGTGTCCGGTACGGCCGTCCCGAGATGGATGCGCAGGCCGTCGTCGAAGGTCCGGAGCGAAAAGCCGTCGCCGGGATAGGTGAGGCGCCACGTTTGACCGAGCGTGCCGCCAACCTGTGCGGCGGGCGGTCCAATGGCGAACCAGACTGGCGATTGGAGGAAGCGCGAGGTTTCGATGCCAATCCGGACGGTGGCGCCTGGAATCCGCGCGGCCTCGACGAGCACCGGCGTGGCGATTGCCACCAGCCCGTCGGGACCCGCGGTGTGGTTCCGGTAGTTCATCACCGTGACCGAATCGAGCCGCTCGAGGCTGTGTGCGGCAGCGGACCGCCGGACGCCGTTGTAGGTGACGGCCGCCACGGGCTCGCCAGTCACGAGATCGAGGGCGCTCCACCAGAACGGGAGATCCACGGCGTACGTCATCGGCGGCTGCCGGCGGACACGCCGCTGAATCTCGTCGTTGAGCGCGAGGTAATCGGCCAGCAGACGCTCCCGCGTCGCGCGGTCGTGCCACCCGGGCAGCAGGTACGGCTCGTTGTCGAAGTGCAGTCCGTCGAATCGCTCGGGCGGTGCGCTGTCACGGTTGAACGCGAGGACGGCGTCGGCGATCGCAAGAGGCACGTAGTGGAACGCCCGATCGGCGTAGGTCGGATCGCCGTCGAGCGCCTCGACCGTCAGACCGGTGGCGTGTGCGGCGGCGACGAGTCCCCGCCAGGCCGACGCCGAGCTGACTTCGAGCTCGAACGGCGCCGTCCGGTCGCCGACGCGCGCGGTGGTGACCTGCATCCAGAGACTGTCGATGCCGTGCGTGCGGCTGAACGCCATGAGCGCGCGCTGCGCCGCGGGATCCTGCAGCAGCGCGGCCGACGACCACACCCACATGCCGCGCGTGAGCGTACCGTCTGCGGGCGCGGCCGGGAAGCGCAGGGTGGCGCACCCGAGCGCGAACGCCGCGCCGGCGGCGCAGGCCAGCACCGCGCGCGTGCGGCCGGTCATGCCCGCTCCTCGCGCCGGATGAGCCGATCGATTTCACGGACCAGCGCCGAAGGCTCGGTCGGCTTGGTCATGAACGCATTGGCGCCGAGGACGAGGGAGTACAGCGACTGCCGCTCGCCGCCGCTGCCCGACAAGACCACGATCGGCACCCCCGCGGTGGCGGCGTCGAGGCGCAGGGTGCGGATGACGTCGTGGCCGTGGACGCGCGGCATGCGGAGATCCAGCACGACGAGGTCGGGCCGCTGCCGTGACGCCAGGTCGAGCGCTTCGGCGCCATCGGCGGCCTCGATGACCTGAAACCCATGGCGTTCGAGGACCTTGCGCAGCACCGCGCGTGCGTCCGCGTCGTCGTCTGCGACGAGGATCCGGCGGTGCGCGCCGTCCTCGAGCAACCGTGCCACGCGGGCCGCGAGATCCGCGGCCTGCCCCTCGAGCGCCGCCACGCCGACCGACGAGAGGTCGTCTCCGTCGAACGCGATCAGGAGGGGGATGTGTCGCGTCGCCGGATCGCGGCCGAGCGCCGCGACAATCTGCTCCTCCACGGGACTGCGCGAAGTGACCGACAAGATGATCGCGGCCGGTCGCTCGCGCTGGGCGATCTCCAGCGCCGCCGAGCCGACGCCGGACTCGACCGGCCGCAGCCCCGCTGCGTGGAGAGCATGGGCGAGGGAAGCGCGGCTCGCGTCCCGGTCGTCGATGATGAGCACCGCCGGGGCGTGCTCGGTGCCGGTGAGCGCCCGGGCCTCGGGCGCCGGCGCGCCGGGGCGCGCGCCGCCGACCTCTGCCGGCACCGTGAACGTGAACGTCGTCCCCTCGCCGACGACGCTCTCGACCGAGATCGTTCCCCCGTGCTCCTCGATGATGGCCTTCGTGATGACGAGTCCCAGACCGGTCCCGCCGACTCGGCGCGTGCCGGGCGTGTCGAGCTGCTGGAACTTCTGAAAGAGGCGCGGCAGGTCGGCCGGTGCGATGCCCGGCCCGCGGTCCGCGACGCTGAAGGCGACGGCCTGCTCCACCGGCGCCGCCGTGACCGTCAGGGCCGTTCCCCGTGGCGCGAACTTGATGGCGTTCGACAACAGGTTCACCAGCACCTGTATCAGTCGGTCCGCGTCGCCGCGAACCGGCGGCAGGTTCGGTGCGAGGTTCAGGCGAATCTCTACGTCGCCGCTCGTGGCCAGCGTCTGGACGCCCTGGGTCGCCTGGCGCACGAGCGCGTCCACCGCCTGCGGGCCAAGGCGGAGCTGCAGCCCCGCCTCGATCTTCGAGAGGTCGAGCATGTCGTTGACGATGCGCACCAGGCGCTCGCAGCTGTTGACGGCCACCTGCAGCAGTTCACGATGCTCGGCCTCGCGGACCGCCTGCTCGGCGAACAGGAGCTGCAGCGCTCCGCGAATCGCCGAGAGCGGCGTGCGGAGCTCATGGCTGACGATGGCGACGAACTCGTCCTTGAGGCGATCGAGCTCACGCAGGCGGGTGATGTCCTGGAGGCTGGCCACCGCGCCGGTAATGCGCCCTTCTTCATCACGAAGTGGCACGGCGCCGACCAGCGCGTCGAGGCGGCGGCCGTCCGGCCGCTGGAGGTCGATCTCCTCGCCGACCACTTCGACGCCGGCCAGCGCGCGGGCGCCAGGCAGATCGGGATACGCCACCACGCGGCCCGACGAATCACGGATGGTGAAGCGCTGCCAGAAGGACGACGCGTCGGTGCCGGCTCGTCGCTCGCCGATCAGATGATCGGCCGCCCGGTTCTGGAGGCGAATCGAGCCGTCCACGTTCAACACCGCCAGGGCGACGGGCGCCGTATCGAGCACGCCGAGCAGCTCCGCGTGGGCCTTGTGCGCGCGCTGGCGCGCCGCCGCCGCCTCGGCGGCTCGCTCCTGCACGGCGGCGCGCATGTGGGAGAACGCGCCGATCAGAGCGCCGATCTCGTGCGTGCCCGTTCGCGGCAGCGGCGCGTCGTAGTCGCCGCGCGCCAGCCGCAGGGCCGACTCCACGACCGCCCCAAGGGGCCTGAGGGATCGCCGGCTCGCGACCAGCAGTCCGAACATGAACACCACGGCGAGGAGCGGAATGGCGGTCAGAATGATCGTGGCGTTCCTGATTCGTAGACGGGCATTCTCGTCAGCCGTCCGGCTCAGGCCCTGTTGCCGCGCCACGAACCTATCGAGCTCGCGCTGCAGCTGCGCGAACCGCTGGAGCGCCAGTGATGCCACCCCTCCTGTGACGTCCCTGCCCGCCTGGGTCTCGGCGATGACGGTATCGGCTGCTTCGTGCCACAGTCCCGCGAGCTCGGTAATCCGGTCGAATCGGTCGGACTCGGTGCCGTCGCGAATCAGGCCCGCCGTCTCGCGGGCCAGACGGTCGTAGGTCGCCCGTTGCTCCCGGTAGATCGTCAGTTCGTCTGCGCCCTCCATCAGCACGAAGCCGCGCAGGGCCGCCTGCATGGCGCCCAGCGACGCCCGAATCAACGCTTCGTCCAGCAGGATCTTCTGCGTGCGCAGCGTCTCGTCGAGCGCGAGGCTGCTCTCACGCTGTACGTACAGCACGATTGCCGCCTCGACGAGGGCCATCGTGATGAGCAGTGCGAAGGCTGCCGTGATGCGGGCGCGAAGCGGGAGCCGTCTCATGGGGCCAGCAGCTTCCGCACTTCGTCGCCCAGCGTGAGGGCGTCAAAGGGCTTGACGATGTACCCCGCTGCCCCAGGGGCAAGCCCCCGCGCCACTTCGGCGTTCTGCGAGCGCGCCGTGAGGAAGATCACCGGAATGGCGCTGAAGACCGGGTCCTGCTTGAGCCGACGGCACACCTCCGGGCCGTCCATCTCGGGCATCATCCAGTCGAGCAGGATGGCATCCGGACGATCGCGGCGCGCCTGCTCGAGCGCCTCGGCCCCGCTCGCCGCCACCGCCACCTCGAGCCCGGCGCGCGTGAGCGCCAGTCGCGCCACGAGCCGGATGTCCGGGTCGTCGTCGACGAGGAGCACCTTCATACGCGAGCGAACCCCTTTCGCGGCATCGCTCCCCAGCCGCGCCGGTTCAGGAAGAAGTCGATGACGCCCCTCATCCGCCACCAGGTGGTGAGCTGCCGGTAGCCGAAGTTCTCGATGACGCCGATCGATGCGAGCAGGAGCAGATCCCGCAGCCGCGGGTAGCGCCGGAACGACACCTCCTCGAGCAGCACGGCCGCCAGCGAGATGAGCGCGCCGTACAGCACGGCCGCCAGGAACAGCAGTTCGGCAAAGCGCCAGTCGAGCACCCCGACGGCGATCGCCGCGGCGGTGAGCAGGTAGCCGCTCAGCTCGATCACCGGACCGGCCGCCTCGAACACCACGTAGTATGGCATCGTCACCATCCCCACCACGCCGTAGCGCGGGCGGCCGATCATCGCTCGGTGGTGGTCGAGGACCTGGAGCGTGCCGCGCTGCCAGCGGTTGCGCTGCGTCCGGAGGACGCGCATCTTCTCCGGCACCTCGGTCCAGCACACCGGGTCGGGCTGAAAGGTGATCCGATAAGGCCGGCCGGCCTCGCGCGCGTGGCGGTGCAGCCGCGTCACGATTTCCATGTCCTCGCCCACCGTGCCGTGCAGGAATCCACCGGTTTCGACGACCGGCTCGCGCCGGAACAGGCCGAAAGCCCCGGAGATGATGAGGAGCCCGTTCATGGCCGACTGCGCGACGCGGCCGGCCAGGAAGGCCCGCAGGTACTCCACCACCTGGAAGCGTGCGAGCCAGGAACGCGGCAGCCCGACCCGCACGACGCGTCCCGACTCCACGGTGCAGCCGTTGGCAATCCGGATGATGCCGCCGGAGGCCAGGGTGGACGGGTCCTCGATGAACGGCAGCACCGCGCGGGTAAGGGCGTTGTCCTCGAGCAGCGAGTCGGCGTCGATCACGCAGACCAGGGGATGGCGCGCCGCATTGATGCCCGCGTTGATGGCGTCCGCCTTGCCCCCGTTGACCTTGTCGATGACCACGAGATCGGGGTTGGCGAGCGACCGGTACACGCCGCGAACCGGCTGCGTCTCGAGCGGCTGGGCGTAGCCGGCGGGCGCCGGGATCAGGCCGAAGGCAGCCGTCAGCTCCGCCAGCGTGCGATCCTTCGACCCGTCGTTCACGACGAGGACCTCGAACTGCGGATAGTGCAGCAGGAGGAGCGACCTGACGCTCTCGCGGATGGTGGCTTCCTCGTTGTACGCGGGAGCAATCACCGAGATTCCCGGGGTCGCCGGCGACCGGAGCACCGCTTCGAGCCGGCGAGGCGTCCAGCGGCGGCGATGCTCGATGAGCCGCACCAGTGCGATGCCGCAGTAGAGCAGGTAGATCGAGTTGAGCGCGACGAAGTAGAAGAGGATGACCACTTCCCACGCCTGCAGCGCCGCGGTCAGACGGGCGGCGGTCATCCCCCCAGCTCCCACATCATCTGCCGCGCCAGCTCCGCGCCGGGGCCGTCGGAGGAGGCGGCGGTCGCCAGTTGCCGCCGGCCCGCCTCGCCGAGCTGCTTCAGCGCAGCGGCCGCGTGGGCCGCGACGAGCCAGACGTCTCCCAGGCGGGGCGCGAGATACGAGGCCGCGTCCGCCCGGCCGCTGCGGCCGATGACGCGCGCCGCCATCGCGCGCACGTCGGGATCGGGATCGCCGAGCGCGCGCAGCGCGAAGTAATAGGCGCGCTCGTCCGGCCCGATGTCGCCGATGGCGCGGAACGCGGCAGCCCGGACGGCCGCCTCGTCTGCCTCGATCCACCCGGTGAGGGCCTCGAGTCCGGCGGCGCTTCCAACGTGCCCGAGCACCTCGGCCACCGCCACGCGGTCGGCCGGGTAGGCGAGGCAGCGGCGGATGATCTCCTCGGCCGCCGCGGGACCGAAGGCGCGCAGCGTCGCCACGACCCGTACGCGCTGCTGCCGCGGATCGGCGAGCGAGGCCACGAGCGCCGGGAGCGTCGCGGGATCGCCGATGCGTCCGAGCGCGTCGACTGCCGCGGCGCGAACCTCGTCGTACATGTCTTCGAGGCGCGTCACGAGCGCGCCGGCAGCCGACCGCTCGGCCATCAGCCCGAGCGCCGTCGCGGCCTGCGCCCGGCGCCACCAGCGGCGATCGCCGAGATCGGCAAGCCACCGGTCTCGGAGTCCCAGCCGCGTGAGCGCCTCGCGGGCGCGGTCCACGAGCTCGCCCCGCACGGACCGGAGCGGCGCCAGCAACAGATCCGCTGCGCCGGAGCGGCGGCGGCCGCCGCAGAATCGTACAAGGTCGTCGAGCGCCGCCGCGTCCGCGCCGGGCGCTATCCAGGCGTCGACGAGCGGCTGGCACCGCCGCCGGCGGCGTCCGGCCAGCCGCCATACGACGCCGCGCACGCCGCGCTGGACGGCCAGCGCGAGCAGCAGAACCAGGAGCAGGCCGCCCGTCGTCAGGATGAAGGGGATGAGCGCCGCACGAAGCGCTTCAGCGGCCCAGGGCATGGCAGGGCTTGTCGACTAGAAGCGCTGCACCAGGGACAGAGTCACCCGATCCATGCCGGTGCCGGTTGATCGCCACTGGTGCTCGTGGCCCGCGGCGAGCGAGGTCAGGCCGGGCAGATCGACGCGGACGCTCCAGAACACCGTATCCGCGTCGAACTCGCCGATGCGATCCGGCGACAGCGTCTCGAACGATTCGGTGCCGCGCGCGTAGCCGCCGCTCAGCCAGAGTCGCGTCGTGGCCGCCACCGAGCCGCGCACCGCGCCCGAGTGGCTGGTCCGGCGCTCGTCCGGTCCGGCATAGGACGTACTTGCCAGGTAGTAGCGTCCCCAGATCTGGATCGTATCGCGGATCGCGAACGTCATGCCGGGCGACACGACCGAGGCGCTGACGCCGGGGAAGCCGATGTACCGGTATCCGGCGAGCCACTCGGCGCGCCCGCGGGCGTGCGAGGCCTCCACATTGACGTCGGTGCGCGGCAGCACCGTGTTGCCGGGACCGGTCAGCACCGACGCCGCGAGCGTCGTTCGGGGCGGCCACCGCCATTCGATGCCGCCGCCGGCGCGCGTTTCCCGTGCGTGGAACTTGTCCTGCCACTGCCCGCGTGCCGAGATCCGCATCCGATCGTGCACCCGCAGATTGACGGCGACATCGCCGTTCCAGGCCTGCGGCACCGCAAAGGTGAAGCGCTCGAGGAACCCGGTGCTCTCGACCCGGTGGGCATGCGCCCGGAGGATCTGCTCGCGTGCGAGGCGCTGCTCGCCGGTCGGCGCGATCGCGACCGCGCGTTCGATGTACTGCACGGCGAGCGAGGTGCGGCCGAGGATCCGGTACGCCCGGGCGAGCGCGCCGAGCACGTCGGGGTTGGCGGGCGCCAGCGATTCTGCGCTCGCGAGCACCTCGAGCGCTTCCGCATACCGGCCCCGGTTCACCAGTGTGCCGCCGAGTCCGACCATGGCGTCGACGTGCTTCGGGTTTTCGCCGAGCACACCGCGGTAGGCGGCCTCTGCCTCCGAACTCCGACCGAGGAAGCCCAGCAACCGCGCCAGCCAGACGCGGGAGTCATGGTCGCCGGGCGCGGCGGCGACGATCCGGCGGAACAGATCGAGGGCCTCACGAAACTCACCGCGCCGGGCCAGCGCCACGGCTTCTTCATAGGTTGGCGGCGGGGCCGCCTGCGGCGCAGGTGTTCCCAGCAGCGCGCTCGCCAGCAGCAGCGCCGGCAGCATGGTCACCTCAGGAGCCGCGCGAGCCGCGCGAGCAGTTCCTCGGGGCCGAACGGCTTGGTGACGTAGTCGTCGGCGCCGAGCTCGAACGCCCGCGTGACGTCGGCCTCGCGCCCGCGGGCGGAGACGACAACGGTCTTGGGCCGTCGTGCGCCCGTCTGCTTCATCGCGGCGAGCACCTCGAACCCCGTCAGTCTCGGCAGCATCAGGTCCAGCAGAACCACGTCGGGCGGCGACGCGGCCATCGCGTCGAGCGCCTGCTGGCCGTCGAAGGCGAGCACGGTGCGATAGCCCGCCGCTCTCAACCGGCTGTCGAGCACGCGCGCCACATCCGGATCGTCGTCGACCACGAGCACGGTGAGCGGGGCCGCGGCGGCTGCCTCGGATCGCTCGCCGTAGAGGGCGACGGACTTGCGCTGGAACCGTGCGGCCGCCAGCGCTTCGTCGCTCTGTTCGAGGAGCGCGCGGAATGCTGCGCCCCTGGTCCCCCCCGCCACCCCGCTGACGATCGTCATCCCCCGCCGTTCGAGCGTGTCGGCGAGGGAGGTCAGCTGCTGCGCAGCCTCGGCGGCCGTTGCCTCGAGCAGCAGGACGAGCGCGTGTCGCTCGTCGTACCGGCCGACGAGGTCGCGCCGGCGGACTTCCTCTGCCAGCGTCGTCGCCACCTCGGCGGCATGGTCCTGCGGCAGGCGCACCAGCGCGAGCGCCGCGCTGCTTCGCGCCAACTGCTCGCCAGCCGCCTGGAGAAACGCGTCGTACGCCAGCACGCCCGTCGCGAGGGGCAACGGCGCCGCGCGGCGGCGCAACACGAGGCCGATGCGGAGCCGCAGCTCCGGCAGGTCGACCGGCTTGAGGAGATAGTCATCTCCGCCGATGGCGAGACCCGCGACGCGGTCGGCCGGCGACGACCGGCCGGTCAGAAAGATGATCGGCGTGTCGTGCAGTTCCGGATCGGTGCGCAGGAGGCGGCAGATCTGGAGGCCGTCGAGTCCCGGCAGGTCGACGTCGAGCAAGACCAGTTGCGGCCGGGTCACGCGGATGGCGCCGACCGCCTCATCGCCGCGCGCGACCTCGGTCACGGGATAGCCGGCCTGCCGCAGTCCTGCTCCGAGCAGCATCCGCTGTTCGGGGTCGTCTTCGACCAGGAGCACACGAGGGGCGCCGCCCTCTGTTGGCGCGGCAACCGCCCAGGACGGCACGGGCCGGCGCAGGTCCTCCGCAAACGCCTCCCGCAGCCGATCCAGTGCCGTGGCCGCGCCGCCAAGGTCGGCCGCCTCGGGTGACAGCAACTCCTCGAGCTCGCGAGCGCGAGAGGTCACCGCCGGCAGGCCGATCATCCCGGCCAGCCCGGCCATGCGGTGGGCCAGATGTCGAGCCGATTCCCGCTCGGCTGCCGGCGGAGCAGCGGGCGCGTGGTCCAGCAGCCGCGCGAACGACTCGCAACGCGTGGGGAACTCGGTGATGAAGCGCTCGCGCGTGGCCCGGAGGGCCGCTTCCGGGTCGTCGCCGAACGGTTCGACGGGCGGTTCCGCCACGGGAATCTACGGTTCAGGATAGACGAATCGTGAGCCCGAGGGTATGCGAAAATGAGCCAGATATTGCGCTTGCCCTAAGAAACGGGCGCTAGATGTTGTGGTTTTGTTATTGACAAGGGCGATTGCGTGGGCGCATAGTGGCGCTCGCGCTCGAGCGGGGTGAAAGGCCGGATCCTCCCAGCTTCCGGTTGGAAACCTCGGGTCGTCCGACGCGCAACTTCACAACAAGCGTCCCGGATGCGTTCTGAGGGGTGAAGGCATCCGTCGTTCGGAGGAGACATGGAAAGAGGCCCTGCCCGCGAAGCTGCACCATCCGGTCAGCAGGTCGAGCCGGCGGGATCCGCCCATGCGGATTCGTCGGTGCGCGCCCGCAAGAGCGTGGAGGCGAAGCCGCCCGCGCCGGGGATGGAGTTCGCTCGTTACTTCACGCTGCCCGGCGTCGACCCGTACGACGAGATCGAATGGGAAGTCCGCTCGGCGGTGATTGGCAACGAGAAGGGCAAGGTCGTCTTCGAGCAGCGCGACGTCGAGATTCCGCGGTTCTGGTCCCAGCAGGCGACCAACATCGTCGTGTCGAAGTACTTCCGCGGGCAGCTCGGCACGCCCGGGCGCGAGCGGAGCGTCAAGGCGCTGGTCGGCCGCGTGGTCGACACGATTACCGGCTGGGCGCGCGATGACAAGTATTTCGCGAGCGATGACGCGCTGCAGGCGTTCTCCGCCGAATTGAAGCACCTGCTCGTCTATCAGAAGGCGGCGTTCAACAGCCCCGTCTGGTTCAACTGCGGCTTCGAGAAGGCGCCGCAGTGTTCGGCCTGCTTCATCAACTCGGTCCAGGACACGATGGACTCGATCCTGACGCTCGCCAAGACCGAGGGGATGCTCTTCAAGTTCGGCTCCGGCACCGGCAGCAATCTGTCGCCGATCCGGTCGGCCCGGGAGTTGCTGGCGGGGGGCGGCACCGCGAGCGGCCCCGTGTCGTTCATGAAGGGGTACGACGCGTTCGCCGGGGTGATCAAGTCCGGCGGCAAGACGCGCCGCGCCGCCAAGATGGTGATCCTCAATGCCGACCATCCCGACATCGTCGAGTTCATCAACTGCAAGGTGCAGGAAGAGAAGAAGGCGTGGGCGCTCATCGACGCCGGCTACGACGGCTCGTTCACGGGCGTCGCCTACAATTCGATCTTCTTCCAGAACTCGAACAACAGCGTGCGCGTCACCGACGACTTCATGCGCGCGGTGCTCGACGACGGTGCGTGGCAGACCCACGCGGTCACGACCGGCGAGGTGATGGACACCTACAAGGCGCGCGACCTGATGCGGATGATTGCCGGGGGGACCTGGACCTGCGGCGATCCGGGCATGCAGTTCGACACGACCGTCAACGAGTGGCACACCTGCCCCGAGACCGGCCGGATCAACGCGAGCAATCCGTGCTCGGAGTACATGTTCCTGGACGACTCGGCGTGCAACCTGGCGTCGATCAACCTGATGAAGTTCCTCCGCGAAGACGGCGAGTTCGACGTGGCGGCCTTCCGCGCGGCGTGCCGCACGATGATGACCGCACAGGAGATCCTCGTCTCGAACTCGAGCTATCCGACCAGGGCGATCGAGAAGAACAGCCACGACTTCCGGCCGCTCGGTCTCGGGTACGCGAATCTCGGCGCCCTGCTGATGTCGCGCGGCCTGCCGTACGACAGCGACGAGGGGCGGGCGTATGCGGCGGCCATTACCGCCGTGATGACGGGGGAGGCGTACGCGCAGTCGGCGCGGATCGCCCGCGACGACGGCGGGCCGTGTGCCGGTTACGAGAAGAACCGCGAGCCGTTCCTGCGGGTGATGCGGAAGCATCGCGACGCGGTGGGAGAGATCAACCCGAAGCTGGTGCCGGCGGATCTGTACGCGGCCGCCAGGCAGGCGTGGGACGAGGCGGTGGCGCTCGGCGAGCAGCACGGCTACCGGAACGCCCAGGCGACCGTGCTCGCGCCGACGGGCACCATCGGCTTCATGATGGACTGCGACACGACGGGCGTCGAGCCCGACATCGCGCTCGTCAAGTACAAGAAGCTGGTGGGCGGCGGGCTGATGAAGATCGTCAACGGAACGGTGCCGATGGCGCTCGAGCGCCTCGGCTACACCGGGCCCGAGATCGAGGCGATCGTCCACTACATCGACGAGCACGAGACGATCGAAGGGGCGCCGTTCCTCGAGGAGGAGCACCTGGCGGTGTTCGACTGCGCCTTCAAGCCGGCGAAGGGACAGCGGTCGATCCACTACATGGGGCACATCCGCATGATGGGCGCCGCGCAGCCGTTCATCTCCGGCGCCATCAGCAAGACCGTCAACGTGCCGCGTGAAGCGACCGTCGAGGAGATCGAGAAGGCGTATCTCGAGGCGTGGCGGCTCGGCGCCAAGGCGATCTCGATCTATCGCGACGGCAGCAAGCGGACCCAGCCGCTCAATACCTCCAAGGCGCAGGTTGCCGACACGCGCAACATCGGCGACAACGTCCGCGAGGTGGTGAAGGAGGTCGTCAAGGTCGTGGAGCGGCCGAGGCGGCGGAAGCTGCCCGACGAGCGGCCGTCGATCACCCACAAGTTCGACATCGCCGGCCACGAGGGCTACATCACCGTCGGCCTCTTCGAGGACGGCCAGCCGGGCGAGATCTTCCTGACGATGGCGAAGGAAGGGTCCACGATCTCGGGCTTTGCCGATGCGTTCGCCCAGGCCATCTCCTACGCGCTGCAGTACGGCGTGCCGCTGCAGGTGCTGGTCGACAAGTTCAGCCACGCCCGGTTCGAGCCGTCCGGGATGACGAAGAACCCCGAGATCCGGTTCGCCAAGTCGATCGTCGACTACATCTTCCGCTGGCTGGCGACGAAGTTCCTGTCGCCGGAGGCGCAGTTCCGCGCCGGCGTGAATCTGCGGGAAGGGCCGGTGGATCCCGGATCCGGGATCCGGAATGCGGGCTCCGAGGGGCGCGCCTCGTCGTCAACCGCGGCGTCAGGCCTGCCGGGTTCGCTGAAGCCTGGCACGAGCGACGGCGGCAGCCGGCCCTCCGCCGACTCGAAGGCCTCGTCGAGGGCCATCGAGTTCGCGGCCATCCAGTCGCAGGAGGATGCGCCGCCGTGCTCGACCTGCGGCTCGATCATGATCCGCAGCGGGTCGTGCTACAAGTGCCCCAACTGCGGGACGACGAGCGGCTGCGCCTGACGGCGCTCCCCTGCAGGCCAGGCCTCGGGGCACAGGGCTGTCTCAGCCCGTAGCCGCGCGTGCGACTGGGGTGCCTCAGGCACGGGTAATCTGAGATGTCAGGGCCGGCCGCGGCCGGCCTTTTCGTTTCATGCCGACGTCCCGGCGAATAAGACCTTGGCAATTCAGATGGCATCATCGGCGTGCGCTCGGAGGCTATAAGAGGCGAGCCGGACCCGAAACCCATTTCCACTGACGCCTGCGATGCAGGCTGGCGTGTCCGATCGTGTGTGGTCCCTTGGTGATATTGTCGGCCTGCCCGACGCTGACGAAGCGAGATCTGCGGCGTGACCTGCCCTGACACTGACTCCGGTAAACTGTCGGCACGCATGCCGACAATTGAACGTCCGGCCACGTTTCGCCCGCCCCTCAAGTGGGCCGGCGGTAAGCGATGGCAGGTGCCGCGTCTTCAGCCTGTTTGGGAATCGCACTCGCATCGGCGGTTGGTTGAGCCGTTCTGTGGCGGACTGGCCGTCACGCTTGGCCTGATGCCGACTCGGGCACTTCTGAACGATGCCAACCCACACCTCATCAACTTTTATCGTTGGCTTCAGAAGGGGCTTCGCATCGATCTCCAGATGGAGAATGACGACTCGCTGTTCTACGAGCACCGTGACCGTTTCAATGCACTCCTAACGAGCCGAAAAGGCACGAGCCGAGAAGCCGCGGCGATTTTCTACTACCTGAACCGGACGGGATTCAACGGGTTGTGCCGCTTCAATCGCACTGGAGAGTTCAACGTGCCGTTCGGCCGGTACGCCCGGATCGGCTACACGCGGGATTTCACGCCGTATCGCGACGTATTCTCGGCCTGGACGTTCACCTGCACCGATGTTGAAGCCGTTCCGCTCCACCCCAACGACTTCGTCTACGCCGATCCACCGTACGACGTGGAGTTCACTCACTACGCAAAGGATGGTTTTGCGTGGGAAGATCAAGAGCGCACGGCAAGATGGCTGTCGAAGCATCGGGGACCCGTCGTGCTCGTGAATCAGGCAACGAAACGAGTTGAGAAGCTGTATCGGCGGCTCGGCTACGATGTGAGGTTCCTCGAAGCCCCGCGGCGCATCAGCTGCACGGGTGATCGGACACCGGCCAGCGAGATCATCGCGACGCGTAATCTGTGACGCCTCGCAACACGAATACCGGCGGCGTGCTCGAAGCGATATTCACGCGCAGCTCGTCCGAGTCGTCACTTTGGAAGCATTCGTCAGAATGGCCAACAACGGTCGGATTTGAAACTTGACCACTACCCGCGCGCCCTCGGCCTTCCCCGGCCCGGTGGAGTGCGATAGACTGAGCGGCCCTCAGATCTGCGCCGGTCCGTGACCGCCGGACCCGTTGTGGCCGGCAGGGAGATCCATGAAGCGACTCACCCCGAGCGGCAACGTCCTGTTCCTGCTGTGCCTGATGTACCTCATTACGTACATCGATCGGGTCAACGTGGCGACGGCGGCGCCCGAGATCCGGCGGGAGCTGTCGCTCACCAACACCCAGCTCGGGCTGATCTTCTCGGCCTTCGCCTATCCGTACCTGCTCTTCCAGGTGTTCGGCGGCTGGGTGGGCGACCGTTTCGGCCCGCGCAAGACGCTCTTCGTCTGCGGCCTGATCTGGGCGGCCGCCACGATCCTGACGGGGCTGGCCGGCACCGTCCTCACGCTGTTCCTGGTCCGCGTGCTGCTCGGCGTCGGCGAAGGCGCGACGTTCCCGGTGGCGACCCGCGCCATGCAGAGCTGGACGCCCGCCTCGCGGCGCGGCTTCGCCCAGGGGATCACGCACGCGTTCGCCCGCTTCGGCAACGCCGTCACGCCGCCGCTCGTCGCCTGGCTCATCGCGCTCGTCACGTGGCGCGGATCGTTTGTGACGCTCGGCCTCATCAGCGTGCTGTGGGTCATTGCCTGGCTGTGGTACTTCCGCGACGTGCCGGCCGAGCACAAATCGATGACGCCCGAACTGCTCGCCGTGCTGCCGAACCAGGGACACCCGCTCCACGTCGAGCGGCCGAAGGTGCCCTGGGGCCCGCTCACCCGCCGCATGATGCCGGTCACGATCGTGTACTTCTGCTACGGGTGGACGCTCTGGCTGTATCTGAACTGGCTGCCGTCGTTCTTCCTCAACGAGTACCAGCTCGACATCCGGCAGTCGGCGCTCTTCGCCTCGGCGGTCTTCTTCGCCGGGGTCGTCGGCGACATCGCCGGCGGTGAAGTCAGCGACCACATCCTGCGCACGACGGGCGACCTCAAGCGCGCCCGCCGGAACGTCGTGGTGGCGGGCTTCCTCGGCTCGTTCGTCTGCCTGCTGCCGATCTTCCTGACGACGAACCTGAACCTGATCGCCCTGGCGCTTGGCGCCGCGTTCTTCTGCGCGGAACTGGTGATCGGCCCGATGTGGTCGATCCCCATGGACATCGCCGGCAAGTACTCCGGCACCGCCAGCGGCCTGATGAATACCGGGTCGGCGGCGGCCGCCATTCTGTCGCCGCTCACCTTCGGGATCGTCGCCGACCTGACGGGCAGCTGGATCCTGCCGTTCGTCGGATCGCTCGGCCTGCTGCTCGTCGGCGCGACGCTCGCGCCGTTCATGCACCCGGAGCGGCCGTTCGCGGATCCGCAGGTGGCGGCGGCCCAGGCGCGGGTGTAGCCGCCGCCCGCCCGACGCCTACCGCGTGCCGGCGCGCGAGGCGCTGACCTTCCAGATCCGGTTGCTGCCGTCGTCGGAGACGAGGAGGCTCCCGTCTGGCGCGACGGTCACCCCGACCGGCCGCCCCCAGCGCGAGACCTGCTCGCCCCCGGAGCCGTCACTGACGATGAAGCCGGTCATGAAGTCTTCGAGCGGCCCCGGTCTCCCCTTGGTCATCGGGAAGAACGCGACCCTGTAGCCGGAGGCGACCGATCGGTTCCACGATCCGTGCAGCGCCACGAAGCCGCCGTTGCGGTACCGCTCCGGGAACCGCGTGCCGGTATAGAAGGTGATGCCGAGCGCCGCCGAATGCGCCGGGATCAGGACGTCGGGGACGATGGCGCGCTTGACCAGCTCGGGAAAGGCGCCCTCGTACCGCGGGTCGTAGTGCTGTCCGATGTAGGAGTACGGCCATCCGTAGAAGCCGCCGTCCTTGACCGAGGTGGCGTAATCGGGCACCAGGTCGTCGCCCAGGTTGTCGCGTTCGTTCATCGCCGTCCAGAGGATGTCGGTTCCCGGCTGCAGCGCCAGCCCCACGGGATTGCGGATGCCCGACGCGAACACCCGATAGCCGGAGCCGTCGGGGTTGAACTCGAGGATGGCGGCGCGGCGGCAGTCCTCGCCCGCGTTGTTGTTCGACTGCGATCCCACCGAGAGGTAGAGCTTCGTGCCGGCGCGGTTGAAGATGATGTTGCGTGTCGAATGGCCGCCCACCGGCAGGTCGAGGAGCTTTTCGGGGTCACCCTGCGCCTTCAGATCGCCGTTCGTGTACGTGAATCGCACGAGCGACCCGGTGTTGCCGACATACAGATACCCGTCGTGAAACGCCATCCCGAACGGCGCGGCGACGGTGCCCGGCCCGCGGGTGTTGAAGGGGGGCGGGGGAACGCAGGCCGGCGCCGACGCGCCCAGAATCGGGCCGTTGATCTGCGGATTGATCGGCGGCGGAGGGCCGGCGAGCCGGCCGGCGGGCGGCGGCGCGCCGCGGCCCGCGGGTGGCTCACCCTGCGCGTAGACGCTGCGCTCCTCGAACATGCCGTCCTGGTTCGCGTCGCGCAGCACCGTGATGCTGTTGGTCGCGGGGGAGCTGACGAAGAGGTCGCCGTTGGGCGCATAGACCATCATCCGGGGCGCCGGCAGCTCCGCGTAGACGCTGACGGTGAAGCCGGCGGGCACCGCGGGCATCACCCCCGCCGGTTTCTCCACGAGCGCGCCGCGATTCGGCGTCGCCGGTCCGATCGCCGACAGGCGCCCTGCCTGCGGCTGCGGCGGACCGCCGCTCCGCTGGGCGAGGAGAAGGCCGGAAGCGCAGAGCACCCCGACGGCAAGCATGCTGAGAGTTTTCGGCGCAGACGTCATGAGTTCACTCCTGTGGCCGCCATGATATCCTCCGCGGCGTATGGAAGCCACCGTTGCGACCCGTTCGCCCGCCACCACCGCCGTCCGTCCCAAGCCGTTCTACCGCACGCTCTGGGGACAGGTTCTCATCGGCGTCGCCATCGCCATCGTCGTCGGATACGTGTGGCCGACCACGGGGGTGGCGATGCAGCCGCTCGGCAACGCGTTCATCCGGCTCATCACGATGGTGATTACGCTCGTCATCTTCAGCACCATCGTGACCGGGATTGCCGGGATGGACAGCATGAAGAAGGTGGGCCGCGTGGGCGGCAAGGCGCTCGTCTACTTCGAGGTGATGACGACGATTGCGCTCGTGGTCGGGCTCGCGGTCGGGATCCTGACGGCGCCCGGCGGCGGCTTCAATGCCGACGCGGCGGCGCTCGACGCCGACGCCGTCGCCAACTACGCCGGCGCGGCCAAGGCGCAGACGGTCACCGATTTCCTCATCCAGATCATCCCGACCACGGTGACCGACGCGTTCGCCCGCGGCAACATCCTGAGCGTCGTCCTCGTGTCGCTGCTGTTCGGCTTCGCGCTCTCGGCGCTCGGACCGAAGGGCAAGCCGATGGTGGAGCTGCTCGACAGCCTCACGCACATGGTCTTCGGGGTGATCAACATCGTCATGCGCTTTGCGCCGATCGGCGCGTTCGGCGCGATGGCATTCACCGTTGGGCGCTACGGCCTCAGCTCGCTCGGTCCGCTCGCGCAGCTGATCGTGACGTTCTGGGTGACGAGCCTGCTCTTCGTGCTCGTCGTCCTTGGAACGGTGGCGGCGCTGGCCGGATTCAGCATCATCCGGTTCCTCAAGTACATCCGGGAGGAGATCGTGCTGGTGCTGTCGCTCAGCTCCTCCGATCCCGCGCTCCCGTCGCTCATGACGAAGCTGGAGCGGCTCGGCTGCTCGAAGGGGGTGGTCGGCCTGGTGACGCCGACCGGCTACATGTTCAACCCCGAAGGCAGCTGCATCTACATGATGCTGGCCGCCGTCTTCGTCGCCCAGGCGACCAACACGTCGCTCACGGCGACCGACTACGTCACGCTGTTGGCCGTGGGCGCGCTGACGCACAAGGGGGCCGCGGGTGTGCAGGGCGCCGCCTTCATCGCGCTCGTCGGCACGCTCATGGTCGTCCCGACCATTCCGGTCGCGGGGATGGCGCTCATCCTCGGCATCGACCGGTTCATGAGCATGTGCCGGGCGACCATGAACATGCTGTGCAACGGCGTCGCGGCCGTCGTGGTGGCGAGGTGGGAGAACGAGATCGACCGCGACACGCTTCGCGCCAACCTCGCGTCGCTGACGTAGTCGGCGGCGGCCCCAACGCGCCGATGGCGCGCGGCGGGGCGTCCTACCTGGGCTCGACGCCCGACATCTCGGCCAGCACGTCGAACAGCACGGCGAAGTCCTGGGCGTTCAGTCCCATTCCCCGCGCCGCGGTCAGGAAGGTGTTGGTGAGGGTCGTCGTCGGCAGCGGCACGCCCAGTCGCTCGCCCATCTCGATCGCCAGGTTCATGTCCTTCTGCATCATGTCGACGTTGAACCAGGCTTCATCGGGCATCTTCAGCACGAACGGGCCGCGGTACTGCACCATCGGCGATGCGATGACGCTGTGGAGCAGCACGTCGACGGCGGTCTCCCGCCTGATGCCGCTCTTCTCGGCGAGCAGCACGCCCTCGCTGAAGGCGAGCATCTGGACGGCGAGGCTCAGGTTGGTGGCGATCTTCAGGACGAGCGCCAGGCCGTGGTCGCCCACGTGCGTCACCTTGGGTCCGATGTCCTGGAGGACCGGGAGCGCCCGCTCGAACGCCTCTTTCGAGCCGCCGACCATCACCGAGAGCTTTCCCTGCTGCAGCGTGATCACGCTGCCCGACACCGGCGCGTCGAGCATCTGCGCGCCGGCCTTCGCCACGAGCTCGGCCATCTCCCGGTTGGCCGCCGGGCTGATCGTGCTCATGTCGATGAGGAGCTTGCCCGGCGCCAGTCCGGCGAGGATGCCGTCGGGCCCCTCGACGACCGCCTTCACCGCCTTGCTGTTGGCGAGCATGGTGAAGATCACATCGGCCGATGTCGCGACCTCGCGCGGCGTGCCGGCCCAGTGCATGCCCGCCTGCACGAGCCACTCCGCCTTCGATCGCGTGCGGTTGTAGCCGGTGACCGTGTGGCCCTTGTCGAGCAGACGCTTCACCATCTGGCCGCCCATCGTGCCGAGCCCGACGTATCCGAGGTGTGCCATGTCGTCCCTTTCTTCGGGGTTGGTAGTGATCGGTAGGCGCAATAGGTTACGCTGAATCAATGTCCCCGTTCCACGGCGCCGTCCGCCTCCTCGACCCGATCATCGGCGGCTTCAACACGGGGACGCACGTCTGGGGCCAGTTCCTGAAGGACTACGGCCCGGCCGCGTGGTAGGTGCGGCGTGCAGATCCTGCTGCGCCTGCTCGCCAACGCCGCCGCCCTCTGGGCGGCAACGCGCCTCGTGCCGGGCATTTCCTTCACCGGGGACTGGCGGCTGCTCTTCGTGGTGGCGCTCGTCTTCGGCGTGCTGAACCTATCGGTGCGCCCGGTGCTCTGGGTGATGACGCTGCCGCTGCTGCTCGTGACCCTCGGCCTCTTCACGTTCGTGCTGAACGCGGTCATGCTCTGGCTGACCTCAGTGGTGTCCGATGCGCTCGGGCTCGGGTTTCACGTCGCCGGCTTCGGCGCCGCATTGCTCGGCGCGCTCGTCGTCAGCATCGTGAGCTTCATGGTATCGCTCCTCGTCGGCTCCGCCCTGCACGAGGTCCGGGAGCGCCGGCCGTGAACGTGTCGGTGGTCGTGCCGGCGTTCAACGAGGAGCGCGGACTGGCGGCGTCGCTCCGGGCCATCCGCGCCGGGATGACGACGCTGGAGGACCGCGGATGGTGGTCGGAGCTCATCGTCTGCGACAACAACTCGACCGACTGTACCGCCGCCGTCGCGCGGGAGCACGGCGCCGCCGTCGTCTTCGAGCCGATCAACCAGATTTCACGGGCCCGCAATGCCGGCGCCGGGCGGGCGAGGGGCGACTGGCTGGTGTTCGTTGACGCCGACTCGCACCCGAGCCGGGCGCTGTTCGCGGAGATGGCCGGGGTCATCGAGGAGGGACGCTGTCTGGCGGGCGGCAGCACGGTTCGACTCGACCAGTCCGACCCCCTCTCGTCGCTCGTGGTGGCCGGCTGGAACGCGGTCAGCCGGATCATGCACTGGGCGGCAGGATCGTTCATCTTCTGCGAGGCCCATGTGTTCCGCGAGCTCGGCGGCTTCAGTCTCGAGCTGTACGCCGCCGAGGAGATCGAGCTGTTCCGGCGATTGAAGCGCGTCGCCCTGCAGCGGCGGCGCACGATCGCGATCCTGCACCGCCATCCGCTCGAGACGAGCGCGCGCAAGGCGCGGCTGTACACGGCGCGGGAGGCGTTCGGGTTCCTGCTGAAGACCGTCGTGCTCGGCGGCCGGCCGCTGCGGAACCCGGCCGACTGCTACCAGTGGTACGACGGCAGGCGCTAGGCGAGGCTGGGAGCAACCGGCATGTTCGTCGGCCACCTTGCGGTCGCGCTCGCCGCCAGACGCGCCTCGCCGCCGACGCCGCTCGCCGCGCTGGTGGCGGCGACCTTCGCACTCGATCTGCTGTGGCCGGTGCTGCTCCTCGCCGGCGTGGAACGCGTGCGGATCGCGCCGGGAACGACCGCCTTCACGCCGCTCGATTTCGAGCACTATCCCTGGTCCCACAGCCTCAGCATGGCGGTGATCTGGGGTGTCGTCGCGGGCCGGCTCGCCGTCATCCCGCTGAAGCACGCCGGCTCCGGCCTCGCGATTGGCCTGGTGGTCGTCAGCCACTGGCTGCTCGACGTACTCGCGCACCGGCCGGATCTCCCGTTGTGGCCGGGCGGTCCGCGTATGGGGTTCGGACTCTGGCAGTCGATCCCCGGTACGCTCCTGGTCGAAGGTGCGCTCTTCGCGGCCGCGGTCGTGATCTACGCGCGAGGCACGCGCGCGCGCCGCGCGTCTGGCGTCTGGGCGTTCTGGAGCCTGATGCTGTGCACGACCGCGATCTGGATCGCCGGTCCGTGGGGACCACCGCCGCCGGGCGAGGGCGCGGTCGCCGGAGTTGCGCTCGCGTTGTGGCTGCTTGTCGTGTGGGCGGCCTGGATCGACCGCACGCGTGAGGACACGCCGCGGGACGGTTCACCCTGACGTGCCGACGGCGCCAGGGAGACGGCCGCAGCCAGTCAGGAACCGCGACGCCGACAGCCAGTCCTCGTCCGGCTGCGCTCGATGGCGCGCGTTGTGCCGCAGGTGCGCTCCTGCTGAACCCGTCATAATGAACGGGTGAGTCGCTCGTCGAATCCGATTCCGGGCAACGCGGCACGGTCTCGCGCGTACGACGACTTCCTGCGGGCCTGTCCCGACTACGCGAGCACCGCCATCCTGGATGCGCTGCGCGCCTCCGACTACCGGCGGCTCGACGATCAGGAGCACGTGTACCTCGACTACACGGGCGGCAGCCTGTACGCGGGCTCGCAGGTCCGCGCGCATGCGGCGCTGCTCGACGCCGAGGTCCTCGGCAACCCGCACTCGGCCAGCCTGACGTCGTCGGCGACGACGGCGCTGGTCGAACAGAGCAGGCGGGCGGTGCTGGCGTGGTTCAATGCGGGAACCGACTACACGGCCGTCTTCACCCAGAACGCGACGGCCGCCCTCAAGCTCGTCGGGGAGTCGTATCCGTTCCGCTCCGGCGGCCACTACCTGCTGACCTTCGACAACCACAATTCGGTCAACGGCATCCGCGAGTTCGCGATCGCCCGAGGGGCGACTGTCACGTATGCGCCGCTCACGACCCCGGAGTTGCGGGTCGATCGCCGGCGGATGTCGGCACTGCTCGGCGGCGCCGCGGGATCGTCCGAGCCGAGGCTGTTCGCCTTTCCCGCCCAATCGAACTTCTCCGGCGTGAGGCACCCGCTGGATCTGGTGGAGGAGGCGCACGCCGACGGGTGGGACGTCCTCCTCGACGCGGCGGCGTTCGTCCCGTCGAACCGTCTCGACCTCGGCCGCGTCCAGCCGGACTTCCTGTGCGTGTCGTTCTACAAGATGTTCGGTTATCCGACCGGCGTCGGCTGCCTGCTCGTCCGGCGGCGCGCGCTCGAGAAACTGCGCCGGCCGTGGTTCGCCGGCGGCACCGTGAACTTCGCCACCGTGCAGGCCCGGCGGCACATTCTGGCGCCTGGCGAGGCCGGCTTCGAGGACGGCACGCTCGACTACCTGGCGATTCCCGCCGTCGAGATCGGGCTGCGCCACCTCGCGGCGGTCGGCATGGAGACGATCCAGACGCGCGTGCGCTGTCTGACGGACTGGCTCCTGGCCGAGCTCGTCGCCCTGCGGCACGGCAACGGGCGCCACATGGCTCGCATCTACGGGCCGGTGACGACCTCGGACCGGGGCGGCACCGTGACGATGAACCTCTACGATCCCGACGGGCACCTTCTCGATTACCGCCGGGTGGAGCAGTTGGCGACCGAGCGGCGCATCTCGCTCCGCACGGGCTGCTTCTGCAACCCCGGCGCCGGCGAGGCGGCCGAGGGATTGAGCGAGGAGGACATCGCCGCGGCGCTGGAGCAGAGCCCGGAGATGACGCTGCCGCGCTTCCTGCACGCCGTCACGCACCGCGGCGGCAAGAGCGCCGGCGCCATCCGCGTGTCGCTCGGGATCGCCAGCAATTTCGCCGACGTGTACCGGTTCGTGCAGTTCGTGACGGAGCTCCGCGATCAAGCGCGCCTGGCCCTCGGCGAGGTCACCTTCGACATCGAAACCTGCCGCGTGATCCGAGACGGCAGTTGACGCTGTTCCCGGTGGACGGAGGGGCCGGCGTCAGAGGGACCGGCGCCGACTCACGGCTCCGGTGTGTCGGAGAACGCGACGCGGTCGAGAGAATAGCGGTCGGCGAAGTTGACCGCGACGAGCAGCACGAACACCAGCACGTAGAGCCACATGAGATGGGCGACCTGGAAGTTGACCCGAGACACGTTGCCGAACATCAGCAGCAGAATCGTGACGCCGCCGACAATGCTGGCGAGCCGCGTCTTCAGTCCCAGGACGAGCAGCACGCCGATCGCGAATTCCACTGGAGGGACGCTGAAGCTGAACGGGTAGACGAACCATGCGGGAAACAGCGGAAGGCCGATGAGTCTGAGGGCGGCGAATTCGGTGGCCGTCTCGGAGGCAAATTTCTGGAGGATCGGCAGCCGCACGCCGCCGTGGGCGACCATGTGAAAGCCCATTGTCAGGCGCAGCAGCAGATAGGCAACCGGCAGGTCTCGGCGCAGGAGCGTCTCCCGCCAGTTGCTGTCGTCCTTGAATGCAGGCATCCGCCGGATTGTACCGCTTACGCGAGCGGACCGGGGCTCTTCAGGTAGCGAGTGACAATCGCGTCGGCGCTCATGTAGGCGAGCGCCTGGATCGTCAGCGTCGGGTTGAAGCCGCTCATGGTCGGGAACGTCGAGCTGCCGACGATGAACAGGTTCGGGATGTCCCAGCTCTGGCCGTACCGGTTGACCACCGATGTCGCCGGATCGCTCCCCATGCGCGTGCCGCCCTCGTGGTGCGCGCCCGGCGTGCCCGGGCCGAGAGGCGCGCGCCACACGCTGGACGCTCCCATCGCGCGTCCCACGTCCTCCAGCTTCCGGTGCACGAATTCGGTCCGCGCCAGCTCGTTCGGGCGCCGCCAGTCATAGGTGAGACGCGGCGCCGGCAGTCCCCACTGGTCGCGCACATCCGGATCGAGATCGATCGTCTGGTCGGCGTACGGCAGGTTCTCGGTCTGCGCGACGAGCGCGGCATGCCGCGCGAAGTACTGTGCGAGGAAGTCCCGATACGCCGCCCCCCACCGTGGGACGCCGGGCGGCGGGTTCATGCTCAGAGCCGCGCCGATCGGGCCGGCCTCCAGATCCGCCGGCGTGACCGAGATTTGCGCGCCCCGGATGAAGGGGAGCCCGCTGTGGTCGAAATTGTCGGCGTTGAAATCGTCGAGACTGTGCTTCTGCGCGCTCGGCCCCATGTAGATGTTGACGAACCGGTCGTCGAAAATGGCGAAGGCGCGCGGGCTGATGTGGGCCATCAGGTGCTTGCCCACGTGGCCGCTCGAGTTGGCGAGTCCGTTCGGGAACGTCGCCGTCCGTGACAGCAGCAGCAGGCGGGTGTTGTCGTAGATGAAGGGCGCCAGGATCACCAGTTCCGCCTCGATCGCGTTGTCCGAGCCGTCGGCGCCGTAGTAAGACACGCCGGTCGCACGGCCGCTCGCGTCGCTGTTCACGCGGGAGCACATGGCGCCGGTGATCAGCCTGAAGTTGCCTGTGGCGTCGGCCTCGGGCAGCTTCGTCACGAGGATCGCCGACTTGGCGCCGATGTGACAGCCGAACGCCTGGCAGAAGCCGCAGTAGCTGCACCCCGGCCGTCCCTGATACGGGCGCGAGAGAATCGCCCGGGGGGTCGAGAATGGGTGATAGCCAAGCTTGCGGGCGCCGGCGTCGAACAGGACGCCCGACTGATCGGCGACGAGCGGCGGCAGCGGATACTCGCGGCGCCGGGGCGCCTCGAACACGTTCCCTCCCTCGATCGTCCGTCCCTGGAGATTGCCCGCCTTGCCGGACACGCCGAGCTCGTACTCGGCGCGGTCGTAGAAGGGCTCCAGATCGGCGTAGGCCAGCGGCCAGTCGACCACTGACGACTCCTCCGGGATTGCCCGTGCGCCGTAGCGCTCGATCGTCTGCGAGCGCACGCGGAAGTCGTCTTCGTGCAGCCGCCAGGAGACCGCGCCGTAGTGGACCGTTCCGCCGCCCGCCTGATTGCCGTAGTTCAGCACCGGGAGCGGCGTGGCGCGCACGCCGGCCTTCGGGCGCCAGGTGACGGGTTGACGTCTGGCGTTCGGGCGCAGATCCTGCCGCTGGAAGTAGCGCAGTTCGTCGTGCGGGGAGAAATCCGCCGTGGTCAGGCGCGGGCCGCGCTCGAGGCCGATGACCCGCAGCCCCGCTTTGCCGAGTTCGGCCGCGAGGATTCCGCCCGCGGCCCCCATGCCGACAATGACGACGTCGGTCCTGTCGGTGGCCATCGGCTATGACGACCGGCGGGCCTGCAGTTGCAGCCCGACGATGGGCGCCCGGGTGAACGCCTGACGGCTCTGCATGTCGGCCGCCGTGAAGACGGCCTGCGCCCCGGGGAAGCCCACCAGGCGCCAGCCGGCGAAGTCCCTGTTGCCCCCGTAGATCGGGTCGGCGAACATGCCTTCCACCGTGTGCGTGCGAAGGATGTTGAAGAACTCCTGAGCCGTCGGCCAGACGAAGCCCGGCGCGGTGCCGTCCTCGAGCGCCGCGATGACCAGGTCCTGCCTCGCGGCGTCGAGCCGGGCGAACGGCGCGTTGTGGGCCGTGCGGCAGTACGTGTCGAGCTGTGCCAGCCCTCGCCGGTAGACGTCCTGCAGATCGGCATACGCACCGGCGAGCGCCAGGTCGATGTAGTTGAGCACGCCCGCGTCGCGCGCGCCGGGTGAGCCCGGCGCACCAGGCATGAGCCGCTCGGTGAACGCCGCGACAGAGGCGGCATCGGCGTGGTTGAAGAACGCGCCGTGCCCGCTGTCGCCGGGACGGGGCTCGGTCGCGGCCTGGGTGCGTGCGGTCTCGCGCTGTGCAGGCTCGGCGCTCGCCTCCGGCGCCAGCCCCGCTCCGGCCACGGCCCCGGCGCCGGCGGCGGCGCGGACCAGAAACGTGCGGCGCGCCGCATCGTGCTTGGCCATGCGGCGGGAAGGATAACAATTTCCCGCACGGCGGTATAGTCGGGTCAGGGTGGTGGATATCGCGCCATACGGAACGTGGCGATCGCCGATCTCGGCTGCGGCGGTGGCGGCGGGCGGCTTGCGGCTCGGCGCCGTCGCGATCGACGGCGCCGATCTCTACTGGGTGGAGGGGCGGCCGCAGGAGGGCGGGCGCTACGTGCTCGTCCGGCGGCGCGGCGGCGGCTCGCCCTCCGACGTTGTCCCGCCGGAGTTCAACGTCCGGACACGCGTTCACGAATACGGCGGCGGCGCGTACGTCGCTGGCGGAGGGGTGGCGTACTGCGCGAACTTCTCCGACGAGCGCGTGTACTGTGTGGCGGGATCCGCGCCACCCGTGCCCCTCACGCCGGAGGGCGCCTGGTTCTACGCCGATTTCGAAATCGACAGCCGCCGCGATCGCCTGATCTCGGTGCGGGAAGACCACACAGAACCGGGCCACGAGCCGATCAACACGCTCGTCGCGATTCCGCTCGGTCCCGGTAGACCCGGACACGACGACGCGCCGCCGAGTGCGGGCGAGATCCTTGCGTCGGGATACGACTTCTACTCATCACCACGCCTGAGTCCGGACGGATCCCGGCTCGCGTGGCTGTCGTGGCGCCATCCGCTGATGCCGTGGGACGGCACCGAGCTGTGGGTGGCCGATCTGGGCGACACCGGCGCGCTCGTGAACGCGACGCTCGTTGCCGGCGGTGCGCGGGAGTCGGTCTACCAGCCCGGGTGGGCGCCCGATGGGACGCTGTACTTCGTCAGCGATCGTGATGGCTGGTGGAGGCTCTATCGTTCGGGACGTTCGGATCGTTCGATTGAACCGGTCGTGCGCAACGCGCCGCCTGACGCCGAATTCGGGCGTCCGGCATGGATATTCGGCACCGCCTCATGGCGGTTCGCCGGAGCGTCGCGGCTCGTCGTGGCGTACACGCGCAAGGGGCGGTGGCGCCTGGCCACCGTCGATGTCGCCACGGGTCTGCTGACCGACCTCGTGCCAGATCTGCAGCCGCATGACTGGCTGGCCGCGAGCGCCACGCACGCCGTGCTCGTCGCCGGCTTCGAGACGGCACCCGATGCGGTGGTGCGGGTCGATCTCGCGAGCGGCCGCATTGACACGATTCGCGAGGCCGCGGCGCCGCCGCCGGAGTCCGGACTGGTCTCCGCGGCCGACGCGATCGAGTTCCCCACGAGCGACCACGACACGGCGCACGCGTTCTTCTACGCGCCCTGCAACCGCGACGTCCGTGCGCCTGTCGATGAGACGCCGCCGCTCATCGTGATCACGCACGGCGGGCCGACGGCGGCGACCGAGCCCACCTTCCACCTCGAGATCCAGTTCTGGACCAGCCGCGGCTTTGCCGTCGTCGACGTCAACTACCGCGGCAGCTCGGGCTACGGGCGCGCGTACCGCGAGCGTCTGAACGGCCGATGGGGTGTTGTCGACGTGGCCGACGTCATCCACGCCGCGCGCTTCCTCGGCGCCGCCGGTCGTGCCGATCCCGATCGGCTGATCATCCGGGGCGGGAGCGCCGGCGGCTACACGACGCTGGCCGCGCTGACGTTTCATCCCGGGGTCTTCCAGGCGGGCGCCAGCTACTACGGGGTCAGCGACCTCGAAGCGCTGGAGCTCGACACGCACAAGTTCGAGTCGCGCTATTCGCATAGCTTGATCGGGCCCTATCCGGAGGCCCGGGCGGTCTATCGCGCGCGCTCGCCAATCCATGCCATCGACCGCCTCGCGTGTCCGCTGATCCTGTTCCAGGGACTCGAGGACAAGGTGGTGCCGCCGAACCAGTCGGAGATGATGGCCGATGCCGTGCGCGCCAAGGGGCTGCCGGTCGCCTACCTGGCCTTCGAGGGAGAGCAGCACGGTTTTCGCAAGGCCGACACCATCATCCGCAGCCTCGAGGCGGAGCTGTATTTCTACGGACGGGTCTTTGGATTCCTGCCGGCCGATCGCATCGAGTCGGTGCCGATCGCCAATCTGGACCGCTGAGCCTTCCTCCGGGGCCGGACCGTGTTAGCATGCGCGGACAGTAACGACAGCCGATGCGAAAGCCTGTCTGCCTGGCGCTCGCCATCGTTGCGCTGGCCGCTGTCCGGCCGGTGTCGACCGAGGAAAGGGTCGATCAGGCGATCGTCTGGAAGATCCGCCAGGAGGCGACGAGCAACTCCCAGATTCTCCGCACGCTGCACGTTCTCACCGACGTGTACGGACCGCGGCTGACCGGATCGCCGAATCTGAGGGCGGCGGGCGAGTGGGTGCTCGAGCAGGTGCAGGGCTGGGGACTTCAGAACGGACGGCTGGAGCCGTGGGATTTCGGCCGGCCCGGATGGACCAACGAACGGCTCTCGGCGCACATCGTCTCGCCGGTGAGGGATGCGCTCGTCGCGGAGGCGGCCGCCTGGACGCCGGGTACCGACGGGATCGTCCGCGCCGAGGCCGTGCAGGTCACGCTGCCCGAACGTCCGACGCGCGACGTGCTCACGGCGCATCTCGACGGACTCAGGGAACGCGTGAAGGGCCGAATCGTCCTGGTGGGCGTTCCGCAGCAGGTGCGCGTGACTTTCAGTCCCGCACCGCTGCGGCGCGACGATGCCGATGTGCTGCGGCAGCTCGAGACGCCGCCGGCGCCGCCGCAGCCACCGTCGCCACAGCAGCCGCCGCCGCAGCCGCCGCCGCTCACGAACGGGCAGATTCAGCAGCAGGTCAACGAGTTCCTGGTCGCCTCCGGCGCGCTGGTCAGGGTGAACGACGCCGGCCGCGATCACGGCCAGATTCGGGCGTTCGGGCCCGGAGGTGCGAACACCGGACCCGTGCCGAAGGCGCCGCCGATCGTGGTGATGCGCAACGAGGATTACGGCCGCATCTGGCGCCTGCTCGCCGACGGCCGCGCCGTCGAGCTCGAGTTCGACATCGTCAACCGCTTCCATGAAGGGGGGCGCACCAGCTACAACGTGGTCGCCGAAATCCCCGGCACCGACAGAGCCGACGAGGTGGTGATGCTCGGGGGGCATCTCGATTCGTGGCACGCCGGCACGGGCGCGACCGACAACGCCGTCGGGTGCGCGGTGACGATGGAAGCGGTCCGCATCCTGACGGCGATCGGGGCGAGGCCGCGCCGCACCATCCGGTTGGCGCTCTGGAGCGGGGAGGAGCAGGGGCTGCTCGGGTCGCAGGCGTACGTGCGCGAGCATTTCGGCACCTTCGAGGACCCCAGGCCGGCGTTCTCGAAGTTTGCCGGCTACGTCAACATCGACACCGGCACGGGGCGCGCCCGCGCAATGACGGTGTTCGGCCCCGGGCCGGCCGCGGCCGTCCTGAAGGAGATCCTGGCGCCGCTCGAGGACCTCGGCGTCCTGGGTGCCATGGCGACGCGCAGCCGGCAACGCGGCGGCACCGATCACACCTCGTTCAACGAGGCGGGGCTTCCTGGCGTCAATGTCATCCAGGATCCCGTCCAGTACCAGTCGTATACCTGGCATACGAACCTCGACACCTACGAGCGGATCGTCGAAGATGATGTGAAGAAGTCGGCGATTGCGATTGCCGCCACGGTGTACCACCTTGCCGTGCGTGAGGCGCAGCTGCCACGGTTCAGCGCGGAGGACATGCCGCGCCGGCCTCAGCAGCAGCCGCTGCCGCAGCCGCAGACGACGCCGGCTCCGCCGACCACGGCCGGGACGGCACAGTAAGGCCGGGTCCTTCCTGGACCCGGCCGTAGGGGGACCAGATGGTGAGTCGTCTATGCGCGGGGGCGCTCGTGGCAGCGCTCGCGACAGTGAACGGACCGGCGCTGGCGCAGCGTCCGGGACCGACGGTCCAGGTGTACAAGGCGCCGACATGCGGCTGCTGCGCCAACTGGGTGAAGCATCTGCAGGAGCGTGGCTTTACGACGCAGGTGACCGACACCGAGAACATCGCCGAGATCAAGGCGCGGCACAACATCCCGGCCAGGGTGCAGTCGTGCCACACGGCCGTCGTCGGCGGCTACGTGATCGAGGGGCACGTGCCGGCGGCCGACGTGCAGCGGCTGCTCCGCGAGAAGCCGGCAATCGTGGGCCTCGCCGTGCCGGGTATGCCGATCGGATCGCCCGGGATGGAAGTGCCGAACATGAATCCGCAGAAGTACGACGTGATGGCCTTCGACAAGGAAGGGCAACTGAAGGTCTTCGCGTCGCACTGAGATGCACTATCTCCTCTTCTATGAGGTCGTCGACGACTACGTGACCCGGCGCGCGCCGTACCGCGCGGCGCATCTCGGGCTGGCGCAAGACGCGGCCGCGCGGGGCGAACTCGTACTGGGCGGCGCCTTCGCGACTCCGCCCGACGGCGCGCTGCTCCTGTTTCGCGGGTCCTCGTCGGCGGTGGCGGAGGCGTTTGCGCGACAGGATCCCTACGTGACGAACGGACTCGTCACGCGCTGGTGGGTGCGCGAGTGGAACACCGTCGTCGGCGCGGGCGCTGAAGCGTCGATCGCCTGATTGCGTTTTCGTCACGACGATGGCATCGTCGTCCTGAGTGGAGGCGAGCTACCGTCGGATGACCGTCGCGGAATACCTGGCGGGTGAGGAAACGAACCGGCCGCAGGAACTCGCCTATGGGGTGCTGCGCGAGCCGCCGACGCCCACCTTCGCGCATCAGGTCATTGTCGGCGCCATCTATGAGCGCCTCAGCCGTCACGTTCGGAAGCACCGGCTCGGTCGCGTCGTGCTTTCGCCCATGGACGTGATTCTCGATGGCAAACGGCATCTGGTGGTGCAGCCGGACGTGCTGTTCGTCTCGACCGAGCGCCAGGCGATCTGCACGGACCGCATCTGGGGTGCGCCCGACCTCACGATCGAAGTGCTGTCACAGGGCAACCAGCGCCACGACCGCATCGTCAAAGCGAAGTGGTACCGCCGGTACGGTGTGCACGAGTACTGGCTGGTGGATCTCATCGCGGGCCACGTCGAGGTGCTCGACCTGACGTCGAAGAACGCCGCCCCGCACGTCTTCGAAGGGCGGGCGATCGTCCACTCGCGGGTGCTGCCCAGACTGCGGCTCAGGCCGACGGACCTGTTCGACGGGCGCTCATCATCGCACGCCTGAGTACTCGAGCATCTGCGCCGTCAGGTCCATCGGGTAGGAAATCGTGACATCGGTGATCGCGCCGTCCGGGCCGACGACCGGCGTCAGCTTCGGCATGACGAATCCCATGTAGGACGGCAGCTCCAGCGCGTCGACCCGCTTCATCACTTCGTCGCGTACGGCCGGATCGAAGTGGATGCCGTAGGTCTGGAACAGCCGGCCGGCGGCCGCCGCGTCTCCCTCCGACTTGACTCGCTGCACCTCGCCGAGCAGGCGGCCCACGCCCTCGCGGAACGCCGCGGGGTCCACCATCACGAGGTAGCGCTTGCCGCCGCGCGTCCGCTCCTCGATCGCCTTCGTGTTCGCCATGAGCCATCGGACCACCATCTGCCGGTTGCGCATGTGGTCGTCTTCGATGGTGGTCCCTTTGCGGATGCGGCGCAGTTGCACGAGTGCGTTCCGCGTGTACGACTCGTACGCGGCGCGCGCGAGCGCCTCGTGGTCGGCGGCGGGAACGATGCCGAGATCCACCAGCTTCGGGTCGGCCAGGAAGTACAGCGCGACCAGATCGGCGCGCCCTTCCTCGAGCGCGGAGAAGTGCTCCTTGATGAGCGCCTGCGGCGTGCCCGCGAGGCCGGGCTTCTGTCGGCCGGACGCATGCCCCAGCACTTCGTGCAGGTCGGTGGTGAGCTCGGCGGCGAGCGCGCCGTGCTTCGTGCCGCGATCGATCTCCTCCTGGGCCCAGGCGAACTCACTGCGCATCGAGTCGGGCGTCGCCTGGTCGGCGGCCTCGCGGACGTTCGAGAGCGAAATCGACTTGCTGCCGTACTGCTCGCGGATCCGCTGGTCGTTCGGCAGGTTGATGCCGACCGGTGTCACCGGTCCGGAATCGCCCACCTCGACGACGACCTCGATGGCGTTGGCGATGATGCCGGTGACGCTCGGCTTGCGGTAGTCCGGGTCGACCGGCAGGCGGTCCTCGAACCACTGCGCATTGGCCGCCAGCGTGCGGATCCGCGCTGTCTTCTCCTGATTGACGTAGAAGACGAGCCCCTCCCAGGAGCCCTTGATGCCGCGGGGATCCAGGTACACCTCGATGAAGCCGTTGATGGTGTCCACGGAAGAATTCCGGTCCTGCACCCAGGCGATGTCGTACGTCGCGCGGTCGGCATCCTCGCCGGTGCGGTACCACTGGACCAGCGCGCGAAGCGCAGCGGCCATCGGCTCGCTGGCAAATGGCATCGCCGCCTCGAGATGGGTGACGATGCCGGCGATCTGCCTGCCATAGCGGCCGTTCACCCGGTACACCTCCTCGACGAGCCGCCCGTCGCGTTTGGCGAGGCGTGAGTTCAGGCCGTACTTCTCCGTGAACCCCGTGAGATCCGCCATGCGCGCGCCGGCATACAGATTGTTGGCGCTGGCGGTCAGGATGTCGCTGCCCGGAGGCGGATTCTTGTTGGTGACGATCGGATCGACGTTCGGGTCGAAGAACATCGGTCCGAGCCGCGCCAGCATCGCGTCGAGCGATTCGCCGGGGCGGGTCGTGAACCTCGCGCCGGCCGCCGCGGCGGCCCTGGCGGCGGAGGCGAGCTCCTCCGGCGTCAGAGGGAGCACGAACTTGCGGGCGGTGAGATTGTTGTACGGCCCGTTGTTGAGCCAGAAGAGCTTCGTATAACGTTGGATCTCCCCGATCGCGGCGACGTCGACGCCGTGCGGGCGCGCCACGATCTGCTCGAGGACGCCCCGCATCTCGAGCGCGTCGCGGTGCTTCTGATCGATGAAGATGTCGCGCCCGGCGAGCGCCGCCTGATAGAGATGCCAGATGAGGGTCTTCTCCCGCAGCGGCAGCGACGCGAACCCGTCCGCGTAGAGCTGCACGACCGCCGCGTCGTCGACGCGCTCGAGCAGATAGCGGCGATCGCCCACTCCGGAGGCGACCTCCGGGGCTCCCGCCGCGGGAGGTCCCGCCGCGGCGTCGCGCCGTGGGGTGTCGGAGCAGCCGGCCGCAAGTAGGGCGGCGGCGAAGCCGGCGGCAAGAGGTCGGCGCAGCATGCGCATGGATGTAGCCTAGCATGTGGTTCCGGGGTGGTAACGCGGGCGGGCACGCGGTACGATGACCGGGTCGGTGGCTGACGGTTCACACACCGCTCGACGCGCGAAGGCGTGCGCGGCGCTCGCTGCTGCCGTCGTGGCGACGGCGGCCGGCGTCTTTGCGCAGGTCGATGTCTTCCGCGGCGACGGCTTCTTCGCGCCGCGCTTTCCGCCGGCGCTGCGGGCCGACCGCGCGTTTTCCTTCTGCCGGCTCCTGTACACGAGCGTCCGGCGCGAGCCGTCGGGCGGCGGGTGGCGGACCGACTATCCGTACGGCGAGATCAACCTGATGATCCGCCTGTCGGAGCTCACCAAGACGCCGGTGCCGTTCGAGGGGAATCGGCAGCCGATGCATTACGTCGTGCGGCTGACCAGCGATGCGCTGTTCGAGTGTCCGTTCACCATGGCGTCCGACGTCGGCACGATCGGCCTGAGCCCCGCCGAGGCGGAGCGGCTCCGGCTGTACCTGCTGAAGGGCGGGTTCCTCTGGGTCGACGACTTCTGGGGCACCCGCGCGTGGGACCACTGGACCCGCGAGCTCGCCAAGGTGCTGCCGCCCGCCGACTATCCGGTCGAGGACGTGCCGCTGACCGACCCGATCTTCAGCAGCCAGTTCGTCGTGACCGGCGTTCCACAGATCACCAATATCGGCTTCTGGCGCCGGACCGGCGGGCGCGAGACGTCCGAGCGGGGCGCCGACAGCCGCGACGCCCATTTCCGGGCGATCCGGGACGGCCACGGCCGGATCATGGTCGCGATGACGCACAACACCGACGTGGCCGATTCCTGGGAGCGCGAGGGTGAGGATCCCGGGTTCTTCTACCAGTTCTCGCCCAATGGCTACGCGCTCGGGATCAACGTGCTCCTGTACGCGATGACGCACTGAACCGTGAAGCGGGAACTTCCCAAGGCGTGAACGACACCGTTCAGCACCGTCACCGCGTCGTCTTCGTCGATCTGGCCCGCGCGCTCGCGGTCGTGCTGATGGTCGCCGGCCACACCTCCAGCGCGCTGCTGGCCTCCGACTACCGCTCGGGGCCGTGGTTCGACGCCTGGACCTTCCAGCGAGGGCTCACTTCCGGGTTGTTCCTGCTCCTCTCCGGGTTCGCGTTCAGCCTTGCGACGACGCGCCACTGGACGTCGCATCTCAGCCTCTCCGGGCCGGTGCTCAGGCGCGCCCGCCGCTTCCTGCTGTTCGTCATCCTCGGCTACGGCCTGCACTATCCGGTGCTCGACGTCGCCGAGCTGGCCGTCGCCAGCGAGGCGCAATGGCGGTCGTTTCTCGCCGTCGACGTGCTCCAACTGATTGGCGTCACGCTCCTGGCGCTGCAGGCGCTCGTGCTCCTGCTGCGGTCGCGGCCCGCCTTCATGGTCGTCAACTTCGCCGTGGCGTTCGCGGTCGTCGCCGCCGCGCCGGCGGCCTGGCGCGCGGACTGGATCGCGGAGCTGCCGCTCGTGATGGGAGCGTACCTCTCGCCGGCGACCGGGTCCCTTTTTCCGCTGTTCCCGTGGGCGGCGTACGTGTTCGTCGGGGCCGGCGCCGGCCAGTTGTACGCGCGGTGGGGCGCGGCGCACCTTTCGGGGTACGCCACGTGGGCGATGCTCGTCCCGGGCGGCGCGCTCGTGGCCGTGGGCCTGGCGATCGGCGGCGGCAGCCTCCCCTCCGACGTGGCCATCCGAACCGGGACATGTCTGCTCGTGCTCGGGGTCATCGCGCACGTGAGCCGCTCGCTCACGCAGTTGCCGCACGTGTTCGGCGCCGTCGCGCAGGAATCGCTCGTCGTCTACTTCGTGCACCTGTGCGTGGTGTACGGCTCGATCTGGAACCCCGGCCTCGCGCGGGTGTACGGCGAGGCGCTCCCGCTCACCGGCACCGCGCTGATGGCGGTCGCCGTCGTCGCCGTCATGGTCGCGTTGGCCTGGCACTGGAACAGGCTCAAGCACGTACGGCCGGTCGCGGCGCGGTGGATTTCGGTCGGGGCGGGGGTCGTGCTCGTCGCCCGTTTGATCTAGTGTCTCCGCGCGGGCAGAAGGTATGATGCGCTCGAAACAGGCCTCAGGCCCCCGGTCCCGGGGCCGTCCCGGGCCGACGCCCGGGCCGTTCTGATGCCCTGGGCCTGGGGCCTTCTCTAGTTCGAAGGGGAGTTGCCGTGCTGGACGCGATTTTTCAGGCGCTCTTCGGCTACCGGCCGGTCGTCTTTCAGCAAGGCGAACTTCGCTTCGACGCCGGCGTCGGCGCGCTGGTTGCCGCCGGGCTCGCCGCGGCGGTCATGGTGGCGGCCATCGTCACCTATCGCAGCGTCCGGGCGAAGGGACGGCTGCGCGATCGGCTCGTCCTGACCGTTCTCCGGATGGCCGCACTGGCGGTCGTCCTCTTCTGCCTCTTCCGCCCGACGCTCGTCGTCCGGGCGGCCGTGCCGCAGCAGAACGTTGTCGCCGTGCTGCTGGACGACTCGCGCAGTATGCAGATTCCCGACTGGGATGGACGCCCGCGGGGCGAGTTCATCAAGCAGCAGTTCGGCGCGCCGGAGAGCGCGCTGCTGAAGGCACTGTCGGACCGCTTCCTCGTTCGTGTCTTCAGGTTCTCGTCGACGGCCGGCCGTCTGGAATCGGCCGGCGGGCTCACGTTCAACGGGTCGCAGACGCGGCTCGGCGCCGCGCTCGACGGCGCACGCGAGGAGCTGGCGGGGCTGCCGGTGTCGGGCATCGTGCTCGTGTCCGACGGCGCGGACACGAGCGAGGCGTCCCTCTCGGACGCCCTGCTCCCTCTGAAGGCGGACAAGCTCCCCGTCTATACGGTGGGCGTCGGGAGCGCGCGGCTGCCGCGGGACGTGCAGATCGACCGCGTGAGCACGCCGCGCAGCGTGCTCAAGGACGCGTCGCTGCTGCTCGACGTCGTGGTGACCCACACCGGCTACGCGGGACGTACCGTCACGGTTGACGTCGAGGACGAGGGGCGGATCATCGGCTCCGAGCAGGTCCGGTTGCCGGCCGACGGCACGCCGGCGACCGTGCACGTCCGCGCGGCCGCCTCCGAGGCGGGGCCCCGGCTGTTCAAGTTCCGCGTGGCCCCCCAGCCGGACGAAGTGGTCGCGCAGAACAACGTGCGCGAGGCGCTCATCCAGGTGCGCGACGTGCACGAGAAGATCCTGTACTTCGAGGGCGAGCCGCGATTCGAGATGAAGTTCGTGCGGCGCGCCGTGGCCGACGACCAGAACCTGCAGCTCGTCGTCCTGCAGCGAACGGCGGACAACAAGTTCCTGCGCCTCGGCGTGGACGGCCCGGACGAGCTGTTCGGCGGCTTCCCGAAGACGCGGGAGGACCTCTTCTCGTACCGCGCCCTCGTCCTGGGAAGCATCGAAGCCGGCGCGTTCACCGGCGACCAGCTCCAGATGATCGCCGAGTTCGCCGATCGGCGGGGCGGCGGCCTGCTGATGCTCGGCGGCGCGCGGTCGTTCGCCGAGGGGGGCTACGGCGGAACGCCGGTGGCCGATGCGCTGCCGCTCGCGATCGATCCGCGCACCCGCGCCACCGAGCCGTCGGATCTGGCGCGGATGCTGCTCGCGCCCACCCGCGCCGGCCAGACGCACGCGGCCACGCAGATTGCCGCCAGCGAAGCGGCCTCGGCGAACCGCTGGCGCGAACTGCCGCAGGTCACCAGCGTCAACGCGCCGCTCGGGCCGAAGCCGGCGGCCACGGTGCTCCTGACCGGCACCGACGAGCGCGGCCGCTCGCAGCCGGTGCTCGCCTGGCACCAGTACGGGCGCGGCAAGGTGGTGGCGCTCACGCTGCAGGACACGTGGCAGTGGCAGATGCACGCCAGCGTCCCGCTCGACGATCAGACCCACGAGAACTTCTGGCGGCAGATGCTGCGCTGGCTCGTCGACGGCGTGCCCGGGGTGGTCGAGGCGCGGACGACCACCGAGCGCGTCGAACCGGGCGAGCCGGTGACGGTCGAGGCGACGATCGTCGACAAGTCGTACGTCGAGCTCAACGACGCCAGCGTCACCGCGCGGGTGACGAGGCCGAACGGGGCCACGCTCGACGTACCGCTCGAGTGGACGGGAGAGCGCGACGGCCTCTACCGGGGCACCTTCGTCAGCACCGAGGCGGGGACCTACGAAGTGGCCGTCGATTCGTCCCGTTCGTCGGCGATCCTCGGCAGCGGCGTGGCGTACGTGCGCGCCGGCCCGAGCGACGCGGAGTACTTCGACCCGACGATGCACGAAGGGCCGCTGCGGCGGATCGCGGAGGACACCGGCGGCCGCTTCTACACGCCGGAGACGGCAGCGGGGATGGCCGAGGACGTGCGCTACGCCGGACGCGGCGTCACGTCCGTGGAAGAACGCGAGCTCTGGAACATGCCGATCATCCTCATCGCGCTGGTGGGGCTGATCTCGGCGGAATGGGCCTATCGGCGCGCGGTAGGGCTCTCGTAAGGCTTCATGCTCAGGGCCTTTCTCCTCATCGTCGTCGGCCTCGCGGGCGATCCCGAGCACGGTGAGCTGTTCCACAAGTGGGGAACCGCCCTGGCGGAGGCGTCCGGGAAGGTCGGCGTCGCGCGCGAGCGGCTGGTCTATCTGGCCGACGCCAAGGAGGAGGGGGGGCGCCTCGACGGCCGCGCCACGCGCGAGGAGGTCGAGAAGGCGCTCGCGTCGTTTGCGAGCGCCGCGGCCGCCGAGGACGTCGTGTACGTCGTCCTGTTCGGCCACGGCAGCTACGACGGGCAGACCGCGCGGTTCAATCTGCCCGGCCGCGACATGACGCCGGCCGACTTCAACGCACTCCTCCGCAGGCTGCCGGCACGGAACGTGGTGTTCGTGAACACGTCGAGCTCCAGCGGGCCGTTCCTCGAGGGGCTCTCGGCGCCGGGGCGGACCGTCATCACGGCGACGCGCAGCGGCGCCGAGCAGTTCACGACGCTCTTCGGCGGGTATTTCGTCGAGGCGTTGTCGTCGGAGTCGGCCGATGCCGACAAGAACGGGCGAATCAGCATGCTCGAGGCGTTCCAGTACGCGCGCACGGAGGTGGCCCGCGCCTACGAGCAGGAAGGGCTGCTGGCGACCGAGCACGCGATGCTCGACGACAACGGCGACGGAAACGGCAGCCAGACGCCGTCGCCGACCGGCGGCGACGGGAAGCTCGCGGCGGGGCTGTCGCTCGGCTCGGCGGCCGATGCGGCGCCGCTGCCCGCGGACCCGCGGCTCCGGGCGCTCCATCTGGAGCGGCGGGACCTCGAGCGCCGCGTCGAGTCGCTGCGGTTGCTGAAGGAGAGCATGCCGCCCGCCAGGTACGCCAGTGAGCTCGAGCGGCTCGTGACCGAGCTTGCGCTCAAGACGCGCGACATCCGCACACTCGAGGGAGACCCCACACCATGACCGATCGCGTGCTGACCGATACGTTGAGCGACCTCGTCGACCTCGAGTCGCCGGATGACCTCGCGCTCGCCGACAAGATGAAGGCGGGGCGCAATCAGATCGTGGCCGAGCTGCGCAAGGTGATCGTCGGGCAGGACGAAGTCATCTCGCAGGTGCTGAACACCCTGTTCGTCGGAGGCAACAGTCTGATCGTCGGCGCCCCGGGGCTCGCCAAGACGCTGCTCATCCACACGATGGCGCGCGTGCTCGACCTCAAGTTCTCGCGCATCCAGTTCACGCCGGATCTGATGCCGTCCGACATCACCGGCACCGACCTCGTGCAGGAAGACCCGACGACGGGCCGGCGCCAGATGGTGTTCGCGCCCGGGCCGATCTTCGCGAACATCGTCCTGGCGGACGAGATCAACCGGACGCCGCCGAAGACGCAGTCGGCGCTGCTCGAGGCGATGCAGGAGCATCGCGTGACGATCCAGGGACGGACCTACAAGCTCGACGAGCCGTTCTACGTGTTCGCGACGCAGAACCCGATCGAGCTCGAAGGGACGTATCCGCTGCCGGAGGCGCAGCTCGATCGCTTCATGTACCACATCGTCATCGACCACCCGCCCTACGGCGAGGAGTACGACGTGGTGCGCACGACCACGGCCCTCCAGGATCCGCAGCTGGCGCGCCCGGTGACAGGGGACGATCTCATCGCGTTCCAGCGGCTGGTGCGCAAGGTGCCGGTGGCCGAACCGGTCATGCGGCACGCCCTCGACCTGGTGCGGGCGAGCCGGCCGAAGTCCGACACGTGCCCCGAGAACGTGCGGAAGTGGGTGGCCTTCGGCGCCAGCGTCCGCGCCGCCCAGTACCTCGTGCTCGGCGGCAAGGCGCGCGCGCTCACGAGCGGCCGGTACCACGTCAGCTTCGAGGACATCCGCGCCCTGGCGCACCCGGTGATGCGGCACCGGATCATCACCAACTTCCACGCGCAGTCGGAAGGTCTTACGACCGACGTGCTGACGGACCGCCTGCTCGAGGCGGTGCCGCTGCCGCGGAGCGGGATGTGAGCCTCCTCGACGCGCACAGCCCGAGCGCCGTTCCCGGCGCGCGCTTCATGGATCCGGTCGTGCTCGCACGCATCGGAAACCTGTCGCTCGTGGCGCGCGCGGTCGTCGACGGCTTCATCAACGGCTTGCACAAGGCGCCCTATTTCGGCGCGTCGGTCGACTTCGCCGAGCACCGCGGCTACGTGCCGGGCGACGACATCCGCCGCGTCGACTGGCGGCTCTGGGCGCGGACCGACCGGTACTACGTCAAGGAGTACGAAGCCGAGTCGAACATGAACTTCTCGGTGCTGCTCGACGTGTCGAAGTCGATGGACTACGGCACGATCGGCATCACCAAGCTCGACTACGCGCGGATCCTGACGGCGTGCCTGACGAACCTGGTGCACCACCAGCGCGACCGCGTCGGGTTCGTCGCCTTCGACGACGACGTCGTGGAATTCGTGCCGCCCTCGGCCAAGCACATGGAGACGGTGCTGCACGTCCTCGACCGGCTGAAGCCGGGGCGGCCGGGCAGCCTCCGGAGGCCGCTCCACAAGCTGGCGGAGCACTTCGGCCGGCGTGGCGTGCTCGTCGTCATCTCGGACTTCTACGAGGATCCCGAGACGGTGGTCGACGCGGTGACGCCGCTCCGCTTTCGGGGCAACGATCTCGTCGTCTTCCACGTCCTCGATCCGGCGGAGATCGAGTTCGGATTCTCGAGCGCGTCGGCGTTCGAGGACCTCGAGAGCGGCGAGCAGATCCCGGTGGTTCCCGAGGCGATGCGCCGGGACTACATGTCGCTGGTGCGGGCGCACATCGACGCGCTGCAGCAGCGCTTCTCGGAGGTGCGGGTCGATTACACGCTGCTCGACACCTCCAAACCGCTCGATCACGCGCTGTTCAGGTACCTCACGGGCCGTGAGAAGAAGCTGAGACTCAGGTGACCGCGGGCCAGGAGGACACACAAGCGGAGAAAGTGGACAAGTGGAAAAGTGGACAAGTGGACAAGTGGAAAAGTGGAAGAGTGGGACAGTGGAAAGAGAGAGGAAGAATAAGTGGCAGAGTACGGCAGGTCGGATCCTACGGACGGCCGCCGAACCGACACGACAGTACTTCACACGTACTTTTCTACTTCTTTCCACTTCTCCACTTGTCCACTTGTCCACTTGTCACCTGACGTCTAGGTCCAAGTAATGTCTTTCCTCGCTCCGCTCTTCTTCGTCGCCCTCGCCGCTCTGGCGATTCCGGTGCTGATCCACCTGATTCAGCGCGAGAAGAAGCAGGTCGTGCGCTTCCCGTCACTGATGTTCATCCAGCGCGTTCCGTACAAGTCGGTGCGCCGGCGCCGGATACACAACTGGTTCCTGCTCATGGTGCGGCTGACGGCGCTGGCGCTCATCGTGCTGGCGTTCTCGCGCCCCTTCGTCGAGCGCGACGAGCTCGGTGTCGCCGCCGGCGGCGCGCGAGAGGTCGTCGTGCTGCTCGACCAGAGCTACAGCGTGACGTTCGGCGACCGCTGGGATCGCGCCCGCGCCGCGGCGTCGGAGGCGATCGACGGGCTCGGTCCCGACGACCGCGGCTCCGTCGTGCTCTTCTCGTCGGGCGCGGAAATCGCGATGCGGTCCGCTCCGGCGGGCGAGCGCCAGCGGCTGCGTGCGGCCGTGGCCGCCGCCCGGCCGTCGGCAGCCGCGACGCGCTACGCGCCGGCGCTCAAGGTCGCCGGCAGCATCCTCGCCGAGTCGTCGCTGCCGCGCCGCGAGGTGGTGCTCATCAGCGATTTCCAACGCGCCGGGTGGCGCGGCGAGGAAGGGGCGCGGCTGCCGCCGGCGACGACGCTGCGTCCGGTGGCGCTCACGGGCGACGCCGATCGGCCGAACGTCTCGGTCACCGCCGTGTCGCTGGCGCGGTCGACGTTCTCGAACCAGGAGCGCGTCGCGGTCACCGCTGTCGTGGTCAACCGGAGCGCGCGCTCGCTAGGGAACGGACAGGTCGCGCTCGAGATCGGCGGCCGGCCGATCCAGACCGAACGGCTCGAAGTCGAGGCGAACAGCTCGGTGTCGATCACGTTTGCGCCGGTCACGCTGGCGGGCAACTTCATGCGCGGCACGGTGCGCGCCGGCGACGACGCGCTCGCGGCCGACAACGTGTTCCACTTCGTCGTCTCGCCCGTCCAGCCCGTGCGCGTGCTCGTCCTCGACCGCGGCGGCGCCGCCGGCGGCGCGCTCTACGTGACGCGTGCGCTGGCGATCGGCGACGCGCCGCGCTTCGAGGCGACCCTCCGCCAGCCGGATGCGGTCTCCGATGAGGATCTGCGGCGGGCCTCGGTGGTCGTGGCCAACGACGTCGCCGTGCCGGCGTCGCTCGGTCGTCGCCTGCAGCGCTTCGTCGAGGGCGGTGGGGGGTTCTTCATCGCGACCGGCGCGCGCGCCACGTGGGCCTCGGACGTCGATCTGCTGCCGGCGGCGGTGGAGGCGCCCGTCGATCGGAGCCGGGGCGAGGCGGCGCGCGTCGGGGCGCTCGAGTTCGGACACCCCGTGTTCGAGCCGTTCCGCACGCCGCGCAGCGGCGACTTCACGGCGGCGCGCATCTACGGGTACCGCACCGTCCAGCCGGTCACCGGCGCCGAGGTGCTCGCGCGCTTCGACGCGGGTGCGCCGGCGCTGCTCGAGCGGCGCGTGGGCGCGGGGCGCGTCCTGCTGTGGTCGTCGACGCTCGATCTGGCCTGGAGCGATTTCCCGCTCAAGCCGGTCTACCTCCCCTTCGTCCACCAGGCCGTCCGCCATCTGGCCGCGTACGCGGAACCGGCGCCGTGGCTCACCGTCGGCCAGGTGCTCGACCCGTCAGTGGGCGGGGCCGCGTCGCCGCAGGCGAGCGGCGTGGTGCTCACCCCGTCGGGCCGCCGGGTCGGCATCGACGAAGAGGGCGCCGAGGTGCTCGAACTGACCGAGCAGGGGTTCTACGAGCTGCGGAGCCGGACGGGCGATACGGTGACGGCCGTCGTGGCGAGCAACGTCGACACGGCGGAGTCGGATCTCACCGCCATGGATCCGAAGGAAATCATCGCGGCGACGACCGCCCTGCCTGAGACGGTGCGGCAGGCGGGGGCGACGGGCCGGGCGCTGACGCCCGAAGCGCAGGAGCGGTCGCAGCGGCTGTGGTGGTATCTGCTGTGCGTCGGGATTCTCCTGCTCGGGGCGGATACCGTGATTTCGAATCGGCTGTCGAAAACCTGAACGACCGCCGGCGGTTGGGCGTATCCTGAGGCAAGACATCGGAGAGGGTTGCATGCGCGACTACACTGAGTACCTGCGGCGCCGGTCCACTTCCCCCTCGGACCTGACGGCCGTCATCACGGAAGTCCGATCGCGGTGGCGCCTGAAGCTCGCGCTTCGCGGCGTGGTCCGCAGCCTTGGGATCGCCGTCGGGCTCTTCCTCGTCGCCGCCTACGGCATGGAGTGGGCGCGCTTCATCCCCGCCTCCATCATCGCCGCGCGGCTGCTCCTGGCCGCAGCGGTGGTCGCGTCGGTCCTCTATTTCCTCGTCCGTCCGCTGCGCCGTCGCGTGACCGACGAGCAGGTGGCGCTGTACCTCGAGGAGAACGAGCCGTCGCTCCAGGCGACGCTCGTGAGCGCGGTGGAAGCCAGCGGGCGCGGGACCGACTCGGTCTCGGCGGCCCTGGTGCGGCGGCTCGTCGAGCAGGCGCTCGAGACGTGCGCCGCGACCAACGCCGCCCGTCGCGTCGAAGAAGTGCCGCTCAAGCGATGGGGGCTGCTCCTGGCGGGCGTCTCGGCCGGCGCCGTCCTCGTCGTGCTGCTCGGTCCCGCCTTCATGCGCAACGCGCTCTCGGCCATCCTGCTCGTCCAGCGCGGCGTCGAGGCGGCGGCGCCCTATCGTGTCGAGGTGACGCCGGGCAACGCGACCGTTCCCAAGGGGGCCGACCAGACGATCGCCGCGCGGCTCTTGGGATTTGGCTCCGACGACGCGTCGCTCTGGGTGCGGCGCGCGGCCGACGGCCCGTTCGAAGAGCACCCGCTCGTCCGCAACGAGGATGGCCGGTACGAGGGGATGATCTTCGACGTCGCCGCCCCGCTCCAGTACTACGTCGATGCCGAGGGCGTGCGCTCGACGCTCTTCACGCTCACCGTCGTCGACGTCCCGTACGTGCAGCGACTGGAGCTCGAGTATCACTTCCCGGCGTACACGGGCTTGGAGCCGCAGAAGGTCGAGGACGGCGGCGACATCGCCGTGCTCGCCGGCACCGAGGTGCGCGTCCGCGTCGTGCCGACGATGAAATCCCCCGGCGGGCGCATCGCGCTCAACGACAAGGAATCGGCCGCCTTGGCGCCGCAGGCGGACCAGTCGCTGACGACGTCGTTTCTGGTCGAACGCGACGGCTTCTACCGCGTCGAGCTCGATTCGCCGGCGGGCGAGCGGGCGGCCGCCTCGCCGCAGTACACGATCGACGTGCTCGCCGACCAGCCGCCGACCGTGTCGTTTGCCAAGCCGGGACGCGACACCTCGGTGTCCGCGATCGAGGAGGTGTACGTCGAGGCGCAGGCCGAAGACGACTTCGGCGTCCGCGACCTCGAGCTGGTCTATTCCGTCAACGGCGGGTCCGAGAAGACGGTGAAGCTGTTCGGCGGGCGGAGCCGCCTGCCGGAGGTGAGTGCCGGCCACACGTTCTTCCTCGAGGAGCTCGGCGTCGAGCCGGGCGACGCGGTGTCCTACTACGCGAGGGCGCTCGACAGTTCCGGCCGCCAGGGACAGCAGGCGACGAGCGATCTGTACTTCCTGCGCATCCGGCCGTTTCGGCGCGATTTTCGCCAGGCCGCGTCGATGGCCGGGGGCGGCGGCGGGATGGGCGGCGCCGGCGGCGGCCAGGTGGAAGCGCTTTCGGAGCAGCAGCGGCAGATCATCTCGGCGACCTTCAATGTGCAGCGCGATCGCCGCAAGTACACGCCGGCCAAACTGCGCGAGGCGGCAACGGTCGTGTCGCTCTCGCAGTCGCGGCTGCGCGAGCAGGTGGAAGGGCTGGTGACGCGGCTGAACAGCCAGCTGGTGCAGCGGGATCCGGCCTTCGAGAAGATCGGCGAACTGCTGCCGCAGGCCGTGCAGGCGATGAAGGACGCCGAGACGAAGCTCGCCGAGGTGAGTCCCGAGGGCGCGCTGCCGCCCGAGCACAAGGCGCTGCAGATTCTCCAGAAGGCGGAAGAAGAGTACGAGTACCAGATCAGCGTCCAGCAGAATGCCGGCGGCGGTGGCGGCGGCGGGAGCGCACAGCAGCAGGAGCTCGCCGAGATCTTCGAGCAGGAGCTCGAGAAGATGGCGAGCCGGTACGAGACGGCCAATCAGGCGCAGCAGCAGACCGGCGACCGCGAGATCGACGAGCTGCTCGAAAAGCTGAAGGAGCTGGCGCGCCGGCAGGAGCAGGAAGCGGCGCGGCAGCGGCTTCGGGCGCTGGAGCAGGGCGGGTCGTCGTCCTCGGGCGGCGCGGCCCAGCAGCGTGCGCTGGCCGAGCAGGCCGAGGAGGCGGCACGCCGGCTCGAGCGGCTCGCCCGCGAGGAGAACCGGCCCGACCTCATGGAGGCGGCGCGCCAGATGCAGCAGGCCGCCGATGCGATGCGGCGCGCCGCGGCCGGCGGCGACGCCGGCGCCGCCGGGCAGGCGGCGGCCGCGCTGGAGCGGCTGCGCGAGACCGAGCGCCGGCTGCAGCAGAACCAGGCGGCGCGCGCCGAGCGTGACATCAAGGACGCCATGCGCCAGGCCGACGAGATCGCCCGGCGCCAGGAGGAGGTCGCCGACGATGCCCGGGAGCTCGCCGCCGTGCCGAACAGCCAGGCGAGGCGCGACGAGGCGCGGCAGGTGAACGATCAGAAGACGGATCTCGAGAACCGGCTGAACTCGCTCGAGCAGCAGCTCGACCGCGCGGCCCGCGACGCCGCCGCCAACGAGCGCGCCGCCGCGCGCAAGATGGCCGAAGCGGCCGGGTCGATCCGCGACAACCGGCTGGCCGACAAGCTGCGGTACTCGCAGAACCTCGTCAACCGCGGCGCGACGCCGCAGGTGGTCGAGGCTGCCGAGAACGAGATTGCCGGAGGCATCGAGGAACTGCGGAAGCGCCTCGGCGAGGCGGCCACGGCGCTCGGGGAGGGTGGCGAGAACGCGGCGAATCGGATGGAAACCGCGCTCGAGCGCGCGCGCCGGCTGGCGCGCGCGGCCGAGTCGCTCCAGGAGCGGACGCGCGAGCGCGCGCAGCGTGGCGCCCAGCAGGGGCAGGAAGGGCAGCAGGGGCAGCAAGGCCAGCAGGGACAACAAGGCCAGCAGGCGCGGAACCAGCAGGGTTCGCAAGGGTCACAGGGTTCAGAGGGTGCGCAGGGATCGCAGGGCGCCGACGGCGCGCAGGCGTCGGAAGGTGGCGGGGCGGCCGACGGGGCGCAGGCGGGTGGCGGTGGGGACGCCGGCGGCGCCGCCCGCGGCGCCTGGAACGGCGGCGGCTGGAGCGGCGGGTACGGCTGGGAGTGGGGCCGCGATTGGCGGCTGTCGCCGGACGACATCCGGCAGCTGCGCGGCGAGATCCGCGAGTGGACGAACGAGGCGCAGCAGCTGCGGCGTGATCTGGCGGCCGAGAACATCGACCCGCGCGAGCTCGACGAGATCCTCCGCGCGCTCCGGCGCCTGGACGATCCCCGGGTCTACCAGGACGTGTCCGAGCTCGCGCGCCTCCAATCGACGATCGCCGAAGGACTGAAGCGGTTCGAGTTCGGGCTCCGGCGCCGTGTGGACGCCGACGAGAGCAGCATCGCGTTGTCCGGGTCGGACGAGGTGCCGGAGGCGTTCCGCAAGCTCGTGCAGGAGTACTACCGATCGCTCGCGCGGACGCGATGAAGGCAGCCGCGGTCGCGATCGTCCTGGTCGTCTGCCTCGCGACCTCGACCTTCGCCCAGTTCGGGCGCCAGTTCCGCGGGTTCGGGCCGCGCGGGTATCCCGCAAGGTTCGCCCAGCCGGAGACCTTCGGCCGTGGGTTCAACTTCTGCCGGGCGGTGTACACGAGCGGCCGCCGCGAGGCCGGCGGTCAGGGGTGGTCGACCGACTACCCGGACGCCGAGCTGAACTTCTCGATTCGCCTGTCCGAGCTGACCAAGACGCGCGTGACCAGGGATGCGCAGGGCGCGCCCGACCACGTCGTCGTCCGGCTCACCGAGGAGGCGCTCTATCAGTGTCCGTACCTCCACATGGAGGACGTCGGCACCGCCGCCTTCACCGACGCGGAGGTCGCCGGCCTGCGCACTTACCTGCTGAAGGGCGGATTCGTCTGGGCGGACGACTATTGGGGCACGTACGCCTGGCACAACTGGGTCTCCCAGTTGGCGCGCGTGCTGCCGCCGTCGGAATACCCGATCGAGGAGATCACGCTGGATCATCCGATCTTCCGCACGATGTTCGAGGTGAAGACGCTGCCGCAGATCCCGTCGATCCAGTTCTGGCGGACGAGCGGAGGCGGCACATCCGAGCGCGGCGGAGACAGCGCCACGCCGGCGATCCGGGGGGTGTCCGATCGCCACGGCAACCTGATGGTGCTGATGACGCACAACACCGACATCTCCGACGCGTGGGAGCGCGAGGGCGAGGATCCGCGATTCTTCTACCGGTTCTCGCCGGACGGGTATGCCGTCGGCATCAACGTCATCCTGTACGCGCTGACGCACTGAGGCTGTCATGCGACTGACGCCTGCGATCGCCGGGCTGCTCGTCGCGCTCCTGCTCGCGCCGCTCGTGGCCGCCGGGCAGTTCCGCCGGTCCCGTCCGGCGCCGGCGACGGTGCCCTACGACAGCCACTTCGTGTTCACGCGCATCCGGTACGGCGCGAGCCTCGGACGCTTCTCCGGCGGCTGGGAGCACGACTATCCCACCGCGGAGCGCAACTTCGCGGCGATTCTCGACTACATCACCAACATGCGCGTGCGGATGGACGGCAGCAACATCCTGGACCTCGACGATCCGCGCATCTTCGAGAACCCGGTGATCTACATGTCGGAGCCGGGCTACTGGACGACCAACGACGCCGAGGCGAAGAACCTGCGCACGTACCTCCTCAAGGGCGGACTCATCATCTTCGACGACTTCGAGGGGGACGGGCACTGGCGCAACCTGGTGGCGCAGATGAGGCGCGCGCTGCCCGACCACCGCTTCATCCGGCTGGACGTGACGCATCCGGTGTTCCAGTCGTTCTTCAACATCAAGCACCTCGACGTGCCGCATCCCACGGTCAACGTGCCGCCGTCGTTCTGGGGAATGTTCGACGGGAACGACCCTGCGGGCCGCATGCTCGCGCTCGCCAACTGGAACAACGATCTCGGCGATTACTGGGAGTGGTCGGCCGAGGGGCTCTACGGCACCGACCCCACCAACGACGCGTACCGGCTCGGCGTGAACTACATCGTCTATGCGATGACGCACTGAACCGGGAGCCGTCGTGCTCCCTTCGGCGTTCCCCGCCGCTCGGTTCGGCTCGGCTCGGTTCCCCTCTTTCCCGTGACCCCTCGCCCCTGTCATGATCAGGCGGTGACCGATTCGACCGGACCGAGAATCTGCGACACGATCCTCGACGCCATCGGGAACACGCCGATGGTGCGCGTCCACGCGATCACGCGGGGGCTCATCGAGGCCGAGGTGCTCGTCAAGCTCGAGACGTTCAATCCCGGCAATTCGATCAAGGACCGGATGGCGGTCAAGATGATCGAGGACGCCGAGAAGGCGGGGCTGCTGAAGCCGGGCGGCACGATCGTCGAGGGGACGTCCGGCAACACGGGTATGGGCCTGGCCATCGTGGCCGTCGTGAAGGGCTACCGGTGCATCTTCACCACCACGGACAAGCAGTCGAAGGAGAAGATCGACGCGCTCCGGGCGTTCGGCGCCGAGGTGATTGTGTGCCCGACCGACGTCGACCCCGAGGATCCGCGGTCGTACTACTCGGTCTCGTCGCGCCTGGCTCGGGAGGTCCCGAACGCCTGGAAGGCGAACCAGTACGACAACCTGTCGAACACGCAGGCGCACTACGAGCAGACGGGTCCGGAGATCTGGCAACAGACCGGCGGCCGGGTCACGCACCTGGTGTGCGGCGTCGGGACCGGCGGCACGATCAGCGGCGTCGGCCGGTACCTCAAGGAGCGGAACCCGCGCGTCACCGTGTGGGGGATCGACACCTACGGATCGGTCTTCAAGAAGTACAAGGAGACCGGCATCTTCGACAAGAACGAGATCTACCCGTACGTCACCGAAGGCATTGGCGAGGACTTCCTGCCGGCGAACGTCGACTTCGCCATCATCGACCACTTCGAGAAGGTGACCGACAAGGACGCCGCCGTCATGACGCGGCGCATCGCGCGCGAGGAGGGGATCTTCGCGGGCAACTCCGCCGGGTCCGCCATGGCGGGACTGCTGCAGTTGCGGCACCACTTCACGAGAGACGACGTCGTAGTCGTCATCGTCCACGACCACGGCTCGCGGTACCTCGGCAAGATGTTCAACGACGAGTGGATGCGCGCGAAGGGGTTCATCGAGACGAGCGGCCTCACCGCGCGCGATCTCGTCGCCATGGGCGTGTCGGGGGAGCTCTACGCGGTCGAGGCGGCCAGGCCCGTCGAAGACGCGATCCGAATCATGAGCGACCGCGACTTCTCGCAGGTGTCGGTCACGCGCGACGGCCGCGTCGTCGGATCGCTCAACGAATCACATCTCTACAACGAGTTCGTGCGCAACCCGGACATCAAGCGGCAGCCGATCGAGACGATCATGCAGCCGGCGTTCCCCTTCGCCGACGTCTCGACGCCGGTAGAGCTGCTCTCGAAGATGATCACGCCGGAGAACCCGGCGGTCCTCGTCCGCGACTTCAAGACGGAGAAGACGTTCATCATCACCAGATCCGACATCATCCGCGTGCTGATGTAGTCAGTCCAGCGCCTTGACGATCTCCTCGATCACCTTCTTGGCGTCGCCGAACACCATCATCGTCCGGTCCATGTAGAAGAGCGGGTTGTCGACGCCCGCGTAGCCGGCGGCCATCGAACGTTTGTTGACGAGCACCGTCCGCGCCTTGTGCGCCTCGAGAATCGGCATCCCGTAGATCGGGCTGCCCGGCTGCTCGGCGAGCGGGTTGACGACGTCGTTGGCGCCCAGGACGAACGCCACATCGGTGGCGGGGAAGTCGGCGTTGATGTCCTCGAGCTCCACCACCTGGTCGTACGGCACCTCCGCCTCCGCGAGGAGCACGTTCATGTGCCCCGGCATCCGGCCGGCGACCGGGTGGATGGCGTACCGCACGTTCACGCCGTGCGCGATGAGCTTGTCGGCCATCTCCTTCACGGCATGCTGGGCGCGGCCGACCGCCAGCCCGTAGCCAGGCACGATGATGACGCTCTCGGCATTGCGGAGCAGGAAGGCCGCGTCCTCGGGCGAGCCGGACTTGACGGCCTTCTGCTCGACCCCGGCGGCGACGGTCCCCTCGGCGCCGCCGAAACCGCCGAGGATGACGCTGAAGAACGAGCGGTTCATCGCGCGGCACATGATGTAGGAGAGGATGGCGCCGGAGGAGCCGACGAGCGAGCCGGCGATGATGAGCATCGAGTTGTTGAGCGAGAACCCGATGCCCGCCGCCGCCCAGCCGGAGTAGCTGTTGAGCATCGAGATGACGACCGGCATGTCGGCGCCGCCGATCGGGATGATGATCAGCACCCCCAGCAGGAACGCCAGCGCGGTCATTGTCAGGAACGGCGGCCATGCCGCGTCGGGCGCGGCGTTCACGAACGCCACGCCGTAGCCGACCATGACCGCCGCCAGCGCCAGGTTCACGGCGTGCTGCCCGCGAAACGTCACCGGTGCGCTGGAGAACAGGCGCCCGTACCGGCCGAGCCCCGCGAGCTTGCCGAATGCGATGACGGAGCCGGAGAACGTGACCGCACCGACCACCGTGCCGAGGAAGAGCTCGACCCGGTTGCCGGCGGGCATCGGGAACGCGACGCCGAACGCGGGCGGATTGCTGACGATGGCGATCGCGATCAGCACCGCCGCCATGCCGACCAGCGAGTGCATCGCGGCGACGAGCTCCGGCATCTGCGTCATCTGTACGCGCCGGGAGACGATCACGCCGACGGCGCCGCCGACGGCGAGCATCGCCAGCCCGGCGCCGACGCGCGGCGTGACGGCGAGCGTCGCGAGCACCGCGATGGTCATCCCGACCATGCCGGCGATGTTGCCGCGCCGCGCGAAGCGGGGATGCGACAGGCCGCGAAGCGACAGGATGAAGAGCACGCTCGCGATCAGATAGGAGATCGCGATGAGGTTCGCGGACATGCGCTATTTGCGCCCCCGCGGTTCCTTCTTCTTGAACATGTCGAGCATGCGCTCGGTGACCAGGAATCCGCCGAAGGTGTTGACGGCCACGAGCGCGACGGCAATGGCGCCGACGAGGGGACCGAACCCCGTCGTGCCAGACCCGGCGGCGAGGATCGCGCCGACGATGACGACGGAGCTGATGGCGTTGGTGACGCTCATGAGCGGCGTGTGCAGCGCCGGCGTCACGTTCCAGACGACGTGATAGCCCACGAACACCGCCAGCACGAACACGGTGATGTTGACGACGATGGGATCGACCATGCCGGTCATGCGAGGGACCGTTCGCGTCGGCGCGTCGGCGCGCCGTCGATGCAGACGAGCGTCGCCGCAATGATCTCGTCGGATCGGTCGAGCGTCAGCGTACCCGCCTTCGGATCGACGAGCAGGTTGACGAAGCTCAGCAGGTTGCGCGCGTAGAGGGCGCTGGCGTCGGCGGCGACGAGCGCGGGCAGGTTGCTGCAGCCGACGATGCGCACCCCGTGCGCCACGACCGTCCGATCGCGCTCGGTCAGCGCGCAGTTGCCGCCCTGTTCGACGGCGAGGTCGACGACGACCGAGCCGGGCCTCATCTGCCGGACCGTGTCTTCACGCACCAGGATCGGCGCCGCACGGCCGGGAACGAGGGCGGTGGTGATGACGATGTCGGCCAGCCTGGCCCGCTCGTCGATGAGGGCCGCCTGCTGCCGCCGGTAGTCGTCGCTCATCTCGCGGGCGTAGCCGCCGGAGGTTTCCGCCGCGGCGCGCTCGCTCTCCGGCACCGGCACTTCGACGAATCGTGCCCCGAGCGACTCCACCTGCTCCTTCACCGCCGGACGTACGTCGAACGCCTCGACGACGGCGCCGAGCCGCCGGGCCGTCGCAATCGCCTGGAGCCCCGCGACGCCGGCGCCGAGCACCAGGACGCGCGCCGCTTTGACCGTCCCCGCGGCCGTCATCAGCATCGGCATGAACCGCCGGTACTCGTTGGCGGCGAGCAGCACCGCCTTGTACCCGGCGACGTTCGCCTGCGACGACAGCACGTCCATCGTCTGCGCGCGGGTGATCCGCGGCAGCGCTTCCATGGCGAACGCGGTGACGCCCGTCTCGGCGAGCTTCTCGATCGCGTCCTCGTCGTGCGGGTTCAGGAGGCCGACGAGGACGGAGCCGCGCCGCAGCATCGGCAGTTCCACCGGCTCGGGCGAGCGCACCTTCAGCACGATGTCGGTCTGGGCGTACACATCGGCCGCGCGCGCCGTGACGTCGGCGCCGGCCGCCTCGAACTCGGCATCCGGAATGGCTGCGGCCGTCCCGGCGCTTGCCTGCACGAGGCACGTATGGTGTCCCGACTGGATGAGCTTCCTAACCGTCTCCGGCGTGGCGGCAACGCGCGTCTCGCCCGTCCGGATTTCCCCTGGCACGCCGATGCGCATAGAGATGAGGGCCCCGCGTCCTCTGATTCTGACCTATGTCCGAGCCGCTGCAAACAGAAACGATCGCCAGGCGCACGCCGTGGTTCAACGCCTCCAGCGTGACCGTAT
>MELF01000017.1:0-19770 GCA_001767525.1 Acidobacteria bacterium RIFCSPLOWO2_12_FULL_68_19 | reverse complement strand
GAGCCGCGGGCTCGGGCTGGCGAGCGCCAGGGCGCTCGCCGAAGAGGGCTGCCGCGTCTGCCTGAGCGCGCGGGGAGAGGCGCGGCTCCGCGAAGCCGCGGCCGAAGTGGAGGCCGCGGGGCGCGGGCGAGGCCATGTGCTCGCGGTGGCGGCTGATGTCAGCCGGCCCGATGGGGTGCAGCACGTCATCGACCGGACGGTGGCAACCTTCGGGGGACTCGACATCCTGGTCAACAACGTCGGCGTCGCCGCCGGCGGCGGCCTGCTCGACACCACCGACGAGCAGTGGCAGGAGGCGATCGACCTGACGCTGATGCCCGCGGTGCGCGCCTCGCGGCTCGCGGTCCCGCACATGGAGCGCCGCGGCGGCGGCGCCATCGTGATCATCGCGTCGATCTTCGGCCGCGAGTCGGGCGGCCGCATGACCTACAACGCGGTGAAGGCGGCCGAGATCAGTCTGGGCAAGTCGCTGGCGCAGCAGCTGGCGCCGCTCGGAATCCGCGTGAACAGCGTCTCGCCGGGATCGATCCTGTTCGAGGGGGGCTCCTGGTGGCGGCGCCAACAGGCCGACCCGGCGGGCATCGCCGAGTTCGTTCGCCGCGAACTCCCGTTCGGCCGCTTCGGGACGCCGGAGGAAGTGGGCGCGGTCGTCGCGTTTCTCTGCTCACCCCGCGCGAGCTGGGTGAGCGGCACGTCGGTCGTCGTCGACGGCTGCCAGAGCAGATCCTTCTGACGCGCGTCTGGGCATCACGCGCCCGCGAAGAACCGCCGCGGCGCCTCCACCGTCATCGTCCGGATCGCCTGCTCGGAGACGCCGATCTGCCGCAGCGCGGGAAGCGCCTTCCGGCTGACGAAGAGGATGCCGTCCGGGTTCTGCGCCAGGCGCAGACGATCGGCAGCGGTCGGCTGCAGCGACATGGCGATCGAGTGGTCGTTGCCGAGCATCATCCGTTCGGCATGGCCCGCATCGACGAGCGCCTTGATCTGCGCGTAGCGCTCGGTCCACGCGAGCGCGTTCGGCGGCTGCAGCGGCGTTCCCGGCGGCGCCGGTCCGCCACGCGGCAGCTGATCCATGCCAAGGTAATAGCCGCGCTCGATGAGCCCGGCCTGGTAGTCGGCGGGGCTGTTGTCGGTGTGGCCGATGCAGGCCTTCGACGGACCGAGCCCCTCGCTTTCGAGGATAGCGGCCTGCTTTTCGCCGACCCTGTCGGCGCCAGGTGAGTGGGTGCTGATCGGCAGCCCGGTCGCCCTGCTGGCGCGGGCGGCGGCCCGCAGCACCTTTTCGCCAAATGCGTCGATCGTCGCGCCGTTGGCCACCTTGATGACGCCCGCCCTGATGTCGGTGCCTTCGATGCCGCGCTCGATCTCGCGGACGAAGAACTCCGTGAGCTCCTCGACGGTGCGCGCGCTCATCGATCTCGACGCGTCGAGCCAGTGCCCGGTCGCCGCAATCAGCTGCACGCCGGACTTGCGTGAGATCTCCTCGAGGAGGCGAATGTCGCGGCCAAGGTCCACCGTCGTGAGGTCGACCACGGTCGCGACCCCTTCGTCTCGGGCCTGCTTGAGCTGATCGACCGCCGTCCTGACAAACTGCGCCCGTCCGCCGAACAGCTCCGGCCACGCCTGCCAGAGACCGGCCGAGGCGGCGCAGACATGCTCGTGGCAGAGCGTGAATCCGAGCGTGACGGGATCGACGGCTCCGGTCACCGTCTGCACCGTGCGCCGGGGCGCGGCGGCGCCGGCGCCGCGCTGCGCGGCTGCGAACGGCTCGAGCGGCGCCACCGATGCGCCGGCGAGGCCGACGGCAAGCCGCCCGATGGCATGACGACGGCTGATGGCCGGCGTGGTGTCGCGTCTGGTCGTCATAGGCGTGTCTCTCCGCCGCGTATTGTTTCCGAGAGCGTCGCCGCAGGCAACCAGGCGCTCCGGATCCCGAATCGATTCCGGCCCGATCGTTGTTGACGCGAATTGATAATGTCCCCTCGCGAGCGAAATAGAAATGTCCCCCTAAGCTGGTGGCCTCTGGGGAGGTCACCGATTGGGAAGGACGGCGATGAGTGCGAGGGAATTGACGCGGGTCGAGGTGCTAGCACGGGTGAAGGCGGGCGCATTGAGTGTGAAATCGGCGGCGGTCTTGCTGCACGTGGGGTACCGCCAAGCGAAGCGGTTGGGGCGTCGATACCGTGCGGAGGGCGCGAAAGGACTGCAGCATCGCAGTGCCGGGCAGCCGTCGAATCATGCGCGGCCCACGGCGGAGCGAGAGCGGGTGTTGGCGCTCGTGCGGGAGAAGTACAGCGGGCCGATCGACGTGCGGTTTGGGCCACCGCTGGCCGCCGAGCATTTGGCCAGTGAAGACGGGATCACGGTGCATCACGACACGTTGCGCCGCTGGATGCTGGCCGCCGGCTTGTGGAGTCGGGCCCGTAAACGGTCGCCCCATCGCACGCGGCGGGAGCGCAAGGCGCATTTCGGCGAGTTGGTCCAGCTCGATGGCAGCTTCCATTTATGGTACGAGGCGCGGGCGCCGCGCGGCTGCTTGATGAACCTGGTCGACGATGCGACCGGCCGCACCCTGGCGCGGCTCGGGGCTGAGGAAACGATCTGGGCGGCGGCCGAGGTGCTGCGCCGGTGGATCGAGACGTATGGAGTGCCGCTGGCGCTCTATACCGACTGGAAGAATGTCTATGTGCGAGAGCCGAATGCGGAGGAACAGGCCACGGGGACCGTGCCGCTGACGCAGTTTGGCCGCATGTGCGCGGCGTTGGGGATTCAGATCATCGCCGCGAGCTCCCCGCAAGCCAAGGGACGGGTCGAGCGCAATCACGGCACGCATCAGGATCGCCTCGTGAAGAAACTCCGGCGATTGGGGATCGCGGACGCGACCGCGGCGAATGCCTTCCTGGAGACGACGTATCTACCCGAGCACAACACGCGCTTCGCGCAGGCGCCGGCGTCGGCCGAGGACTTTCATCGGCGGACGCCGAGTCGCGTCGCGCTCGATCGCGCGTTCCAGCTCGAGGAGACCCGCGTGCTCTCCAACGACTGGGTGATCCGCTATGACACACGGTATTTTCAAGTGGCGCGGCAGAGTCACCAGGCGCCCGCCAAAAGTACGGTGCTCGTGCGCGAGAACGCGGCCGGCGCGATTGAGATTCGCTATCGGGAGCATCTGATGCGCTGGCGCGAGATTCCGGCGCCGCCGCCGAAACCGACGCCCGCGGCGGTCGCGGCGCGGCCGCCGGCGCGGACTGGGGTGCCCGCCCGCCGCCGACCGAGTGGGGATCACCCGTGGGCCCGCGGCTACGACGAGCGCCAGCAGCGAGCGATCGCGCTGGGTCGCGGCGAATGACGACGGCCCGTGGACGCTGCCGGAGCCGTGGACGCACAGCACGCGTCCACCGCTCCTTGGAAACCACAGAACGGTTTCCACGAGCGCCCACAGGGCAGCCCTCTCTTTTTTCAGTCAGGAACGACGAACGACAGGGGACATTTCTATTTCGCGAAGAACGGGGACATTTCTATTTCGCCTTGACAATTCCGGCCCGATCGTTTGACGCCGCGAATGTGGAGTGGTAGCGTCAGCGCGACATGACGGGGCGGCTGCTCCTGACGCTGTGTGCCGTGGCATTCGCGGTCGCGCCGCGCGCGGCGACGGCCCAGACGGCCGCGCTGCCGCGTCTGGCCGACGGGAAGCCGGACCTGTCAGGCATCTGGCAAGCGGCGACGACCGCCAACTGGAACATCCAGGCGCATCCGGCGGAGAAGGACGTGCCCGCGGGTCTTGGCATCGTCGAGGGCGACGAGATTCCCTATCACCCGTGGGCGGCGGCGCAGAAACGGCAGAATCAGGCGAACCGGGCCGCGGCGGATCCCGAGACGAAGTGCCATCTTCCCGGCGTCCCCAGGATCATGTACATGCCGTATCCGTTCCAGATCTTCCAGACACCGAACCACATCGCGATGCTGTTCGAATACGTCCACGCGGTGCGCCGGGTCTTCATGGATTCGCCGCATCCCGACGGCGAGATCGAGTGGTGGATGGGCGACTCGCGGGGCCGCTGGGACGGCGACACGCTGGTGGTCGATGTCGTCCACTTCACGGACCGGACGTGGTTCGATCGCGCCGGCAATTTTCACAGCGAGGCGCTGCACGTGGTCGAGCGGTACGCGCCGATCGGCGCGCATCACATCCAGTACGAAGCGACGATCGAGGACCCGAAGGTGTTCGCCAGACCCTGGACGATCAGCTTCCCGCTGTACCGCCGGATGGAGAAGGGCATCCGCGTTCTCGAGTACGAGTGCTATGCGTTCGGCCTCGAGCATACGTGGTACAGACCGCCGGAATAGGCCGCGGAGTGGTGGCAATGGCGGACCAGCGTGGACGGGCAGCGCTTCTCGTGGTCGGGGCGACCGCGGTGGCGCTCTGGTGTGCCGCGGCGGCCGCCGCCGGCGGGCAGGCGCCGTCCGGCGCCGCGCCGGCCTACACGCCGCCGCGCACGTCCGACGGCCAGCCCGACATCCAGGGGATCTACAACCCGATCGGCACCTTCTACAACATCCAGGATCTGGAGTTTCAGTCGCTCTATCAGGACTTCACGCCCAATCCGGCCGGGCGCGGCCGGAGTCTCATCGTCGATCCGCCGGACGGCAAGATTCCGTACCAGCCCTGGGCGGCGGAGAAGGTGAAGCCGATCTACGCCCAGCATGCCGATCCCACGCCGCAGTATCTCGATCCCAATGCCCGGTGCTTCCCGCAGGGCGTGCCGCGGCACTTGAACAACCGCGAATTCGAGATCTTCCAGCCTCGCGGCCACGTGGTCGTTCTCAACATGGCGCACCACACGTACCGCGTCATCCCGCTCGACGGCAGTCCGCACGTTCCCGACGACATCAAGCTCTGGATGGGCGACTCGCGCGGAAGATGGGACGGCAACGCGCTCGTCGTCGACGTCGGGAACCTGAACGATCAGACGTGGTTCGACGTGATGGCGAGCTTTCACAGCGACGCCATGCGCGTGACGGAGCGCTTCACGCCGGTGAGCGCCGACACGATCGAGTACCGGGCCGTGATCACGGACCCGAAGGTCTACACGCGGCCGTGGACGCTGGCGCTCAGGTTCCAGCGGAACACGGAATACGGCGCCGAGCTCTACGAGGAAGCGTGCTTCGAGGCCAACGAGCGCGCCCTGGAGAACATGCTGAGGCGCCCCGGACGCTGACGGAGGAACGAAGATGCGCGTACGATCGTCGTTCGAGAGACTCTTGCTGGCGGTCCTGTTCCTCGTCGCGTGGGCAACGGCGGCGGGGGCCCAGGCGTGGACGGGGCCGAGGACAGCGGACGGGCAGCCCGACATCCAGGGGGTCTGGGAGGCCGGCCCCGGCGCCACCAACGCCGGCCACAGCCTCGAAGAGGGGTGCTGCGATGCGGAGCACAACCGCATGCAGAACCGGCCGGCGGAGGACATCGGGCTGCGCCAGCAGATCATCATCGACCCGCCGAACGGACGCGTCCCGTTCCAGAGGTGGGCGGCCGCCAGGCGGCAGGAACATCTCGTCAACCTGGACGCGCCGATCGAGCTGCAGCACATCGAGCCGGAAGATCGCTGCTCGCTGCAGGGCGTGCCGCGCAGCAACCTCCGCGGCCCGATGCAGTTCCTGCAGACGCCGGGACAGGTGGTCATCCTCTTCGAGTGGGTGCACGCGTACCGGGTGATCCCGATTGACGGCCGTCCGTTCGCGCCGGCGGGCACGCCGCTGTGGCAGGGTGACGCACGCGGCCGCTGGGAGGGGAACACGCTCGTCGTCGAAACGAGGAACTTCCGGTACGATCCGGCCGAGTACAACAAGCAGCCGTGGCTCGACTCGCACGGGACGTTCTATTCGGATGCGCTGCGGGTCGTTGAACGGTGGAAGGTGGTTGGCCCCGGTACGATCGACTACGAGGCGACGATCGACGATCCAAAGGTCTTCACGCAACCGTGGAAGATCGCCTATCGGATCGAGCGGCTGCGGCAGAAGAACTACGAGTTCCTCGAGGAGGCGTGCTGGGAAGGCGTGAGCGTGCGGAATCGGCTCGAAGCCGGCCGGCTCACCAGGAAGGCGGGAAAGCTCCGCCCCCACTCACACAGCGAACAGTGAGGTGTCGCCATGACACGATCGATCGTTGCCGCCTTCACGCTGGTCGCGCTGGCGGCGGCGCCGGCGGCGGGGCAGTCGATGCCGCGGGGGGCGGACGGCAAGCCTGACCTCTCCGGCATCTGGCACGTCGTCAACAGCGCGGCGTGGAACATCCTGCCACACCACGCCGAGCCGGACGTGCCGGCGGGCCTCGGCGTCGTGGAGGGCGACGACATCCCCTACAGGCCGGAAGCGGCGGCCCGGCAGCGCGAGAACCACGCGAAGCGCGCGCAGCTCGATCCGCTGAACAAGTGCTACCTGCCCGGCGTGCCGCGCGCCACCTATCTGGGACTTCCGTTCCAGATCGTGCAGACGCCGAACCAGATCACCGTCCTCTACGAGTACGCCCACGCCGTCCGCAACGTCTTCATGAACTCGCCCCATCCAAAGGGACCCATCGAATGGTGGATGGGCGACTCCCGCGGGCGGTGGGAGGGCGATACGCTCGTGGTCGACGTCGTGCACTTCAACGATCAGACGTGGTTCGACAGGGCTGGCAACCACCACAGCGAACAGTTGCACGTCGTGGAACGATACACGCCGGTCGACCGCGACCACCTGCAGTACGAGGTGACGATCGACGATCCCAAGGTGTTCACGCGATCGTGGAAGATGAGCATGCCGCTCTACCGCCGAATCGAGCGGAACATGCAGCTGCTGGAGTACGAGTGCGCGGCATTCGACGAGGCGTTCCGCGCCAGGACCGCCGAGCCGAGATGAAGGTGCGACAGTTCTGACGCTCGTCGGTGCGAGCCCTCGGGCGGCCGGTTGGAACCCGCTGGCGTTTGTCGGGGCCTTGTGGCGCGTATCGATTGGTGTTCACGAGGAGACGTTCGATGACACACCGAACCTTCGGTCTCACGATCGCAGCGGTGGTACTCGTGGGATTCTGGTCGGCTGGCGCCGCCGGCCAGGCCGGCCGGTGGAGCCCTCCGCGCCTGCCCGACGGCCAGCCCGACATGCAGGGACACTGGATCGCCGACGCCGTCGGCGCCGCCCACAGCCTCGAGGTCGGCCGAGACCCCGACGCCGACACCATCCAGGGGCGCGTGGGCGAGCGCAATCCGGTCGTGATTGTCTCCCCGCCCGACGGCCTGATCCCGTACCGCCCGGAGGCGACGATCCGCCGCGACCAACTGCTGCGGGACATCTTCACCCCGACTCGGCGCGAGCACATCGATCCGCACATCCGAGCGCTTCCCGACGGCGTGCCGCGCAACAACCACGTGCCCGGCGGCATGCAGATCATGCAAACGCCAGGACTGGTGACAATCCGGTACGAGTCGAACCACGCGTATCGCACGATCCCCGTGGACGGCCGCCCGCACGCCTCGCATCGGATCAAGCTGTGGATGGGCGATTCCCGCGGGCGCTGGGACGGGAACACGCTTGTCGTCGACGTGACGAACTTCAACGAGGACACGTGGCTCGACGCGCACGGCAGCTTCCACAGCGACGCGCTCCACGTGGTCGAACGCTGGACCGTGGTCGGCCAGAACCGGATCGACTATGAGGCGACTTTCGAGGATTCGAAGGTCTTCACGAGGCCGTGGAAGATTGCGTATGCGGTGAATCGCAACATGCAGCCCGGGTACGAGGTCTGGGAGGATGCGCGCTGGGAAGGTGAGCGCGACGTGGAACAGATTCTGCTCGCGGGACAGCAGGAGAAGGCAGCCGGCATCACGGGCATCCACCAGCACAAGCGCGAGGGGCGGTAGAACCAGAACGACGTCAGCGTGATCGCCCGGACCGGAACGCCGTGTAATAGACGGGCACGCCGGTCAGGATGACGAGGAACGTGACACCCGTCCAGAGCGGATCGCGCACGAGCGCGTTCGCGACCAGACCCGTCACCGCCGCCACGAACACCGCCGGCAGCACCGGGTAGCCTGGAACCCGGTAGGGCCGCGGAAGCTCGGGACGCGTCCGCCGCAATCGGTACAGCCCGGCGACCGCCAGCCCGTAGAACGGCCAGATCGACAGCACGAAGGTGTCGGCCAGTTGCTCGAAGGTCCGGGCGAGCACGAAGGCGACGCCGAGCCCCGCCGCCAGCGCGATCGCCACGTGCGGCGTGCCGTACCGCGGGTGCACCGCCGCCACGCGCCGGAACAGCAGCCCGTCATCGGCCATGGCGAAGAAGACGCGCGGCGCGGTCAGCATGACCGACATCAACGCCCCGAACGTCGAGATCGTCACGACAACGGAGACGAGCGCCACTCCCAGCGGGCCGAGGATCGCCTGCATGGTGTCGGCGGCAACGAGGGGCGACTTCGCCACCTGCTCGATCGGACTGACGTAGAGGTACGCCGTGTTCGCGGCGAGATAGATCGCGACGACGGCAACGGTGCCGGCGATAATCGCCCGCGGAAGAGTGCGGCCGGGGCGCGCCACTTCGCCCGCCGCGAACGAGAGGTCGGCAACGCCGTCGTACGCCCAGAGCACCGAGACGAGCGCGAGGCCGAACAGACCCGCATCGACCGGCCCGGCCGCGGCCGTGAAATGCGCGGCCGATGCGCCGGCGCCGGGGCCCAACGCGGCCGCGATGAGCACGAGCAATACCAGCGCCGAATATTTCGCGAGCGTGGACACGCCGGCGATCGCCGCGCCGAACTGGACGCCCAGGATGTTCACGATCGCCGCCCCGACAATCGCCGCCGCCGCGACGGCATCCGTCGTCCCCTCATATGCGATCGGATCGAAGCCGATCGACCGCAGCAGGTATTCGCTGAACACGGTGCTGATGGCGCCGGTCGCCGAGGCTCTGATGAGGACGAGCTCCGACCAGCCGAAGAGAAAGCCCGCCAGCCGGCCCCAACTCTCGCGCAGATAGACGTACCACCCGCCGGTCTGCGGCAGCGCGGCGGCCAGCTCGGCCACCGACAGCGCGCCACACAGGGAGATGGCGCCGCCTGCGAGCCAGACGAGAAGCACCAGACGTGGATCGGGCACGCGGGCGGCGATGACCGCCGGAGTTCGGAAGATGCCCGAACCGATGGTCACCCCGATGACGATGCCAATGGCGCTCCAGAACCCGAGCCGCCGCGCGAGGTGAGCCGTGTCGCGGTGCGTGGCCAGTGGCATCGGTCACAAGGGTAGCTGAGCGGCTTGGCAAGTCCCCGACGCGGCTGGAGCCACGAGCGTGCTTTTGGGATGGACCTTCGCCTTTGTTACGTTTACTATCGGGGGTCATGTTGCCCTCCCTCGACGGGCCCTCAGGGCGCCTCGATCTCGGTCGAAAGGCGGTCCGGCGTACCGAACCCGCCCGTGAGATGGCGCTACGGAGCGCCCTGGATCGCCTCACAGCGGGCCGGCAGGACCGTCAGGATGCCCCGGACGGCTGGGTTACCGCCGCTCGGGTCCTACCCGCCTGTGCGGCCGAATACGCGCCGTTCCCTGCCGGGGTGGACCCGCAGCTCCAGGAGGTTCTTCGGAAGCGCGGCGTCGAGCAGCTCTACACGCACCAGGCGGCGGCCATCGCCTACGCCCTCGACGGCCGCCACGTTGTCATCACGACGCCGACCGCGTCGGGCAAGACGCTCTGCTACAACGCGCCGGTGTTGAGCACGATTTTGAACAACCCGGCGGCTCGGGCGCTCTACCTGTTTCCCACGAAGGCGCTGGCCCAGGACCAGTTGGCGGAGCTGCACGGGCTGGCAGAGCTGTTGTCGCAGGAGGCAGGGAACGGGGAACAGGGGCCGGAGATCCAGGCACACGGAGCCGACGGTCAGGCGAGCGCGGGCATCGGCGTGTTCACCTACGACGGCGACACGCCGCAGGATGCGCGCAAGGCGATCCGCAACCGCGCGCACATCGTGCTCAGCAATCCCGACATGCTGCACTCGGGCGTGCTCCCGCACCATCCGCGCTGGGCCAAGCTCTTCGAGAATCTCCGGTACGTCGTCATCGACGAGCTGCACGCGTACCGCGGCGTGTTCGGCAGCCACCTGGCGAACGTGCTGCGCCGCCTGCGGCGGATCTGCCGGCACTACGGTTCGGCGCCGACGTTCATCTGTTCGTCGGCGACGATAGCCAATCCGCGCGAGCTGGCGGAGGCGCTCGTCGAGCAGCCCTTCGAGCTCGTCTCCGAGAGCGGCGCGCCGCGCGGCGAGAAGATGTTCCTGTTCGTCAACCCGCCTGTCGTCAACCGGCAACTGGGCATCCGGCGCTCGTATCTGAGCGAGACGCGGAGGATTGCCGGGGAGTTCCTCACACGCGGGCTCCAGCTCATCGTCTTCGCCCAGAGCCGGCTGACGACCGAGATTCTGACGACCTATCTGAAGGACGATTTCGAGGGTCCGCCGGGTACCCGCGAGCGGATTCGCGGATACCGCGGCGGCTATCTGCCGGTACGCAGGAGAGAGATCGAGAAGGGGCTGCGCGAGGGAAGCGTGGCGGCCGTGGTGTCGACCAACGCGCTGGAGCTTGGGATCGACATCGGAGCGCTCGACGTCTGCGTGATGGCGGGATATCCGGGCACGATTGCCGCCACGTGGCAACGGGCGGGGCGCGCGGGACGGCGCAGCGGAAGGTCGGCGGCGGTGCTCGTGGCGAGCAGCGCGCCAGTCAACCAGTTCGTGGTCCGCCACCCGGCGTACTTCTTCGACGCGTCTCCAGAGCACGCGCTCGTCGATCCGGACAACCTCCACATCCTGGTCGACCACGTGAAGTGCGCCGCATTCGAGCTGCCGTTCACGGCGGCGGAGCAGTACGGGCGCCACGATGTGCAGGAGATCCTGCGGGTGCTCGCCGAGAGCGAGTTGGTGCATCCGGTCGGCACCGCGTGGCAGTGGACGAGCGAATCGTACCCGGCCGACGCGGTCAGCCTCAGGTCCATCTCCTCGGACAACTTCGTCGTGGTCGACACGACGCGCGGCGCGGACGTGATTGGCGAGACGAGCTTCACGAGCGGTCCGGCGACGCTGCACGAGAAGGCCATCTACATGGTCGAGGGAGCGCTCTATCAGGTGGAGCGTCTCGACTTCGATGGACGGAAGGCATACGTCCGGGAAATCGACTGCGACTACTACACGGACGCGATCACGTACACGAAGGTCACGGTGCTCGAACCGTTCGAGACGACGGGATCTGGGGGCGGAGATCCGGGGTCCGAAGGTGCAGCGATTCCGGGTCCAGGGTCCCGGGCCCCGGATCCTGGATCCCGGATTCATGCCCACGGCGAGGTGCACGTGTCGTCGCGCGTGGTCGGCTTCAAGAAGATCAAGTTCTACACCAACGAGAACGTCGGATCCGGCGAGCTCGATCTGCCGGAGCAGCAGATGCACACGACGGCGTACTGGCTGACCGTTCCCGCCGCCGTCATGGCATCGCTCCCGTACGCCCCGGACGACCGGCGTGACGGGATCGTCGGGCTGGCGTTTGCCATGCGGCAGGTCGCCCAGCTCCTCCTCATGTGCGACCGCCAGGACATCGGCATCTCCATCGATGGAGGCGGCGCGAAGGATCCTGGCGCGGGGGCCGAGGCGGCCCCGAGCTCCGAGGCGTTGCTGGACGTGGAGCCGCGGGTATTCATCTACGACAACTACCCGGGCGGCATCGGCTTCAGCGAGCCGCTCTTCGCGATGCAGGGCGACCTCCTGGCCCGTACGCGCGGCCTCGTCGCCGGCTGCGAGTGCGATCACGGATGCCCGACGTGCGTGGGACCGCTCGGCAACACCGGACCGCTCGCCAAGACGGTGGCGCTTCGGATCCTCGATCGGCTGGCGGTCGCCGGCGCCCTGGACGTCCCATGAACCTCGCTGAACGGCTGCGGAACGTGGTGCGGCCGGCCGGATCGCCCGCAGTGACGCCGCTTCCGCCGCCCGGGTTTCCATCGTCAGCGGACGCGGAATCGGCTGCCGAAGTCCTGGGCGGACAGTGGCGCGAATGGCGGGACGACCGGTACCTCGTTGTCGATCGCCGATACCCGCCCGGCCACCGGCACGGCCGCGTCGCCGTGGCGGACAGCGCGCCAGACGCGAGCGGCGCCTGGCCCGCGCTTGGCATCCTCGACCCGCGTGTGGCGGGCGAGGTCTCGCCGGAGCGCGCGAACAAGGGGGCGGACGGGCGCGTCGTGTTCCTCGACCTGGAGACCACCGGGCTCTCCGGTGGCGCCGGCACGTATGCGTTTCTCGTGGGATGCGGCTGGTTCGATGCGGGGACGTTTCAGGTCCGGCAATTCCTGCTGACCGGGTGTGCCGCCGAGCGGGGGCTGCTCGAGGCCGTGGGAGAGACGGTGGCCGGCGCCGGCGCGATCGCCACCTACAACGGCAAGACGTTCGACCTGCCGATCATGCAGACGCGCTTTCTGCTGCACCGGATGGCCGCGCCGTTCGAGGGGTTGCCGCACGTCGATCTGCTGCATCCGGCGCGGCGCCTCTGGAAACCGGAAGAGGCCGGGCTCACGGCAGTGGACGCTGCGGTGCTCGGCCACGTGCGGGAGAACGACGTACCCGGCTTCGAGATTCCGTCGAGGTACTTCCGCTACGTGCGTTCCGGCGATCCGGCGCCGCTCCAGGCGGTGCTGGAGCACAATCGCCTCGATCTGCTGTCGCTCGCCATGCTCACTTCCCGCATCGCGCGGCTGCTCGAACACGGACCGGACGCCGCCGCCACGGCCCGCGAGGCGCTCGGCCTCGGTCGGCTGTACGAGCGGCGCGGGATGCTGGCCGAGGCCCGGGCGTGCTTCGTCCGCGCCGCCGGGTCCGGCCTGCCTGGGGGCGCGACGGCAGATGAGATGCTCACGCGCGCTGAAGCGCTGCGCGCCTCAGCGCTGCTGTACCGGCGTACCCGGGCGCACGAGGCCGCCGCCGAGAGGTGGCAGCGGCTGTTGGATCTGCCTGCGTGTCCGCCCCACCTGGCGCGCGAGGCCCGCGAGGCGCTGGCGGTGCACTACGAGCATCGCCTCCGGGATTTCCGGTCGGCCCGCCGGCTCGCGGTCGAGTCGCTGCAGGTCAGCTCCACCGCCGTGCGGGTCCACGCGACCCAGCATCGCCTGGCGCGGCTCGACCGCAAGCTCAATCCGGCTCCAGCGTCCTTCTTCTGACCACGCCGGGCGCAAGGGCCCCGGCCTCTCTCGACGACGGCCATCTACGATGGTAGAGAAGTAGAAAAGTGGAAAAGTGGAAAAGTGGACCGAGATTAAGAAGAGTAAGTAGCAAGTACAGCAGGGCGAATTGTACAGGCGGCCGCCGAACCGACACGACGCACTTCACATGTGTTCTTCCACACCAAGAACGAGGCGAGCACCGGAAGGTCGTCTCGATATTGCGAGACCATCCGATGCACGCTACGGATGCTAGATTCACGCGCACAGTACCAGAGACATCCTCGGTGTCTCGGTGTCTCTGTGATTCGTGATCGATGAGAGCCGCGGGCCAACGCGGTGCTGACCCGCCAAACGAATATGTTGGGAGTTGGAAGTTGGGAGTTGGGAGTTGGATGTTGAGCGGCTCAGGCGTTCGCCGATTTCCGCGGCCGCTTGGCGGCGCCTGCCGTCTTGGTCGCCTTGGCTGCCTTGGCCGCGGTCCGCCGCTGCTCGGAGGTCTGGGCGCCGAACTTCTTGGTGAAGCGTTCCACGCGTCCTTCGGTGTCGATCAGCTTCTGGCGCCCCGTGAAGAACGGGTGGCACATCGAGCAGATCTCGAGGTGCAGCTCGGCCTTGGTGGACCGCGTCCTGAACGTGTTGCCGCAGGCACAGCGGGCCTCGACTTCGTGGTACTTCGGGTGTATCCCTTCCTTCACAATGGCTCCATTATAACTTCATCGGCGTTGGGCTACGATTTTCCGGCCGCCATCGCGGCGAGGAACTCCGCGTTCGTCCTGGTCTTGCTCATCTTCGACAGCAGCAGTTCCATCGCCTCGGTTGGCGAGAGCGGCGTCAGCACCTTCCGGAGCACCCAGACGCGGTTGAGCTCTTCCTTGGGCAGCAGCAGTTCCTCCTTCCGCGTGCCGCTCTTGCTGATGTCGATCGACGGGAACACCCGGCGGTCGGTGAGCTTCCGGTCGAGGTGGACCTCCATGTTGCCGGTCCCCTTGAACTCCTCGAAGATCACTTCGTCCATCCTGGAGCCGGTGTCGACGAGCGCCGTGGCGACGATGGTGAGCGAGCCGCCTTCCTCGATGCAGCGCGCGGCGCCGAAGAAGCGCTTCGGCCGCTGGAGCGCGTTGCTGTCGACGCCGCCCGAGAGCACCTTGCCCGAGGCCGGGACGATGGTGTTGTAGGCGCGCGCCAGGCGCGTGACCGAGTCGAGCAGGATCACGACGTCCTTCTTGTGCTCGACGAGGCGCTTGGCCTTCTCGATCACCATTTCGGCGACCTGCACGTGCCGCTGCGCCGGCTCGTCGAAGGTGGAGGAGATCACCTCGCCGTGCACCGAGCGCTGCATGTCGGTGACCTCTTCCGGCCGCTCGTCGATGAGCAGCACGATCAGGTAGACCTCCGGGTGGTTCGTCGTAATGCTGTTCGCGATGCTCTGCAGGAGCATCGTCTTGCCCGTGCGCGGCGGCGCCACGATGAGGCCGCGCTGCCCCTTGCCGATGGGCGTCAGCAGGTCCATCACCCGGCCGGACAGGTTCTCCGCCGTCGTCTCGAGGTTGAGCTTCTGCTGCGGGTAGAGGGGCGTCAGATTCTCGAAGAAGATCTTTTCCTTCGTCTTCTCCGGCGGCTCGAAGTTGATCGCCTCGACCTTGATCAGTGCGAAGTAGCGCTCCCCGTCCTTCGGCGGCCTGATTACTCCGGACACCGTGTCGCCGGTGTGCAGGTCGAACTTGCGGATCTGCGACGGCGACACGTAGATGTCGTCCGGGCCAGGCAGGTAGTTGTAGTCCGGCGCGCGCAGGAACCCGAAGCCGTCCGGCAGCGTCTCGAGCACGCCTTCCGAGAAGATGTTGCCGCTCTTCTCCGCCCGCACGCGCAGGATCTCGAAGATGAGCTCCTGCTTGCGCATGCCGGTGGCGCCGGCGATGTCGAGCTCCTTGGCGATCTTGGTCAGCGCGGAGATGTTCATCTCCTTGAGCGCCGACAGCGAGATCGACTGTGCGGCGGCCGGCGGCCGGCCCGCAGGAGCCTCGGCGGAGGCGGCGGCCGGCGCCGCCTGGGCGTTCGGGGCCGGCTTGCCCGCCGGCCCGTCCGCCGCAGCGCCGCGCGCGGGGGCGGGAGACTCGGCGGAGGCGGGGGTAGCGGTCGCCGTCCCTACGGCGCCGTTCTTCGACTTGGGAGTCTCGCGATCAGCTTCCACAGTTCGTCCAGTCCTTCCCCCGTCTCCGCTGAGACGAGCGGGACGGGGATAGCAAACAACGATTCGAGTGCCCGGACATGGCGCGCGCGTTCGGCGCGCGTCAGCTTGTCAGCCTTGGTGCCGACGACGGCGCGGGCGCACGGCTGAGAGGCCAGCCACGCCCACGCGTCGAGATCCGACTCGAGGCCCGGATGTCGCGCGTCCACGAGGAGCAGGACGCCGATCCGGACGGGATCCGGGGACCGGGATCCAGGATCGGCGGTCCCTCTCGCGAAGTACGCCTCGGTCAACCGATTGAACTCACCCGCAGCCGCATCGCGGCCGTCCTGCCCCGAGCTCCTCCGAGGGGCGCGTGTATAGCCGTAGCCCGGCAGATCCACCAGATGGAACGCCGGCGCCGCTCCCCGCTGCACGCGGTAGAAGTTCGCCAGGCGTGTCTTGCCGGGCGCCGCGCTCGTGCGGGCCACCTGTTGCCGCACCAGAGCGTTGATCAGGCTCGATTTGCCCACATTGGACCGGCCGACCAGCGCGACCTCCGCCAGCCGGTCACGGGGAAAGTCACGAGCCGTAGCAGCACTCGTGACGAACTCGGCCGAAATCTCCAATGTCGTCGGGTTTCTGGCAGCTCGCAGCCCAAAGCCCAAAGCCTAGAGCCAGACGCCTTCGAGGTTCAATGCGTGGTCGGCGTATCTCCGGCCTCGGCCACCTCCGGCACCACCGGCGCCGTCGGGATCCGCACCGGCAGCGGCTCCGCCAGCGCGATCTTCAGCACCTCGTCCATGGTCGACACCATGTGTACGTCGAGCGAGTCGAGCACGTCCTTCGGGATGTCGGCCAGGTCCTTCTCGTTGTCGCGCGGCAGCACGATGTTGGTGACGCCGGCGCGGTGCGCCGCCAGCACCTTCTCCTTGACGCCGCCGATCGGCAGCACCTTCCCGCGCAGGGTGATCTCGCCGGTCATCGCCACGTCGCGCCGCGTCGGAATCCTCGTCACCGCCGAGGCGAGCGCCGTCGCCATCGTGATCCCCGCCGAGGGGCCGTCCTTCGGGATCGCCCCTTCTGGGACGTGTACGTGGATGTCGATCTTCGAGTGGAAGTCCTCGGGCAGGCCGAGCTCCGCCGCCTTCGATCGGATGTAGCTGAGCGCCGCCTGCGCCGACTCCTGCATGACGTCGCCGAGCTTGCCGGTCAGCGTCAGCTTCCCCTTGCCGGGCATCAGGGTCGCCTCGCTGACGAGCAGTTCGCCGCCGACCTCGGTCCAGGCGAGGCCGGTGGCGATGCCGATCTCGTTCTTCTCCTCGGCGACCGTCGGGCGGAAGCGCGGCACGCCGAGGTATTCGGTGACCTTCTCGGCCGTGATGTCTTCGCTGAACGCCTTTCCCTCGGCGACGACCTTGCGGGCCACCTTGCGGCAGATCGAGGAGATTTCCCGCTCGAGGTTGCGGACGCCCGCCTCACGCGTGTACCGCTGGATGAGCGTCTGGATGGCCTCGTCCTGGATGACGATGTTGCTCTTGGTGAGGCCGGTGCCTTCCACCGCCTTCGGCACGAGGAAGCGCTTGGCGATCTCGATCTTCTCGTGCTCGGTGTAGCCGGGGAGGTTCAGCACCTCCATGCGGTCGCGGAGCGCCTGCGGAATCGTGTGCAGCACGTTGGCCGTGCAGATGAACATCACGTGCGACAGGTCGAACTCGACGTCGAGGTAGTGATCGAGGAACGTGTTGTTCTGCTCCGGGTCGAGCACCTCGAGCAGCGCCGCCGACGGGTCGCCGCGGAAGTCCATCGACATCTTGTCGACCTCGTCCAGGAGGAAGACCGGATTGAGCGTCCCCGCCTTCTTCATCATCTGGATGATCTGGCCGGGGAAGGCGCCGATGTAGGTGCGCCGGTGGCCGCGGATCTCCGCCTCGTCCCTGACGCCGCCGAGCGACAGCCGCACGAACTTGCGGTTCATCGCGCGGGCGATCGACTTGGCGAGCGACGTCTTGCCGACGCCCGGAGGGCCCGAGAAGGTGAGGATCGTCGCCTTCGGCTTCCGGACGAGCGTGCGGATGGCGAGGAACTCGAGGATGCGCTCCTTGATCTTCTCGAGGCCGTAATGGTCCTCGTTGAGCACCGTCTCGGCGTGCTTGAGGTCGCGGTTCTCGCGCGTCTTCCTGTGCCACGGCACCGCGATCAGCCAGTCGAGGTAGTTGCGCGAGACGGTCGCCTCGGCCGACATCGGCGGCATCGCCTCGAGGCGCTTCAGCTCCTGGGTGGCCTTTTCCTCCACCTCCTTCGGCATTCGCGCGTCCTTGATCTTCTTCTGCAGCTCCTCGACCTCGTTCCCCTTGTCGTCCTTGCGCCCCAGCTCCTTCTGGATCGCCTTCATCTTCTCGTTGAGGTAGTACTCCTTCTGCGCCTTCTCCATCTGCTTCTTGACGCGCGACTGGATGCGGCGGTCCACCTGGAGCTTGTCCACCTCGATTTCGAGGATGCCGGCGATGCGGTTGAGGCGCTCGAGCGGCGAGATGATCTCGAGCAGGTTCTGCTTCTCGTCGACGCCGATGACGAGGTGCGCGGCGATCGTGTCGGCCAGCTTGCCGGGATCGTCGACGCGGACGGCGGCAATCATCGCGTCGTAGTGCAGGTTGTTCGAGAGCTTCACGTACTGCTCGAACAGCGACACCACGCGGCTCATCGTCCCTTCGACGTCGCTGCCGGGCGCCTCCTTCTGGCGCGGGAGCACCTTGACGACGACGCGGTAGAAGCCCTTGTCTTCCTTCCACTCGACGGCCCGGCCGCGGTCGACGCCCTCGACGAGCACCTTGATGTTGCCGTCGGGAAGCTTCAGGCTCTGCACGACGTTGGCCACGCACCCCATCGTGTAGATGTCGTCGGGCCCCGGGTCGTCGATGGAGGCGTCGTGCTGGGCGGCGAGGAAGATCCGCTTGTCCTTCAGCAGTGCGTGCTCGAGCGCGCGGATCGACGACGGCCGCCCGATGACGAACGGCATCATCATGTGCGGGAAGACGACGACATCCCGGAGCGGAACGATGGGAAGGGTTTCGTAGACTTCCATTCAGATCCTTGACGTCAGGCCTTGGGCTTTGGGCTCCAGGCTGTGGGCCGCCGCAAAGACGCCCAGAGCCCGGCTTTCAACTCCGGAAGCCTATCCAGCCTTCTCTATCAGTGTAATGGACTTGTCCTTGGCTTCCACGACCTCGCGCGTAACGACCACTTCGCGGAGCTTCTTCTGTCCGGGGACCGAGTACATGAGGTCCAGCATCAGGTCCTCGATGATCATCCGCAGGCCCCTGGCGCCGATCTTGCGCGTCAAGGCGGACTCGGCGATCGCCTCCAGGGCGTCGTCGGTGAACCGGAGCTTGACGTTCTCGTACTCGAACAGCTTCTGATACTGCCGCGTGATGGCGTTCCGCGGCTGCGTGAGGATCTGCACGAGCGCCGGCTTGTCGAGCTCGTGCAGCGTGCCGACCACCGGCAGCCGGCCGACGAACTCCGGAATGAGGCCGTAATTGATCAGGTCTTCGGGCTCCACCGATTCGAGCGTCTGGCCGACCTCGCGCTTCTGTGCCGACTTGACGTCGGCCTTGAAGCCGAGCGTCTTCTTGCCGATGCGTCGATCGATCACCTTCTCGAGTCCGACGAACGCGCCACCGCAGAGGAACAGGATGTTCGTCGTGTCGACCTGGAAGAACTCCTGGTGCGGATGCTTGCGGCCGCCCTGCGGCGGCACGTTGGCGACGGTGCCTTCGAGGATCTTCAGGAGCGCCTGCTGGACGCCCTCCCCGGACACGTCGCGCGTGATCGACGGGTTCTCGTCCTTGCGGCAGATCTTGTCGACCTCGTCGATGTAGATGATCCCCTGCTGGCACTTCTCGATGTCGCCGCCGGCGGCCTGGAGCAGCTTCAGGATGATGTTCTCGACGTCCTCGCCGACGTAGCCCGCCTCGGTCAGCGTGGTGGCGTCCACGATCGTGAACGGAACCGACAGCAGCTTCGCCAGCGTCTGGGCGAGCAGCGTCTTGCCGGTGCCGGTCGGACCGATCAACAGGATGTTCGACTTGGTCAGGTCGACGTCGTTGCGGCTGCGCGGCTGCTTCTGGATCTCGATCCGCTTGTAGTGGTTGTAGACGGCGACGGCGAGCTTCTTCTTCGTCCGCTCCTGGCCGATGACGTACTCGTCCAGGAACTTCTTGATCTCCGGCGGCGAGGGGAGCGAGGAGCGGACGCCGCGGTTCTCGAACCGGTTGTCGTCCGCGATGATGTCGTTGCAGACCTCGACGCACTCGTCGCAGATGAAGACCGTCGGACCCGCAATCAGCTTGCGGACGTCGTTCTGGTCCTTGTTGCAGAA
>MELF01000016.1 GCA_001767525.1 Acidobacteria bacterium RIFCSPLOWO2_12_FULL_68_19 | reverse complement strand
GTAACATGAGTTTTGGCGCGACGACCTTTCCTTCGGTAACACTTACCATGGCGCGATACGCCGGCTTCCCCTTTGTCGTCTTTGGATGTACGCTCGGGCCCCCAGGTTCCCAGCTTGATGCCCTCCCCTGCAGTCCTGCCACAAGACACGCGCCTCGATGTCGCCGATATGCGCCGGCGCATCAAGGCGATCTTCATCGGCTCGGTGGGCAACCTCGTCGAGTGGTACGATTTCTACGCCTACGCGGCCTTCGCGCTCTACTTCGCCGGGTCGTTCTTCCCGGGCACCGACCCGGTCGTCCAGCAGTTGAACGCGGCGCTCCTGTTTGCGCTCGGCTTCATCGTGCGGCCGATCGGCGGCTGGCTGTTCGGGCATCTCGCCGATCACTACGGCCGGCGGAACTCGCTGATGCTGTCGGTGCTGCTCATGTGTTTCGGCTCGTTGATGATCGCGGTCACGCCGACCTACGGATCGATCGGCATCGCGGCCCCGATCCTGCTCGGCTTCGCGCGCACCGTTCAAGGGCTGAGCCTGGGAGGCGAGTACGGCGCGAGCGCCACCTACCTCAGCGAGGTGGCGGACCGGGACCACCGGGGGTTCTACTCCAGCTTTCAGTACGTCACGCTCATCGGCGGCCAGTTGTGCGCCATCCTCGTCCTGCTCGTCCTCCAGCAGCTGTTCCTGACGCCGGAGCAACTGCGCGCGTGGGGCTGGCGGATTCCGTTCGTCATCGGCGCCTTGCTGGCAGCCGTCGCGCTGGTGATGCGGCGCGGCCTGCACGAAACGGAGGAGTTCATCGCGGCCAAGGCCGTGACACGCCGAACGAGCTCGGTGCGGGCGCTGGCGAGCTACCCGCGCGAAGTGCTCCTAGTCGTCGGGCTCACGATGGGCGGTACGACCGCCTTCTACACGTACACCACGTACATGCAGAAGTTCCTCCGTCTGTCCGTGGGCCTCACCGACATCCAGACGACGATGGTCACGGCGGGTTCACTGCTCTTCGCGCTGTGCCTGCAACCGGCCTACGGAGCGATCTCCGACCGGATTGGCCGCAAGGCGCTCCTCATCTGGTTTGGCGTGATGGGAACGATCTTCACGATTCCGCTGCTCGACGCGCTCGAGGTGGCGAGGAGCGGACTCACGGCCTTCCTCTTGATTGCCGGCGCGTGGACGATTGTCGCCGGCTACACCTCGATCAACGCCGTCGTCAAGGCGGAACTGTTTCCGACGAGCGTGCGGGCGACCGGGGTGGGATTGCCCTACGCCGTGACCGTCTCCATTTTCGGCGGCACGGCCGAGTCGATCGCGCTGTGGTTCCAATCGATCGGCCATCAGCGCTGGTTCTACTACTACCTGACGGCGGTGATTGCGACCTCTCTCGTCGTGTACGTCACCATGCGGGACACCAAGCGCGCGTCCGCCATGGGCCGGCACGAATAGCCGATCCCGTCCCGTGGGTCCCTCCCTGGCGGTCAGCCCATGAAGAGGCCGCCATTGGCCTGGATCGTCTGGCCCGTGATGTAGCGCGCGCCGGGGCCGCACAAGAAGCGCACGAGCGCGGCGATGTCCTCGGGCCGCCCCTTGCGTCCCACCGGCGGCGCCAGCGTCTTGTGGTGCGACGGCTCGGGACCAGAGCGCGCCGTGTCGATGAGCCCCGGCGCGACGCAGTTGACCGTCACGCCGTGGGGCGCCAGCTCGTGCGCCAGCGCGCGCGTCAGCCCCCCGAGACCGGCTTTGGCCGCGACGACGTGCGCCCGCCGGGGCGCACCGATGTGCGACGAGAGGCCGCCGATGTTCACGATGGCGCCCCGGCCGGAGGCGAGAAGGTACGGCAGCGCGGCCCGGCTGCAAAGATAGGCGCCATCGAGCGTGGACGCCATCACCTCGCGCCACTCGCGGTACTCGAGACTCGCGAACGCCGTCTCGCGCCGTACGCTGGCGTTGTTGACGAGGATATCGAGCCGGCCCAGGCGCTCCACCGTGGCGGCAACGAGCGCAGCCGCCGCGTCCGGATCGCCGATGTCGGCCGTCATCGCCGCCGCCCGTCCGCCGCCGCCTTCGATCTCCGCCGCCACCGCCTGGGCGTCGGCCAGCGCCTGACGCGCCGTCACCATGACGGCCGCACCGGCGTCGGCCAGCGCCAGCGCAATCGCGCGGCCGATGTTGCGGGCGCTGCCGGTGACCAGCGCCACGGTGCCGGCAAGCTCGTTGGTCACTCCCATGCTTACCCTACCGCTCATGCACGGAACTCCTTCAACGCCTCCAGTGTGGGTTGGGCGAACAGGGTCCGCGACAGCTCCAGGAACCGCTCCGCCTTTGCCTCGGTCCACCCGCCGTGGCGCGCGTTGTCCGCGAACTTCGCCTCGAGCTCTGCCAGCGACAGCGGCGCCTCGCTGCCGCCGCGCATGTGGGGCTGACGGTACTCGCGTTCCGTGCCGTCGTGCAGCACCGCCCGGAGGTGGCCGGTGAACGTCCTCGGGTACTGGTCGAGCGGATTGACCGTGTACCGGACCTTCGACGCGAGCGCGAGCACCGCGGAATCGTGCACCCGGGCCTCGGTGAACTGCGCCAGCCCGGCTCGGCCGTCGATGAAGCCGACGGCGATGCAGAACGGCGTGCTGAACTTGGCCGCGTACGGCGTCGGCGGGCGGTGCTTGGCGGCGAGCGGCTCCCAGAGGCGCGGAACGGTTCCGTCCGCGACCTCGCAGACGATCTCGCGGATCTCGCCGGCGCGCACACCGCCCTCCGCCAGCCGCCGCGCGCAGTCGATGAACGGCTGGGTCATCGTCCCGCACGCGTACGGCTTGAACGCGACCGACGGCATCACCCACCGGCGTCCCAGACCGTCGAGGAGCGGCGCGAAGTCGGGCGCGACCGACGGCGCAAAGGCGTGGTACAGGCCGTGGCGTCCCTCGAAGACCGTGCGCGGCCCGACGAAGCCGGCGCGCGCCATCAGCGCGGCGCGCAGCCCGGACTGCGCCGCCCATCCGGCATGCATCCGCTTGGTCCAGGTGCCTTCGGCCAGGTATTCGATGATCCCTGACGCCATGCTGCCGCCAATGCCGAGCGCCGATACGGCAGCGCCTGGCGGCAGGCCGAGCGCGGCGCTCACCGCGCCGGCCGCCGCCAGGGCGCCGAATACGGCGGTCGGATGGAAGCCGGCGTTGTGCGTCGCCATCGGCGCCACGAGGCCGAGCCGGCACAGCAGCTCGGTGCCGGTCACCACGCCGAGCAGGAAACGCTCGCCGCCCAGGCCCTCCCGCTCGCACGCAGCCAGCACCGCCGGCACGATCACCGCGCCCGAGTGCACCGGGCCGCCTTCGAACGTGTCGTCGAAATCCTCGCCGTGCGCGGCCGTGCCGTTGACGAGCGCGGCGCCGAACGCCTCGAACGCGCCGGCATGACCGAAGGCGGTGCACGGCCCGACAGGCTCGATCGCCGAGAGCGTCGCGGCCACGTACGGCTCGCGCCGCGCCGCCACGCACAGTCCGGCGACGTCGAGGCAGAGCTTTCGCGCCGTCTCGACGGTATCGGCGGGCAGCCTGTCGACCTCGACCGCCGCCAGATGCGCCGCGAGCGTCTCGGCGACCGTGGTCATGCCGGCAGCTCCGCACCGCGGCGCCTGCGCGCCCCGAGGGCATGACCGGCAATCGAGCCGACGAGGAACAGCGCGGCAACGGTCAGGAACGCGGCGGAGACGGGGTCCTGCAGGAACGTCGCGTGGTCGCCTCCCGAGAGCACGAGGGCGCGCCGGTAATTCGACTCGACCATGAAGCCGAGGATCACCCCGAGCACCATCGGGAGCAGCGGCGTCTCGAAGTAGCGCAGCGCGTAGCCGGCGAGCCCGAAGGCGAGCGCCACGCCCACCTGGAACAGGCTCGTCTCGATCGCGTAGACGCCCGACACGACCAGCGCGTAGATGAACGCCGTCAGGTACGGCCGTGGACGGCTCACGAGCCAGATGCAGGGGCCCATCAGCACGTAGCCGACAATCAGCATGGCGATATTGGCCGCCAGCAGGCCGGCAAAGAGGCCTGTCACGACGCCCGAGTGCGACACGAACAGCATGGGCCCGGGAATCAGGCCGTGCAGCAGGAATCCGCCGAGCAGCACCGCCGCGGAGTTCGAGCTGGGAATGCCGAGGCTCAGGATCGGGACGAGCGTCGTGCACGCCACCGTATTGTTCGCCGCCTCGGGCGCGGCGATCCCTTCCGGCGAGCCGCGTCCGAACTCCTCTTTTCGCCGCGACCAGCGGCGCGCTTCGTTGTACGCCAGAAACGAGGAGACGGCGCCGCCCCCGCCGGGCATCATCCCTTCGAAGGCGCCAATCACCGACCCGATCGCCTGCGGCAGCGCGATCCGCCGCCAGAGCGCCGGCGAGGGGAACCGGATCCGGGCGCGCTCCGGCGCCGCTTGATGCCAGCCGCGCTCGCCGCTCTCGGCGAGCAGCTCGCCGACGGCGAACAGCCCCACCATGACGAGGATCGGCGGAATGCCGGAGAGGAGCTCGGGGCTGCCGAACGTGAACCGGCTCAGGCCGGTGACCGGATCGGTGCCGACGGTCGAAATCATCAGGCCGAGCACGCCGGCCATCAGCCCTTTGACGAGCGACTCGCGCGCGAGCGACGCGATCACGCTGAGGCCCAGCACCCCCAGCGCGAAGTACGCCGGCGGCGTGAAGGCGAGGGCGACCGTCGACAGCGGCTCGGCGAGCAGCACCACCACGCCAAGCCCGAACAGCCCGCCGACGAACCCGGAATAGAGCGAGATGCCGAGCGCCTCGCCGGCTCTCCCCTGCTCCGTCATCGCGTAGCCGTCCATCACCGTGGCCGCCGCGGCATTGGTGCCGGGCGTGCGGATGAGAATGGCCGGGATCGATCCGCCGTACTCGGCGCCGACGTAGGTCGCCGCGAGCATCACGATCGCCGTGGTGGGATCCATGCCGTAGGTCAGCGGCAGCAGCAGTGCCATCGTGATCGAGGGGGAGATGCCGGGCAGCGCGCCACCGAAGATCCCCCAGGTCACGCCGCCGAAGGCGGCCGGCACGATCGCGATGAGTTCGTCGAGCGACACAGTCGGTCAGAACAGCGTCGGCCACACGCCCGGCGGATGGGGAATGCCCAGCAGCCGCACGAACAGCAGCCAGAAGACAATCGCGCCGGCCGCAGCGACCGTCGCGATCTGCCCGTTGAACACGCCGCCCCGGTACCAGGTGGCCGCCAGAACCAGGCCGGCGAGCGCTACGACGTAGCCGAGCCACGGCACGACGGCGATGTACACCACGCCGATCGCCAGCATGCCGAGGGCACGAAGCAGGTGGAAACGGGGATCCGGGATCCGGGATTCGGGGTCGGGGATCCGGGGTCGGGGATCCGCGTTCCGGGTGCGAAGAGATCGGCCCACCAGCAGCAGCGACAGCGCCGCCAGGACGACGGCGTAGGCCTTGGGCAGGCCCTGCGGGCCGACCGCGTCGGCGAGCGCGCTCGTCGGGATCGCCGCGGCCATCCGGTAGTAGCCGGCAGCCACCACGACGCCCGCCACACCGAATGCGAGGTCCCGACTCACTGAATGACGCCGGACTGCCTGAGAAACGCCTCGGTCTCGGCGCCGAATGCCTCCATGAAGCGCGCGTAGTCGCCGTGCGGCATGAACCCGGGCTGCAGGCTGTTGTCCATGTAGCGCTTGCGGTAGACCGGATCGTCGAGCAGCTTCGGAACCGCGGCTTCCCACGCGGCAACCAGCTCCGCGGACATCCCCTTCGGTCCCGCCAGACCGCGGAACTTGCGCACCGCCAGGTCGACGCCCTGCTCCTTCAGCGTGGCGACGCCTGGAAACTGGGGCAGCCGCTCGTCGCCGACGACGGCCAGCAGGCGCAGCCGGCCCGCGTCGAGCTGCGCGCGAATCTCCTGCAGCTCGCCGGCGCCCATGTCGAGCGTGTGATTCAGCACGTTGATGAGCATGTCGCCGCCGCCCTCGAACGTAGTGATCGCCGGCGACACGCCGGCCTTCTGCTTCAACTGCTCCATCACCTGGCGCTCCAGCGACGCAGGGTTCGCCGCGCCCCATCGCCCCTGTCCGGTCCGGGCGCGGTCGAGCACGTCGCGGAGCGTCGTGAACCGCGAATCCGCGGCGGTGTACAGCACTTCCGGATCGAAGAAGAGGTTCACGAGCGGCTCGAGATCGGTATAGCGCGCCGAGGGGTCGCTGAGCAGCGAGGTGTAGATGAACGTCGGCGTCGTGGCGTAGAAGAGGCTGCCGTCCGGCTTGGCCTGCGCCACCGCCGCCATCGCCTTCGCGCCGCTCCCACCCTGGACGTTCTCGACGATGAAGGTGCCGCCCATCAGGCGCGCCAGGTGCGGAACCAGCTCGCGCAGGAACACGTCGCTGCCGCCGCCGGGGCTCGAATGCGTCACGAGCGTCACGACGCGGCGCGGCTCCGCGTCGCCGCCGCCACAGGCGGCGGCAAGCGCAGCGAGGAGCGCGAGAAGGGAGATGCGGCCGCCCACGGGCATCAGGACAGCTAAGTATAGTAAATGCCCATGCGCGGCAGAATCCGCCGTATCGCGCCATGGTAAGTGTTACCGAAGGAAAGGTCGTCGCGCCAAAACTCATGTTACCGAAGCCGGTGTG
>MELF01000015.1 GCA_001767525.1 Acidobacteria bacterium RIFCSPLOWO2_12_FULL_68_19 | reverse complement strand
ACCCGGGGGCGTATGCGCGGCCGGTGCAGTTGCGGTTCACGGCGACGCACATCCGGCTGGGTCTCGACCTGCTGGAATTCATCTGCCTGGAGGACAACCAGTACGGCGTCGCCGGCGGCTTCACGCCTGTTCGCTGACGGTCGAGTCGGTCGTCGGTCAGTAGTCGTCGGTAGGGTGATCGCAGAAGCCGAAGGAGGCGCACGTGCGTATGCTGTTCGTCGGGGTCGGCATCATCGTGCTGGCGGCGCCGGTGGTCGCGCAGAGCACCGCGCCCAAGGGAGTTCTCGGGCCGGTCGACGCGCTCGGTCAGGAGGTCCGGCGTCCGCCGGCGCCCTCGGGGCCGACGCCCCGCCTGCCGGACGGGACCATCGATCTCGGCGACGGGATCTGGGTCTTCACCCGGTCGTTCGGCCCCGACATCAGTGTGGGTCTGAAGAGCGGGGAAGTGCTGCCGCTGCTCCCGTCGGCACAGGCGTTGATGGCCTCGCGCAAGCCCGCCGACGACCCGGTCAATTGGTGCCTGCCGCTCGGCGTGCTGCGCTACAGTCCGTATCCGTTCAGGTTCATTCAGAACTACACGCACCGGAAGCCTACCCACATGTACATCCTGTCCGAGTGGATGGGCTCGTTTCGTCAGATCTTCCTGGATGGCCGCAGGCACCCGCCGGAGCTCGACCCGACGTGGTTCGGGCACTCGACCGGCTGGTACGAGAACGATGCGCTGGTCATCGACACGGTCGGTTTCAACGGCAGGGGGTGGTACGACCGCCGGGGCACGCCGCAGACCGAGCGACTGCATACGGTCGAACGGTGGACGCGGGTGAACGCAGGCAGTCTCGTGCAGGAAGTCACCATCGACGATCCCGGTGCCTTCTCACGTCCGTTCACGGTGACGTCTTCCGCGCGGCTCAGCCAGCCTGGCGACGAGTTCATCGAGTACGTCTGCCAGGAGAACAACCAGTACGGACTGGCGAGCGGCGTGAGATAGGGCGCCCCACGGGCGGCCTACTTCGACTTGAAGGGCGCCGGACGTGCGAAGCGCGCCGCGTCGAGGGCGACGTTCGGCTGAATCTCGGTCAGGGCGAAGGTGTTCTGTCCGTCGGTCCACGTGATGACGGTCCGGAATGGCATCTGCACGCCCGCCACCGGCCGGTACTCGCTGTAGGCGATCTGGATCGGAACGGTTCCCACGGCCGTCCGGTTCCAGCGCACGATGCGGGTCAGCAGGCCCGACTCGTCGAAGTAGAAGTTCACCGGCGGCTGCCCCGGATTCGAGCCCTGCGCCAGTTGCACGACGCGGCCGTCGATTGTCGTGCTGCTGACCTGCCAGTTCGTGAACGCCTGGCGGATGTTCGCGGGGAATGAGACGAGCGCTTCGAGCCGCGCCGTCTCGAGGTTGCCGCCGGTCAGCGCCAGCAGCGGCAGCGGCCGCCACCCTTCCGCCGCCCAGGCGCTCGTGCCGTCGAACGTCTTCACGGCGTTGCCGTCCGGCGTGCGGACGACCTGCGTCCGCTGATTCGGCGCGCGGGCCGCGATCTCGACCGGAAACTGGTTGCCGCCGGTGTTGAACCCCTCGTACGTCCCCCGCGCGGTGAAGCTGGCGAGGGCGGCCAGGCGCTCGGGGCCGCCGAGCGCCTGCAGGTAGCGCTCGAAGACCTTGTCGACGGTCGTCCGCTGGTCCGGGAAGATCTGCATCGAGTTCGGGTCCTCCACGAGCTCGCCGTACTGCAGCGCGAGGCTGGGGATGAACTCGGGGCGGTTCTTCGCATGATGGCAGGTGAAGCAGCTCACGCGCGGCTGCCCGCCGAAGTAGTTCTTGTTGATCGTGGTGGTCATGACGATCATCTGCCGCGCCCGCTGGATGAGCGGCGTCGCCTCGGCGAAGGCCCCTCGATTGGTGTAGATGCCGCCGGTATGGCAACTGACGCAGTCGAAGCCGAGCGACGCCGAGAACATGCCCATCGCGTCCATGAACTCGTCGACGGGGATACCCTTGAGGATCTGCACGTTCTTGAAGACGGCGTCGGAGACGAGCGGCGCCTCGATTCCCGCCTGCCCTGACGCGGCGGCAGGCGAGCCCTGCGCGCAAAGCGAGACAGCCGCCACGAGGCAGGCGGCGGCCGCACGTGCAGCATGGGAGCGGGTCGTCATGGGCCCAGAACATACCATGGGTCCGAAGCCGTCGCGGCCGGTGTGGAAACGACGGCGACAGATCCGGTAGTATGCCTCGGCCTCGAGGAGGATGCGATGCGAAAGACGCTCGTTCTGCTTGCCGTTGGAGTCGTACCGTTGGTGGTCGACGCCCAGGCGCCGGCGCCGTGGACGCAGCCGCCGGGACTCGCCAGGGAGTTCACGCCGCTCGCGCCGCCGGAGATCGCCTCGCGGCCGGTGCCGCGGCTGCCCGACGGCCGTCCGGATATGTCCGGCCCCTGGGTGGGCGGCGGGTCGAACAACGACATCGAAGCCGACGGCGGGCTGAAGCCGGGCGATCTGCCGCTGCTGCCGTGGGCGCGGAAGCTCCGCGACTCGCGCAAGGAGGACGACGAGCCGTACCTCTACTGCACGCCGATGAGCGTGCCTCGGGTCAACCCGTATCCGTGGCGGTTCGTGCAGGCCTACACGGCGGAGGGGCCGACGCACATCTTCGTGCTGCACGAGAACGGCGACGCCGGCTTCGTCCGGCAGATCTTCATGGACGGGCGGCCCCATCCAGCCGAGCCGGTGCCGACCTGGTGGGGGCATTCGGTCGGCCGGTGGGAGGACGACACGCTCGTCATCGACACGGTCGGCTACAACGACAAGTTCTGGTTCGACAGCCGGGGGACGCCGCACACCGAGCAGCTCCACACCATCGAGCGGTGGACGCGGATCAACTACGGCACGATGACCCACGATTTCACGCTGGACGATCCGGGAGCGTTCTCGCGGCCGGTGCAACTGCGGTTCACGGCGCGCGCCGTGCCTCCCGGACACGAGATGATGGAGTACATCTGTACCGAGAACAACCAGTACGGGCTCGCCGGCGGCATCGAGAACATCTACCGCGACAAGGGCTACGGACTGGAGACGCCGCAGCCGTAAGGGGCACGAAGATCGTCCCGATGGCCCATTGACAAGATCCGGGCGCCGTGCGCAGGATAGGGCGCCCACGAGGATTCGACGCCGCTCCGTCGTGCTGCCCGACGGAGGACGCCGTCCTCCGGCGAATGCCGGTGGCGCGCAGGCTTCATCCTGCGCGGCCGGTCGCGGAAAGGAGCCCGCGCGTGAGGAAGATCATTCTTGGCTTCGCAACGGCGGCGCTGCTGCTGCCGCTTGTCGTGCAGCAGGCGTCAACGCAGGCCGCTCCACCGGGTCAGGCGACGATTGCCGCCGGGCGGCGCGCAGGCCCGCCCACCGGCCCTATTCCGCGCCTTCCGGACGGTACGCCCGACCTCGGCGACGGCGTCTGGCTCGGTGGCGGGCCGGTCGACGACATCGAAGAGGCGGGCGGCCTGAAGAAAGGGGAGCTCGAAGCGCTGCTGCTGCCGTCGGCGAGGGCGCTGATGGCGACGCGCGATGTCACGCAGGAGCCGCACAACCGCTGCCTGCCCATGGGAACCCCGCGCGTCACGCCGTACCCCTACCGCTTCGTGCAGAACTATACGCACCGGAAGCCGACGCACATGTTCATCCTGCACGAGGGAAACATCCACAGCTACCGCCAGATCTTCATGGACGGCCGGAAGCACCCGGCCGACCTCGACCCGACCTGGTACGGTCATTCGATCGGCTCGTGGGAGAAGGACACGCTCGTCATCGACACCGTCGGCTATAACGACAAGTCATGGTTCGATCGGCGCGGCTTTCCGCACACCGAGCAAATGCACACGGTCGAGCGATGGACGCGGCTCGACAAGGGGCGGATGGAGCACCGGTTCACCCTCGACGATCCGGGCGCGTACACGCGTCCGTGGACCGTCACGTTCATGGCGACGCTCAGTCCTCCGACCGACGATCTGATGGAGTACATCTGCCAGGAGAACAATCAGTACGGTGTGCGTACGACTCCCCGGGCCGAGAAGACCATCAAGCCGAACTAGATCGACGAAGGGAACAAGGACGTCTTGTTCCCTCGCCCTCCGCATATTTCACATGGCGCCTCGTTTCGTGCTGCTCGTTGCGTTCGTCTCGTGCGCTGTCCAGCCGCTGCTCGCGCAGCGCGACATCTCCGGGCCGTGGTGGCCGCTCCCGCGCAACGAGGACGGCAGCGGCATGACCGGCGATGCCGCGGGCCTGCCGCTCGGGCCGGAAGGGCGGTGGCGCGCCGACAGTTGGTCGCCGGAGGAGTTCGACGTGGCCGAATGGGTGTGCCGCCCGCATCCGTGGGAGTTCTCGCTCGAAGGCGTCCTCTCGCAGATCCATATCCGGCCCGAGATCGATCGGGCCACGCAGAAGGTAGTCGCATATCACGGCCAGATCAATCAGATGGAGCAGCGGATCAGCATCTGGATGGACGGCCGTCCCCGACCGCCCGAGCACGCGGTGCACACCTGGGGCGGTTTTTCCACCGGCGAGTGGGACGGCGACACGCTCGTGGTCACGACGACGCACCTGAAGGAGTCCTACATCCGCCGTTCGGGACAGATGCGGAGCGACCGGTCGGTCATCCGCACCCGCTACCGCCGGATGGGCGACTACCTGCAGGCGACCGTCATCGTCTACGACCCGGTGTACCTGGCCGAGCCGTACATCCGCACGACGATGATGTGGGAATACGATCCGGCGATGCGGATGTGGCCCTACCCCTGTGAGGAAGCGACCGAGACCGCCGTGGAGCGAGGCACGGTGCCGCACTTCCTCCCCGGCACGAGCCTGCTCCCGGGTCTCAATCCGGCGTTGGCCGACGACTTCGCGACCCCCTACGAAGCGCGGCTGGGCGGCCCGGCGACGATGTACCCCGAATACATCGCCCGGATGAAGTCGCTCCCGCGGCCCAGCGTCCCGATGCCGCGCGGAGCCACCGAGAGCACGTCCGGGCAGAGGCTGATTCAGGTGCCGCCCCGGTGACCGATATAATACGGGTCCCCTTCATGACCAGGAGACAACTGATGACCGACCGTTGTGCATGCCGTTCGTGGATGCTCGCCGCCGCGTTGCTGGTGCTGGCGCTGCCGGCCTCCGCGCAGCAGACCGCCGAGAAACCGTTCGAGCCGCAGGTCGGCCAGGCCGGCAAGGACGTCGTCTGGGTGCCGACGCCGCAGCCGCTGGTCGACAAGATGCTCGACATGGCCAAGGTGACGCCGCAGGACTTCGTGATGGATCTCGGGTCGGGCGACGGACGCACCGTGATTACCGCCGCCAGGCGCGGCGCCCGCGCCACGGGCATCGAGTACAACCCGAAGATGGTCGAGCTCTCGCGCCGCAACGCCCAGACCGCCGACGTATCGAACCGTGCGACGTTCCAGGAGGCGGATCTCTTCACGGTCGACCTGTCGAAGGCGAACGTCATCACGATGTTCCTGCTGCCGTCGATCAACATGAAGCTCCGGCCGACGCTGCTCGATCTCAAGCCAGGCACGCGGGTCGTGTCGAACACGTTCACGATGGAGGACTGGGAGGCCGACGAGACGCAGACGATCAGCGGCGACTGCTCGGCCTGGTGCACGGCGCTGCTCTGGATCATCCCGGCCAAGGTCGAGGGGACGTGGAAGGTCGGACAGAGCCAGCTGGTGCTGAAGCAGCGTTTCCAGGTGCTGTCGGGCACCCTCGGTTCGGACACGATCACGAACGGCCGCCTTCGCGGGACCGAGGTCACCTTTACCGCGGGCAACACCACCTACACCGGACAGGTCGAAGGCAACGCCATCAAAGGGACGATCAAGGGCGGCAGCGGCGGCGCCTTCACCGCCACGCGCTGAGAGGGCTTCATCGGGCCGCCGACTGCTGTACGTCGGCGGCCGTGCAGTTCCCCAGCTGGCACCTGTTGTTCTCCTCGCAGATGAACTCGAGGATCTTCCAGGCCGGTTTGAGCTGCATCGTCCAGTGCTCGACCCACGGCCGCTCGAAGATGGCTGGATCGTCGATCGTCACGTCGTAGGCGACGTTGGTCGCGTCGGTGAAGCGCAGGCGCTCCACGACGTGCATCCCGTCGCTGTGCCACCGCGATCCGCCATCGTCCGGATGGTAGGCATCGAGCATCCACTCCTTCAGCCCGACCGTGTCGATGACGAGCATCTCGTCTTCCCACCAGGCGATGGAGTCGCCCATGTAGGTCGGCTCGATGTCGGCGGCGTGCGGGCGGTTCGCGAGGCCGAACGGAATGACGCGGAAGAAGTGCATGTACTCGTAGAGAATCACGAGCTGAGTGGGTGTCTGAATCCACTGCTGCGCGTACGGCGACGGAATCTGCCGCGTCAGTCCGTTCGGAAGGCACACCGCCGTCGGGTCGTCGATGAGAACGTTCTTCGCATGCGGGCGGTAAAGCAGGGTGCGCGCGCCGGGCTTGATTGGCGCCATGCCGGACTCGGTATACAGGCGCACCTGCGGCGTGTCGGTGTCCGGGTCGCCGGTGTGCACGAAGCCAGGGCCCGCCCAGATGCCCGTGAAGTCCGGCTTGCCGTCGGCGGTCCGCGGCACGGCCGGTCCGGTGGGCGCGGGAGCCCGAGCGGTCGAGCAGGCGCAGACGAGCGCGGCGGCCGCAACCAGGCAAAGTCGGGTCATGTGGCGGCCTAGTTCGGGCGCAGATCCTCGGGCGCCGCCGTGAACACGCTGCGCCCGTCCGCCAACGTCACCTTGCCGCCGGAGGCGTTGTTCGATCCGTCGCGGGCCCTGAAGCCATCCACCCTGATGATGTCTCCCGGCTTCAGGACGTCTCTCGGGATGCCCCTCCGCTGGAGAAATGCCGGCGGCGCCCCGGAGAATCCCCACGTCGTGACCCTGCCGCGCTCGTCCTTCACGTCGACATAGAACCAGATGTGAGGATTCTTCCACTCGACCTTTCGCACCGTGCCGGTGACCGATACGGGCTTGGTGCCGTCGTATTCAGTGACAAAGGAATGATGGGCCGCGGCCGGCCAGGCCGCAAGGAGCGCACACGCCGCCGCGCAGGTCACGCTCGCTGTCTTCATGGCTCCCTCCGCCCGTCAGGGCGTCGCGTATTCTTCCGCCCGGTCCGGGATCGATTGCACGCCGTAACATGACGCGTCTCCGTCTTGCCGGACGTCGAGTGGAACCCTAAGGCCGAACGGATCGCGCTGTCAACTCGGGGCGTCACCGCCGCCATGTGTACTGGAGTTTGACCAGCAGCTGATTCGAGTCGAGCTGCCACCGGTTGGCGAGCGACCGCACGTTGTGGTTGTAGACGACGAACAGGTCGGCAATCGGCAGGAAGGTCCAGCGAAGCCGTGTGTTGACGCCGACCGACTCGCTGTCCGTGTCGTACTGCGCGTAGCTCGTGACCGACAGGTCGGGCGAGACATTCACCCGGAGCCGCGCGCCCAGGAGCTGCTCGGTGAAGCGCCCGCGCGCCAGGCGCGCGCGATTCCGCTCGCTGGTGAGTTCGACCGTCAGGAGCGGTCTCGGATTCCACACCCAGCCCCACTCGTACTGATCGAGCTCGCCGTCGTAGAAGCTGCCGGTCGACCACGTCAGCGACGTGGAGAAGCGCCGCTTCTGCGCCGTAGTCGCGCCGACCGAGCGCCGCACCCACTGATAAGGACCGGGTGAGACGACGACGCCCCGGGAGATCTCGAAGGGGGACGCCGGCCGGTCTCCCGCTGGAACGAGCATCACCTGCACGCGGTCGCCGCTCCGGAACCGCCAGTTGAGCAAGTGGATCTGCGCGTCGTAGGTGTCCCACCGTCCCGACAGGTCGGTGCCGATGTAGGGATTGAAGCCGTAGCTCATCTCCTGGATCGGGCCGCGCAGCAGACGCGTGCGGTTCGTCAGCGACGGATTCCAGATCTGCGCTCCCCGGCGCGGCACGAAGCCGAGCGACGGATCGAAGTCGCGCCCGATCCGCTTGTACCAGAGCCGCGCATCCCATTGATCGTTCGGGTAGTCGATCTTGAACGCATACGAGGCGGTGTCGCCGTGCAAGCCGTTGCGCTTCGTCACGAGGCCCCAGGCGGCGACGGTGAGATTCTTGTCGCCGAGAAAGGACGAGGTCGCGTAGGTGAAGTCGGTCCCGACGAGCCAGCTTCCGCTGCGCCCGAGCGGATCCCCCGCCGTGGCGAGCACCCCGACGTACGACTCCCGCCACAGGTTCTGCTTGACGCGCGCCACGGCCATCGTTGCGCGCGGCGCACCGACGTCCGGACGCTCGTCGGTGGCGACCACGAGTCCGCCGAAGTTCGTGTTCGCGACGCGGCCGTTGACCTTGGCGCCGCCGAGGAGGGGAACCTCGCGGCCGCCAACCAGGCCGACGCGCCGGCTGAAGAACGGAATGACGTCTCGGTTGACGAGCGGGCCGAACTGAAAGATGTCGAGCCCTTCGAGGAAGAACGTGCGCTTCTCCGGAAAGAGCAGCGGAAAGCGCGTGAGATTCGTCTGCCGGGTATCGACCTCCGTTTCCGCGAAGTCGGTGTTCGCCGTGAACGACGCGGTCACGTTGGCGCCGAGGCGCTGCGTGATGTCGAGGCTCGGCCGGAACCGGCCGTCCAGTGGCGCGCCCGGCGCCGGCAGGCCGCCGCCGACGATGACGCCGGGCCGCACATCGAGGCCGCGACCGAGCGCGAACTCCGGCAAGTCGGTCAGCAGGCCGGAGCGGCTCGTCTGCGTCACGCGGTACTGGCGCGCCGGCGACGCCCATCGATCTGTTTCGAGCAGCCGCTGGATGCGCCGCTGCACGTTGAAGTGCCACTGGTGCAGCCCGGGCCTGAAGCTGAGCGTGCGGATCGGGATGCGGATCTCGGTGCTCCAACCCTCGGACGTCCGTACCGCCGCGGCCTCCCAGATGCCGTCCCAATCGGCGTTTTCCGAGTCTCCGCCCGGATTGACCACGCTGTCGTACCGGGCGCCTCTCGGGTTGACGGCGAACACGTACCCCGACCGTCCGTCGAGGAACGGGCCGAGCACGATTCGGACGTGGTCCTCCGATTGGAGGCCGGCATCGCGGTTGACGCTGAAGCCGACGATGCCGTCCGGGTCGTCATCGCACACGACGCCGATGACGAGGAATCCCTGACCCGCCAGCACGCGGACGCTCGTGCGAAACGTGGCGGGCATGCCCTCGGCCGGCTCCGTCTGCGTGAAGGCGTCGGCGAGGTCGGCCGCCGCCCATGCCGGCTCGCCGAGCAGTCCGTCGATGGTGAGGGTGCCGGCGATGGAGCCGACGCGCAGCGCCGGCGGCGCCGCCTCCTGCGCGAACAGGCGCGCCGGGGCGAATGGCAGCAGGCTCAGGGCGGCAACGAGGACGACGGCGCTAGCGATCGGTCGCTCTTCGTCGGCCGCGCGGGCCGAGTTCGGCGAAGCCGCCGTCGTTGCACGTGAGGTTCGGCGCGCCGCCCGGCAGTCCCTGCCGCTCGATCCAGCCGCAGCAGTACCCGGGCGCGCGATCCCAGCAGGCCGCCGGCGGCGCATACACGTCCTTCAGCTTCTTACGGTACTCGGGATAGAGCGTCTCCGCGTACCCCATGGCCGCTTCCTTCGGCACGTTGAAGGTACGGACCATGAAGTCCTCCTCGGGATTACGGCCCGGAAAGTAGTGCGGCACGTCGCCGGTGTCCTCGAGCGTCGGAATTTCGTTGGCCGTGTTGCACGCCTGCCGCGTTCCATCGGTCGCCCGAGGGTTCAGTTGGAAGACGCGGCTGACGACGTGCGGCTCGGTCAGGTAATAGGGGTCCTCTTGGATCGTCGTGATCGTCAGCAGGTCGGCGCGGCGCGTCAGGTGCATGGTGATGGTCGTGAAGTCGCTGCCCGGAATGCCGACGCCGCGCCGGATCCAGGCGGTCTTGGCGTGCGTCACCCGGACGGTCAGCGTGTCGCCCGCCCATACGCCGGTCGAGAAGCCGCCGTCGACGTGCTGGGCGTTGACCGACGGGCGCGGGCGGCCGTCCATCCAGATGCGGATGTCGCCGCGGAGGTAGTCGCCGCCGATCACCCAGGCGAGCACGCGTCCCTCGGGATCGAACTCCTTCCAGATCCGCATCACCACCGGCCGGTACTGGAACACCCCAGGGGACTGGGCGACACACTGGCGTTCGTACGTCGACGGCTGGTTCGACGTGTAGAGCAGCGCCTTGGCCCGCCCCTCGTCGGTGAGCGGCATCCCCGTGAAGTCGCCGAGGAACGACCCGGGCCCGCGCTCGATGTAGTCCTCGTGCATGAGCGGGAGGTACGTGCCGGTCAGCTCCGTCTGCGCCGCCGCCGGCGTGACAACTGCGAGCACCGCCCCGAATACGATGGCAACCCGTCGATTCATGGCCAATTCTCCACTACCGGCTACCACCTACCGGCTGATCAGAACCTCGCGTCGCACGGGGTCGGGTCCCACTTGCCGCCGTCCGGCTCCTGCTTGAAGTGAATCGCGGTGATCCACGGGGACTGCAGATACACGGGATCCTCGACGATGTTGGTGATCACGAGATAGCGGTCGCCATTCGGCTGGGCGTGCAGGTCCCACTGCTCCGTGAAGACGGTGTTCGCGCTGTACGGCACGCCGTTCTTGCGCAAGTAGCCCGGCCGCAGGTTGGTCGTGACCGTCTTCAGATAGCCGTACCGCCGTTCGCCGCGGCCGGCTCCCGTCATCACCCATTCGGCCCGGGTAGAGCCCTGCCAGGTTCGCGGGCCCGCCGGCTGCGCCGCGCCAAACCTGAACAGGCGCGTCTGCATGCCGTAGTCGGCCTCGAGCTTCAGGGTCGCATCGTCGAGCCAACTGAGGCGAAGCCGCGTCGGTCCGCGCATGAGGCCGGGGGCGCCGTACGCCCGGCACTGTTCGCCGGAGGCTTCATCCCTGGCGGGATCCCACGTCTCGGCGGCTTCCTGACCCTTGAGATTCAGCGGGATGCTGGGGAAGTCGCCCTTCGACGGCGTGACCATGCGCCAGCGCCAGTCTTCCGAGATGATGGCCACCCACTGGCCCGTGAGATCGATCGGCGCGGCCGCGCGCGGCGCCGAGGCGGCCGCGACTGCACCGCGCCCCTGCGCGTTGGCACCGGCCGAGAGTGCCAGCGTGACCGCGGCCGCGATCCCCCACGAAACACCGAGACACTGAGACACCGAGATCAATTGAAACAAGACACCTCGGTGCCTTGGTACCTCGGTGTTCCGTGGGAGCGACCGTCTGCCGTTCACGACTTCCGGGCCTTCGTCAGGTCGTCATAGACGGCTTCCACGAACATATCGGTGGTCCACGGTCCGGACTCGCGTCCCCACCGCGCCCTGTAACCGGCGGTTGGATTGGCCGCCTTCACCTGCTCGAGCGTCATCCCCTTCTTCACCATGTCCGCGATGATGTCGCGGACGATCGTCAGCATGTCGCGGTACTCGACGAGCTCGCTGTAGTCGGCGACGCGGCCGTGACCCGGGACGAGCAGCGTGCGTCCGGGCTTCAGCACCTGCGGCACCGGCGGTACGGTCAGGTCGAGGAGCCGGTTGAGCGCCTCGAGCTCGCCCCGAACCGAGCCGCCGCGGGCGGTATCGACGACCGGGAAATGCCGCAAGTCCAGGATGTCGCCGGTGACGATCACGTCGGCGCGGCGGAAGTGCACCAGGAGATCGCCGTCGGAGTGCGCGCCGGGCTGGCGAATCATCTGCACGGCGTCATCGTTGACGTAGACGGACCGGTACCGGGACGTGAACGTCTCGGTCGGCCACGCCTCCGACGGGAGCTGAGGGGCGCCGCTCGGAGGCGTGCTCAGCCGCAGCAGCACGTTCTCGTGCGCGACGATCGCCGCCCGCTCGTCGTCGGCAAACGTGTCCTCTATCAGCGATCGACCGGCGCCGGCCAGCGTCGCGTTGCCGCCCACGTGATCCGCGTCGGCGCTGGTATTGATGATGTAGCGGATTGGCCGATTGCTGAGCGCCTTGACGGCCGCGAGCGCCTTGTCGGCCATCGCGGCCGACCCGCTGTCGACCAGGACGATGCCGTCTTCGCCGACGTGCGCGGTGATGTTGGCGCCGGCGCCAAGGATCACGTACACGTTCGGCCGGATCTGGATCGTCTCGAACGGGACGTTCTCGTACGGACGCTGCTGCGCCAGCAGGGTCCCCTTGAAGCCGGACGCCACGTACGGCAGCGTGTCGAGCACACCGAGCGCGGCAGCGAACGCCATCGCCCACCGCGAAATATTCCACGGCGTGAATCGGCCACACATCACGCGAGAGGATATACCACTTCGGTTGACCTGTGGTACAGTCGCGCGCCAAAGGAGAGCGTGTATGCAGGTGCGATGGCTCGCCGTATCTCTCCCCCTCCTGTGCACGATCCTCGTGTCCGCGCAGCAGCAGGCCGCGCGGCCGCCTGAGTCGCCCCGCCTGCGCCTGACGAGCGGCGCGTTCGCCGACGGTGCGCGGCTCCCGCTGCGATTCAGTTGCTACGCCGACGGCGCGAAGTGGGAGTCGCCGCCGCTCCAGTGGGCCAACGCGCCCAAGGAGACGGTGAGCTTCGTACTGGCGGCCTACGGGCCGGACAACCACCCGATGGGCGGCATGACGCAGGAGTTCTTCTGGGTGCGGTGGAACATCCCCGCGTCCACCACGCAGGTGCCCCAGGCGGTGCCGGTCGGCGCCGAACTGCCAGACGGCAGCCGGCAGGTGGTGGGCGGCCGCGGGATCGTCGGCTACCGTCCCCCGTGCGCTCCGCCCGGCGCCGGCGTGCTGCACTATCAGTTCAAGATCTACGCGCTCGACACGACGCTCAAATTGGCGTCGAACGCCTCGCGCGAGGATGTCGAGAAGGCGATGGACGGTCACATCATCGGCACGAGCACCTATTACACCTGGCTGGAGCGACGACCCGAGGAAGGGTGGGCGCGGTTCTGATCGGAGGGGGGAGATGACCCGGTATCTTGGTGCGGCGGTCGCGGTTGCGCTCTTCGCCGGCGCGGCGCCGGTAGGAGCCCACCACTCGTTCGCCGCCACGTACGTCGAGAACCAGTCGATCACGATCGAGGGGGAAATCGTGCAGTTCCTGCTGCGCAATCCACATTCCTTCGTGCACGTGATGGTGAAGGAGCCGGACGGAACCCAGCAGCGCTACGTCGTCGAGTGGGGAGCGCCCGCCCAGCTGGCGGAGGGCAAGGTCAAGGTGAGCCGAGACACGATCAAGCCGGGCGATCACGTCATCATCACCGGCAACCCCGGCCGAAACGCCTCCGACCGCCGCATCCGGATGCTCACGTTCCAGCGTCCGAGCGACGGCTGGAGCTGGGGCCTGCTGCCGAACGAAAAGTTCAACTGATTCCCGTTCTGGCGGTTCATGCGTGATTGACAACGCCTCTCCGGCGGCTATAACTCACGCGCATTCATCGCGCCGTTCTTTATCTGCGACCCATCCATTCGGCACGCACTACTTCGGGGCTCGCTCGTGATTCATGAGGAGGCTTGGAATGCTTTGCGTGTTACGCGCGTTCGTCGGCGTTCTGGTCGTCGTGCTCCTGGGCGCCGCCCCGGCGTGGGCCCAGGCGACGGCGCAGATCAACGGCTCCGTGACCGATTCGAGCGGCGGCGTCCTGCCGGGCGCCACCGTGATCGCCATCCAGACTGAGACCGGGTTCCGCCGCGAGGCGGTCACCAGTGATACCGGCTCGTACGCCCTCTTGAACCTGCCGCTCGGCCCGTACAGGCTCGAGGTGTCGCTCTCCGGGTTCCGCGCCTACGCGCAGACCGGCATCGTGCTGCAGGTGAACAGCAACCCGGTGATTTCGGTGACGCTGCAGCTCGGCAGCCTCCAGGAAACGGTGTCGGTCGAAGCCGCGGCGCCGCTCGTCGAGACGCGCAATCCCGCCATCGGGTCGGTCGTCGACAACGAGCAGGTGGAAGCGCTGCCGCTCGAAGGGCGGAACCCGGTGCAGCTCATCACGCTGGCCGGGGCGGCCACCGAGGCCGGCATCCAGACGACGAGTCGCAGCATGACGACGAGCCGCGGGATCGCGATTACCGGCGGCCAGCCGTTCGCGGTGTCGTACCTGCTCGACGGGGCGATGCACAACAACGTGCTCGACGGCCTCAACCTGCCGCTGCCGTTTCCCGACGCGCTGCAGGAGTTCAGCGTGGAGACGAGCTCGCAGAACGCCCAGAACGGGCGGCAGGGGAGCGGCACGGTCAACGTGGTGACCAAATCGGGCACGAACCTGCTGCACGGCGACCTGTTCGAGTTCGCGCGTCACCACCGGTTCAACGCGACGAGCCCGTTTGCGCGGATCAATGCACGCACGGGCGAGCGGCAGAGCGACGGCCTGGTGCGCAACCAATACGGCGGCACGCTCGGCGGCCCGATCGCGACGGATCGGATCTTCTTCTTCGGCGCCATTCAGGACACCCGCGCGACGCACACGCCGGCTGACATCTTCACGCTCATTCCGACCGCGGCGATGTTGCAGGGCGATTTCACGCAAGTCGCGTCGGCGGCGTGCCGGGCGCAGGGGAACCTTACGCTTCCCGCGGCGCTGGGGTTCGCGAACAACCAGATCAATCCCGCGCTCCTCAGTCCGGCGGCGGTCAATATCTCCCGCCGGCTGCCGACGACCACCGACCCGTGCGGTCGCATCACCTATTCGCGCCAGACCAGGCCGCACGACGTCCAGGGCATCGGTCGCATCGACTGGCAGATGAGCCAGAACCAGTCGCTCTTCGGGCGCTACATGCGGACGACGACGTCCTGGGAGCCGGCGCTCAGCAACACCCCGGACAACATCCTGGTGGCCGGGAACCCGGGCGCCGGCGGACGCGACAACAGCTCGCAGTCGCTGGCGGTCGGCTACACGCAGGTGTTGTCCAGCACCGCCGTCAACAACGTCCGTTTCGCGGCCAACCGGACCAACGTCCACCGGACCAACGCGGACATGTTCGAGCCGCGGGAGGCGGGCATCAACATCTACACCTCTGTGCCGAAGTACACGGTGATCAGCATCACTGGCGCCTTCGGCCTCAACTTCGGCACCGAGACCGACTCCTGGTACCGGCCCAACACGTACGGCTTCTCCGACGACCTCACCCTGGTGCGCGGCAATCATCAGTGGGGTCTTGGGGTGTCCGTGGGGTTGAACGACTGGAAGACCCACATGAACATCCGATCGACCGGCACCTTCAACTTCAACGGCAACCAGACGGGGCTGCCGCTGGCTGACTTCCTGCTCGGCCGGGTGTTCGAGTTCCGCCAGGCGCCGCCGTTCTCGGTCGACATCAAGCAGAAGTATTTCGGCCTCTACGGCCAGGACACGTGGAAGCTGTCGTCCAACGCCACGCTCAACTACGGGGTGCGGTGGGAGCCCTGGTTCCCGCAGCAGCACCAGAAAGGCCAGACCTACAACTTCGACATCAACCGGCTCCGATCTGGGGTGCGCAGTACCGTGTATCCCCAGGCGCCGCCCGGCCTGGCGTATCCCGGCGATCCGGGCTTCCCGAGCAAGGCCGGCATGTACCCGGAGTGGGCGAACGTCCAGCCGCGCGTCGGTCTCGCCTGGGATCCGTTCGGCGACGGGCGTACCTCGGTACGTGCCGGGTACGGCATGAACAGCAACTTTATCGCCGGCGAGTTCTACTTCGATGCGGCCAATGCGCCGCCGTTCGGCCTGGAGCAGCGTCTGATCAACCCCGGCCCGTATTCGCTCGACGACCCGTGGCGCGCGGCCGGCCGCGTCAATCCCTTCCCGTTCACGCCGGGATCGGTGTCCGAGTTCCCAGCGTACGCGCTCCTCATCTCCGTGCCGTACGATCTCGAGACGACGCGCGTGCATAGCTGGAACGTCGGCGTCCAGCGGCAGATCGGGGACAACCTTGGCGTGTCGGCCAGCTATCTCGGCAATTACTTGATGAACGTGTGGGGTGAGGTCACGGGCAACCCGGGCGTCCTTCCGGCGGGCCTCGCCTCGCCGACGAGCCCCTGCACGCTGCGCAATCCGGCCTCGCCGACCGGAACGACGACGTACCCGAACTGCTCGGCGGCGCCGACCGACGTGCGCCGCGAGCTGACGCAGGCGAATCCGGCCATCGGCCGGTACATCGGGTACCTCGACTGGATTACCGACAAAGGGTGGCAGCGGTACCACGGCCTGCTCCTCTCGGCTCAGCGCCGCTCGGCGAGCGGCGTCAGCGCCAACGCCAACTACACCTGGTCGACCTGCCGCGGCCTGATCAATCAGGGTGGCACGCCGCTCAACGTCGGCACCGGCTACATGCGTCCGGTGTCGCTCGTCGACCCTCCGGCGAATGCCGACGAGATCTTCGAGTCCGACGAGGGACGCTGCAGCGACTCGCCGACGCACATGCTCAACCTGACGGCGAGCATCGAGACGCCGCAGTTCACCAATACCGCGACGCGCATGATCGCGTCGGGCTGGCGGCTGTCGGGCATCTTCCGGGCCTACTCCGGCCTCGCCATGAGCATCATGGCCGGCAGCGATCGCGCGCTGAGCGGCATGCAGTACCAGCGTGCCACCCAGGTCGCCGACAATCCCTACGGCGCGAAGACGAGGGACACCTGGTTCAACCCGCAGGCGTTTGCGCAGCCGGCGCTCGGCACCTACGGGACCTCGGAGCGGAACGGCTACGAGGGCATGGGTACGCGCGTGGTCGATCTGGCGCTCGTGCGCTCGTTCCGGTTTGCCGAGACGCACCGGGTGGAGGCGCGCATCGAGGCGTTCAACGCGTTCAACTGGTTCAGGCCCGGACCGGTCGACGGCAATCCGAACAACAACCAGGCGCCCGTCCTGAATCTGGCCAACCCGAACTTCGGCCGCTACCTGGTGGCGGGCGATCCGCGCATCATGCAGTTCGCGTTGAAGTACTCCTTCTGAGCGCTCAGGTGGCAGTCGGGTGCTGGGAGTCCGTCGTCGGCGGGTGGTAGCGATGGCCGGCCGAATCGCCGCGTGCGGCGCCGCCGCGGGCGCCATGCTCGTCATGGCGCTCGCGACCGCCCCTGTCGCCGGTCAGACGAGGTCTGGCTCGTCGTATGCCCCGCCGCGCACCGCCGACGGCCACCCCGACCTGCAGGGGGTCTGGCGCGTATGGAGCCTCGCCCCGTACGATCTCGAGCCGCACGGCGCGTCCTGGGGCGTGCCGGCGGGCACGGGAGTGGTCGTCGATCCGCCCGGCGGCCTCATCCCGTACAAGCCGTGGGCGCTCGCCCGCAAGAAAGAGAACTTCGCCAGGAGCCGAACTACGTTCCCGTACGATCCGCTGCGGAATCCCGATCCGCTCGCCAAGTGCTACATCCCTGGCGTCCCGCGAATCACCTATCTCGGCTGGCCGTTCGAGATCGTCCAGTCGAAGGAGTTCGTCGCATTCGTCTACGAGTGGATGCACATCCGGCGCATGGTGCCGCTCACCGGTCGTCCGGTGCCGCAGGGCATTCCGTTCTGGGGCGGCCTGTCGCGCGGCCGCTTCGAGGGGAACACGCTCGTGGTGAGGGTGACCAACCTCAGCGACTGGACGTGGCTCGACATGGCCGGCAACTTCTACAGCCAGGCGGCGCAGGTGGAGGAGCGCTACACGGCAGTCGGCCCGGACACGCTCGACTACGAGGTCACCCTCACCGACCCGAACGTCTTCGAGCGGCCGTGGACGATCCGCGTGCCCATCGCGCGGCAGCGCGACGCGCGCCTGCTCGAATACGAATGTCACGCGCTGCTGGACGAGGCGGGCGTCCCGCTCACCTGGGAACGCGACTGGGACACGCCGATCCAGGTTCCGAAGGAGTAGCCTGTGACGCGCAGCGTTCGACCGGTCACGGTGGCACTGTTGGTGCTGTGGTTCACCCCCGCGGCCGCGCGGCAGGAAGCGCAGTTCACCGCGGGGCGCACGCTGGCGGCGGAAGCCGCCGCGGCGCGCACGCTGGCCGAGGCGCGCACGCCGATTCCGCGGACGCGCGACGGCAGGCCGGACCTGAGCGGGAGCTGGCGACTCTCCGGCGGCGCCGCCACCTACAGCTGGGAAGAGCACCTCGGCGGCTTCGGCATCGCGGGCGAAGGGCCGACGCTCATCGTCGATCCTCCCGACGGCGTCCTCCCGTACCAGCCGTGGGCCCTGGCGGAGCGCGAGCGCCGGCGGCGCGCCGAGTCGGCGTACGAGGAGAACGTCGCCAAGTGCATCCTGCCCGGCATGCCGCGGATGATGGTCTACAACTTCTTCATCGCGCAGTCGCGCGACAAGATCGCGATCTTTCACAGCACGCATCCGGCGACGCGCATCATCCGGTTCGACGGGCGGCCGCCGCTGCCCGATTCGATTCGGCTGTGGATGGGCGATTCCCGCGGCCGCTGGGACGGCGACACGTTCGTCGTCGAGACGACGAATCTCAACGGGAAGAGCTGGGTCAACCTGGGCGGCGACATCATGAGCGACGCCGCGCACGTCGTCGAGCGCTTCCGGATGATCAACGCGAGCACGATGTGGTGGGAAGCGACCGTGACCGATCCGAAGGTCTTCACCCGTCCGTGGACGATGCGCTTTCCGGCGCCGCACGTCAAGCTCGGGACGTCGCCCGAGGAGGTCGACTTCGATTTCGGAGACTCGTGCCACGAGGGGAACGTGGATCTGAAGCACTTGAAGAACCTGCACGACGCGGCTCGCAAGGAGTAGGCGGTCGGCAATAGACCGCGCGGATGGTCATGAGAGGTTCGCCATGCACAAGCCGTTCGTCGCCATCATTGCCGCACTCGTATGCGGCGTCTCCGCCTCGGTCGAGGCGCACCACTCGTTCGCGGCCCAGTACGACGCGAACAAGCCGATTACGCTGCGGGGCACGATCACCCGGATGCTGTGGTCCAACCCGCACGGGCACCTGTACATCGACGTCAGGACGGCCGACGGCAAGACCCTCACGTGGGAGCTCGAGACCGGGGCCCCCGCCGCACTGTACCGGCGCGGATGGCGGCGCGAGGACCTGCCGGTCGGCGCTGAAGTCGTCGTGCGCGGATATCTGGCCCGCGACGGCACGACCACCGCGAATGCGACGACGGTGACGCTCGTCGCCACCGGGAAGGAGCTGTTTGCCGGCTCCTCTGCGGCTGGGGAGGACGGTGCGACGGTGCGATGATGCGACGGTGCGACGGTGCGTCCGAGGGTGCGATGGTGCGACGGTGCGTCAGGTGGTGCGACGGTGCGACGGTGCGATGGTGCGTCGCCGCCGCGCTCTTGGCGGCGTCGGCGGGCCTGCTCGGGCAGGACCGGCCCGATCTGTCGGGCAGTTGGAAGCTCAATCAGGCGAAGAGCAGCGCCGGAGCGACGGGGAACAATGCGAAGGTGAGCTTTCCGAGCGAACTGGTCGTCACCCAGCAGGCCGGCGCGGTCCATGTGGAGATCCGGTATCCGCGCACCGATGCGGTCAAGGCGACCTACACGCTCGACGGCAGCGAAGTCGCCGTTCCGATTCCCGGCGTCACCGAGAAGGCGCGTGCGGCATGGGACGGTGACCGCTTCCTCATCACGGCGCGCCGCGTCGTATCGACGCCGTTCGGCGACTTCACGACCGACAGCAAGGAGATCTGGACCCGGACGGGCGATATCCTCACGATTCAGAAGACCCAATCGTCCGACGGGCTCTCCGAGACGGAGACAGCCGTCTTCGACCGCAGTCGATAGGAGGACCGGTGCGGCTCATCTCGCTCGGCATCGCGCTGCTCGGCGCAGTCGGATCGGGTGTCACCGTCACCGGCCAGGCGGGCACAGCCGGCACGCACCCGCTGGTCGGGACGTGGAGGCTCGTATCGCTCCAGCGTGCCGCTCCGGCCCAGCCGCTCGCGCCCGTCGACAACCCGGTCGGCATCCTCATCCATGATGCGACGGGCCACGCCATCGAGGTCGTGACGCAGGCGGGCCGGCCCGCTTCGCTCAATCCCGCCGAGCAGTTGCAGACCTATGAGGCCTCATGGGGAAGGTACACCGTCGAGGCGAGCGGTGCGACGGCCACGTACCTGATCGCGGGCGATCTGAATCCCGGCCGCAAGGACCGGCGCGTGCTTCGCACGTTCCAGCGAAGGGACACGGAGCTCGTCCTGGTCGAGAATGGGCCCGACCAGCGGCCGGCCGTCCGGACGACGTGGCAGCGAATTCCCGAACTCGAGGCGCTGCCGGCGTACCAGGAGGCGCTCGTCGGGTTCTGGCGGTGGACGGGCTCCGGGATGATCAACGCGCGCGGCGCCAACGTGCGGCCGGCCTCCCGCGATCCCAGCGTGATCGTGTACACGCCGACCGGCCACATGGCGGTGCTCTACCTCCCGCCTCCGGGGCGCCAGAGGTTTGCGAGCGCCGTTCCCACGATCGACGAAGCGCGGGCGGCGCTGCAGGGATCGGTGTCGTATTTCGGCACCTACATCGTGCAACCGAAGAGCCGCACCCTGTTCCACTATCAGCTTGGCGCCGTCAATCCGGCGGCGGTGGGCGGGTCGTTCATGCGCAATTTCGACACGGCCGGGGCGCAGGTCACGCTGGTGTTTCCGCCGACGATGCTGAACGGCGAGCAGGTGCGCAACACGCTCACCCTCGAGCGGCTGAGCGGCCTCGCCGAGATGTGGCCTGATTTTCGGCGCTGACTGGAGGAGCCAATGACGACGACCTCGACTGTGGCGCGGCTCGCCGCGTTCACCGCTCTCGCCGCCGCCCTCGCGACCGGAGGCGGCCTGCTCGCGCAAACGCGCGAGAAAGGCCCGTGGTGGCCGTCTCCCCATGGTCCGAAGGACCAGGCCGGCAACAGCAACTACATCACGCCCGAGAAGATCCTGAGAGCGCTCCGCATTCCGAAGACCGGCCAGGCCTACGAGCTGGGGCACGTCTACGAGCCCGACATGCCGCAGTACGGAAATCGACCCTTCTACCTGATCACCCATCTCGCGCCGGCGCCCGTGAAGGAGGGCGCCGGCTTCGCCCAGCAGGAGTACTTCACGGGCTACATCGGGCAGATGGGCACCCAGTACGACGCCTTCGGCCATCAGGGGCGCGTGGTGCGGATGGCCGACGGGACGCTGAAGAACGTCTACTACAACGGCTTCACCCAGGACGACCTGACCGGCCGGAACCGCGGGCAGGGCGGTCTCGAAGCGCTCGGCGTCGAGCAGGTGAAGCCGATCGTCACGCGCGGGCTCCTGATCGACATCGCCGGCTACAAGGGCGTGCCGGTGCTCGACAGCCGCTACGAAGTGACGATGGCCGACGTGCGCGGCGCGCTGGCCAGGCAGGGCATCAGCGAGGACGGCATCGAGCCGGGCGACGCCATCCTCTTCAACTACGGTTGGGCGGTGCACTGGACCAACTCGCAGAAGTACAACGACGCGCGCTTCTTCGTCGGCGAGAACCAGGGATCGCCCGGCATCGGCGTCGAGGTGTCGCGGTGGGCCGTGGCGAAGAAGGCCTCGATGGTCGGCGCCGACAGCTGCTGTGTCACGATCCAGCCGCCGGTCAGGCCCGAACTGGGCAACGTGCACCACGAGCTGCTCTTCGGCGGTGTCGGGATGCTCGAGAACATGGATCTGCGCGACCTGGCGCGCGACCGCGTGTACGAGTTCCTCTACCTGAATCTGACCGAGCGGATCAGGGGCGCCACCGGCTCGCCGGTGCGGCCGATCGCGATCCGGTAGCGGAATCCGCGCCTTGACCCCCCGTACCGCGGCACGTAAGATGGGCGCCTCCATGGGGCGGCAGGGACCCGGTCGTCTGCTTCTCACCGCGGCGGTGGTGGCGATCTGCAGCCACCCTGGGCTGGCGCAGGTCGACATCGCCGGCCTGTGGCGTCCGCTGCCGCGCAACCAGGACGGCAGCGGGATGATCGGCGACGCGGCGGGGGTGCCGCTCAGCGCCGAGGGGCGCTGGCGGGCCCAGAGCTGGTCCCCAGACGACTTCGACGTCGCCGAGTGGGTGTGCCGGCCGCACGCGTGGGACTATTCGCTCGAGGGACCGCTCTCGCCCGTCCGCTTCTGGCCGGAGATCGACCAGCCCACTCAAAAGCTCGTGGCGTACCACGGCCACATCAACATGATGGAGCAGGAGACGAGCATCTGGATGGACGGCCGTCCGCACCCGCCGGCGCACGCGCCGCACACCTGGAGCGGCTTTTCGACCGGGGCATGGGAGGGCAACACGCTCGTGGTCACGACGACCCACTTGAAGGAGGCGTACATCCGTCGCTATGGGCTGATGCGCAGCGACCAGTCGGTCGTGCACACGCGGTGGCGGCGCGTCGGCAACTACCTGCAGGCGACGTCGATCCTCTACGACTCCGTCTATCTCGCCGAGCCGTACGTTCGCACGACCATGATGTGGGTGTTCGATTCCGCCATGGTGATGGCGCCGTACCCGTGCGAGGAGGCGACCGAGACCGCCGTCCCGAGGGGCACGGTGCCTCACTTCCTTCCCGGCCAGAGTCCCCTTCCGGCGCTGAATCCGAAGTTCGCCGACCGGTTCGGTACGCCCTACGAAGCGCGGGTGGGCGGGCCCGAGACCATGTACCCCGAGTTCATCGCGAAGATGAAGACGTTTGCCAAGCCGACGGTGCCGGCGCCCGAGGGCGCGGCGGAGCGCTAGCCATGCCTTTCGTGCACTCCCCCGCGCGGCGGGTCCATCGGCCCGCATCGGCGCTCGCGATCGCGGCTGCGGTGTGCCTCGCGCTCGCCAGCCTCGGTCAGGAGGTTGCCACACAGGGAACGCCGGCCGCCGGGGGGCCGACGGTCTGGCCGCCACGATCGAGTGCGCCTGCGCCGGGCGAGGTCCAGATCCTGCCCGTACAGGGCAAGGTCCACATGATTGTCGGCGCCGGCGCGAACATCACGGTGCAGGCGGGAGACGACGGGGTCCTGCTCGTCGATACCGGCCTGGCGTCGATGAGCGACAAGGTGCTCGCGGCCATGAAGACGATTTCCACGCGGCCGCTGCGCTACATCGTCGATACGACCGAGTTCGAGGACCATGTCGGCGGCAACGCCGCCATCGCCGACACCGGCGAGATCATCCCGTTCCGCGAGCCGAACTACTCGGCGGGTCCGCAAGGCGCGCTCGACACGACGAAGGCATCGGTCATCTCGTACTACACGATGTTCCATCGCCTGGCCGGCCCAACGGGGCGAACGCCGAAGATCCCCGAGCTCGGCTGGCCCGACAACACCTATTCGATTGCGCAGAAGCGGCTGTACTTCAACGACGAGGCGGTGGTCATCATGCACCAGCCGTCGAACACCGACGGCAACAGCATCGTCTTCTTCCGGAAGTCGGACGTCGTCAGCGCCGGGGATCTGCTCGATCTCACCGGCTACCCCGTCATCGACATCGAGGCCGGCGGCAGCATCACCGCGTTCGTCGAGTCGCTCAATCGGCTCATCGACGTGGCCATCCCCGCGGCCAACGCGGCCGGCGGGACGCTCATCGTGCCCGGGCACGGCCGCCTCGCCGATCACGCGGAGGTGGTCTACTACCGAGACATGATGACGGTCATCCGCGACCGCGTTCAGGACATGGTCAAGAAGGGGATGACGCTGTCGCAGGTGAAGGCCGCGAGGCCGACCCGTGATTACGATCGTCGGTACGGCCGGGCGACCGGGCCGTGGACGACCGAGACGTTCGTCGAGGCGGTGTATCGGTCGGTAGGTGGTAGCCGGTAGGTGGCTCAGGGTTCAGGGTTCACGGTTCGCCGTTCGGGCTACCTACTACCAACGGCCGAGTGCACCGAGTTCGAAAGGAGACGACTGTATGTCGGCGTTCGGCGGCCCGCCGACCGATGGGCGTGGCAGGGACGGATCGACTGAGCGCATGCGTGTGCACGGGCTGACGACGACGGCTGTCGGACTGCTTGCGGTTGTGCTGCTGCAGGACGCGGTTGGCGCGCAGGGGCGCGGAGGCGCGGGAGGCGCCGGCCAGGCGAGCGCCCGCGCGGCGGCTCCCCGCGACTACACCGGCACCTGGGTGTCGGTCGTCACCGAGCACTGGCATCTGCGCATGCTGATGCCGCCGAAGGGCGACTACACCATGATTCCGCTGACGCCCGCCGCCCGGAAGGTCGCCGCCGCGTGGGATCCGGCCCGTGATCGCGCCGACGGGAACGAATGCCGTTCCTACGGCGCCGCCGCGATCATGCGGGTGCCGTCGCGGCTCCACCTCCAGTGGGCCAACGAGAACGCGCTTCAGATGGAGATCGATTCCGGCACGCAGACACGCCTCTTCCGCTTCGGCGCCGGCGCGCCGCCCGCCTCCGTTCAGCCGTCGTGGCAGGGCTACTCGGTGGCGACGTGGGAGGGATCCGGTGGCCGTGGGGGCGGCTCGCTGAACGGCCGGCTGCGCGTCGTCACGACACACATGCGCGCCGGGTACCTGCGGAAGAACGGCGTGCCCTACGGCGAGAACGCGAGGCTCGAGGAGCACTTCGAGACGTTCACGGAGCCGAACGGCGACCGGTGGCTCGTGGCCACTTCGATCGTGACCGATCCCGAGTACCTCGCCCAGCCGTACACCACCACCTATCCGTTCAAGAAGATCCCCGATCGGTCGGGATGGGATCCGACGCCCTGCCGCGTGGACGAACCACGCTAGAAGCGGAGTCAGTCATGCGTAGATCGTATCTCGCCCTCGTTGGTCTGCTCCTCCTCGTCGCCGGAGCCCCGGCGGCGGCGCAACCCGCCGCGCCGGCCGGCAACGCCGAGGCCGGCAAGACGCACTGGGCGCTCGGCAACACGTCGTGCCGCAACTGCCACGGCGCCGACGGTGAAGGCGCGTTCGGCCCCGCGCTCGCCGGCCGAATCGACGTCACGTACGAGCGGTTCCGGAGTTACGTGCGCAATCCCGTCGGCCGCATGCCCGCCTACGTCGAGTCGGAGCTGAGCGACCAGGAGATTGCCGACATGGCGGCGTACTTCAGCGGCCTGCCGCCCGTGCAGAAGCCCGGCGCATGGCGCGTCGAGCTGCCGAAGGCGGCGTCCCGCGGCCAGCAGCTCGCCGTCGCCGTGATTGGCTGCGGCCAGTGCCACGGAGAGACGTTCGAGACGCCGCGGCATGGCGCCGCGGAAGTCAACGGCGACTTCGAGTGGTTCAAGCGCATGGTCTACGACCACGTGGCCGCCCAGCGGGAGCAGTGGAAGCAGCTCGATCCGGCGATTGCGCCGACGACGCCGCGGCCGGCCGGGCCGCCCGGACGCAACCGCGTCCGCATGGGGAGCTACTCGCCGCAGCGCCTGCCCGAGGCGGTGCTCAAGGAAATCTGGACGTGGGCCATGGAGGATCTCGGCAAGCTGGTGCCGCTGTCGGCGCGGCTGACCGCGGGGCCGCAGGGACCGAACGGCGCAACCTACACGGTCAACGTGACGAACGCAGGCGTGAAAAACAGGGGACTGACGGCGGAGGAGGTCACGGTCGAAGTCGAGCTGCCCGAGAACGCCGTGGTGGTGAATGCGACCGGCGCCGGGTACGAGCTGCGGCGGGACGGCGCGTCGAAGATGGTGGCCGTCTGGCGCGTGCCGCGGCTCGCCGCCACCGAGCAGCAGACGCTGACCGTGACGCTCGCGCAGCCGGCGGGCAGGCTGCGCGGCATGGTTCACTGGGCGAAGCCGGCGGTCAAGGCCGACGGAGAGGTGATGTTCGAATTGGCGACGGGAGGTCGCGGGAGAGGCGGTGCGTGATGGCAATACTCACGTGGCTCGAATCCTCGAGCCTGTCCACGTGGGTGCGAGAAGGCGAAACAATCTGGGCGTTTCCAACCATTCTGACGCTGCACACCTTCGGGATGGGGTTGCTCGTCGGCGCGGGCGCCGTGATCGACCTGCGGCTGCTCGGCATCGGTCGTCGGCTCACGGTGGGCGCGCTGCGCCCGATGTTCGGCGTCATGTGGGGCGGCTTCTGGCTCAATCTGGTCACCGGATCGATGCTCTTTGCCGCGGATGCGACGCGGCGGGGCACCGACCCGCTCTTCATGACGAAACTCGTGTTCGTCGCCATCGGCGTATCGGTCATCGGGCTGATCCGGCGCAACGTCTTCGACGCCCAGGAGGAGACGGCGGCCGTGCCCTACGAGAAGACGCTGGCGGCCCTGTCACTGGTGGCGTGGACTGCGGCGGTGACCATGGGCCGGTTGCTGGCGTACGTGTAGGAGGTCACAAGAAGGCGCCATGGGTTCGCTGACGATTCCACACGTGCACCTGCTGCTCAACCACGTCCCGACGGTCGGGAGCGTCGCCGCACTGGGCCTCATCCTGCTGGCGCTCGCCCGGCGCGACGACCACCTGTTGCGCGCCAGCCTCGAAGTGCTGTTCGTAGTGGCGCTGGCAACGCTGCCCGTCTACCTGACGGGCGCCGCGGCCGGCACCGCGATCGAGGCGCTCGACGGCGTGTCGGTCGACGCCATCAGAACGCACGAGACGGCGGCCCTCCTCGCGTTCGTCTGGATGCAGATCACGGGCTTCATCGCCTGGGTCGCGCTCTGGCAGGGGCGGCGTCTTCCCCATCTGCCGCGTGCCAGCGTCGGCGCCGTCCTGCTGCTGTCGGTCATCACCATGGGGCTGATGGCGCGCGCGGCGGCCATCGGCGGCGAGATTCGCCATCCGGAGATCCTCGTCGGTCCCGCTGCCGCCGCGGCGGGCGCACCCACGGGCTGGCTGACGAGCGCCACGATCGCGGAGTTCGTGTCGCAGTACCCCTGGGCGTGGCCGGCGGCCGAGGCGCTGCACTTCCTCGGCCTGTGCCTCGTCCTCGGCGTGCTGCTGGCGGTGAACCTGCGGGTCCTCGGCGCGATGAAGCCGCTGTCGTTCGCGGCGCTGCACCGGCTGCTCCCGTGGGGCATGCTCGGCTTCGGCCTCAACCTGGTGACGGGCATGCTGTTCTTCGTTGCCGCCGCCAGCCAGTACACGGAGAACATCGCGTTCCTGTGGAAAGTCGTCTTTCTCGTGGTCACGGGGGCACATTTCCTGTACCTGACCGTGTTCAGCGGAACCTGGTCGCTCGAGGTCGACGCGGACGCCGCCCCGCTCGACAAGCTGGTGGCGGCGATGGGCATCGGCTCGTGGGTCGGCGTGATCTACTGGGGCCGCATGCTGCCGTTCATCGGCAACGCGTTCTGAGGTCCGCAGTGTCAATGATTCTTGCAGTCGTTCTCGTCGTCGTGGGTGCGCTGATCCTGCTCGGGACCGTCGGGTGGTGGATCGACGCCGGCGCCAGCCGCAGCGAAGAGCCGGCCGCGGATGTTCAGGAGGAAGTCACATGAAGAACCCCACTCGTCACGCGCTCCTCACGGCGCTCGTGGCGGCGGCCGCCGTGGCGACGCCCTTTGTCGTCCGCGGATCCGCCTTCGCGCAAGGCGGGACAAGTCAGCAGCCGACCGCCGATCTCATTCTGACCAACGGGAAGATCATCACCGTCGACGACCGCTTCTCCATCGCACAGGCGGTGGCCGTCCGGGGCGACCGCATTGTCGCGGTCGGGACGAACCAGGAGGTCGCGCGCCTGGCGGGTCCGTCGGCGCGCCGCATCGACCTCCGCGGCCGTGCCGTGGTGCCGGGGCTCATCGACAATCACGCCCACTACATGGAAGAGGGCGTCCTGTGGACCGTCGAGTTGCGCCTCGACAACGTGGACACGCGGAAGCAGGCGCTCGAGATGATCCGCGCCAAGGCGAATTCCCTGCCCGCGGGGCAGTGGGTCTACACGCTGGGCGGCTGGTCGCCCGACCAGTTCGCCGACGACAAGCGGCCGCTCACGAAGGCGGAGATCGACAAGGTGGCGCCGAACCACCCGGTGCTGTTGCAGTTCACGCGGGCGGAGACGTACCTGAACAGCCGCGCCGTGGAGGTGCTCGGTCTGGCGATGCGGAAGGATCCGTGGATCGTGCGCGATGCCAGCGGGCAGCCGACGGGCGTGCTCGACGCGAGCGGCGCCAGCTTCGGCCCCGCGACCGGCGTGTCGGAGGCGATCCCGCGTCCGACGCTGGCGCAGGTCGAAGCCAACAGCATGGCGATGATCCGCGAGCTGAACGCGTCCGGCCTCACCGCGTCGAGCGGCACGTGCCCCGACGAGTTCGTACCGATCTTCAGCCGCTGGGCGAAGGAGGGCCGCCTCGACAAACGCTTCTTCTGCATCGTGGCAATCCCGATGGGGAACAACGCCGACACGGTCATGAAGAACCTGCCGAAGATCGCGGAGATCACGCTCTTTCAGGGCGACAACTGGGTCGATCGCACCGCGTACGGCGAGGGGCTGTACGGGCCGGCCGGCGACAGCATGGTCGCGCCGCGCGGGACCCAGCCGCCGGAGGCATTCGAGCAGTGGGGGCGCATCGCGCGTGAGGTGGCCAGAGCAGGTATGCCGCTCCACGCCCACACGACGCTCGAGCACACGTTCAACGGCTTCCTGGACCAGATCGAAAGGATCAACCGTGAGTTCCCGGTCCGGAACCTGCGCTGGGTGCTCATCCACGACGAGCAGGTGACTGCCACGCACCTGGAGCGGATGAAGACCCTGGGGATCACCGCCGGCGTCCAGCCGCGCGCAACCATCATGGGCGGGATCTACCACCGCGCCCACGGCGACCGGGCGTACTCCATGCCGGACTTCAGGCTCATCCAGGACAGCGGCATCATCTGGGGCCTCGGCACCGACGCGTTCGAGGTGAACCAGTACAAGCCATTCGTGACGCTCGCCTTCGCCGTCACGGGCAAGATGGTCGGCGGCACGGTGGTCAATCGCCGCACGGTGACCCGGGAGGAGGCGCTCATCGCTCACACGCGCGGCAGCGCGTACCAGATTCTCCAGGAGAACAATCTGGGGTCGGTCAAGCCCGGGAAGCTGGCGGACATGGTCGTCATCGATCGCGACTACCTGACGGTCCCGGCCGATCAGATCAAGGACATCAGGTCGGTTATGACGATCGTGGGCGGGCGAATCGTCTATGACGCAGCCGCAGCCTCGTCCACGGCGACGCGCTAGGGCGATCTCCACGTTCGCGCTCCGGCTCGTCACGGGGGCGCTCGTCGTGGCGGGTGTGCTGCTCTGCCTCCACGCGTTCGCTCCCGGCGTCGCCGCCCAGGACACGCGGCGCATGGTCCAGGTGGCGAAAGACGTCTACACGATGACCGGCGCCGGCAGCAACGCCAGCTTCGTCGTCACGGACGAGGGCGTGCTCGTGTTCGACAGCGACATCCGCAACAACGATCTTCCCTTCATTCGCAAGGTCACCGACAAGAAGGCCGTCTATCTGTTCGCCTCCCATGCTTCTGGCGATCATTCGACCGGCGCCTGGTACTTCCGCGAGGACAAACCGGTCTACATCGGTACCCGCGACCAGATCCGGGCCTACTATCAGAACGAGTTGAAGGAATTCGAGGAGCGGAAGGCGCAGGGGCTGCCGCTCTACAAGGGCGCCGAGCTGCCGCCGCCGTCGATCGGATTCGACGGCGCGCTGACGGTGCTCCTCGGCGGGCTGACGTTCCAGGCGCGGGCGGAAGGGTACGGGCACACCAGCGGAGACATGACGATGTACGTCCCGCAGCGGCGGGTGATGTTCATGGGCGACCTGCTCAACAACGAGGTGCACCCCGGCCAGGCCGAGGCCGCCGGCGTCTTCTTCGCCAACATTCAGGGAACGATCGACATCCTCGACCGCATCATCGATCGCGACCTCGCCGTCGACACCTACGTGCCCGGCCACGGACCCGTGCACGTCGGGCGCGGAATCGCCGACGTGGTCGACCAGCGGGACTACTTCGTCCTCATGCGCGACGAGGTGGCGAAGATGGTCCTGGCGGGCAGGACGCTCGACCAGATCATCAAGGAATTCAAGGTGCCGCAGCGGTTCGCGCACTACGCCCCCGGCCGGCTCTCCGGCATCCTTCGGCTCTTCTACAACCAGTTGATCGAGAAGGGACTCTGAGCAGGTGCGTACAAGAGGCGTCACCGCCGCGCATCCGGGCCGGTGAGGCGCTGCTGGATGGACGAGACTATGACGTCACGAGAGCGCTGAATTTTCCGCTCTCTCCGCGGATTTTTTCCTCTTCGATCGATCTCTCGCATCGACTCTGATTCGTAATCACCGATACTGGCCCGGCTTTCAACTTCGAAGACTTAGGGGTACCATCGGAACGGGCCTTGCACCAGCACGCGCCCCACAAGCCAGTCATGTCCTATCCCATCACGGTGGTCACGTGCGTGGGGTGCACGCAGCGGGAGGTGTTCCGATGATGAAACTCGGGCTGCTCGTGGCGGGGTTCTTTCTTCTGTACGCGTTTGAAGCGCTTGCAGGACACCATAGCTTTGCCGCCGAGTACGACGCCAACGCCACGTTCAAGGTCACAGGAACCGTTTCGAAGGTGGAGTGGACGAACCCGCATGCGCGCTTCTATGTGGAGGTCCCGGAGGCGGATGGGACGGTGACCACGTGGAACATGGAACTGGCGAGTCCAAGCGCCCTGGTGCGGAATGGCTGGTCGAGTCGGACCCTGAAGGTGGGCGACAAGATCACGGTCGAGGGGTATCTGGGCAAGATCGTCAAGACACGCGGCAATCCACGCTCGGTCATCACTGCTGACGGGAGGTCGTTGTTCGCGGGAGTGGGCGCCGACCCTGGCGCGCCTGACGCGCCGCGGTAGGGGCAGTGCTTCGGTCACGCGTCGTCGATGTGTCGACGCACAGCATGGTGTTGGGGGTCTGGTTATGGCAAAGACACTTGGCGTGGTGGTGGGCGGGCTCGTCCTCATATGTGGAGCCCAGGTCGCAACGGCGCACCACTCCTTCGCGGCCGAATACGACGCAACCAAGAAGGTCAAGCTGGAAGGCGTCATCAAGCAGGTGGCGTGGACGAACCCCCACATGCGCGTCTACATCGACGTCACCGACGCCAGCGGCAAGGTGACGACGTGGAACATGGAGCTCACGAGCCCCAACTCGGTCCAGCGGCAGGGATGGACACGGAGCAGTCTGGTGCCGGGCGACCGCGTGGTCTTCGAGGGCTACGGCGGCAAGACGGTGGACACGCGAGGGGCGCTGGCGCGGATTGCCAAGGTCGAATCACCGGACAAGCCGCTGTTCATCCAGGGCGGTCCTGAGGCGAACGCGCTGGTCGAGCAGCAGCAACAGCAGCAATAGCTGTCCTGCGCGTCCGCGGACGAGCGATCGCGAAATAATTCACGCCTGCGTTTGTAAGAGTTTTGTCACGGCGTTGGACCACGCCGTCACGTGACTACAATGCCGGCATGTCGGTTTCCCCACGCCGGGTCCTCCTCACGTCGGTCTTCAAGCCGTTCGCCGTTGACGATGAATTCGGATCGCGCGCGATCAATCCCGTAGAGCTGTACCACAACCAGGTCACGCGAGAGCAGGGTCCGTTCTCGCTGCGGATGTTCCACCGCACGTGGAGCCTCATGTTCCTTCGCGAGAACATCTCCACGCCCTGCACCGTGCTCGACTTCCCCACGCGCGAGGAGTTCATCGAGGAGCTCCGCGCGCGCGAGTACGGCATGGTCGGGATCTCGTCCATCGTCGTCAATGTCGGCAAGGTGCGCGAGATGTGTCGTCTCGTGCGACTTCACTCACCACGATCGACGATTGTCGTGGGAGGACACGTGACGGCGATTCAGGGGATCGAGCGGCTGGTCGATGCCGACCACATCGTGCGCGGCGAAGGCGTCCGCTGGCTGCGCACGTTCCTGGGCGAGGATCCGGAGGCGCCGGTTCGGCACCCGCTGATTCCCTCGTCGTTCGGCTTCCGCGTGATGGGCCTGCCGGTCAACGAGAGCCGGCGGAGCCGGTCTGCCACGATCATCCCCTCTGTCGGCTGCCCGATGGGGTGCAACTTCTGCACGACCTCGGCCTTCTTCGGCGGCAAGGGGAAATACGTGAACTTCTACGACGGGGGAGAGGAGCTCTTCCGCGTGATGTGCGAGGCGGAGGACCGGCTCGGCACCCGCTCGTTCTTCATGATGGATGAGAACTTCCTGCTGCACAAACGGCGCGCGCTCGAGCTCCTGGCCCGCATGCAGGCGCACGGGAAGCCGTGGTCGATGTACGTGTTCTCGTCGGCCAATGCCGTTCGCCAGTACGATATCCGCCAGCTCGTGGAGCTCGGCGTCGAGTGGGTGTGGCTGGGGCTCGAATCATCCCAGAACGACTACGTGAAGCTCGCCGACACCGACACGCTGGAACTCACGCGCGAGCTGCAGGCGCATGGCATCTGCGTGCACGGATCGACAATCGTCGGCATGGAGCACCACACGCCGGACAACATCTGGGAGGATCTCGACCACGCCATCGCGCACGATACCGTCTTCCACCAGTTCATGCTCTACACGCCGATGCCCGGGACGCCCCTGCACCGGCAGGTGGCCGCCGAAGGGCGGCTGATCGACGGGATCGACCTGGCGGACACCCATGGGCAGTATCAGTTCAACTTCCGGCATCCAGCCATCTCGCGCGAGCAGTCGAAGGAGCTGCTCGACGCGGCGTTCAGGGCCGATTACGAGCGGAACGGGCCGAGCCTGTACCGTCTGATGCGCACGATGTTCGACCGCTATCGCCGCTACGGCGCCGACGCCGACCCCCGCGTTCGCGCACGCGTGGAGCGTGCGGCGCACCAGCTCCGCGGTTCCTACATGGCGGCCCTGTGGGCGATGGAGCGCTACCTGCGGCCGACCAACAGAACGGTCAGCGAGCGCATCCGCGGACTGCGCGAAGAGGTGGGACGGGAGTTCGGCGCCTGGTCGCGCCTGTCGGGCCGCGCCCTCGGACTGATACTCTCGTGGACGGCCGGGCGCGAGGCCGCCAGATTTCCGTCGGGTCGCCAGCTCGAGCCCCGGACATTCATCGAGCGGACCAACTGGGCCTAGCGAATCCGTGCGGCGCGGAAAAATCAGCGCCGGGAGCGAGGAAGTCCGCAGTCGGATCTGAATTTTTCCTTGAATTGTTCCCGCCTTTGCCAACTCGCTCCGCAAAATGCAACGTCCTGAGCCGAGTGCTGCGCAGGGCGTAACCCTTGCGCCAATGGTCCTCTCTTTGCTACCGGCGACGACCGCACGCGAACGAAGGATCCGTATGCGCCTGATGTCCGGACGTCGGCGGTGTTGATGCTGGTGCGCTCAGGGAATGCCGCCGCCGAGGACTTGGCGTTCGAGGACCGGAAGGACGTTCTTGGGCGGAATCTCTACTGCCACATCTGTCCGGTGCCGCCGCAGAGCCAGTGACGACGCGACGCTGAGGTCACTCTGAAACCGTTTGTTACGAGCTGAGGAGAACACGCCATGCGATTCAAGCTTCTGGGTATAGCGGCCACGCTCGCAGTTGCCGTGGCCGTGCCGGCTTCAGCGCACCACTCCCACGGTGCGTACACGGTGGAATGGCTCGACTTGGAAGGAAAGGTCACCGAGATTCATTTGATGAATCCTCATTCCTGGGTCTACATCGCCGTCGAGGGCCAGGGCGTGTGGGCGCTCGAGGCCACGTACCGCAGCCATCTCCAGCGCACCGGCGTGCAGCCTGGCGACGTGAAGGCGGGCGACACCGTCAAGGTCCGGTGCCATCGACTGCGGGACGGCTCCCGCGGATGCCTGCTGGGGTTTCTCTGGCAACCGAATGGCAAGGTCAACGACTGGGATGGTCAGGAAGCGGCTCCGGACGAACCGTGGGGAAAGTACGCGCTGAAACGCTGATCCACCCGGGCAGTTTCGGGCACGTCGTCGTCGGATCGATACTCAGGCCGCGTCGCACGCGAGCGCGGGACAGGATGGGACCATGGAACTCTTGGTGTGGCTCGAGAACACCGGATTCGGGATCTGGATGCGCGAGGCGGACTACCTGTACTCGCTCTTTCCGTACACGTTCGTCCTCGCGATGCACACGGTGGGCCTCGCGTTGCTCGTCGGGCCGAAGGTGGCCATCGATTTGCGCATCCTCGGTGTAGCCCCCAGCCTGCCTCTGGCGCCGATGGAGCCGTTCTTCCGCCTCATGTGGACCGGCTTCTGGCTGAATGCGGTGACAGGGGTGATCCTGATTCCCGGGTTCGCGATCATACGCCTGACCGATCCGGTCTTCTACATCAAGCTCGCCATCATCGCCCTTGCGATCGTGAACCTGCGGTCGACATATCGTGAGGTCTTTCGAGGTGGTTCCGACTCGCGACAACCATCGGCCAGGGCGAAGGTGCAGGCCGTCACATCGCTCGGCCTCTGGACGGCGGCCATCGTAACCGGCCGGCTCCTCGGCTACGAGTACTCGCCCTTCGTGCGATGGGCGGCGCTGCGCGTGTTCGTCATTACGGCGATCGCGATCGCCGTCATCGGAGCTGGGGGGTTCATGGCGGCTCGTTCGCTTGGCTGGAGCAAGGCGGTTCGGCAGCGCGGGTGAAGAGGCGGCGCCAAGACGGGTGACCGAATCATTGAAAGGAAGGACGCCATGGCGGAGGTGCTCGCATACTGGATGAGGTGGCCGTCGATCGAAGGGTTCTTCCTGCAGACCAACGGCTCGTGGGCGCTGTTCGAGATCTTCCACTTCATCGGGCTGGCCCTCCTGGTCGGGATCGTCGTCATGTTCGACCTGCGCATCCTGGGCATGGCGAAACGGGTGCCGGTCGCGCCGCTGGCCGAGCTCCTTCCGTGGGCTGTCCTCGGGTTCGTGCTGGCGGTCGTGACCGGTCTCGGATTCGTCCTGGGCCTTCGCGCCAACCTGTACCACGCCGACGCCTACAAGGTCCTGATGACGGACGTCTACCTGCAGTTGAAGCTGATTGGCATCGGTCTGGCGGGGCTGAACCTCCTGTTCTTCTACGTGAGCGGGATGCAGCGCGCGGTCTACGCGCTCGGGCCCGGAGAGGATGCGCCGGGGCTCGCCAAGGTCATCGCGGCGACCTCGCTCACGCTCTGGATCGGCGTCACCTGGATGGGCCGCATGGTCCCCTGGGGCCTCTGACCGTCATCGATCTGTTCGGGGAGTTCGGTCGCCTCACCTGAACCCGTCGTTCGTACTTCTGGCTTCTCGATTCTCGGTTCGTGTTCACGTTCGGTTCCTGGTTCGAGTTCTCGGTTCGGAGTTTCGGGCCGGCTGAAGCCGCGTACGTCGAGGGCGCGCTCGAACAGCGGTCACGAACAGCGGACCGAACCAGAACAAGAACCGAGAACCGAGAAGCAGAAGTGTGAACGGCGATCTACACCAGCCTGACGCTGGCGCCCTGAGCCGCGGTCGCGTGGCCAATCCGCGCGGCCGCGTCGATCCCTTTCGCCCGCAGCTCCTCGACGAACGCTTCGGCGCGGTCCGCCGGCAGCGCCACGAGCAGTCCACCCGACGTCTGCGGGTCCAGCGCGATCTCGACGAGGTCGGAAGGGATCGACCGGTCCACCGACGTCTTGGTCTTCAGGTACTGGCGGTTGCGCCTGCAGCCGCCTGTCAGACACCCCTGCTGCGCGAGCCGCCGTGCGCCTGGGAGGAGCGGCAAGGCCCGTGCCTCGAGCACGATCGTCACACCGCTCCCGCTCGCCATCTCGAAGGCGTGCCCGAGCAGGCCGAAACCGGTGACGTCCGAGCACGCGTGCACTGGACACGTCCGCATGAGGGCCGACGCGGTGTCGTTCAGCCGTACCATCGAGCGGACCGCGGCGCGGAGGCTCGCCGCCGACGCCTTGCGCCGCTTGAGTCCGGTCGTGATGATGCCGGTGCCGAGCGGCTTGGTGAGCACGAGCGCGTCGCCGATCTGGACGCCGACGTTGCGAACGACCCGATCGGGGTGGATGACGCCGGTGACCGCCATCCCGTACTTGAGCTCCTCGTCGATGATGCTGTGGCCGCCGATGACGACCGCCCCGGCAGCTCGGACCCGCTCCGATCCGCCCCGGATGATGTCGGTCAGGACCTCCAGATCCAGCGTTCCCCGGGGAAACCCGACGATGTTGAGCGCGGTGGCCGGTTCGCCGCCCATCGCGTAGACGTCGCTCAATGCATTGGCCGCGGCAATCTGCCCGAAGGTGTACGGGTCGTCGACGATCGGCGTGAAGAAATCGACGGTGTTGACGATCGCCAGGTCGTCCCGGAGGCGGAAGACGCCCGCGTCGTCGAACGTTTCCGTGCCGACGATGAGGTTCGGATGGTGGAACGGCGGGAGGCTGTGCAGCACGTGCAGCAGGTCGGCCGGGCCGAGCTTGGCCGCTCAACCCGCCGCCGCCACCTGCTGCGTCAGCCCGAGGAGCTTCGTTCGCTTGCGGCCGGTGATTTTGACCATTGTCTGAGCCGTCTCGTGTCGCCAATCCGGACCGTCACCCCTTCGCGGTCCAGGTACTCCAGCAGTGGAATAGCGTACTTTCTCGTCGTGTTGAAGCGATCCCGGAACATCGCAGGCGTGATCTCGTCGGTCTCGGAAAACTGCTCGCGCACGCCCCGCACGACGCTGTCGATGCTCTCCCGCAGGAAATAGAGGTCGCCGCCGGCGCGCACGACGAGCCGATCGCGCTCGAGGACGCGCATCAGCTGCGCGAGCCGTGCGCGGTCGAGCCCGGTGTCGGCGGCAATCTGCCGCAGGTCAGGCGGCGCCAGCGGGGAGCGGGCGAGCAGGTCGTGAATCCGATCCACCGCCGCCTGGTCGTCGGATCGGAGCGCGACGCGGTGCTCGGGCAGGCGCAGCAGGTTGCCCTGGCGCATCACGACGCGTTCCGCCTCGAGCTGCGCCACGAAGGCGCGGAACGCCCGGGGTGACACGGGCGCCCGCAGCTTCTCCCGCAGCGCTTCCATGTCCCCGCCCGCCTCGAGCGGGTGCGCGCGGTGGAAGTCTCGCAGTCCGTCCACGAGCGCGGCCTTCAGTAAAGCCCACTTCCGCTCCGTCGTGAAGAGCTGTTCCTCCGGCGACACGACGCGAATCGCCGTCCGGCGAGCGGCGTGCTCGAGCGCGTCCTCCAGGCGCAGGTTCAGGAAGTGCCAGAGCGGCGCGGCTTCTGTCGCGAACTCGGGCCGCTCATCCAGGAACTGCTCCGCGAGCGCACCGTAGTCGTCGGTGCACAACGCCCGGAGCCTGGCGTCGAGCCCCGGGTCGCCGCGCCGGTGTGTATCGGGCCACGGATTGAGGACGATGCCGCCGCCGAGTGTCCGCTGTGCCGTCTCGTCACGCACGATGAACCGGTCGCCGCGCAAGGCGAGAAGAGGTTCTCCGATCGCCACCTGGCAAAACGCCGACTGCCCGGGCGCGATCTGATCCGGGCCACGGAGGCGCGGAGGTATGGAGCCATACTCGGCTGGCCCTGGAATCTCCGCGTTCCCGTGGCTCGTCGCCAGGATCACCAGCTTGCCGAGCCGCTCGGCGGTTCCCATGTGCACCCGGACGCGCTGGTGATTTCGCACAGGGACGGGCGCGGTGGGCCGCACCTCGACCAGCGCGTCGAACCGATCCGACATCATCGTCAGCCGCTCATCGCAGAGGACGTGGCCTCTCTCGATTGTCGGCCGCTCGTGCCCGGCCAGGTTGATGGCGATCCGTTGGCCCCATGTCGCGCGGTCCACCGGCTCGCCATGCACCTGAACGGAACGAACGCGGAAGAGCTCGTTGCCCGGCAGGCACCGCAAACGGTCTCCGGCCCGGACCTCGCCCTGGAGCGCCGTGCCGGTCACGACCAGGCCATGGCCGCGCAGCACGAATGCGCGGTCCACCGGAACGCGGAAGTATCCGGCGGGCCGACGCCGATCGATGTGGGTGAGGCCCTCGGCGATTGCGGCGAGCAGGCGGCCGCGCCCCTCGCCCGTGACGAAGGAGAATGGCACGACCGGCGAGCCGTCGAGCGAGGTGCCGGCGGCGAGGCGGGCGATCTCGCTCGCCACGTCAGAGGCGCGGGCGGGCGTGGCGAGATCGACTTTGGTGAGCACGAAAATCCCGCGCTTGACGCCGAGCAGGTGCAGGATTTCGAGGTGCTCGATCGTCTGCGGCATCACGCCGTCGTCGGCTGCCACGGTGAAGAGGACCAGATCGACGCCGTGCGATCCCGCCACCATCGTGCGGATGAAACGCTCGTGGCCGGGCACGTCGATGACGCCGGCGCGCGTGAGGTCCGGCAGGTCGAGGTGAGCGAAGCCGAGCTCGATGGAAATACCCCGCTCCTTCTCCTCCTTCAGCCGATCGGTGTCTTCACCGGTCAGCGCCTTGACCAGGCTGGTCTTGCCGTGGTCGATGTGGCCGGCGGTGCCGATGATGAACGGCATCGACGTTACGACCGCGGTCCGGCGGGTCCGTCGAGCTCGTCGGCCCAGTTCGGCACCAGATCGAGCGGGTCAATGATCAGGCGGACGTCCAGGAGGAACCAGTCGTCGCTGACGCGGCCGATGATCGGAGGACGGGCCTGGCGGAAGCGTCCCGCGATCCGGTGGGCGCCGAGGAAATCATGCTCGATGGCGATCACCTTCGTGGGAACTTCCTCCGTGGGCAGCGCGCCGCTCCCGATCTGAGAGGTGGAGTCCTGCACCGAGACGCGAAAGCCGGGTCCAAGCGCCGAGCGCAGGGCCGGAAGCGCCCGTTCGGCCGTTTCCTGGATCTCGGCGAGCGGTCTGGTGATCGCGTTGAGCACGGGGATGTCCTGGACGATGCATGCCGACTCGCGGTAGAGGCGGAGCGTCGCCTCGAGCGCGGCGATGGTGAGCTTGTCGCACCGCACGGCCCGATGCAGCGGGTTGGCGGCGATCGCCCGCACCCGGTCGGCCTTCCCGACGATGAGGCCGGCCTGCGGTCCGCCGAGCACCTTGTCGCCGCTGAAGGTGACCAGGTCTGGCCCGAGCGCCACGCGTTCGGCGACGACCGGTTCTTTCGGCAGCTGGTGGCGGCTCAAGTCGACGAGCGCGCCGCTCCCGAGGTCCTCGACGACGGGAAGGCCGTGGGCTCGACCGATGGCGACGAGGTCGGGCAGCCCGACCTCCGCCACGAAGCCAACGATCCGGTAGTTGCTCGTGTGCACCTTCAGCAGCAGCGCGGTCCGTTCGGTGATCGCATTCTCGTAGTCGGCGGGGTGCGTCCGGTTGGTCGTGCCCACTTCCTTCAGGATCGCGCCGCTCCTGGCCATGATCTCGGGAATCCGGAACGCCCCGCCGATCTCGATCAACTCGCCCCGTGACACGATCACTTCCTTGCCGCTTGCGAGGGTATTCAGCACGAGCAGCACGGCGGCGGCGTTGTTGTTGACGACCGTGGCGGCCTCGGCGCCCGTGAGGTCCATCAGGAGGTCCTCGATCGCCTGTTCGCGGCGTCCGCGCTCGCCCTGCGCGAGGTCGTATTCGAGATTGACCGGCTGCGTGGCCGCCTGGACGAGAGCGGCGACGGCGGGTTGTGCCAGCAGCGCGCGTCCGAGGTTGGTGTGCAGCACCGTGCCCGTGGCGTTCACGACGCGCTGGAGGCCGGTCGCGTCCGCCCCGCGCAGCCGCACCTCGAGCCGGTCGAGGATGGCATCTTCTTCGAGGGCCGCAGCGTCGATGACACGCTCCTGGGCGATGGCGCGCCGAAGCTCGTCGAGGATGTCGCGGAACCCGTCGACGACGTACTCGCGATTGAAGCGGACGAGCAGCCGCTCGGTACGCGGGTGGGCGAGCAGGCGGCTCACGGCGGGAAGGTCGCGCAGCGTCATCGTGAGAGGCGCCCGTGAGAGTACGATGGGCGGAAGCCCGCGGAGAAGGAAGGTGCCCGGTGGCGCCGCTGGTCTTCAAAACCAGTCTGGGGTCCGTAAGGACCCTGGAGGGTTCGACTCCCTCCCTTCTCCGCCAGCCTTCGCGTTATTGCTGAGGCGGCTGGGGCGCCCCCGGCACCAGCCCGTGCATGGCCACCTTCCACGTCAGCGGCAGCGACACGGGGTTGTAGCAGATCTTGTCGTCGCACGCCTGGTACTCCAGCGTGCCCGAGATCACCAGTTCGGTCCTGCCGGCGAGCGCCTTGCGCGCCTCCGCGGTCGCTTCGGCCGCCACGTCCACGAGCAGCGTGAACGGCTTCTGGAATACCGGGACGCGCTCGTTCAGCGGCACGAAGTGGTAGACCTCCGACGCCGGGTACCGCAGCGGCGAGGTCCGCACGTGGGACTGCGGGTTCACCGTGAGCGAGATCACCCGGTAGTTCGACGCCCCTGGCGCGTAGACGTGCATGCCGCGCTTGGGGGTGATGTCGAGCGCGATCGTGAAGCGCGTCCCGAGCGATACCGAGGCGTCGCTCGGGTAGGTTCGAAGCTCCAGGTGATCGGTCGCGACCTGCGTCGCCTGCACCGGCGGGGTGCCGGCGCCGAGCCGCAGCAGCAGGTTCGAGACGGTATTCCGCTCCCAGTAGTAGTCCTCGAAGAAGCGTGAGGTCACCCGCCCCTGCCGGTCGACGATGAACGTCCCCGGGAAAGGAATGCCGCGCTGACGCTCGCTGGGCTCGTTGACCGTCGCATACCTCGCGAGGTCGGCGCGGACGGCCGGATCCTTCCCGTTCGGCCCGAGCGCTTCCTCTACTACCGTGTTGAGGATGCCGTAGCGGCGGATCGTCGCCGAGCCGGCGTCGGACAGCAGCGGAAAGGCGATGCTGTGACGCTTGGTGAAGTCGGCCAGGATCTGCTGCGAGTCGTAGCTCACTCCCACGAGCCCGAGGCCGTTGCTGCGAAGCTCCTCGACGCGTCCTTGCAGCTCCACGAGCTGCGTGCGGCAGAACGGTCACCAGTCCGCCGAGCGATAGAAGACGATCATCGCGCCGCGCGGCCCCATGATCGACTGCAGGTTGCGGACGCGCCCCGCCTGGTCCGGCAGGCTGAAGTCGGGAACCCGCTCGCCCACCTGGGGCCCGAGCTTCGAGACGTCGATGCGCTGCCGCCCCTGGGGCGCACCCTGTCCGGCCACCGGCACGGTGAACGCGGCCGCGAGCGAGAGCGCCACCGCGCCCGACAGAAGACATTTCATGGGCACAGCATACGCCTTCTGTCCCGGTCCTGTGAATCCTTCGTCGCCGGCGCTACAATCCACTCCGATTCGGCAGGGGAGCGGCGATTGGGGTCGGCGCCGGTGAAGGGGGTGGCTATGAGCGTGTGGAGGATGTTCGGCATCCTTGTGGGAACCCTTGCTGTCCTCTACGTGGCCCTTACCACGGCCGGCACGGCTGCCGCCCAGCAGCCCGCCGCCAGGGGCGGAGCACTGTCGGGGATGGCGAGGGTATCGGGCACGGTCGAGGCCGGCGTCCCGTTCAAGGCCGCCCAGGTCTACCTCCGCAACGTGGATACGCTGATCACCTACATGGTGTTCACCAATGCGGGACAGTTTCGAGCCGTGGCGCTCGCCCCCGGCAACTACGAGGTGAGCGCCTCGGTCAAGGGGATGGGGTCCGATGTCCGGAAGGTGGCACTGAAGGCCGGAGACAACCCGCGGCTCCAGTTGTCGCTGCGCGCCGCGGGAGCGCAAGGCAACGCGGCGCTCGCGGACGTCTCGCTCGAAGGCGAGTCGGCGGGTCCGGGCGGCTCCGTCAGCGTCGAACCCTACGACCAGATCTATCCGCCCGGGCCGGGGAAGGCGGTGGCGGAGCAGGTCTGCATGGTCTGCCACGGAGAGAACTTCCTGCCGTCGAGGCCGGCGAGCGAGGCGGTGTGGAACGCCCGCATCGATCACATGGCCGGCAGAGCGCTGGCCGAACGCGACGGCGCGACCTATGCGGAGGGACTCCTGTCGCCCCGCACGTCGGTCTTTCCATTCTCGCGGCAGGACCGCGCGAACCTGCTGGCCTACATGGTCGAGAACTTCGGGTCCGGGAGCCGGCGGCGTGCCGTGAAGGCGGACCGGGAGGCGCCGATCGACGAGACCGTGCTCGGCAAGGCGATGTACATCGAGTACTACCTGCCTCCCGACCCGGCCGGCCAGGGGAGCAAGGCGCCGGAATACGTCAACATCGGCTACCGCGGGCGGCGCGTAGGGCAGGACGTGCGTTTCGATCGCGACGGCAACGTCTGGCTGACGGACCGCGGGTATCCGCATCGCCTCGTGAAGCTCGATCCGCGCACCGGCGAGCAGAAGGCGTTCCTGCTGCCGGATCCGAAGAACGGCATCCACGAAGTGCTCGTCGATCGCGATGGCACGATCTGGCTGCCCGAGCATTCCGGCGTGCAGCCGTCGACGATGAAGCGGCTGCTCGGATTCAATCCGAAGACGGAGCAGTTCGAGCAGCGCATCCCGATGGATCCCGACAACGCGGTCCACAACTCCATCAAGTGGCTGCAGTCGCTGGCGATGGACTCCAAGGGCAACATCTATGTCGGATGGATCATGGGCGGCGCGCTGAGCAAGTGGGACCGTGCGGCCAACAAGGTGTCGGTGTTCCGCATTCCGACGCCGCACGCGATTCCGTACGGTGTCGTGGCCGATCGCAACGACAACATCTGGGTGGCGCTCTGGAGCGGCGGCAAGATCGCGAAGTTCGATACCACGACCAATCAGTGGACCGAGTTCACGCCGCCGACCTATCCGGGACACATCCGCCGTCTGAACGTCGACTCGAGGAACAACATCTGGACCGGCATCTGGGCCGCCGGCAAGCGGTCAGGCAGGCTGGCGAAGCTGGACCAGACGACGGGCCGGTTCACCGAGTACCCGATTCCGTGGCACGATGCGCAGCCGTACGACGTGGCCGCCGATGCCGAGGACAATATCTGGTTCGCCGACTCGCCGGCGCCGGACCGCACGGCCGCCATCGGCAGGTTCAACCCGCGTGACGGGACGTTCACCTTCTACCCGAAGCCGCAGTTCGACGCCGACACGCCCAAGATCCAGATCACGAGGGACGGCGCCATCTGGTATTCGCCGCGCGGGAGCGTCAACGCGCCGGCGATCAGCGTGATGTACCCGGACATGGACCGGATCACCACGCTCGGGGCGTACTACCTGAACGATCCGCCGGGGTATCCGTTCCGCGTCGCCAGGCCGGTGCAGTCGGCACGGAATACGCGGTAACGTTCGGATCGGTCGACCCGGGCGTCGGCCGATCTCCGCCAGGGATCCGTCGAGATCGGGCATTGGAATGCCCCCGATCAACCCGAACTTCGCCGGGTGCTGCTGCATCAGCTTCGCGCCGTACTCGTTGCCGCGGCGCACCGCCGCCCGTCCCTTCTCGGCGCCGTCGTAGATCGGGTGATTCTGAAGCTCCACGTCGACACCTCTCGCGCGGGCGACCTCGCCGAAATGCTCGACTGATGCGACGTACTGTTGCAGCGCCTCGTCTGGAATCTTGGTCGGAATCAGAACGCTGCCGCCGAACAGTCCAGCCGTATACGTCCGGCCGCCGTCCTTGACGGGGAAGATGTAGCCGAGCGCCCCCGGCGTGTGTCCGGGGATGGCCACCGGAGTCACCGAGACGTCGCCGATGACGACCGGCTGTCCTTCGATCGCCACCACGTGCTGCGCCGCGGACGCACGCGAGAGCACGCCGACGAGGGGTAACACCATCCACGGAACCTTCAGCAGTCGCATGGAAGACCTCCTCAGGAGTCCCACCGCGCGCCGAACTCGACGAACGCGGTGGCAATCTCGACCCGCGGCTGCAGCCGGCTGCCGCCGATGGGTGGCACGCGGGTGAATGTCAGGTTCACCTCCACCGTTCGCGCTCGTATCGCCTGGGATGCCTGGTGCGCCGGGAGTATAGCAAGAGATACGCGGCGGGTTGACAGCTGTGCGTGCGCCCGATAGGCTCTCCCTCCGCGCGGCAGCCACAGCATTGTGCGGGAGGCGAATGTGAGCAGAGTTCTATTCGTAGCCGCGGGCGCCGTTGTCGTGCTTTCGCTCCTTGCGCCGCCGGCCCAGGCACAGGTACAGGGCGGCGGACGGCCGACCACCCCTCTCGGGCCGGTCAATGCGCTGGGCCAGGAGTTCAAGCTGCCGCCGCCGCCGGCAGGGCCGACGCCGCGGCTTCCGGACGGCACGATCGATCTGGGCGACGGTGTCTGGGTCATGAACAGACCGTTTGGCGCCGCCTCGGGACTCGGGCCGGGTGAGGTGCTGCCGCTGCTGCCCGCGGCACAGGCGCTGATGGCCTCACGCCGGCAGGCCGACGATCCGAACGCGTGGTGCCTGCCGATGGGCGTGATGCGGTACACGCCCTATCCTTTCCGGTTCATCCAGAACTACACGCACAAGAAGCCGACCCACCTCTACATCATGCACGAGCTCATGCGGACGTTCCGGCAGGTGTTCATGGACGGCCGTCCACATCCGCCCGAGCTCGACCCGACCTGGTTCGGGCACTCGGTCGGCCGGTACGAGCAGGACACGCTCGTGATCGATACGGTCGGCTTCAACGACAAGGCGTGGTTCGACGGGCAGGGAACGCCGCACACCGATCAGCTCCACTCGGTGGAGCGGTGGACGCGGGTCGACATGGGTCACCTCGTGGCCGAGGTGCTCATCGACGATCCGGGCGCCTACGCGCGCCCGTTCACGGTCCGATACGAGTCGACGCTGCGGCCGCCGACCGACGACCTGATGGAGTACGTCTGCCAGGAGAACAATCAGTTCGGGTTCGCCAGTGGAGTCAGGTAGTCCGGAGCGCCCGGCGTGCCGTTCACGGCACGCCAGGCACCGTTGATTCAGCGGCTGCTCGTCGTCGTTGGCGACGCCACGAGCGGTCCGTGCGCGTCCGGCGGTGCCGCGCCGCCTAGCACCTTCATGAACTGCTCGTGGCTCCCCGGTTGCCCGTGGATCGGCACGTGCTGGGCGACGTTGAGGTTGTACTGGCGGATGATCTGCCCGACCGCCACCACCCCTTCCGGCGGCGGCGACGGAAGCGGCGCCCCTGCCGCGGGCGGCGTGTAGAGGTCGGCGTTGATGAGAATCCGCTCCGCCGGGAGATAGACGACCAGGAACTGCTCGTTGTGGCTCGAGTAGGGCGGCGAGCCCTGACCGACCTGGTAGAACTCCATGAACTTGGCCGGATCCGTGGTGCCAAATCGCCGGTCGGTGATCATCGCCGGCTGATTGGCGACGCGCACGTACTGCGGCCGGACGAGCGTGCCGAGCAGCTCCTCCCGCTGCGACAGCGAGTCGGGCATCAGGCGCCGCTGCAGGCCGAACATGATGCGGCCGTAGTACTCGGCGTTGTCCTCGGACGTCACGATCTGGTTTGCGCCAGCGGCAACGAGTCCCCGCAGTCCGCCGGAGTGATCCCAGTGGTAGTGTGTGTTGACGACGTAGCGGATCGGCTTGTTCGGGACGAGCCGGCGGACCTCGGCGACCACCGCCTGCGAGCGTGCGTCGTTCTGCGGCGCCTCGACGACGGCGAGGAAGTCGCGGAACTCCACGAGCACGCTGTTGTGGCTGCCGCCGCCGAGCAGCCAGACGCCGGGCGCGAGCTGGGTCGAGTCGACGCGCACCGCCGGGCGGGTCGCCTGGGCCACGTCCGGCGGCGCCGCGAACGTCTCGGGCGCCACTTTCACGTTCGCCCGGGCGCTCGAGACGCGGAACTGGCGGTTGTCGTTCTGGTTCGTGTCGACCATGTGCGAGTGGTCTTCGGTCCAGAACTTGAAGCCGCCGAAATCCTTCCACTCGACGTATTCGTGGTTGATTCGCAGGTCGCCGACGACCGGATTGGCAATCCATGTCTCCGTCATGCGGACGTAGCCGTCCTCGAGGGTGCCGACCACCTTGTACTTGCCGAGCACGTTGTTCAGCACCACCCGGCGCGGGCCGCCGCCCGGGACGAGCGTCGGGTTGGCGCCCGGCGCCAACGCCGCCTTCACGAAGCCGTGCGGCGTGAGCACGATCTCGAGCTGACGGTATTCCGCGGCGTCGACCCCGAAGAGGTACTGCCACTGGCGCACCGGCTTGTTGTTGACGACGTCCCAGGCGATGTTCCCGTTGTTGCGCAGGTCGAGCTGCGCCGGCGCGGGATTCTGGATGAAGCCGCCGCCCCGCCGGAATCCGACGTCCGACAGGTTCCCGTGCTCGGCGCCTGGACCCTCGAGGCCGGGGTAGCGCCGCGGCGGCTCCGGCGAGGTCCGTGTATAGGTCTCACGCGACGACATCGTGGTGTAGTCGATCGTCATCGTGTAGTTGGTCACGGAGAACCGCGGCCAGCTCTCGGGAATGCCCATGAGGACGGGAACCGGAACATAGCCCTGTCCGGGGGCCGCAATCATGCCACTGACCGTGTATTCGAGGGTGGTGAGGGTGTCCGCGCCGATGTTCTTCGACACGGCCTGGAGCAGCCCGCGGACGTCGGTCTGTCCCTGGGTGTCGGTCTGGATCGACGCCGCACCGACGAGCAGCGCCACCAGCGACATGAAGACGAGCAGCTTCCTCATCATGAGGTCCTCCTTACTTCTTTCGCGGACCGGTGGCGGTATACCTGAAGAGGACGAGGTTGTCGAGCCGCAGATTGCGGGTCCAGAGGAACTCCGCGTCACCGAACAGCTTCGTGTAGTTGACGTAGGACGGCTGATCGGTGACCTCCACGGGCCTCCAGATCACGGCGTTCGGCCAGCGCGAGTCGTTGAACTTCGGCGACGTCCAGTCCGACGGGATCTCGAAGTGCAGCGCCTTGCACGTCTTCGGGTCCTTCTCCGCGCAGACCGGGCGCCTGGCCTGTTGACAGAAAGCCGAGTCGCGTCCGGCGGGTGTCACGCGCACGCAGGCGGGGTCGTCGAGCGGCGCGATGTAGAAGACGTCCGCCTTCCAGTCGGCGTGGGTCCCGTTGCCGTCGCTGAAGTAGGCAATGATCCCGGCGTCGCCGACAGCGTAACTCGCGTACTCCATCCCCACGCCGTTGTGCGTCTCCCAGTCGATGCCCTTGATGGCGTAGGTCATCGGATACTTCGCGCGGAAGCGGACGACGCTCGAGTTGAACGGCGTCATCGGGATCGAATCGCGCGCCACGTACTGGCCGTTGACGTACAGCTCGAAATAGTTGTCGGCGTGGATGTAGCCGGTGATCTCGACGCCGTCCTTGTCGATGACGACCGTCTGGAGCTGCGACAGGTGGTTCGGGTTGTCGCCGGTGCCGATGCAGATGTCGTAGACATCGGGCGCGACGGCGCCCTCGTTCACCGGGCCCGGCACCACCCATTTCTTGCCGTCGTCGGACGCATAGGTGCCGACCCGGATGGGAAACACGTCGGGCTGCACCATCGCCGGATTCGGACACTTCGGCGGGACCCCGTTGACGAGCCGGATGTCGGTCGCCTCGCCCGTGGTGACGGACCCGCGGTCCACGCCGGCGGCGCCCCTGCCGCCTCCCTGGCGCGCCTCGAGCGATCCGTCGGTGAAGGAGGACCCAATGAAACCCACAACGATCGCGAGTAGTGCCGCTGCCTGACGCATGATGTGACCTCCCGGAAGGGGTTGGGCGGGCCGGAGAATAGCACGCGGTCCGGGTAGCGACAAGGACCGCGCCGGCCAGAACGGGCGCCGCCTGCACCGGCCCGGGGGGAACGATCGAAGGCGCGACCCAACAGCGAGGTCGCCATGCCACGCCGGCGGATCGCGGGCCTGATACTGGCCGTTGTCCCGGCCGGCGGCGCGGTGTCGGCGCCTCATGCCGCCTCGGTCGCCCGTCACGTCGTCGAGCGATCGCAGCGTGATTGGTGATTCATGATTCCTGACTTATGATCGTGGGCCGGATCGGCAATCGCCAACCGCACATCACCAATTCCGAATGAAGAGACTTGCGTTTCTCAACGTCGTCTTGCTGGTCGGATTCATCGCGCCCGAGATCGCGTCGGCGCAGACCGCGTCGCGCGTCATCCGGCTGATCGATCAGCGCTGCGCGAGGTGCCACCGCACCACCGCTGCCGCCGATCGCGCCCCGGACGTCGAGGGAGCGCCCGAGATGGCCACCCTGCGGCAGATGACGCCGGAGGCGATCCTTCAGGCGGTCACGACGGGGGCCATGCGCGTGCACGCCGAGGACGTTCCGGACGAGGTGAAGCGAGCGATGGCGGAGTACATCAGCGGCCGCAGGCTCGCCCCGCTCGGCGCCGGCGATGCGCGAAACATGCCGAATCAGTGCCGGGTCCAAAAGGACCCGGCCTACCCTTCACAGACATCACGTGGAGCGGGTCCTTTCGGACCCGCCGGGGACGCGTGGAACGGGTGGAGCCCGGACCTCACGAACGCACGGTTCCAGCGCGAGCCCGGCGTCGCGGCCGCCGACGTGCCGCGGCTGACGCTGAAGTGGGCCTTTGGATTTCCAGGCGCCTCCTCTGTGTACGGCCAGCCGACGGTCGCCGGCGGACGCGTGTTCGTCGGCGTCGATACCGGATACGTCTACGCGCTCGACGCGGCGACCGGCTGCGTGCACTGGTCGTTCCTCGCCGAGACCGGCGTCCGCAACGCGATCAGCATCGGCATGCTGCCGCCGGGTCCAGAAGGTCCCGGCCCACGATCCGCGGCGTTCTTCGGCGACATCCGCGGCAACGTGTACGCCGTCAACGCGGACACCGGCGGGCTGCTGTGGAAGGTCAACGCGGATCCGCATCCGCTGGCCACGATCACCGGCTCGCCGGCGCTCTACGACGGGCGGCTGTACGTGCCCGTGTCGTCGCGCGAGGAGGCCGCCGGCGGCAGCCTCAACTATCCGTGCTGCACCTTTCGCGGCAGCATCGTCGCGCTCGATGCCGCGACGGGCACGCAGGTCTGGAAGACGTACGCGATCCCCGATCCACCGACGCCGTCGCGGCGCAATTCGAAGGGGACGCAGCTCTGGACGGGCGCCGGCGCCGCCATCTGGCACGCGCCGACGATCGATCCGAGCCGGCGCGCCATCTACGTAGCCACCGGCGATGCCTACACCGAGCCGGCGCACCGGAACACCGACGCGGTGATGGCCATTCACATGGACTCCGGGCGGATCCTCTGGTCGGTGCAGGACTACGAGAACGATGCCTGGCTCGTGGCGTGCGCGCAGGACCGGACCGAGAACTGCCCGAAGGATCTCGGCCCCGACTTCGACTTCGGCGCATCGCCGATCCTGCTGGCGCTCCCCGGCGGCCGGCGCGTCCTGCTGGCTGGGCAGAAGAGCGGGCAGGTGTTCGCGCACGATCCCGACCGCGCGGGCGCGCTCCTCTGGAAGACGGCGCTCGTCGAGAAGGTTGGGGAGTCCGAGATTCTGTTCGGGGGAGCCGCCGACGACACGACGGCCTATTTCGGGCTCGACAACGGATCGCTCGGCGCGATCGATCCGGCGACCGGTCGCCGGAAGTGGTTCGTTCCGCCCGCGCTGCCCGGCCCGCGGCGTGGGTTCACCGCGGCGCTGACGGCGATTCCCGGGGTCGTGTTCGCCGGCAATCAGGACGGGACGCTGCGTGCCTACGCATCGGATACGGGCCGCGTGGTCTGGACCTTCAGCATGCTCCAGGATTTCGCGACCGTGAACCAGGTACCCGCGCGCGGCGGCGGCATGGGGGCACCAGGGCCGACGGTGGCCGGCGGGATGCTGTTCGTGCCGTCCGGCTACGTGGGACTCGGCAACGGAACTCCCGGTAACATATTGCTGGCATTCGGGTTGCCGTAACTTGGATCCGGATTTCTGGATCCGCGGCGCCGGTTGCCCCGTTTTATAAGGGTTTCTGGCGCAATGGTGACGGCACAGTTCTCGCTCTTGGGTGTTGGCTACCCTCGCCAGGGTAGCCAACGCCTGTTCCCCGGGTTTTCGTCGAGACTCGACACCGCCGATGGTTCTTCCGCAGGGCGTATGTGCGTAGGGTCCCTCGTCCGGCTGTTACATAAAGGAGGCCTTTGATGTTTCGTCGGTTTCGTTCGGTATTCTTGATGGCGGCACTCGTGTTGCTGCCCGTCGCCGTGCACGCGCAGGACGCGGTGATGACGGGCACGGTGACCGATGCCACGGGCGCCGTGCTGCCCGGGGTCACGATCGTGGCCGTCAACGACGCGACTGGCAACAGCTTCGAGGGTGTGACCGATGGGACGGGGGTGTACCGCATACCCGCGCGCGTCGGCAACTATCGGATCTCCGCCGAGCTGCAGGGCTTCACGACGGTGCAGCGCACGGGGGTGCAGCTGCTGGTCGGGCAGACGATCAACATCAATTTCGAGATGAAGCCGTCGAGCATCCAGGAGACGGTGACGGTGACGGCGGAGGCGCCGCTGCTCGAGGTGAATACGTCCGAACTGGGCGGCAACATCGATCCGCAGCAGGTGCAGGAGCTGCCCGTGCAGGGGCGCAACTGGCTGGCACTGGCGATGCTCGCGCCGGGCAGCCGGACGACCCCGGGAACCGTCAATTCGAACCCGCTGCCCGACAGGAACGATGGTGAGGTGCGCGAGTACCAGCTCAACATCGACGGCCAGCAGATCACGCAGGATCTCGGCACCGGCGTGCAGCCGCGCTACAGCCAGGACTCGATCGCGGAGTTCCAGTTCATCTCGAACCGGTTCGACGCGACCATGGGGCGATCGTCCGGGGTGCAGGTGAAGGCCATCACCCGGTCGGGCACGAACCAGTTCTCGGGTCTGTTCCGCGCCAACTTCCGCGACGACAAGTTCAACGCCGAGGATCCGGTCGTCAACCGCGTGCTGCCGATGAACAACCAGCAGCTCAGCGGTGCGGTCGGCGGACCGATCATCCTGAATCGGCTGCACTACTTCGGCAATTTCGAGTACGAGCGCGCGCCGAAGACCAGCATCTGGCGAACGCCGTTTCCGACCTTCAACGTCACGTTGAGCGGCAAGGAAACGATCAAGATGGGCGGCGGCCGGCTCGACTACCAGCTCTCGCCGAACAATCGCGTGATGGGCAAGTGGCACGAGGGGCGGCGGTACGACCCGTTCGGCGTGGGCGGCGTGAACCATCCCGCCGCAACCGGGTTCTCCGACGAGGCGAGCCGTGAGGTGATGGGCTCGCTGACGCAGGTGATCAGCAACACGATCGTCAACGAGGTCAAGGTCGGCTACTCGGAATTCGGCTTCGATCAGGGTGCGCTCACGCGCTGGTCCAATCACTGGCAGGCGAGCAACGGTGTGACGCAGGGATCGCCGCGCGTCCGGTTCCGCGGTTTCGACATCACACCGAACACCAATTTCCCGCGGCGGCGGGCGCAGGACGTCACCAGCGTGCGCGAGGACCTGACGCTCTCGTACGAGGCGCGGGGCCGTCACGACATGCGGACGGGCGCGGAGTACCTCCATCGCCGGGAAGACAGCTTCAATCGGCGGCTGTCGGGCGGTGAGATCGACGCGAGGAACGGGCTTCCGGCCAACCTCGAGGCGCTGTTCCCCGACCCGTTCAACGTCGATACCTGGAACCTAGCGGCGATCTCGTCGTTCGTGCGGTCGTACCGGATCGGCATCGGCAACTTCGCGCTCGATTACACGCAGCCGAAGTTCGGCTGGTGGGTGCAGGACGATTGGCACGTGACGAGCCGGCTGACGCTGAACCTCGGTCTCCGCTGGGACCTGAGCGACAATGCAAGCGCCAACGACACCGCGGTCCCGCCGTTCCTCGAGGCCGACCGCCCGAACGACACGGACAACTACCAGCCGCGCGCCGGCTTCGCGTACCAGATCGACGATCGCACGGTGGTGCGCGGCGGGTCTGGTCTCTACTACTACGAGCCGATCACGTCGGACACGCTGTGGACCGTGGGCAACAGCCGCGTGGCGGTGATTCAGATCGCCAACGACGGCCGGTCCAACTTTGCGGCCGACCCGTTCGGCGGCCGGCCGGTGCCGACCTTCGAGGAGGCGCAGCGGCAGTTCTGTCATGTCAACCGGGTGGCCGGCTGCCTGCGGAACTCGCTCAACGAGCTCGTGTCCTCGGTCGATTATTCGCGGGATCTCGGCCGTACGTGGCAGACCTCGATCGGCCTCGCCCGCCAGGTCGGCACGCAGATGGCCTTCGAGGCCGACTACGTGTACAGCCAGGGGCGGAACGAGAAGGACATCATCGACAACGTCAATCTGTCCTACAATCCGGCGACGGGCGCGAACTATTCGTTCGACGACATCGCCCGGAGGTCGTTCCCCGATTGGGGCAACATCTCGCTGCTCGTGCGGACCGGCAGATCGTCCTATCACGGGCTGCAGACGAGCTTCACCAAGCGCATGGCCAACCGCTGGCAGGCGTCGGCCACCTACACCCTGGCGGGTTTCTGGGACGCCGATTCGAAGCCGTTCACGGGCGACCCGGCGACGAATCGATTCGTGCCCGTGCCGTTCGCGACGGCGCCGGACATGGGCGGGGAGTGGGCGCTCTCGGAGGCCGATCAGCGCCACCGCTTCGTGTTCAACGGCATCTGGGACGTCGTCGGTGGCTTCCAGGTGAGCGGCTTCGTGTATCACGGGTCCGGCATGCGCGACGAGGCCATCTACGGCGGCGATCTGCGGAACACCGGCGCGGACTTCAGCATGCGGCTGCGGCCGAACGGCACCGTCGTGCCGCGGAACAGCTTCATGCAGCCCGATGAGAACCGGGTCGATATTCGCTTGCAGCAGCGCGTTCGGCTGGGCGGCCGGGCGGCGGTCGACCTCATCGCGGAGGCGTTCAACCTGTTCAACGCCAACAACTACACGCTCGTGACCGAGGAGGGGCGCAGGGACTACAACCAGCCCGCCGCGGGCCAGTTCCGGACGATGCAGCTCGGCTTCCGCGTGACGTTCTGAAACCCGGCTGGTCGCTGGTAGCCGGTCGCCGGTGGCCATCACGGAGCCACTGGCTACCGGCTGCTATCGGCTGCCGCCTACGGGCTCCCCGATACCGACTAGATCAATACGGACCGCCGAGGCACCGAGAGGAGGTCTCTCGGCGCCTCGGTGTCTCGGTGTGTCGTCATCAGGCGGAGTATCTCACTTCCACGCCACGCGCAGCGGCGTGCCGAGCATCATCGCCGGATTCGCGCCCTTCCTCGGCCGGTACTTCTGCACGCCGCCGTTGTCGACCTCGGCCACGTAGACGTTCCCTTCCTGGTCGGCGGCGAAGCCGTGCACGCCCCACATGCCGCCGGGGAAGTCGCCCCACGTGCCCCAGCTGTACATGAAGTTGCCGTCGAGGTCGTACTTCAACATCCGGTTGGTGCCGCGGTCGGCGGCCCAGAGATACCCGTCGCTGAAGATGTGGAACAGGTGGACGTCGGACGGATCGCGCCCCATGCTCCACTGGTCGAGGAATTTGCCGTTCTCGTCGAACACCTGCACGCGCTTGTTGCCGCGGTCGTTCACGAAGATGCGGCGCGTCTTCGGATCGATGGTGACGCCATGCACGTTGTTGAAGTATCCGGGGCGCGTGTCCTTGCCGTTCTCGCCGCGCTGGCCCCAGGAGGTGACGTACTTGCCGTCACGGTCGAACTTCACGACGCGCGTGCCGTTGTAGCCGTCGGCGACGACGAAGCTGCCGTCGGGGAACCAGTCCATGAACGTCGGCCGGTTGAAGTGCTTGTCGTCGGCGCCAGGCTCGCCGTAGGTGCCGATCGTCTGGACGATCTGCTTGCCGTCGTTCGTCATCTTGAAGATGGCGTGCTTGTGGTCGTCGAGGATCCACACGTGCTTCTGCGGATCGTAGGGGCTGATGGCGACGAAGTGCGGCCGCTGCAGCATCTTGTCCCACTGCGTCCAGGCGTCGATGAGGGTGCCCGCGGCGTCGAAGATCATGATGCAGTGCTCCCAGCGCGCGTCCACCCCCATCTTGTTGCCAGCCTTCGCCCACGCTTCCATGGCGGTCTCGGCGAGCTGTCCCGTGCCGCCGTTGCCGGGGGGGCTCGCAATCGTGGCGTCGCGCCAGGGGAGCCGACCGATCGGGAACACGAGGCTGGGACCGGGCCTGACGGCGCCGGGCCGCGGGATGTTGGGCAGCTCGCCGCGCTGGAGCGCGAACACGCGGTTCGGGCTCTCGGCAAAGACGCTCTGTCCCGCGCCGAAGGTCCACCCCTCGTGGCCGGGAATCGTCGTCAGGTCCTTCGGCCAGTCCGCCACCACCTCGTAGGGTCCGAAGATGTCCTGTCCGCCCTTCTCGGACGGAACGGCCGCAAAGCGCGGCTGCCCCGCCGAGGCCCGCTGCTGCGCCGACACCCATGGGCCGAAATCAAAGAGCGTCGCCACGGCCATCCCCGCCAGCGCCGCCGCGACTACCGAGATCTTTCGCATATCTCCTCCGAGCAGAAATGAAAGCCACACGTGCACGAACGAGTGATGCTAGCATGGTGGGCTTTCGGCGGTGGGCATTGGGGCGTCGGGCATTGTGCATCGGGCCTTCTATAGCTGTGATTGGGAGGGATGTATGGCGCGAAGGATATTGGCGCTTGCCGCGCTGCTGGCGCTGGCGGCAGCCTCCGGTTCGGCGCAGGACGCGCGGGCCGTGCTGCAGGCCTCGGCCGCCGCGATGGGGCTCAATAACGTCAAGACGATTCAGTACACGGCGACCGGCTGGAACGCGTTGGTCGGTCAGAGCTACAACCTCTCGGAGGACTGGCCGCGCTTCGAGGTGACGTCGTATACGCGCACCATCGACTACGACGCGAACACCTCGCGCGAGGAGTTCACCCGCCGGCGCGGCAGCTATCCGGTGCGCGGCGGCGGCGCCCCGTTCGACGGCGACCAGCGCGTCGTCCAGATCGTGAGCGGCGGCGTCGCCTGGAACATGCAGGGCGAGAAGCCGGTGCCGCCGGGGCGGCCGTATCTGGAGTTGGCGTCACACAGCGACGTGCGGCAGCTCGAGATCATCCTCACGCCGCACGGCTTCCTGAAGGCGGCCATGGCGGCCAACGACGTCCGCGTGCTGTCGACGTCGATTGTCGGGCCGACCAACGCCGGGCTGACCGAGAACGGCCGCCGGGCGACGCTCGTGACGTTCACGGCTCTCGGCAAGTACAAGGTCGTCGGCACGATCAACGACAAGAACCTCGTCGAGCTCACCACGACCTGGATTCCAACCGCGGTCTACGGCGACACGCTGTACGAGATCCGGCATCTCAACTACAAGGACTTCGGCGGCGTGCAGTTTCCGACCACGATTCACGTGCACCAGGGGGATCCGGTGCTGAATCCGGCACACAACATGATGGAGATCCGGGTCTCCAGCGTGCAGACCAACGTGGCGGTGCCGGCGACGCCGGTGCCCGACAACATCCGTCAGGCGCCGGCGGCGCCGCCCGTCCGGGCAGAGGCGCAGAAGGTCGCCGACGGCGTCTGGTTCATCGGCGGCGGCTCCCACAACAGCGTGGCGGTGGAGTTTGCCGATCACGTCGCGATGATCGAGGCCCCGCTCGGCGAGGAACGGTCGATCGCGGTGCTCGAGGCGACCGCCAAGGTCATCCCGAACAAGCTGGTTCGCTACATCATCAACACGCATCACCATTTCGACCATTCGAGCGGGCTGCGAACCTATATCGCCCAGGGGTCGACGCTGGTGACCCACCGGGACAACGCCGATTTCTACGAGCGGGTGATGTTCTCGCCGGCGCCGCGCACGCTCGTGCCGGACCGGCTGTCGATGTTCTACCCGAACTTCACGGCGAGCCGCCGCCCGGCGCCGATCGAGCGCGTCAACCAGAAATACGTGCTGAGCGACGGCACGCGGACGCTCGAGCTCTATCCGATGCTGGGGTCCACCCACATCGGGCCGATGCTGCTCGCGTATCTGCCGAAGGAGAAGATCTTGGTCAACGCGGACATGTACACGCCGCCGGCGCCCGGTGCGCAGGTCCCGTCGCAGGCGATGCAGGGGGTGGCGGCGCTGGCGGCCAACATCCAGCGGCTCGGGCTGTACGTGGCGCAGCACGTGACGCTGCACGGCAATCCCGCGCCGCACGAGGCGTTCCTGAAGCTGGCGGCGGCCGCCAAGGCGGGAACCAACTAGACGATCACGAAACACCGAGGCGCCGAGACACCGAGGCATTCATATCCTCGGTGCCTCGGAGTCTCGGTGGCACGCAGGCGAAGAGGTCGTTATCTCCAGGCCGCGTAGACCGGCGGCCCCACGAGGTAGGCCGGATTCGCGCCCTGGCGCGGACGGAACTTCTGCACCCGTCCGCTGCCCACCTCGGCGACGTACAGATTGCCCTGTTGATCGGTCGTCGCCCCGTGCATGTTGAAGAACGCGCCGGGGAAGTCGCCGAGCACGCCCCATGAATAGAGCAGCCGTCCGTTCAAGTCCCACTTGGCAATCCGGGCCGTGGTGTCGGTGAAGCCCCAGATGCCGGACCGGTCGGGCGGGATGATGAGGAACTGCAGGTTCGTCTGCCTCCCGACCGGCCACTGATCGATCGGCGTGCCGGTGTCGCCGTCGAGGACCTGGATGCGCCGGTTGGAGCGATCGCTCACGTAGACGCGCCGCGTCACCGGATCGGCGGCGATCCCGTGCACCGTGTTGAAGTACCCGGGCCGCGTCTCGCCTCCGCCCGGCTGCCCCGGCTCGCCCGAGGTCCAGAGGAACTTGCCCTCGCGGTCGAACTTGGCGACGCGGTTGCCGTTGTAGCCGTCGGCCACGTAGAAGCTGCCGTCGGGGAGCCACGTCATGAACGTCGGCCGGTTGAAGTGGGTGGCGTCTGCGCCCTTCTGGCCAGGCGTCCCGATCGTCTGCACGATCTGCTTGCCGTCGTTGGTGAACTTGTAGATCGCATGACCGTGGTCGTCCACGACCCAGACGTGCTTCTGCGCGTCGTACGGGCTCACGTAGACGGCGTGCGGCCGCCGCATCATCTTGTCCCACTGCGTCCACGACTCGACGACGTCGCCGGCCTCGTTGAAGACGACGATGGTGTGCTCCCAGCGCGCGTCGATGCCCATGCGGCCCTGCCAGGCCTGCTTGGGATCGTCGGGATCGGCGCCCGGACCGCCGGCGCCCGGCGGGCTCGAGGCGGGCCCCTGCGACGCGTTGCGGAACGGCGCCTGCCCGACCGGGAACGACAGGCTCGGACCGATCTCCGGAACGGGACGCGCCGCCGGGCGCCGGATGTCCGGCAGTTCGCCGCGCTGCACCATGTAGACGCGGTTCGGACTCTCGGCGAAGACGCCCTGCACCGAGCCCCACGTCCAGCCCTGATGTCCAGGCAGCGTGGAGAGCGGCTTCGGCCAGTTCGCGACGACCTCGTACGGTCCCGTGATGTCGAGCCCGCCCCGTTCGCCCGGGACGGCGGCGAAACCGGAGCTGGACGGCGCCTGGCCCTGGACCGGTGCGGCGGTTCCGCCGATCAGGAGGCCGATGAGGCCGGCAGCCGCCAGACCAAGGAGAAACGTTCTGCGTGTGTATGCGATCATGGATAACCCTCTGCGTAGAATGGCTGAGGAGCTAGGCTACACTAGGCCCACGCGCTTCGGAATACCGCTGTTTGTGAGAGGAACCCCATGCGCCGCTATCTGTTCCTGATCTCGTCGGTGGTGCTGTCGGCTGCCGTGCTCGGGACCGCGCAGCAGGCGCAGCCGAGCCAGCCCGCCCCGGCCAACCAGCAGCCGTCGGTCACCTTCAGGGCCGAGACGAACTTCGTCGAGGTGCACGCGATCGTCACCGACCGGAAGACGGGCGCGTTCGCCGGCGACCTGACGCAGGCGGATTTCGAGGTCTACGAGGACGGCCGGCTGCAGTCGCCGACGGTGTTCGCGCTGGTCAACGTTCCGATCGAGCGGCCGTTCGTGCCGGCCAGGGCGGCGGCGCCCATCGAACCCGACGTGCGCGCCACGACGCGCAACTTCGACGGGCGCATCTACATCCTCCTGCTCGACGATCTGCATACCTACGTCACGCGCACCAACAACGTCCGCGAGATCGCCAAGCGCTTCATCGACGAGTACCTCGGCGTCAACGACCTTGCCGCGGTGGTGTTCACGAGCGGCCGGCAGGAGTGGGGCCAGGAGCTGACCGGCAACCGGCAGTTCCTGAAGGCCGCCATCGACCGGCTGCAGGGGCTGAAGCTCCCGTCGGCGGGCCAGGAGCGGCTCGCGATTCACCTCCGGGAGTCGGGATTCGATTCGGCGAACGCCGACGAGACTGGGCAGGGGAATCGGTCGGTCGAAGGGCTGCAGCGGGCGCAGTCGGTGCGCGATCCCAACGACGAGCAGCGTGCCTTCAACGCGCGCCGCGCGTTCGACGCGGTCGAGAACGTGTCGCGCTGGCTGGCCGACGTCCAGGGCCGCCGCAAGGCGCTGCTGCTCTTCAGCGAGGGGTTCGACTACGACATCTACCAGCCGTTCTGGATCAGCCGCAACAGCGACCTGATCATCACCGAGGCGCGCGAGGCGATTGCCGCGGCGCAGCGGGCCAACGTCAACGTCTACGGCATCGACCCGCGTGGCATGAGCCAGTTTCCCGAGATGATCGAGATCAGCGGACGCTCGGACTATCCGCAGCTCGAGTACGGCAACTTCCGCGGGGCGCTGCGCGAGCTGCTGCTGGCGCAGGAGAGCCTGATCTCGCTGTCGGAAGAGACCGGCGGGCTCGCCATCGTGAATTCCGGCGATCTGGCCGGCGGCCTCGGCCGGATTGTGCTCGACAACAGCCGCTATTACCTGCTCGGCTACTACAGCGATTCGTCGAAATGGTCGCGCAACCGCTTCCTGAACATCGAGGTGAAGCTGAAGCGGCCGGGTCTGGACGTGCGCGCCCGCAAGGGGTACCTGCCGCCCGACACACGGGCGACCGCGCGCGCGAGCGAGGCGGACGTCAAAGCGGGGACCTCGCCCGCGCTGCGGGCCGCGCTGAGCAAGCCCGTGCCGATTGGCGAGCTCCCGATTCGCGCCTTCGCCGGACCGCTGCGGAGCGCCGACAACAAGGGGCAGTTGCTCGTGTCGGTGGAAATCGACGGGGCGGGCCTGAAGTATCAGGAACGCAACGGCCGGTTCGTCGAAGCGCTCGAGGTGTCGATCGTGGCGGCGGACGAACGCGCCCGCGTCCAGGGCGGCGACCGCCAGACGTTCAACTTGAACCTGCTGCCGGACACGCGCGCGCGCGTCGACCGGAGCGGCGTCCGGTTGATTTCGCAGGTGCTGCTGCCGCCCGGACGCTACCAGATCCGGATTGGCGCCCAGGAGGCGACCGGCGGAGCGGTCGGCACGCTCCCGTACGACATCGAGGTGCCCGACTACGCGAAGACGCCGTTTTCCATGAGCGGCCTCTTCCTCACTTCATCGGCGGCGGCCGGAGTGCCGACCGGCAGCACCGAGACCGACTGGAACGGGCTGCTGCCGGCGCCGCCGGTGGCGACGCGGACGTTTGCGCCGGCGGAGACGGTGACCTGGTTCGCGGAGGTCTATGACAACTCCAGCGATCAGACACACAGCATCAACTACACGAGCACGATCCAGGACGCCCGGGACGGGCGCGTCATCGTGCAAGCGCGCGACAGCCGCGCGGTCGAGCGCCGCGGCCAGGGGCACGGGTTCACCACCGACTACCCGCTGCGCGACCTGAAGCCGGGGATGTACCTGCTGCGGGTCGAGGCGGTCGCGACGATGGGGAACCACGCCGCGCGCCGCGAGGTGCTCTTCGAGGTCAAGTAGCTCATGTCCGCGTACTGGGTGGCACGTTCGAGAATCACCGACCCGGTCCAGTACAAGAGGTACACGGACCGGATTCCAGACATCATGAAGCGGTACGGCGGGAAGGTGCTCGCCCGCGGCGGCCGCTACCACATCCTCGAAGGCCCCGACACCTTCCACCGCTTCGTCGTCATCGAGTTCCCGACGCTCGAGCAGGGCGTCGCCTGTTTCGAGTCGCCCGAGTATCAGGAGGCGGCCGCCTTCCGCCGCAACGGCGGCGGCGTCGTGGAGCTCGTGATGGTGGACAGCGGCGACGCGACGAAATAGGTGGTAGCCGGTAGGTGGTAGCCGGTAGGTGGTAGCCGGTAGCCGGTAGGAGGGCGGGTTTCGCCGGCGGCGCGGGGCCGCATGTTTTCCGCAAGACCGGCTTACCGGTCTCGTACTCAGCATCCGCCGTAGGGCCCGGCACGTGCCGACCGTCCCTGAGGCGCGTACGTAGAAAGAGGCGGACCGTGAGGTCCGCCTCGGACTACCACCTACCGGCTACCACCTACCGGCTGGCTCAGACCGCCGCTTTCTGCAGGATGTTCGCGACGATCGTCTTGAACTCCTCGGTCGTCAGCAGGTCCTTCTTCTCGAACGACTTGGCCTTGACGGCCTGGAGCATCTGCATCTTCTCCTCGTCGCTCGCCTGGACGCCGAGCTTCTCGCACCACTCGTCCATCGACGGGGGACCGCTGTTCTTGCCGAGCACGATGTTCACCGGCTTCTGGCCGACCAGGTCCGCCGAAAACGGCACGTACTCGAGCGGATGCTCCTTGCGCGCCAGACGGATCCAGCCGGCGATGATGCCCGACTCCACCTCGTACAGCTTGTCGCCGACGATCGGCCGGTTCGGCGGCTGCGTGACCCGGGCGAGGTCCATGACGAACTTCGAGACCTCGCAGAACTTCTCGGTCCTGATCCCGAGGTCGACGCCGTAGAGGCACTTCAGCGCCAGCACGACGTCCTCCATCGGCACGTTGCCGGCGCGCTCGCCGAGGCCGGTAATGGTCGTGTGGGCGACGGTCGACCCGGCGGCCAGCGCTGCAATCGTGTTGGCGACGCCGAGGCCGAAGTCCTGATGGCCGTGAATCTCCACCGGCTTCTTCAGACGCTCGATCACCTTCTTCACTGCGTACGCGACCGCGCCCGGGTGGGTGCCGCCGACGGTGTCGGCCATGGTCAGCGCGTCCATGTGCCCTTCGGTCGCCACCTGCTCCACGATATCGAGGAAGCGGGGGAGCTCGGTGCGCGTCGCGTCGATGGTGAAGAAGACGGTGTAGAGGCCCGCCTCCTTGGCCGCCCGCGTCGTTTCGATCGACGCCTTCAGGGCGCGCTCGAACGGCCAGCCGTACGCGTTCTTGACCATGTGATCGCTGACCGGGATCTCGATCACGATGCCCGAGCAGCCGCAGTCCTTCACGACCTTGACTTCCGCCGGGATGCAGCGCGAGAAGCCGAGGATCTCCGCCTTCAGGCCGAGCGCCGCGATATCGGCAATCGCCGCCCGGTCCTGCGGCGACACGGCCGGCATGCCCGCCTCGATGCGGTGCACGCCGAGCGCGTCGAGCTTGCGGGCGATGGCCACCTTCTCCTCGCGGCGGAAGACGACAGCGGTCTGCTGCTCGCCGTCCCGCAGGGTGACGTCGTGAATCTTGATGTTGGCGGGGAAGCCGCTCTGTCTCGTCACCTCGGGCAGATAGTTCCACGGGCTGACGAACCACTTGTCTGTTTTCCAGGGTTCCTGCATGTAGCCTCCGAGCTAATGACCGGGCTGAGCCCAAAAGCCGATGTTACCTCCCGGCCGCGCGCCGCAGCAAGCCAGAGACCCGCCGCGCGATTCTCGCGACGCTCCACTGCCTGGACCGACTCGTTGAGCGCGATGTATAGTGGGAGAAATTTCTCACGGGGCTCGACGTGTGTCGAGCGGGAGTCATTATCCACATGAAAGCGTTCGAAGTCGTCTCGGCCAGGGACGCCCGGCATGCCGTCGCGCTGCTGGCCGAACGGGCGGCGAAGGCGAAAGTCAAGGTGCTGGCCGGTGGCACGGATCTGATGGCCGACCTGAAGTTCGCCTCGTCCTCCCACGCGCCGGATGTCCTCATCGACATCTCCCGGGCGCAGGAGCTGCGGAACATCTCGGTCACCGACGAGGGCCTCAGCATCGGGGCGCTGGTGACGCACACCGAAATCATGCGCTCCCCGATCGTCCGCGATCTGTTCCCGGCGCTCGTCGATGCGGCGCACACCATCGGCGCGGTGCAGACCCGGAATCTCGGGACGCTCGGCGGCAATCTGGTCACGGCCGTGCCGTCGGTCGACAGCGGCCCGACGCTCGTCGCCCTCGATGCCCACGTCACGCTGCTCGGACCCGCGGGCACCCGCTCGATGCCGCTGGCCGACTTCTTCGTCGGTCCCCGCAAGACGGCGCTCAAGCCCGACGAGCTGCTCGTGGACATCCGCATTCCCCGGGAGAACCTGGGCAAGCCCGCCGCCTTCCTGAAGTTCGGCCTGCGCAAGGGACAGGCGCTGGCGCTCGTCAACGTGGCCGCCAGCTTCTGGGTGGACTGGGGCACGCCGGCCTTCGTGGCGCCGCGGATCGCGCTCGGCGCGGTGGCGCCGAAGGTCATTCACGCGACGACGGCGGAGGCCTACCTCGACGGGCGCGCGATCGATCCGGACGCGATGGCCGAGGCGGGACGCCTGGCGGTCGGCGACGCAAAGCCGATCAACGACTTCCGCGCATCCGCCGAGTACCGGCGCGATCTGATCGCCGTGCTCACCAGGCGAGTCCTGGAAGGTGCGTTCCGTCTGGCGCAGGCGAAGCGATTGGAGAAGAAGTGACATGGCCACTGTAACCCTTACGCTCAACGGTGACGTCCGTACGGCGAGCGTGCCGCCCGAGACGACGCTGCTCCGGCTGCTGCGCGAGGAATTCGGCCTCACCGGCTCCAAGCTCGGATGCGACGTCGGCGACTGCGGAGCCTGCACGGTGATTGTCGACGGCAAGTCGGTCAACTCGTGTCTGATGCTGGCGGTCCAGGCCGACGGCCGGGACGTCGTGACCATCGAGGGGCTCGCGACGATGTCGCGCCTGCACCCGCTGCAGCAGCTCTTCGAGGACAAAGGGTCGCTGCAGTGCGGCTTCTGCGGCCCCGGCGTCATCATGTCGGCCAAGGCGCTCCTCGACGAGAACCCCGACCCGTCGGAGCAGGAGATTCGGGACGCGCTGGCCGGCAACCTGTGCCGGTGCACCGGCTATTCCAAGATGATCGAGGCCATTCAGGCGGTAGCGCGCGACGGGCGCGGTGAGCCCGCCAAGTCCGCAGTCTAGCGGGAGGACGGAACGTGGACAGACACGACACCGAGGACAAGAAGTCTGCCGTTGTCGAGCGGAAGACGCCGGGGGATGCGCTGGGCGAGATGCTGCGCGCGCCCGCGGCGGCGCCGCTCGTGCCGACGCCGCTCGAAACGCTCGTTCCCGAAGCGCGCCAGCAGACGCCGGCCGTCCGCCAGCGAGCGACGCGGCCCGACGCCCGCCTCCACGGCCTCGGCCAGACCAAGTACATCGACGACATGTACTTCCCGGGGATGCTGTACGCCAAGATCAAGCGGGCCGGAATCGCCTCGGCGCGCGTTCTCCGCGTCGATACGAGCGAAGCGGAGAAGATGCCGGGCGTGATCGCCGTGGTCACCGGGCGCGACGTTCCCTGCAACTCCTTCGGGCCGTCGCTCAAGGACCAGCCGGTGCTGGCCGGCGAGCGGGTGTTCCACGCCGGCGACGGCGTGGCCGCCGTCGCCGCGGTAACCGAACAGATCGCCGCCGAGGCGCTCGAGAAGATCACCGTGGAGTACGAGCCGCTGACGCCCGTGCTCGACCCGCTGGTGTCGCTCGGGCTGGAGACGCCCGGCGTGCACGCCCCGAGCCCGAACATCTACGGGCACAAGGTGATCAAGAAGGGCGACGTCGAGAAGGGGTTCGCGGCGTCCCACCGGATCTTCGAGGCGAGCTACCGCACGCAGATGGTCGAGCACGTGCCGCTCGAGCCCCACTGCTCGATTGCGATGTGGGACGCCAACGGCCGCGTGACCATCTATACGACGCTGGGACGCATCACGCTGGGGCGCGCCGACCTCGCCCGGACGCTCGCGGTGCCGATGAGCCGGATCCGCATCATCGCGACCGTGGTCGGCGGCAATTTCGGCGGAAAGAACGAGATCACGACCGAGCCGGTGGTGGCGCTGCTGGCCAAGAAGACCGGTCGGCCGGTGAAGTGCACCTACACGCGCCCGGAGGAGTTCATCTCGTCGACCACCCGGCACCCGATCGTCATGGACTACAAGACGGGCGTGACGAAGGAAGGAAGAATCCTCGCGCGCACGATCCGTCTCGTGCTGGAGGGCGGCGCCTACTGTTCGTGGAGCGAGACGACGCTCGCCAAGGCGTGCATCCTGTCGCCGGGACCCTACGACATCGAGAACATCCATGCCGAGGCGTTCGTCGTCTATACGAACAAGACGATGACCGGCGCGATGCGGGGCTTCGGCGCCCCGCAGGTGTGCTTCGCCTACGAGTCGCACATGGACGACATCGCCAAGGCGCTCGACATCGATCCGCTGGAGATCCGGCTGCGCAACGCGCTGCGGGAGGGCTCGCTCAGCCCCACCGGCCAGCAGCTCCAGAGCGTGGTCGTCCGCGACACGCTGCTGCAGGCGGCCCAGCGGTTCGGCTGGAGCGGCGACGGAGCGGCGTCGTGAAGCGGCGGGGGCGCGGCATCGCGTGCATGTGGTACCCGATCGGTTTCACCGTGTCGGCCAACCCGAGCGCCGCCGTGGTGAAGGTCAACGAGGACGGCACGGCCACGCTGCTCACCGGGACGGTCGAGACGGGGCAGGGCTCGCTGACGATCCTGGCGCAGATCGTCGCCGAGGAGCTCGGCATCGCCACCGACGACGTGCACGTCGTCTCGGCCGACACCGATACGACGCCGATGGACACCGGCGCGATTGCGAGCCGGACCACGTACGTCACCGGCAACGCCGCGCGGCTCGCCGCCGAAAAGGCCAAGAAGATCCTGTTCGAGGTGGCGGCGCCGCTCCTTGGCGTCAAGCCCGAGCACCTCGAGGTGGGCGATCACAAGATCCGGATCAAGGGCTTTCCGCAGCGCAGCCTCCATATCGGCGACGTGGCCGAGCGGGCGCGCGGGGTGAACGGGGATCCGCCGATCGGCAGCGCGAGCTTCAACCCGGCGACCGCCGCGCTCGACGCCGAGACCGGACAGGGGAAGCCGTTTGCGACCTACGTCTACGCCACGCAGATCGCGGAGGTGGAGGTGGACGACGAGACGGGTGAGGTAGAGGTGCTGCGGATTGCCGCCTCGCACGACTGCGGGACGCCGATCAACCCGATGCTGGTCGAAGGGCAGGTCGAGGGGGGCATCTCGATGGGCGTCGGGTTCGCCCTGGAAGAAGAGATCCTGTTCGATGCCACGGGGCGGCAGATCAATCCCAACCTGACCAACTACATCATGCCGACCTCGCTCGACATGCCGAAGGTGGAGGTCGACATCGTCGACAGCTACGACCCGACCGGGCCCTTCGGCGCCAAGGGAGTCGGCGAGCCGACGTGTGTGCCGACGGCGGCGGCGATTCTCAACGCCATCCACGACGCAGTCGGCGTCCGCGTGACGTCGCTGCCGGCCACGGCGGAAAAGGTGTACGCCGCCCTCAAGGCCAAGCGCGCCCAGGAAGGCAAGCGGCTCGGCGCCGGCGCGTAGCGGTCGCCAGACGCCTCGAACGCCGCGCAGGCGCGACTCAGCGATTCCCTGTCTGCGTTTCCAACTCGTACAGCTTCCGCAACTGTCCGGGGTTCTGGTTGTTCGTGCAGTAGTTCTCCTGCAGTTCGTCGTCGATTTGACTCAGCGTGTACTGCCGCCACGCGGAGGTCCACGACGCGGTCAGCACTTTCGGGTCCTCGACCGTGAACTGGTACTCGAGATAGTTCATCGACGGCCGGCGGATCCGTTCGATCAGCCGGAGCTGGTCGCTGTGGTACCACCCGGTGTTCATGATCCAGGTCCGCTCGTCGAAGCCGATGCTGTCGATGGTGAGCGTGTCGCCGTCCCACCAGGCGCTGCTGTTGCCGTTGAAGAGCGGGTCGGGATCCGTCGGATGGGGCCGCCGGTCGGTGTGCACCAGACGCCAGTCCCGCTGGTCCTCGACGAGCTGGATGAACACACCCGGGAAGGTCATGAGCTGGAACGGATACGGGTTGGAGACGAACAGCCCCGGCACCCCCCTCGGCATGCAGTTGATCGCCGGACTGAGCAGTTGACGCTCCGTCGGCGTCATGCGGTCGATCCTCGCCCTGGCCTCGGGCCGGAAGGGCACCGGATCCTCTTTCGGCTGCGGTCGCGGCGTTCGGCTCCACGCGCTCGGGCGGCCAATGACTCCCGAGTACCAGACCCCCGCCAGATCGGGCCGGCCGTCCGCCATCCGTGGCGTCGGTCCACCCGGAGGCAGCGGGTCCGGGTTCGTGACGCCGATGGCGTCGATGAGCGGTCGCCGCTCCTGCGCGCCGGCCGTTCCCCTGCCCTGGGCAGCCGCCGGGGCGGCGCACAGCAGACCCGCGAGAAGAACCATCCAGACGAGCGTGAGAGAGCCGACTCGGAGTGTCATGGGAGACCTCACCTGGCTATTGGACCGCTATGCGGCCCGGAACCCGAATTTCGTACTCGTGGCGTGCGCCCGCATAGCGGTCCTGGTTCGAAGTCAAGGTCAGAAGTCGTACTTGATGCCGAGCTGCATGATACGCGGCTCTCCCGCCTGGGTGGTGATGCGGCCGAACGTCCCGGAGTTGAGGTTCGCCAGGCCACTGGTCGGAGTGGTGGTCGGATTCCCCCAGTTGAAGTGGTTCAGGACGTTGAACGACTCCAGGCGCAGCTCGAGCCGCTGCGTGCCGGCGAGCGGAATCAGCCGTGACACCGCCAGATTGATGCTCCAGAAATTCGGTCCCACCACGGCATTGCGACGCAGATCGCCGAGCGTGCCGGGCGCCGGCTGCGCGAACGCCTCCCGATTGAAGTAGGCGGTGAGGGTCCGCTTGTAGAAGTCGTCGCCGATCTTGTTCGGCCGCTGGTTCACGAGCCCGGTGAACGCGTTGTCCTGTCCGGTGATGATGTTGATCCGATCTCCGGAACGCGCGTTGAGGATGCCGGTGATGCGCCAGCGCGAGGCAATCGCCGCGAGTGCCCCGCCGCCGGCCTCCGGCGTCTCGTACCCCATCGTGAGCGTGGCCAGGTGCATCCGGTCCTGGTCGCAGTAGCCCGCGTCGAACGATGGATCGTCGGGCTTCAGGTATCCGGCGCTCTGCTGGCTGAACGTGGTCGCCGTCGGCGTCCCCCTGCACCGCGACAGCGTATAGCTCCCGTTGAGGTCGAGGCCGCCGGCGGCGCGGCGCTGCGCCGACAGCTTCAGGCCGTGATAGTCCTGAAAACCGACGTCGCTGTTGAGATCCAGCGCGCCGATGAGTCCTCCCTCAATCGGGTTCTGCTGATTCAGGACGCGGCGCTGATTCAGGTTCGCGTTGGTCGAGCACACGGTGTACGAGACGCGGTGGATGGTGCACGGTCCGAGCCCCATGTACACGCCCGGATTGAGCGCGACCTGCGCCCACAGGCGATCCGAGTGGCTTCCGAGATAGCTGACGGCGATACCCCAGGCCGAGCCGAGCTGCTGCTCGACCGTGACGTTCCACGACTGGATGCGGGGTGAGTTGATCCCGGGATCCATCGTCCCGAAGGTGCCGAACAGCGGATAGTCGGTGTTCGGCCCGGTCACGATCGGGTGGGGGTCGCCGCCGAGGTGCGCGTACGGATTGTCGAAGAGGCCCGGTGGATCGACGATCAGCGAACGGTTCCCGAACGGCGGCGCATTGGCGTTGATGTTGTGGTACTCGCCCGACATCAGGTCGTACGCCATGGCGTACGAGGAACGCACCGCCAGCCGGCCGTCGCCGCGCACGTCCCAGGCCACGCCGAGGCGCGGCGAGAGATTCCACCACTGCTTGTCCAGCCCGGTCTTGGCGTTGTCCGGGAACCCTTCGTCGCCCGCATACAGCAGGCCGGCCGGCGCCTTGAGGAACACCCTGCTCTTGATGCCTCTCTGGAAGTTCTCCATGTTGAACACGGAAATGACCCCGTTTTCCACGTTCTGGCCGAAGAAGGGCTCCCATCGAAGCCCGGCATTCACCGTCACCCGGCTCGAGGCGCGCCACGAATCCTGCGCGTACGCCGCGGGGAACCAGCTGTTGACCGGCAGCTTGCCAAGGCCGCCATGCTCGACGCTGGTGACGCGGCCGACGAGGACGTCGGCCAGCCCGAGGCCCGTCGCCCGGCCGTCGAAAATCCAGTTGCCATTCGCGCGCGACGTCGACGTGTAGTCGCCTTTCCAGTACTGCAGGTTCGCGCCGATGCCGATCTGATGGCTGCCGCGCACGATCGCGAGATCGTCGGCCACCTGGTAGGTGTCGTTGAAGAAGAGCGCGTTGGTATTGACTCCCTGGTACAGCTGGAACCCCGGGGTCACGGTCACGGTCATGTAGCCGGGCAGATAGCTGTAGATGTTCGCGCCAATGTCTCTCGGCGAGAAGAACGGGGTCTGGTAATTGTCGACCCTGGCCTTGTTCACGGCCACCCGCACGGCGTTGACGACCGACGAGCTGAACACCGTGGTCTCGCCGGCGGTCACCGAATGCACGACATCGTCGGTGCCGGCGACGTTGGTCTTCAGGATATCGTCCGACCCGCCGGCGTAGCCCGGGGGCGCGGTGACGCGGGTCAGGAAGTAGCGGCCGAAGATGGAGTGGCTGGCCCCCGCCTGGTAGTCGACCTTGCCGATCGCCTGCGATTCGTCGCGATCAGATTTCACGCCGTAGGCGATCTGGCCGCACGGATCGGTGGACAGGGGGAGGCGCCTCGCGAAGTTCAATCCGGCCGGACTGAAGAGCGCCGGATCGATCCGGTTGTCGACAAACGGCGCACGGAGCGTAATCCGGCGGCCGCCGTTGCACGCGGGCGACGTCACCGCCGTGAAGTCGCCGGCGAGCATCGCCGCGGTCGGCACGAAGGCGATGTTGTCGGACGGACGCTGCCGCGTCGCGGTGCCCTGGTAGGCCGCGAAGAAGAAGAGGCGATCCCTGAGGATGGGGCCGCCCAGCGTGCCGCCGAACTGATTGCGCTTCAGGCCGTCGTCGACGCGCCGGCCGTCCGGGCCGACGAGCGCGAAGGGGCTCGTAGCGTTGAAGCGATGGTGCCGGAGGAACTCGAACGCGTTGCCGGTCAGACGGTTGGTCCCCGATTTCGTGATGGCATTGACCGACGCCCCCGAGTGGAAGCCATTCTGGGCGGACAGACCGCTCGTCGCCACGCGGAACTCCTGCAGCGCGTCGGGAAATGGAAGCGGAAGGTTGACGTTCTGCTGCGGGTTGTTGTGCTGCGCGCCGTCGAGCGTGTACGAGACGCCGGTCGAGAGTCCGCCGGCGACCGAAACGTTCACGCCGCCCGGCATGCCGCGGGAACTCACGGTCGCTGTCTGCACCGCGGCGCCGGCCAGCACCAGCAGGTCGGTGACCTGGCGCCCCTGCAGCGGCAGCTCGACAATCCGCTCGTTCTCGACGACGGTGCTGATGCCGGCGCTGCGGACGTCGACGATCGGCGCCGCCGCTTCGACGGTCACCGATTCTTCGACCGAACCAATCTGCAGCGCGACGTTGATGGTCGGCGTGGCGCCCACCTGCAGCACGAGCCCGGTCTGCACGTAGGGACGGAAGCCCGAGAGCGAGATCTCCAGCCGGTAGGGGCCGATCGGCAGGTTCGAGACCACGTACGAGCCGGCCGCGTCAGTGACGACCGAGCGCCCGACGCCGGTCGCCGTCTGTGTGGCCGTCACGGTCGCGCCGGGCAGCACGGCACCGCTGCTGTCGGTCACGCGGCCGTTCAGTTCGGCGGTCGACAGCTGGGCCGCTGCTCCCGCTCCTGCCGTGAAGAGGATCAATCCGAGCACCGATACGGCTCTGGCCCTGCCTGTCGTCATGCTCTTCGCCTCCGGTGTATCTGTCTGGCGGCACCCGAGACCTGGATGCGCGGATGGTAGCTATCGAAATACGCCTCCGCCATGTCAAAAGATGTCTGCAAATGTCTCGGATTTGTCCGCATGGCAGCGATTTCTGGCGGCTACGCTATGATCGCGGTCACTCACGCTGGAGACCCGCATGAACCGGAGGCACCGGGCGGTGCTGAGCGCGCTTGTTCGGTCAGGAAGATAACCGGTTCGGGGTCGCGGGTGGACACGCGAATCCGTTCGTCCGGTCAGAGGACGGGGAAGGCAGTTACTCATGATGCGCGTAAAGGCCCTCATCGCGGCGGTGCTTCTGGGGCTTGGAACGGCGGTCACGGGACAGGGCACCGCCGCACCGCACCCGGAGCAGGCGCTCCTCGAAGACCTGGTCGTGGCCAATCGCATTCTGGCGCGTCAGCTCGACATCCTGGACATTCAGGGGCACACGAGCACGCGCAGCAGGGCGAACCCCAATCACTGGTACATGCCGAAGTTCATCTCGCCCGGCGGCGCCACGGTGCCGGACATGATTGAGTACGACCTCGACAGCAAAGAAGTTCATGGCGCGCGCACCGACAACGCCCGTGAGACCTACCTGCACGGCGAGACGTACAAGGCCCGCCCCGACGTGATGGCCATCGTCCACGCGCACACGGCGGAATTCGTGGCGTTTGGGATGAGCTCCGTGCCGCTCTGGAACGGTGACAGCCCGGTCCCCGTGTGGGATATCCGCCCGTTCAACCGCGGGCGCGCTGGCGTGGTCAGCACACCCGCGCTTGGAAGGGCGATGGCGGAAGAACTTGGCCGCAGCGAGGCTGTCCTGCTGTGGGGGCACGGTATCGCGTTGACCGCCGCGTCGCTGCCCGAGGCTGTCAGTCGAGTGGATGCGCTCCGCGATGCTGCCCAGCTTCAGCAGGCCGCGATTGCCATGGGCGATACATGGACGCCGCAGACACGCGCTGCGACAGAGGCCCCGGCTCGGACCTGGGAGTACCACAAGAAGGCCGTCGTGAAAGCGACCGGCGGACGAGTACCCATCTCGTCGGAGCCGCCGCCGCCGCGGCCCTCCGATCCCGACCGGGCAACCGCACACGATCTCGTGCTCGCCAATCGCATCCTCGCCTCCGAGGAGCTGCGCATTCTCGATACGCTCGGCCACGTCAGCGTTCGGAATCGGCGCAATCCGAACAGCTATTTCATTGCGCCGCGGGTTGCGCCCGGCGCGGTCACGCCCGCCGACCTCGTCCTGCGCGATGTGACGACCGCACAGCCCGACGGCGACGGACTCTCGATTCATGACGAAGTCTACCGGGCTCGGCCGGACGTGGGAGCGGTGCTCTACGCGCGAACGCCGGAGATCGTGGCCCTGACGCATGGATCGGCAAGACTTCGGCCGGTCGTCAACGGTGGTGCATTCATCGGCAACGGCTTACCCGAGGTCGCCGTGGATCCGCGGAACCCGATTCTGGCGAACCCGGCGCTTGGCCGGCGTGTCACCGATGCACTGGGCAAGGCGGCCGGAGTGCTCCTGCCACGTCATGGATTCGTGCTCACCGCCGGGTCGATTTACAGCCTGGTCGACCGCGCCTACCAGTTGCGCCAGAATGCGATCATTCAGCGGCAGGCGATCGCGCTCCGTGGCCGGGTGGCGTATCTGAACGAGCGGCCGGCGGAGTCCGCGCAGGAGACCGGACCAGGACAGCCAACCCAGGGGCAGCAGCCCGGGCCCACGGGGCCGGCGGAAGGGCGTGCCTGGGTCTACTGGAGCCAGATTGTCCCGCTCGATTGAAGGAGGCGATGCGGCCCATTCAGCGCTGGCTGCGCTTCGATCCCGTTCTCATCGTCACGCTGGCGCTCCTCAGCGCGACGATTCTGGTGATCTCCCTTCAGCGCAGCGCGTTCGCGGCGCTCGAACAGCAGGCCGCGGTGATCCGCGAGAACATCCTGGAAGAGACCGCGCGGAAGATTGCATTGGAGATTCGCGCGGCGATCGACGAACCGGCCTACGACACGCTGCAGGCTCTCGCCAGGGCCGAATTGCTGCGCGGAGGGGTCCCCCGGGTCTTGCGGATGTACCAGGAGGCGATCCACAAGTATCCGCAGATCGACCGGTTCTTCCTGTGGAGCGAGGAAACCGAGCGGCGGGTCCCCGGAGAAGTCCTCTTCTTCGGCGGCGATCACGCCGGCTTCACGAGCGGCGAGGACGTCGACGCGTCGCCGCCGGCTGAGGCAACGTCCACGGCGTCGGGTACGCACGACGCCTGGGAGGCATTCTGGCGCGACCCGGAGCTGGGCGCGCGGATATTCCAGGGCATGCGCGCGGCGGGCGCGTCGCGGAGGAACTACACGGCGCTGCAGTATCAGCTCGGCGACTGCACCTACGACGTCCTCGCGCACCACTACTGGCTCGAACCCGAGCGCAACCGGTACTTCTTCCTCTTGGGCTACGCCGTGTGCGTGGAGAAGGCCGGCCCGCGTCTGCTCGAGAAGCTGTACGGCGGGAATCGGGCCGACTGGCTGAATCAGAGCAACCGTGGCGAGCGACTCGCCCTCCACATCTTCGATGAACACCAGCGGCTGATATTCGGGTCGCCGCGGACCGATGCGGCCATCGCCGGGCGCGTGTTCCTGCCGGGACGATTCTACCCGGCCCGATCCTCGCTCGCCGGCGCGGCGCCGCCGCGCGACTGGACGGTGCAGGTCAGCTCGGCCGCCTCGGCGCCCGCCGCCATGCGGACGCAGGGGGTATGGCTCCTCGGGTTGTCCGTTCTGCTCATCCTCGTCGCCCTGGCGGTCGCCGTACGCGGGCAACAACGCGCGTCGGAGCTGACCCGTATGCAGGCCGACTTCGTGTCCCACGTGTCGCACCAGCTCCGGACACCGTTGTCACTGTTGACCGCAGTGACCGAGACGCTCGCACTCGACCGCGTGAAGTCGCCAGAAAAGTCCGCCCTGTACCTGGAAATCGTTCGGACCGAAACCAAGCGGCTGTCGACGCTTGTCGAGCGTATTCTCGAGTTCTCGCGCGTCGGCAGTGGAGCGTGCACCTACCAGTTCGAGCCGATCGATCTGCCAAGGCTCGTGCGCGAAACCGTGGAGGCCTTCGCCCGGAAGCCCGCCGCGGACGGTTTCGCGATCCAGATCGAGGACGACGGCAGCGCGTGCACCGTCACGGCTGATCCGGTGGCGCTGGAGCAGGCGCTCGTCAACCTGCTCGACAACGCCGTGAAGTACTCCGATGTGGCGCGTGAGGTGACGGTTCGAATTCGGCGTTCGGCCGGCGAGGCCGCCATCGAAGTCGAGGACCACGGCCTCGGGATTGCGCCGGCCGAGCGTGCGCGAATCTTCGAGAGGTTCTATCGCGGATCCGGCGCCAGAGGTCAGCGGGGATTCGGCCTCGGTCTGGCCGTCGTGAAGCAGGTCGTGCAGGCTCATCGGGGCCGGGTGACGGTCGAGAGCGCGCCCGGACGGGGGACGCTCTTCCGCATTCGACTGCCGCTGCAGACCCCGGGACGACGCGTCCTGCGCTGGGCCAGGTTCCGTACGGCCGGTGCATCGCGACAGCCCGTCAGGCCCGTCTGAACATGGGTGCCCCGCCGTCGGCTGCCGGCGTACCGCACGTGCTCGTCGTCGAGGACGAGCCCGACATGCGGATGCTCCTGTCGGACAACCTCAAGTTCGAAGGCTACGACGTCACCAACGTGCAGAGCGCCGAGGATGCGCTGACGTGGCTGGAGCGGCATACGTGCGCCCTGGTGATTCTCGATTTGATGTTGCCGGGCATGAGCGGCATTGAGCTGTGCGGGCAGCTGCGCGCTCAGGGGATGCGACTCCCTATCCTGATGCTGACGGCGCGCGCACAGGAGTCCGACCGGGTGTTCGGGCTCGACGTCGGGGCCGACGATTACATCACAAAGCCATTCGGCGTCGCCGAGTTCCTGGCTCGCGTGCGCGCCCATCTCCGGCGCACAACGCCCGGCGCGGAGAGCAGCGAGGAGATTGCCTTTGGCGACGTCAAGGTCCAGATCCGACGACGGTTGGTCACTCGCCGAGATCGCCGCATCAGGCTTTCGACCCGCGAGTTCGAGCTGCTCCGGTACCTGGTCGCGCATCGCGGCGAGGTCGTCAGCCGGGAACAGTTGTTACGTGACGTATGGGGCTACGGCGACCAGGCCGTGACACGAACGGTCGACAATTACATCGCGAAGCTCCGCTCTCATCTCGAACCGCGCCCGCACGACCCGAGGTACATCGTGACGGTCCACGGCAGCGGCTACCAGTTGCTCGTCTGAGCGCGGAATCTGCCGCCCCGGCGAGTGGAGACAAGTCCGAGACATTTGAGAGACAATGTTTGACATAGGCCCGGCCGTTCCAGCTTCTAGAATGGGCCCCCGGCAATCAGACGCATCGGGATCCGGCGCGCGCGGGTTCTGATATCGAATCTTGGAGGCTCTCCACATGACCTGTTCTCACAAGCCCTCTTGGTTCCTGGCCGTGCTGTGCGCTTTCGCCGCGGCTGTCCCGGCCCTGGCGCATCATTCCTTCGCCGCCGAGTTCGACGCCAAGAAGTGCTCCGAGATCACTGGTGTGCTCACCAGCGTCGACTGGCAGAACCCGCATGCGTACATCTATGTCGACGTGAAGAGCGCCGCCGGGGCGGCCGAGAGCGTGACGTTCCAGCTCTCGTCGATCTCCAATCTGCGGCGGGGCGGCATGGAGCGCAAGAACATGATCGACAACTTCGGGAAGGCGGTGACCGTCAGGGGATGCGCCGCCAAGAACGGCGAGAAGAACCGGTACGCCGCCTCGTTCATCAAGTTCCCGGACGGCAAGATCTACAGGCTCGGGCAGGACGTGGAAGGGCTCTTCGGCACCAACAACTAACGAGGTCGGTCCGGGACTCACGTCATGGAATTCCTGCACTGGCTTCAGGACAGCGGCTTGGCGACGTGGGTACGCGAGTCGGACGCGCTCGGCTCGACCTTCCCGTACACCTTCCTGCTCGCGCTGCACGCCATCGGTCTCGCCATGCTCGTCGGCCCGAACGTCGCCGTCGACCTCCGTATCCTCGGATACGGCCGGAGCGTGCCCCTGGGATCGATGGAGGGCTTCTTTCGCCAGATGTGGGTGGGCTTCTGGTTCAACGCCCTGTCGGGCCTGGTCCTGCTGCCCACGAGCGCCGTGACGTTTCTCACCGATCCGATCTTCTACGTGAAGCTCGGGTCGATTGCGCTCGCGGTGGTGACCCTCCAGATGATCTACGGCGAAGTCTTCCGCGGGCGTTCAGGACGTGGCGACACGCCCCCAACGACGAAGGCGAAGATCCTGGCTGGCACGTCGCTCGTCCTGTGGGTCGTGGCGATCGTGTCAGGACGCTTGATGGCCTATAACGGCGATGTGCGGCGGTCGACGTTGAACGCGTTCCTGCTGCTGCTGCTGCTGTTGCTCGTGGGAGGAGTGGGCTGGCGCGCCATTGCCCGTGGCCCCGGCTGGGGTGTGTCACTGCGGCGGAGCATGTGAGGAATTCCGATGGGACCTCTTATCGCGTATTGGCTCAGATGGCCGTCCATGGAAGTGCTCATGGGCACGGATTGGGGATGGTCGCTCTGCGAGATCCTGCATTTCGCCGGGCTCGCCCTCCTGGTTGGGATAGTCGGGATGTTCGATCTGCGCCTGCTCGGAATGGCGAAGGCGGTGCCGGTCGCCCCCTTGAGACGGTTTCTTCCCTGGGCCGTCGTCGGCTTCGTGCTCTGTGTCGTGAGCGGCCTGTCGTTCGTGACGGGGCTTGGCGCCAACCTCGAAGGCGTGCATCCGTACAGCGTCCTCATCGCGAACCTCTGGCTTCAGTTGAAGCTGCTGTTCATCGCCCTCGCCGGGCTCAACCTGCTGGCCTTCTATCTGACGGGCATGTCGAGCGCCGTGGACGACCTGGGGCCGGGAGACGAGGCGCCCTTTGCCGCCAAGGTCATCGCGGCAACGTCGCTCTCCCTGTGGATTGCGGTGATCTGGGTCGGACGTCTGATACCGTGGGGACTGTGATCGTGATTCCACGACGTGCCGTGTCCCCCCTCAACCCATGCTCAGTGAGGTTCGCATGACATCGCGAGTCGGCTATCCGATGTACGTGTGTGCGCTGCTTGCCGCGGCCGCCGTCCTGTCCGGCACGGCGGCTGCCCAGGGGCGGGGAGCGCTTGTCGAGGCGATCGGCACCACGGAACCCGATCCGCTCCCTCCCGGTGGACCCGCGCCGCGGATGGCCGACGGCCGGCCGGATCTGTCCGGGGTGTGGTTCTCCGGCGTGATTGGCCGCCCGAGCGCGTGGAGCCGGACTCGCCGGGAGCCCCTCGAGGAGGAGCCCGTGCCCGTCCGGCCCGAGGTCAAGGCGAAGCTGGAGGGCATGACGCGGACCGAGATTCAGTTGCTGAGCCCAGGGGTCAACTGTCTGCCGCTGGGAGTGCCGGGCGTATTCGTCTCGAATCCGCACCCGTTCCAGATCATCACGATCCCCGGCATGTTCGTGCAGCTCATCGAGGTCAGCAACGACTGGCGCCTCGTCTACACCGACAAGCGTCCGCATCCCGAGTATCCAGATCCCCTCTTCTACGGCAACAGCAGCGCCTGGTGGGAGGGCGATACGCTCGTCATCGACAGCATCGCCATCGACGAGCGGACCTGGGTCATGAACAACGGCTGGTATCACAGCGACCAACTGCGGATCGTCGAACGAATCAGACGTCCTTCCAGGAACTACCTCGAGTACCAGTTCACGGCCGAGGACCCGAAGGTGCTGACCAGACCCTGGACCTCCGGGTGGCGGAAGTACTCGCTCAGTCAGGAGGCGGACCAGTTGTTCGAGAACTTCTGCACCAACAATCAGAATCCCGAGCAGTTCAAGAAGCTGCTCGACCTGGAAGTCGATCGCAAGCGCTGAGCGAATGTCGGCCAGTCTCCACGCGGGTCCAGCATCCGGCTCCAACCGGGCCGGCGCTGGTTGTCTAGGGTGAACGCCCGCGTTCCTTGGCAGCCTGACACGCGCCACGTAACGTCGCCGTGCGCAGGCTGCGGGCCTGCTTACGGAGGGCATTGCATGACGCACAGCGGTTTGGCGCGTATCCTCGCACGCATCCTTCCTTCAGTCCTGGCCGTCGCACTCGGCATCGGGCTGTCGGCGGCACCCGCGTTCGCCCAGGGGGGCACAGCGGATATCAGCGGCACGGTGTTCGACCAGCAGAAAGCGGTGCTGCCAGGGGTCACCGTGACGGTCGTCAACCAGGCGACAGGCAAGAGAGGACCACCGTCAGCGAAGTGGACGGCCGTTTCACGATCCCGACGCTGCTGCCGGGCACCTACACCGTGAGAGCGGAGCTGCAGGGGTTCCAGACGACGACGCAGCAGGGTCTCGTGCTCGCCGTCGGGCAGGAGGTCACGCTGAACCTCACCATGCAGCTGGCGGGCGTGCAGGAAAACGTCACGGTGACCGCCGAGGCGCCGCTCGTCGAGGCGACCGCGAGCCGCATCGGCGTGAACATCACCAGCCAGGACATCGACAGCCTGCCGGCGTTCAACCGCAGCCAGTTCAGCCTGATGCAGACGATTCCAGGACTGGTGCCGGCGCTGCAGCCTGGCGCCTTCGAGGGCGGGCAGTACAGCGCCAACGGGCAGGCGACCACCTCGAACCTGTTCCTCGTGGACGGGCAGTTCAACAACGACTCGCGCCTCGGCGGCTCGCAGGGCACGCAGGCGCGCATCTCGCTCGACTCGATGGCCGAGTACCAGGTGCAGACGCACCAGTACGGCGCCGAGTACGGCGGCTCGACCGGCGTGGTGGTGAACACGGTGTCCCGCAGCGGCACCAACAACGTCTACGGCCGCGTCTTCGAGTACTACCAGGGGAACGCGCTGCAGAAGACCGACTACTTCCTGAAGAAGGCGGGCGAGGAGAACCCCGATTCGAGCAGCCACGTTTTCGGCGGCCATGTCGGCGGGCCGATCGTCGAGAACCGGCTCTTCTACTTCGGCAACGTCGAGTACACGCACCAGAAGCAGGCGGCCAATCTCAACTTCCCGGCCGACGCGGCGCCGCTGGCCACGTCGTACTCGTCGTATACGAAGTTCACCGGGCCGAACACGTACCTGCGATTCGACTATCAGGCGTCGACGAACCACCGGATCAAGTTCAGCTGGCTGCGCGAGGCGATTCTCACCGAGAACGACGAGCTCGAGGCGGACCTGGCGACGGTCGATGCCTCGCGCCACGAGAACGACGCCGGCGACATCGTCCTGAACTTCACGCTGACGTCGGTGCTGAACAACCGCGCCACCAATGAAGTGCGGGTCGGCCGTGTCCAGGAAAGCCTGCGGCAGGGGCCGCGCGTCGTGTTCGACAACGACTGGGCGTTCATCGGGTTCGGCCAGCTCGATCCGCTGACGCTCGGCCCGCAGAACAGCCATCCCGACTACCTGGCCGGCAACCGCAACACGTACGCCCAGAACGAGGTCCGCGACCGTGGCGTTCGTCGACGACAGGAACCCGAGGCGCGACTACGGCGCCTGCCTGCGCGACAACGAGCACGCGTTCGCGTCGAGCGCGAACGTGGATATCTGGCGGGGGCTCGGCGCCGGCATGGTGTTCCGCGCCTACTCCGGCTATCCGATCAACGAGACGATTGGGTCCGACGTCAACGGCGACGGCATCAACAACGACCGCCCCGTGCGCGGCGTTCACGACCTGACGCGGCCGATCGCCTCGAAGATCGACTCGCAGGGAATGGCGGTGCGTAACGGCATCGACGGTCCGAACAAGGTGATCCTCGACGCGCGCGCCCAGTACATCTGGCGCGTGCAGCGCTACCAGGCGGGGGTGTTCCTCGAGGTCTACAACCTCACGAACCACGTGAACTACGGTGCGCCGACCGGCAACCGGACGTCCAGCAACTTCATGGTGCCGATCGTCGCCGACGATCCGCTCACGGCGCAGATCGGGTTCCGACTGACGTTCTGACGCTGTCGGGCTCCTGGACCGTGGGCTCTTGGCTTCGGGCATCGCGCGCCGCAGCTCGAGGCCGTCGTCAGGTATTGACGTGATGAGGGGAGAACCATGCAGCAGATGTTCAGTGCCACGAGCCACAGAGACACGGAGGCACGGAGATCGAAAAACGGTCTCTGTGTCTCTGTGTCTCCGTGGCCTGGGGGGGTGAGTCGAGCCTCAGTGCTCGGGTGCGCGGTGCTCATCGGCACGTGGCTGGCGGCCGGGTGCCGCGCCGCGCCGGCTGCCGGCGGCGGGGAGGCGGCCGCGGATCCCCGCGCCGAGAGCGCCGACAACGTGCGCCTGGTCGGCTACAGCGACCTCCAGGGGCGCGAATCGCTCGTCGTGACGACGCTCGCCGATCCGGCGAACGGGAGCTGGGTCTACGTCGGCCACCACGAGAGCTACTGGGACGACACGCCCAAGATGAACCCCATCACGAAGCGCGAGGAGTGGAACGGCACCTCCATCCTCAACGTCGACGATCCGGCCAACCCGCGGCTCGTCTGGCACATCCCGAACGAGTCGAACCGGAACTCCCGGGGCGTATCGGTCGTCTACGATTACAGGTTCGACGGCTCGGGGCGCGACTACCTGATCCGCAACTCCGAGCGGTTGACGGAAGGCGAGACCGGCGAGGACCTCAAGTACCAGATCTTCGACATCACCGATCGGACGAGCGACCCGTCGAAGATCTCGCTCGTTGCCGAGATCACCGGCACCCCGCCCGATTCGTGCGGCCGCGGCTGCGGCGGCAAGTTCATCATCCGCGCGCACAAGGGATGGTGGTCGCCCGACACCGGCTATTTCTATGCCGCCTCGGGCGAGCCGGGGTTCCGGAACGTGATCGTCCAGATCTTCGACCTGCGGAACCCGCGCGAGCCGAAGTTCCTGGGGCGGTCGTGGCTCCCGGGGCTCAAGGACGGCGAGCCGGGATACGAAGGGCAGTACACCCACCATCCGGTGGTCGATGAGGACAACAAGCGGCTCTACATCGGCTACCGGAACGCGGGCGGTCAGATCGCGGGGTTCGACATCTCCGATCCGGCCCGGCAGAAGCTGCTCTGGTCGCTCGACATGAATCCGCCGTTCCGCGGGCCGCACACCGTGTCGCCGATCGTGTACACCCAGGTGCCGAACATTGGTCCGAAAGGGCTGCCGCGGACCTACGCGTTCGTCGTGGACGAGGCGGGCGGCGCCGCCGACACGGCGCCGTGCGAGAATCCGATTCGGCCCGCTTCGTACATGGTCGACATCACCAACGAGGCGCGGCCGACGACGGTGTCGGTGTGGCAGGTGCCGGTGGGGGATTTCTGCACGCGGGGCGGCCGGTTCGGCCCGCACCAATCGGCCGAGACGGTCAACGGCAAGATCAACCGGTTCACCGACAAGATGGCCTGGCTCGCCTATTTCAACGCCGGCGTGCGCGTGGTCGACCTGTCGAATCCCTACAGCATCCGGGAGATCGGCCACTACCTGCCGAGAACGAACGCGAATTCGCATCCGATCGCCAAAGGGCAGCCGGTCGTCATCCAGATGAACGACGTCGACATCGATCATCGCGGCCTCGCCTACGCGTCCGATCGCATCGGCGCCGGCCTGTTCATCCTGGAGTACACCGGTCCACGGCCCGGTCAGGCGCCGACCGAGACGCGGTAGATTCCGGCTCCGGGCGTTGGGCTCCTGGCTTCCGGCACGCCAGAGCCCAACGCCCGGAGCCCGCCGCCTTCCAGGATCATCAATCCGCGATGTATAGTGGGAAGTCTTTGTGCGCGGAGTGTCCCCGCCTTGAGGGAGTAGCAGTTCAATGAGCATGGTTGTTGACCCGACGAAGAGCAATGGGATGGATCTGAGCTGGCTCGGCAAGCCGCACGAGTACGACCCCGGGCGCTTGTACAGCCAGACCGGCGCGGACTGGCAGTACCGCGTCGATTTCGACCGGCTGCGGAAGGAGCGCCTGGCCAAGCTGCAGGCCGAGATGAAGAAGGAAGGCCTCGGCGCGCTGGTGCTGTTCGCGGGTGCGAACATCCGCTACGCGACCGCATCCTACCAGGGGAACTGGAAGTACAACATCAACATCCGGTACGCCGTCGTTCCCACTGAAGGCACGCCGACGCTGTTTGAAACGGCCGGCTCCGACCTGCAGTGCGCCAAGATCGACCTGCCGTGGATGGAAGGACGCATCCGCCCGGCCATCACCTGGCAATGGGCCGAGGGCGCGGTGCCCTACATGGCCGGGCGCATGGCCGAGAGCGTCATCGAGGTGCTCAAGGAGCACGGCGTCCTGAAGGAGAAGATCGGGATTGACAACCTCGACATGCCCGCTTTCGAAGCGTTCACCAAGGCGGGGTTGACGATCGTCAACGGCTGGCCGGCCGTGTCGCGCGCCCGCGTCGTGAAGACGCGCGACGAGATCGAGCTGCTCAAGCAGGCCTCGAGCATCGGCGACGCGGCGATGTGGAAGATCAAGTACGAGTGGCTCAAGCCGGGCGTGCGCGAGCGCGAGATCGAGGCGAAGGTCCACGAGTTCATGCTGGAGCGCGGTTGCGAGATCATCTACGACATCATCGTCGCCTCGGGCGGCAACACCAGCCCGTACCGCCGGTGGGCGACCGACAAGCTCATCCGCCAGGGCGACCTCGTCATCGTCGACATCAACGCGGTCGGGCCGTCGGGCTACTTCATCGATTTCGTGCGCTGCTTCAAGTGCGGCGGACCGTACGGCACGAAGATGAAGCCGCAGGAGATCGACCTCTACCGCGAGGTGTACGACTCGATGTACGCGGGCCTCGAGCAGCTCAAGCCGGGCAACACCACGGCGGACGTTGCCGCCAGGTTCCCCAAGTACGACGACGACACGTACGGGACGGTGACGCTGCAGCAGTTCGCCCACAGCATCGGCATCACGCTCTACGAGGGGATGTGGATGTCGCGCGCCTACTCGCTGAAGTACCCCGCCGAGATCAAGGAGAACATGTACTTCGCGATCGAGACGTTCGCCGGGCATCCGCTGCTCGAGCAGACATGCCGCCTGGAGGAGAACGTCCTCGTCAGCGCGAACGGTCCGGTGGTGTTCACGCGCATGGAACACATGGAAGAGGCGATGGCGCGGTAAGTCGCAGTTGCCGGTTGTCAGTTGTCGGTTGTCGGAGTGAGGCCTCGGGCGCTCAACCCGAAGACCGGAAGCTGGCAACGCACGGACAACTGACCACTGACCACTGACCACCGACAACATCACAGATGTCCTACCAGGTCGCCGTCGCGGATTCCGTCTTCCCCAATCTCGACCCGGCCCGCGAGGTGCTCTCGCGGGTCGGCGCAAGGCTCGAGCTCGCTTCCGAGCCGACCTCCGAGGCGATCCTCCGCCTCGCCCGCGACGCCGACGCCATCCTCGTGACCTACGCGAAGATCACCGGCGACATGGTGCGGCAACTGACGAAGTGCCGCGTCATCTCCCGGTTCGGCATCGGCGTCGACAACGTCGACATCCCCGAGGCCACGAAGAAGGGGATCGTCGTCACGAAGGTTCCCGACTACTGCATCGACGAGGTGTCGGATCACACGATGGCGCTCCTGCTCGCCGTCGTCAGGAAGATTCCGTTCATCAACGCGCAGGTGCACGCCGGCACCTGGAAGATGCCGAACGTGGTGCCGATCCACCGGCTCCGCGGCAGCGTGCTCGGGCTCGTCGGCTTCGGCCGCATCCCGCAGCTCGTGGTGCCGAAGGCGAAGGCGTTCGGCATGAAGGTGATCGCCTTCGACCCCTACGTCGCGCGGGACGTCTTCGCGCGCGCGGGCGTCGATGGCGTCGATTTCCCGACGCTCGTCACGACGTCCGACTACGTGTCGATCCACAGCCCGCTCGTGCCGGAGACGCGCAACCTGTTCAACGCCGATGCGTTCAGGCAGATGAAGCGGACCGCGTACCTCGTGAACACGGCGCGGGGGCCGATCGTCGACGAAGCGGCGCTCGCCGCGGCGCTCGACGCCGGCGAGATCGCCGGCGCGGCGCTCGACGTCATGGTGCAGGAGCCGCCGCCGGCCGGATCGCCGCTCTTCGGCCGCGACAACGTGATCGTCACGCCGCATACGAGCTTCTATTCCGAGGAGTCGCTCGTCGAGCTGCAGACGAAGGCGGCGCAGGAAGTGGTGGCGGTGCTGACCGGCCGGCCGCCGAGGAATCCGGTCAACCCGGAGGTTCTTCAGAGTGGACGTGGAAAGTAGAGAAGTGGAAAGAAGTGGAAAGAAGTGGAAAAGTGGAAAAGTGGAAAAGTGGAAGGGAATGGAAGAGGACGTGGCATGTGTGCCGGACCCACGGTGAAGGTACTTCTTCCACTTTTTCCACTTCTTCTACTTTTTCCACTTCTTTCCACTTCTCCACTTTTCCACGTCTCCCCCTGACGCCATGAAGGCCATGGTCCTGACCGCCCCGGGCGAGCTGGTGCTCGACGAGGTGGCGCGGCCCGCCCGCGGCGCCGGCGACGTCCTGGTGCGGGTGACGCACAGCGGCATCTGCGGCACCGATTACAAGATCTTCAACGGCTCGATCCCGGTCCGCTACCCGCGCATCATGGGGCACGAGATGGCGGGCGACGTCGTCGATGCCGGCGGCGCGTCCGTCCGGACCGGCGATCGGGTCATCGTCGATCCGGAGCTCTACTGCGGCGCCTGCTTCCACTGCCGGATCGGGCAGACGCACCTCTGCCCGAACGGGCAGCTCCTCGGCCGCGACGCCAACGGCGGCTTCGCCGAGTACCTCGCCGCGCCCGCGACCCACGTCTTCCCGCTCCCGGACGGCATCGAAGGCCGCGCCGCGCCGATCATCCAGGTGCTCACCACCTGCCTGCACGCGCAGCGGCGGATCGACATCTTCCCGGACGAGTCCGTGGTGGTGCTCGGTCTCGGCGTGACCGGGCAGTTGCACGTCCAGCTGGCGAAGGCACGGGGCGCCACGGTCATCGGCGTGACGCGGAGCGCGGACAAGCGCGCCCTGGCCGAGCGGCTCGGCGCCGACATGACGGTTCCGGGCGGCGAGGAGGCGGTGCGCACGGTGCGGGAGGCGACCGAGGGACGGGGACCGGACGTGGTGATCGAGACGACCGGCGTCGTGCAGCAGCTCGCCTCGGCCGTGACGATGGTGCGATCGGGCGGCCGCATCCTGATGTACGGGATCATCACGGCCAAGGACGGCGCGCTGCCGTTCTACGATCTGTATTACAAGGAGCTCTCGCTCATCAACGCGCGCGTCGCCAAGAGCGAGGACTACCCGGGCGCGATCGGACTGGTCGAGCGCGGCCAGGTGCGGCTCGAGCCGCTCATCAGCGACGTGATGCCGCTCGTCGATCTGAAGGCCGCCATCGGCATGCTCGGATCGGACGGCGGCGGGCAGCGAATGAAGGTTGTTCTGGAGCACGGAGGATGAATTCATGATGAGAACACGGTTCGTCGGAATGGGCTTGGCGCTGCTGGTGGCGGCGCTGCTGGCGCCGTCTCCTGCCGCCGCGCAGGGCGCGACGCCGATGCCGCTCGCCGTGGCGGTGGTTTCGAACGAGGTGGCGGCACGCACGCTGTTCAAGTACCAGATCAACTCCACGGTGGCGCGTCAGATCGTGGACGCCTGCGTCGAGTTCGCCCGCAATCAGCAGGGCGGCCCCGGCAACTACGCCATCTTCGTGCTCGCGCCGAACGGCGACATCGTCGACGCGCACGTGATGGACGGCGTGGTGCCGATTGGCGTCGAGACCGGGCTGATGAAGGCCAGGACGGCGCTATACGCCCGCTCGCCCTCGCGCGCCGTGGCGGAGCGCTTTCCGACCGTCGAGGGCCGGCTGATTCGCACCGACCTCGGCCGTGAGTCGGGACTGTCGTACTACTTCGTCCCCGGCGGGGTTCCGATCGTGCTCGAGAACCAGTTGATCGGCGCGGTCGGCGTCGGCGGCGGCAACATGGACGAGCCGTGCGCGTACTCCGCGCTCGGCAAGGTGCTCGGCATCCAGCCGCCTCCGCCGAGCGAGGGTCGCGGCGCCGGGCCCGGTGCGGGTCCTGGCGGCGGCCGCGGCGGCCGCGGGCAGTAGCGTCAACACGTAGGGCGGGTCCTTCTGGACCCGCCACGCCGCCGGGTCCGAAAGGACCCGGCCTACGTGTCCCATGACCTACCTCATCACCCAGTCGCTCAACGGCCTCTTCTCCGCGGCGCTGCTGTTCCTCATCGCCAGCGGCCTGACGCTCGCCTTCGGGGTGATGAAGATCGTGAACATCGCCCACGGCTCCTTCTACATGCTCGGCGTGTACGTCGCCTACACGGTCATCCAGCGGACCGGCAGCCTCCTGCTGGGCGCGGTCGTGGCGCTCGTCGTCGTGGCGGCGGTCGGGTTCCTCGTGCAGCGCGTCTTCCTGCGGCGGTTCGGCGCCGACCCGCTGCCGCAGATGATGATGACGATGGGGTTCGCGCTGCTGTTCCGCGATCTGACGCTGATGATCTGGGGCGGCGACCCGTTCACGCTCCCGTATCCCGGGTTGCTGCGCGGGTCGATGGAAGTAGGCGAGGTGGTCTTCCCCTCCTACCGGCTCTTCGTGATCGCCGTGGCGGCGCTGGTCGGCGCGGCGCTCTGGGTGGTGAACGACAGGACGCTCATCGGCGCGCGCCTGCGCGCCGCGGTCGACGATCCGGAGATGGCCTCCGCCATGGGCATCAACGTCGCGCGGCTCTCCGGCCTCGTCTTCGCGGTCGGCGCCGGGCTCGCCGCGTTCGGCGGCGTCATGGGCGGGCCGATCCTCGGCGGGTACGCCGGCATCGACTTCGATCTGCTGCCGCTCGCCTTCGTCGTCGTGATTGTCGGCGGCATGGGGAGCCTGAAGGGCGCGGTCGTCGGCAGCATCGTCGTCGGCATGGTCGACAACTTCGGCAAGGCGCTCGTCCCCGAACTGTCGTACTTCACGCTGTTTGCGCCGATGATTCTCGTGCTGGCGCTGAAGCCGACGGGGCTGTATGGCCGAGCGTAAGTGGCATCTCCCGGTGATCGTGGGGCTGGCGCTCGTGCTGGCGACCGGCCCCCTGGTGTTGAGCTCCTACTGGATCGGGCTGCTCACACAGATCGTGGTGCTGGCGATCCTCGCCATGAGCCTCGACATCTTGCTCGGATACACGGGGCTTCCCTCGCTCGGCCACGCCGGGTTCTTCGGCGTCGCGGCCTACGGCGTCGCGGTGCTGTCGACGACCTACCGCGCCGACTTCTGGACGTCGGTCCTGACGGCGCTCCTCGTCGGGATCGCGCTCAGCGCGGCGCTCGGCCTGATCGTGTCGCACGTTCGCGACGTGTATTTCCTGATGATCACGCTGGCGCTCGGAATGGTGCTGTGGGGGGTGAGCTACCGCTGGATTCCGGTGACCGGCGGCGACAATGGCATCTCCGGCATCCCGAGCCTCGAGGCGCACGCCGGGCTGCCCCTGGCCGGGCCGGCCGTCTTCTACTACGTGACGCTCGCCGTGTTCCTGGCGTGCGCGGCGCTGATGCGCGTATTGGTGCGGTCGCCGTTCGGCCTGACGCTCCGAGGCATCCGCGAGAACGAGGCGCGCATGAAGAGCCTCGGCTTCAACACCTGGCTGCACTGCTATCTCAGCTACGTGATTGCGGGAGCGTTCGCCAGCGTCTCCGGCGTGCTGTGGGCGTACTACAACGGCTTCGTCAGCCCCACCTATCTCGACCTGACCGCCTCCTCCGAGCTCTTCCTGATGGTGACGCTCGGCGGGCCGGCGACGCTCGTGGGCCCGCTCGTCGGCGCGGGCGCGATCGTGCTCCTGAAGAACGTGATGAGCGCCTACACCGCACGCTGGCTGCTCATCCTGGGGATCGTGTATATCGTGGCGATCCTCGCGGCGCCCCAGGGGATCTGGAATCTGGGAAGACCGAAGGCCGGGTGAACGAAGGATGCTCGGGGGTGCGACGGTGCGAGGGTGCGACGGTGCGACAGTGCGTCCGACGGTGCGAGGATGCGACGGTGCCCGAGGACGTTCGGGGGGGCGACGGTGCGAGGGTGCGACGGTGCCCGGGGACGTTCGGGGGTGCGACGGTGCGACGGAACGAAGGGGCGAACGTGCGCAGGTGCGACGGTGCCGCGGTGGATTCGAACGTGCGAGGAGTGCACGCTCGCACCGCCGTCGGCACCTGGCACGCTCGCACCGTCGTCGGCACCTGGCACGCTCGCACCGTCGTCGGACCTGGCACCATCGCACCGTCGGACGCACCCTCGCACCGTCGCACGCTCGCACCGTCGTCGGCACCTGGCACCATCGCACCGTCGGACGCACCCTCGCACCGTCGCACGCTCGCACCGCCGTCGGCACCTGGCACCCTCGCACCGTCGGACGCACCCTCGCACCGTCGCACGCTCGCACCATCGCACCTGATTAGCCGATGACCCGCCTGCGTTGCGTCGTTCTGTTCGTCACCGTCCTGCTGGCGGCCGTGCTGCTGCGCGCGCAGGCGCCGGACGGCCCGATCCGGATCGGCTTCATCGTGCCGCTCTCGGGCGCGTTCGCCCAGAACGGCCGGGACATCCTCAACGGCTTCCTGCTCCTGCTCGACGAGGCCGGCTACCGCGCCGGCGGCCGGCAGATCCAGCTCATCGTCGAGGACGACGAGGCGATTCCGGCGGTGACGCTGACGAAGGCGCGCAAGCTGGTGGAGGCGGACCGGGTGCACCTGATGGCGGGGACGCTGCTCGCCTCGAGCGGGTACGCGCTGGCGCCGTACGTCGAGGCGCAGCAGATACCGATGGTGTATCCCGTGGTGTCGTCCGACGACCTCACGCAGCGCCGGCGCAGCAAGTGGATCATCCGCACCGGCTGGACGAGCAGCCAGCCCAATCATGCGTTCGGCGAGTACGTGTACCGCACGCTCGGCTATCGAACCGTCGCCACCATCGCGCTCGACTACGCGTTCGGCTGGGAGTCGGTGGGCGGCTTCCAGCGCACGTTCGAGGCCGAGGGGGGGCGCATCGTGCAGAAGATGTGGACGCCGGTCTCGGCGCACGACTTCGCGCCCTACCTCGCGCAGATCTCGCGCGATGTCGACGCGGTGTACTCGCTCTTCCTCGGCCGCACGGCGCTGCAGTTCATGCGGCAGTACCGGGAGTACGGGTTGAAGGACCGCGTGCCGCTCATCGGCTCCGGCACGTCCACCGACGAGCACGTCCTGCCGTTCATGGGCGACGAGGCGATTGGCGTCGTCACGGCGCTGCAGTACAGCGCCGCGCTCGACACGCCCGAGAACCGCCGGTTCACCGCCGCCTATCGCAAGCGGTACAACAAGCTGGCGAGCTACTACGCGGAGAGCATGTACACCGGCGGCAAGTGGGTGCTCGCCGCCATCGAGGCGCTCGGGGGCCGCGTCGAGGATCGGGTGAAGCTGCTCGAGGCGCTCCGTTCGGCGCGGCCTACCGGCCTGCCGCGCGGGCCGGTGGAGCTCGACCAGTACGGCAACCCGATCCAGAACATCTACGTGCGCCGGGTGGAGCGGGTGGGCGGCGAGCTGCAGAACACCGTCATCGCCACGCTGCCGCGCGTGTCGCAGTTCTGGAAGTGGAACCCGGCGGAGTACCTGCGGCAGCCGCTCTACTCCCGCCGCTTCGTGCCAGCCTCCTGAGATCGTGTCGTTCACACTTCTCGGTTCGAATCCTTCTGAGTTCGTGTTCATGTTCATGTTCGGTTCTGCCTTCACGGTTCGGCGGTTCATCGTTCGTGGACCCCGGCTCATCGTCCGTGGACCGCGAACCCGGAACCGCGAACTCGGAACCGAACCAGAACACGAACCGAGAACCGAGAAGCGAGAACCGTGAACGACGGCACCCCTGCGCTCGTCCTGGAGAACGTCTCCCGCCAGTTCGGCGGCCTGCGGGCGGTCGACGGCGTCGGGCTCACCATCGGAGCGGGCGAGCGCCACGCGCTCATCGGCCCGAACGGCGCCGGCAAGACAACGCTCTTCAATCTGATCAGCGGGGAGCTCATGCCGACCGCCGGATGCATCCGTCTGTTCGGGACCGACGTGACGCGGGTGCCCGCCTACCGGCGCGCGGCGCTCGGCATTGCCCGGACGTTTCAGATTACGAAGCTCTTCGCCGGCCTCACCGTCCTCGAGAACCTGCTGCTGGCGTGCGCGGCGCTCGATGCGCGGAAGCTCGCCATGCACCGCGCCGTGTCCTCCTACGCCGACCTGCGCGGTCGTGCGGCGGAGCTCATGGGGCAGTTCGGCCTGTCCGCGATGGCGGGGGACCGGGCGCGCAACCTGTCCTACGGCGACCAGCGGAAGCTCGAGGTGGCCCTTTCGATGGCCGGCCGGCCGCGCCTGCTGCTGCTCGACGAGCCGATGGCGGGGCTGTCGGCCGGCGAGAGCCGCGCGATGCACGCGCTCCTCGAGTCGCTCGATCCCGGGATTGCCGTTCTTCTCATCGAGCACGACATGGACGTGGCGTTCGCGTTCGCCGAGCGCGTCACGGTGCTCCACCAGGGGCGCGTGCTGGTGCAGGGCCGTCGTGACGAGGTGAGCGCGAACCGCGCTGTCCAGGACATCTATCTCGGCTCCGGAGCGGAAGACTGACGCGTGCTGACGGTCACCGACCTCCACACCTATTACGGCGAGAGCCACGTGCTCCAGGGTCTGAGTCTGACGGCCGCCGACGGGGCCGTCACCGCGGTGCTCGGCCGCAACGGCGTCGGCAAGACCACCTTGTGCCGGTCTCTCGTGGGCCTCACGCCGGCGCGCGCCGGGCGGATCGTGTTTCACGGCACCGACATCACCCGGCTGCCGCCCCACCGGATCCACGATCTCGGCATCAGCCTGGTGCCGCAGGGGCGCCGCATCTTCCCGTCGCTGACCGTGCGCGAGAACCTGGCGATTGCCGCCCGCGCGCCGAAGCGTCCGGCCGGCGGCGCAGGCTCGTCGCGGGCCGTGTGGGACCTTCCGCGCGTCCTGTCGATCTTCCCTCGGCTCGCCGAGCGGAGCGGGAACCGTGGCAACGAGTTGAGCGGCGGCGAGCAGCAGATGCTGGCGATCGCGCGAGCGCTCGTGGCCGAGCCGCGGCTGCTCGTGCTCGACGAGCCGACAGAGGGGCTGGCTCCGGTGATCGTCGCGGAGGTCGCCGGCGTGATCCGCCGGCTGCGGGAGGAGGGAACGTCGATCCTCCTGGCGGAGCAGAACGCCGCGTTCGCCGTCAAGCTGGCCGACTACGCGCACGTCATGAGCAAGGGAACGGTGGTCCATTCCACCGACCCGGTCACGCTGTGGAATAATGAGGAGGTCAAGACTCAGCTGTTGGGTGTCCCTCCTGCCGGCGCCTCGGCGCCGCCCCGGCGCGAGTTGTGAGAGAGTCCCCGTCAGACATGGTGAAAGTCGAACTCCACGCGCATACCTCCGACGACCCGATTGACCGCATTCCGTATACCGGCCGCGATCTGATCGATCGCGCGGCGGCGCTCGGCTACGGCGCGCTCGCCGTCACGCTGCACGATCGGCAGATCGATGTCGGTCCGCTCGCCGCCTACGCCGCCGGGCGCGGCGTCGTTCTCATTGCCGGTATCGAGCGGACCATCGAGGGACGGCACGTGCTGCTCCTGAACTTCTCGCGCGAGACCGAGCAGGTGGAGTCGTTCGACGAACTCGCCCGTCTGAAGCGCCGCGAAGAAGGGCTCGTCATCGCGCCGCACCCGTTCTATCCCTCGTTCTCCAGTCTGTTTGGGCGCCTCACGCGCCGCCCGGATCTGTTCGACGCGGTCGAGTACAACGCGATGTACACCGCGTCATTGAACTTCAACGCGCCCGCCGCGCGCTTTGCGCGCGCCCATGGCAAGCCGATGGTCGGCAACGGCGACATCCACCGCCTGGCGCAGCTCGGGACGACCTATTCGCTCGTCGAGGCGGATCGCGACGCCGCGTCGATCTGCGGCGCCATTCGCGCCGGCCGCGTCCGTGTCGTCACGCGGCCTCTGAGCTGGCCGGCGGCCGTGCGGACCATGACGAGCATCGCAGGTGGTGCAGTCGGCCTCGCGCCGCGGGCGCCCCGTCCGGCCCGCGCGGCCGTGTAATACTTGGCAGGCCGGCCGAGGCGGACCCGGCAGGACGATGCTCAATCAGCTCCTCTACAACATCCTCAAGAGCCGCGTGTACGACGTCGCGCGCGAAACGCCGCTCGACGCGGCGCCGCGCCTGTCGCGGCGGCTGTCCAACGAAGTGCTGCTGAAGCGCGAGGACCTGCAGCCGGTCTTCAGCTTCAAGCTCCGGGGCGCGTACAACAAGATCGCCCATCTCCCCGAGGAGGAGCGGGCGCGCGGCATCATCACGGCGAGCGCGGGCAACCACTCGCAGGGCGTCGCCTTCTCGGCGCGGACGCTCGGCCTGAAGGCGACGATCGTCATGCCGCAGACGACGCCGCAGATCAAGGTGGACGCGGTGCGCGCCATGGGCGCCGAGGTCGTGCTGGCGGGAGACAGCTACGCGGACGCCAAGGCGCACTGCGACGAGCTGGTGGCCGAGACCGGCCGGACCTTCATCCATCCGTTCGACGATCCGCTGGTCATCGCGGGGCAGGGGACCATCGGCGCCGAGATCCTGCGCCACAGCCAGGACCGCCTGTCCGTGGTGTTCGTGCCGGTCGGCGGCGGCGGTCTGATTGCCGGGATTGCCGGCTACATCAAGGTGCTCAGATCCGATGTGAAGGTGATTGGCGTGGAGCCGTTCGAGGCCGACGCCATGTACCGATCGCTTGCGGCCGGCCGCCGCGTCCGGCTCGACCACGTCGGCATCTTCGCCGACGGCGTGGCGGTGCGCGAGGTAGGCGAGCTCACGTTCCCGATCGTGCAGCAGACCGTCGACGAGATCGTGCGGGTCACCAACGACGAGATCTGCGCCGCCATCAAGGACATCTTCGACGACACGCGCACGGTCATGGAACCGGCCGGCGCGCTGGCGGTAGCCGGGCTCAAGGGGTGGGTCGAGCGCGAAGGGGCCCGGGACCAGTCGCTCGTGGCGGTGCTGAGCGGCGCCAACATCAACTTCGATCGGCTGCGGTTCGTGGCCGAACGCGCCGAGGTCGGCGAGGCGCGCGAAGCGCTCCTGGCGGTGACGATCCCCGAGCGTCCCGGCGCCTTCCGGGAGTTCTGCGCGGCCATCGGCCGCCGCGTGGTCACCGAGTTCAACTACCGGCTGAGCGGGCGCGCGCGGGCGCACATCTTCGTCGGCATCGCCACCCAGTCGCGCCAGGACGGGATGGAGCTGGCCTCGCGCCTGAACGCGTGCGGCTACGAGACGGTGGATCTCACCGAGAACGAGATGGCGAAGCTCCACGTGCGCCATATGGTCGGCGGCCACGGGCCGGACGTGCGCCACGAGCGCCTCTGCCGGTTCGAGTTCCCCGAGCGCCCGGGCGCGCTGACGGAGTTCCTGGACAAACTGGGCGGGCGATGGAACATCAGCCTGTTCCACTACCGGAACCACGGCGCCGACTTCGGGCGCGTGCTCGCCGGCTTCGAGGTCAACGAGCCGGATCTGCCGGCGTTCCGCGAGTTCCTCGACGGGCTCGCGTATCCGTACACGCCCGAGCCGGACAATCCGGCCTATCAGTTGTTCCTCGGGTAGCCCCTGGTGCCTGGTGGCTGCGTGAGCGAGCACGAGTCGTTCATGGAGGCCGCGCTCGAGGAGGCGCGCCGCGGTCTTCTTGCCGGCGAGGTACCGATTGGCGCCGTGCTGGTCGTCGACGGCCGCGTGGCCGCTCGCGCGTTCAACCAGCCGATTGGGGCCGTCGATCCGACCGCGCATGCCGAGATACTCGTGCTGCGCGAGGCGGCGCGAGCGATCGGCAACTACCGGCTGACGGAGGCGACCGTGTACGTGACGGTCGAGCCGTGCCTGATGTGCGTCGGCGCGCTCGTGCACGCGCGCGTCCGGGAAGTGGTGTACGGCGCGGCGGAGCCGAAGACGGGCGCGCTCGTGTCTGCGATACGCGGGCTCGACCTGCCCGGGCTCAATCACCGGTTCGCGGTCACCGGCGGCGTGCTGGAAGAGGAGTGCCGCGAGCTCATCCAGCAGTTCTTTCGCGATCGGCGTCGTCAGGGTCCGTCGGACTGATCGCGGGCCCTCGAGGCGTGGACAGGCCGGTCTACGACCCCTTCAGGAACTCCAGCGTCCTCGTCCAGGCCAGCGTTGCCGCCGCCTGGGCCGATGCCTGGTGCGAGCCGGCCGGCAGCGAGATCACGGAGCCGCCGGTCGCCGGCTGAATCTGACCGGTGCCGCCTCCCAGGAAGCCCGGCACCGTCGGGTAGATGTGATAGGTGAACCGGTCGCCGAGCAGTTGCTTCGTCTTGAGGACCCGCGCCGTAACCAGGTAATCGAGCTTGGCGTAGTGACCGAGGACCGGCGTCCGAATCGTCCGAAGCCGGTCGTCATCGGCGGGCGTCACGCCGTAGAAGACGACGGCACGGTGCAGTCCGGGCGCGGCTTCGGCGAGCTTCCACACCCGGTATTCGCCCCAGCCGACGCCGACGGCCGAGATTCGCCCGGCGTCGACGCCCGGATCCTGCTGCAGGTACGCGAACGCTCCCTGGAGGTCGGCAATCGTCTCGAACCACGGGAGGCCCGCGACGGCGTCGCGTTGCGGCCGGCCGTCTCTCGGTTCCGAGGCCGGCGTCCCGGCGCGCGACGGGAAGTGCGGCGCCATCGCCACCAAGCCAGCGCGGGCCAGTTGCGTCGTCAGCTCGCGGAACCTGCCGTTCAGTCCAAGGTTGTCATGGACGACGATGACCGCCGGGCTTCGGCCCGCGGCGGCCGGCCTCGCCACGTACGCCTCGATCGTCGCGCGTCCGGATGGGTAGGTGACGGTACGCTCCTCGACGGTTCCCGGCGACTGCGCCTGGGGCGCCGGCGTCAGGGACGGCGCGATCCCCAGGGCGGCCGCGGCCGCCACGAGCACATACCGGACGCCTGCCGGTCGTCTGGCAGCGCGCGTCATCGGGTCGCTGCCTTCTGCACCGCGGCCTTCAGCGCGGCAATGTCCGCCGGCGTGCGCACCTCCATCAGGATCGTCTTGCTGTTGGTCCACGACGGGACGACCAGGCGGACCCGCCCGTCGACCAAGCCGGGCGCCATCCCCATCGCATGCGCTTCGATGTTGATCGTCGGCAGGTCGTAGATCATCCACCGCTCGGTCCTGGGGTTGAAGCGCCGGATGTGCGCGGAGCTCTGACAGACCGTCCACACCTCGCCGTGCGGATCGGTCCACGTCTGATACGACGCGCAGTCGGGCGCCGGCGCGTCGTACACCTTCAGCTCGTGCGTGCGGATGTTGACGCGAATCAAATCGCTGCTGAACCAGCCCACACCCCACACCGAGTCGGTCGGGCCGGGTCCCGCCCCCACCATGCGAATCGAGTGTTGGTACGGCACCCCGCGGGTGTGCGGCTCCGATCCCCCCATCATCTCGAAGATCGTCCGGTCGTCTCCGGCGAACAGGTTCCACGCCGAGCGCCGCCGCGGGGGGATCTTCATGGTGACCACTTTGCCCGGTGCAGAACCGTCGGCCTTGACCATGACATCGGTGGCGAACTGGGCCCACCAGCCGTTGCCGTCGCCGTCGCCCATGCTCGTCACGTTGTAGACGTCGCTAAAGGCGTCCATTTCCTTCGGGGCCGGCGGATTCTCGTAGACCGCCCACCGCCCGGTCGACGGTTCGTACATGTAGAAGATCGTGGGCGGGTTCTGGCACACGCCGTTCGCGCAGACGGGCGGGCGCGGGCCGTCTTCCCACCAGATGCGCTCCTTCCCGGCGCTCCCGGGCGGCACCGACGTCCCCTGCGTGCGCCGGACCTCCTCGGGTTCGGGAACGGCAATCAGCTCCATCCGCCCCGTCCGGTCGATCGTCACCAGCTTGCCGGCCGCCTGCGTCCAGACGACGCCCTGGCGATCGGTGATGATCTCGCCGCCGTCGACCACCGCCCCGGCGTCGTTCCTCACCGTGTAGCCGGTGATCTTGCCGGTCTTCCAGTCGACCTTCGCGACCGTCCAGTACCCGCGGCCGCGCCCGGTGAACCACGGGTTGCCGTCGAGATCGACGGTCGCGCGGAGCGGTCCCATGTTCTTCAGGTCGGTCTTGTTGGCGGGCCCGAGCTCCCAGAGGCTGCCGTCGTTGTAGAGCGGGATGCCGAAGCCGGGCGGCGAGCTGTCGTACTCGCGGAACACCGCCAGCGTTTCTTCTCCCTCCGGCCGCGGTCTCGGCCGAAGCGTCAGCTTCGGTGATGACGGACCCCGGACGCGCGCGAGATACTCCGCGAGCTGGTCCTTGTAGTAGTGCATCAACGGCGCGACGTTCCGGTCCTCGTCGAGCGTGTAGGTGCCGGGCGTGGCGATCCGGCTCATCTTGTCGATGAGAATCTTCCAGCTCCGTTCGTCGTAGCGGTCCTTGAGCGCGTGCGAGGGCGAGTGGCAGCCGCCAAAGCAGTTCAGGCGGAACACTTCCTTCATCTTGCGGTCGTAGGGCGTCGCCTCGGGCAGCGAGGCCACCCACTCGTCGCCCCGAAGCTGCATCTCGAAGTTCTCGAGCGGCGCCAGCGTGAAGGGCTGCCGGTCGACCGTCGAGCCGAGGGCGATTCTCTCCACGATGCCGGCCCCGTAGCCGACGGCCTGCGCCCAGATGCGGTACGTTCCCCGCCCCATCGGAGGGAAGTAGTACTCGCCCGCGGCGTCGGTATAGACGCTGGTGGTGAACGTCTTCCCGAGCTGGCGGGCCGAGACGATGACCCCCTCCATTGGCTGGCCGGACGCCGCGGTGACGCGGCCCGTGAGCACCGTTTCGCCGGCTGTCTGAGCGACGGCGTCCGACATGGCGGCCAGCCAGATGGCAGTCGCCGCCGCGGCTCCGGCGAGCAGGAGGACTCTCGTGGGCGTTGTTGAACGCATCGTCGGAATCTCCGGGCCTACGGCAGTCGTTCCACTCTCTTGAGGTACGCCACGATGGCGTCGACGGTCGCCGCGTCGAGGGCGTACTTGAACGCCGGCATGCGCGCCGATCCTTCGAGCATCCGTTCGCGCACGAACGCCTCGCGCCCGTTGACGTTTCGCTCGGTCAGGAGCGGCCCCCAGGTCGCGGTGGAGAGGTTCGTCTGGGCGGCGTGGCAGAGCGCGCATCGCTGCTTGAACCGGAACCGGCCGAGCAGTTCCTGTTCGGTGAGCGACAGGAGGAAGGCGGTGTCGCTCGGGAGCTTCGGATTGAGAGGACCGTCCCAGAGCGTCCGGCTCCACTCCTCGACGGCGTCCTTGTCGGTGACGGCGAGAGGCAGCTTGGTCGATCCCGGCTGCTGGCCCGCAGCCGCCGCTGCCGTCCACGCCAGGAGCGCCACGATCCAGCCGGCGGTTCTCATAGCCCCTCGCTCACAGCAACCTTATACTCCCAGAGCGCGGCGTTCGACAATTGAATGCCCCGCCCGTGCGATCGGAGCGGACGATCTCACACGGCCATCCGCCGACGGCACAGCGTTTGTGTCACGAACGGCCGCACGGGTGCGCGAAGGCGTACCCGGCCGGCGTGTGTGACGGACGGTATAATGTGCTGCTGGCCTCGCGCCCGAGAACCGGAGAGGTACCGAAGTGGTCGTAACGGGGGCGCCTCGAAAGCGTCTTGTCCCGTAAGGGGCACGTGGGTTCGAATCCGTCCCCCGTGTCCTGGGCTAAAGTAGCGGGAGAAAAGAATTTAGCGGATTCGGTTTTCGCCGCGTACCTCTTTTGTCCCAAAGTCGGGTGTAACGTGGGCTCGTGCTCACGATCTACCGGCGGCACTCGAAAGAGTGCCAGCACTTCGGGAAAGGACGCAACGCACGCGCGGTTCGGAACTGCTCGTGCGGGATCTGGGTCCAGGGCTCGCTCCGGGGGGAATACATCCGCCGCGCTTTGAATCTGAACTCCTGGGAAGCGGCGGCGGACATGGTGCGGGGATGGGAGGCGTCCGGGGAAATCGGGGTGGTGAAAGCGGAAATCCCCGCCATCCGGGAAGCGGTCGAAAAATTTCTGGCGGACGGGAAAGCCCGGCACCTGGGGAACGAGACGCTCCGGAAATACGAGAACCTCCTGCAGCGGAGATTCCTCGACTGGTGCTCCTCAAGCGGATACCGGCTCCTCAAGCAATTGGGGACCGAGCAGGTCCGGGAGTTCAGGAACACCTGGATGGATTCTCCGGTCTACGCGACGAAGAACCTGGAACGGGTCAAGGCGTTTTTCCGGTTCTGCGAATCGGCGGGATGGGTGAAACGGAACGCGGCTTCGGCCGTGAAGCCGCCGCGGGTGAAAGAAAAACCGACCGAGCCGTTCACGGAGGAGGAGCTAAGAAGGATCCTGTCGGCCACGGAGAAATACCGGGGGGACAAGCGGCGGATCCGGGCGTTCATCCTCACGATGACGTATTCCGGGCTCCGTATCTCGGACACGATCGGGCTTCGGCGGGACGCGCTCCGGCAAGGGAAGATAAAGCTTCATACTCAAAAAACCGGGGTTGAGGTTTTCGTCCCGATTCCGCCCTTCGTGGTCGAGGCTCTGGAAGCGTTGCCGGAGATCGGCGACCGGTTTTTCTGGAACGGGAAGGGGACGCTCCGGACCAGGGTGGCGAACTGGTCCCGGTACCTAGCGTCGGTGTTCAAGATCTCAGGAGTGGAGGACGCGCACTCGCACAGGTTCCGGCATTCCTTCGCGACGGCGCTGTTGCAAAAGGGGACTTCGGTCGAAAATGTGGCGACGCTCCTCGGGAATTCACCGAAGATCGTCCACAAGCACTACGCGGCGTGGATCAAGAAGCGGCAGGAGATACTAGAGGCGGAAGTCAAAGCAACCTGGTGTGGTGAGGTGGCCGAGTGGCTGAAGGCGGGCGCCTCGAAAGCGTCTGTGCCTGAAAGGGCACCGGGGGTTCAAATCCCTCCCTCACCGCCAATTTCTATCGGTCGTCCTGACGCCGGTCCGTCCTCCCAGGAATTCCTGAATTCGCGAAGCGTGGATTAGCGACGTCCCACTTTGCGTCGCCGTGTGGTCGACGACGGCAACGCCTCATCCGGCTCAATGACCTTCGCCGTCAGCCTGCCCTGAGGGAAGTCCGTCCTGTTCAAGGTCACGATGAAGTCGGCGACGCCAGCCTCGGCGCACTCCCAGAACGGCGCATCGTCTGGATCAGGTTGCGCGTCGATGGAGCGGCTCGGGGTAATCATTTCGGCCGTCTCTCGGAGCAGGTTCACGACTTTCCCGACGACCGACCGGCGGACTCCACAGCGTCGCAGGACTTCGACGTATTCGTCCAGAATGGCTGCGCTGATTAACCAGGTGAAGGTGTCCCGCTCGATCCACGTGCGCAGAAATTCCGCGCTCGGATTCGTGGTGGGCGTGTCGCCCTTGAAGCCTGCGATGCCGGCCACGAGGACCGAGGTATCGACCACGCCTCTACGCCGAGGCTTTGGCGGCTTCGGCGACAACGGTCAGGCCCGACTTTCCCCGTTCGCGGCGGTACGCGCGAATTGTGTTGGCGACTTGTTTCTCGGACAGGCCGTCGAGATCTCCGGCGGCCTCTCGGACGGCGGCCAGGAAGTCGCGCTTCCAACCGCGCCGCTTCCGCCCTCGGGGCAAATCCAGTGCGGCGGCAGCCAGCGGCAGCCGTTGGCGCAACTCCTCAGCCAACGCTCCGAGCGGAATTCGGATTTCGACAGGTGGATCAGTCTGCCACGCACTCGCCTTCAGGGACACGACGTCGGGCGTACGCGTCTCGAACCCCGGGAGTCCCGCGACAGCCTCGCCGAATTTCGACAGGTAGCGGGTCGACGCGCCGAGCGCGCCTTTGAGGTAGATAGCGACTTTGGCCTGCAACAGCAGGTTCGTGTCGAAGTAATACAGACCAAGGCGGCGGCGTGGCTTGAGGACGCCTGCCTGGACGAAGTTCTGAAGGTCCTTCTGCGGGACGCCGAGCACGGCGCTCGCCTGTTTCAGCTTGAGCTCGACTTGTCGCATGTCAGTCTCACAATACAATCTAAAGTTTAGACTGAATTGACCACCAGCGCAAGTCGGATATAAGGGCGAGTCGCTACGGAGCCAGGACCGCGCACGCCAGCACGAAGCCGAGGGCAGCCCCGACCGCGGCGAACTTCCACATATTGAGGTCGCGCCAGTCCAGGTCCGGCTGGCGAAGCAGGTAGCGAAGGAAGAACACCGCCACGACGAGCAAGGTGCCGCCGACGAGGGCCGGCACCAGGTACCTGACGACGAAATACAGCTGCAAGAGCTGGAACAGATTCGGTCCGATGTCGATGGTGTAGATCACGTTCGGTTAAGGGGCGTCGTCCGAAAACGTCGCTGCGCCGGCCGCCGTTTACAGTTTCATCAAAACACGCCGACGACGCATTGTCCCCTCGTTCTGGGGACAACGGACGCGACCCACAGGCCGCTCCTTTCGTCCACAACATGGCCGTCATGCCCTTGGCGCTCTGGTGCCGCCTGTTTCGCGGACCGACCAGTTTCCGCGGATCGGAAACCGAAGCAAGCCGATGATCGAACGCTTTTTCTCGACGTCGAAAGCCTGTGGCTCGTCGCCTGTCTCGCGTTTGCCGGCACCCTTAGCGCTACTGTACGGATGCAGAGGCCCTGTCACCCGCTATCGGCTCCGTTCGAGAGCCTGTTTCGCGCCGCCAGTCGTCCAGCCTCGTCCTCGGCGGAAGATGGTGCCCTTCCGCTCCGAGTTGTCGGGTCGCCCGGTCGGCCGGCGGAGCCCGTGGTTCGTCACCTTAGCTTTCGACTCGTCCGAGCTTCTACCTCCCAGTGAAGGGTTGGGCGGGATGGGAGAACCCTCGCGGATCCTCCCGCCACCAGCGCGGCCGACCTGCCACGCGCGCAGAAGGCACGAGCCCAATGCTTCGTGCTTCGCGGCGGCTGGCGCAGCACGTGGAACTTGTCGAAGACGATGCGCGCGTGTGGCGCGTGTCGCTCGAGCGCATTGCGGAACGGCCGCCACATATCC
>MELF01000014.1 GCA_001767525.1 Acidobacteria bacterium RIFCSPLOWO2_12_FULL_68_19 | reverse complement strand
CACCGGCTTCGGTAACATGAGTTTTGGCGCGACGACCTTTCCTTCGGTAACACTTACCATGGCGCGATACGGAGGCTTGTCCACAGAGAGGGGCGGTGGTAGGCTTTCCGCCACCATCGGTGCGCGTCCAACCAGCCAGGAGACACTCGATGCGCGTGAAGGTTCTCGTCGCGACGCTGGGATTCGTTCTTGGCGCCTCGTTCCTCTCGGCGCAGACCCGCAAGGCCCTCGACATCTACGTGATCGACGTGGAAGGGGGCAACGCCACGCTCTTCGTGACACCCACCGGCGAGTCGGTGCTCATCGATTCCGGTAACGGCGGCGCGGCCGCCGCGCGCGACGCCGGCCGCATCTTCGACGCCGTGAAGGACGCCGGCCTCACCCAGATCGACCACTACATCACCACGCACTGGCACGGCGACCACTTCGGCGGTCTCGAAGAGCTTGCCACGCTCGTCCCGATCCGGGCCTACTACGATCATGGCGACACCGTGCAGCCGCAGCCGGCGTCGACCGACTTCCTCCAGAAGGTCTACCCGAACCTGGTGGCCAAGGCGAAGCGGGTGACCGTCAAGCCCGGCGACCGCATCGCCCTGAAGGGGATCGACTGGCGAATCATCACGTCGGCCGGCCAGGCGATCCAGTCGAACCTGCCCGGCGCCGGTCAGCGCAATCCCTACTGCGCCACCTTCAAGGCGCAGGATCCCGACCCGACCGAGAACGCCCAGTCGGTCGGCAGCCACATCACCTTCGGCAAGTTCCGCGTGGTGCACCCTGGCGACCTCACCTGGAACAAGGAAGCAGAGCTGATGTGCCCGGTCAACCGGCTTGGCACGGCGGATCTGCTGATCGTCGGCCACCACGGACAGTCGGTCTCGAACTCCGAGGTGCTGGTCCATGCCCTGCAGCCGCGTGTGTCGATCATCAACAACGGCACGCGGAAGGGCGGACAGCCGGCGGCGATGCAGATCCTCCTGAATTCGCCCGGCCTCGAGGACGTCTGGCAGTCGCACTTCTCGCTGCTGAGCGGCACCGAATACACGGTCCCCGGAATGTTCATCGGCAACACCTACGATGACGAGCCGGAGGCGCTGCCCAAGCGCGCGTGGACGCCCCCGCCGCAGGGGCAGCAGGCGCCGCCGCCGCCCTCCCACAACGGCAAGGCGTTCTGGTTCAAGGTGAGCGCGCAGCAGGACGGCACCTTCACCGTGACGAATACGCGCAACAACTTCGCGAAGACGTACCGGGCTGGGAGTTAAGGGTTCGGCTTATCGACAAGGAGAGCCATATGCGCAGGACGTACGGGGTTCTACTCGCCGTTGCCTTGGTGACCCTGGGAACGGCCGCGGTCATGGCGCAGCAGAATGCCCCTGCGCCGACCGGCCCGGTTCCGCCGGGTCTCCCCGAGTGGGCGTATACGCCGCCGGTGCCCGGAGCGCCGCCGCCGCCGTCGGCGCTGCCGAGCGACGACAACGCCCCCGTCTCGATTCCGGGAACCACCAAGACGTTCACGCGCGGCCAGCTTCGCGCGCAGAAGGAAACGATGGACTGGTATCCAGAGGATCGGCGCGGGAACATTCCCAACATCGCCCGATTCGGCAAGGAGGGCGTCCGCCAGTGCACGCTCTGCCACCTCCCGGACGGCTCCGGACGACCCGAGAACGCTCCAATCAGCTCCTATTCCCCCGTCTACTTCATGCAGCAGATGCAGGACTTCAGGAACGGGCTGCGGAAGAGCGCCGACCCGCGGAAGGCGAACACCAACGTCATGATCGGTTTCGCCAAGGCGACGACGCCCGAAGAGGACCTGGCCGCCGCGGAGTACTTCGCCCAGCAGCCGTACCCGCGCCGCATGAAGGTCGTCGAGTCGAAGACGGCGCCGAAAGTACGTATGCAGGGTGGGATGCACATGGCGATTCCCGCCAACGAGGGCGGCGGCATGGAACCGATCAAGGCCGATGAGATCGTCGAGGTGCCGGACGACAACCTGCGTGCGGAGGCCCGTGACACGCGGATGTCCTGGACCGCCTACGTGCCACCGGGCACGCTGAACCGCGGGAAGCAGGTCGCCGCCAAGGCTCAGTGCGCCCTCTGTCACGGTGCGAACCTCGAAGGCATCGGCCCCGTGCCGGCGCTGGCGGGCCGTTCGCCGAGCTACACCATGCGGCAGCTCTTCGATTTCAAGACGGGCGCGCGCCACGGCCCGTGGGGCGAGCTGATGCGGCCGGTCGTGGCCAACCTGTCGGTGCAGGAACTGACGGCGGTGTCCGCGTATGCGGCCTCGATTCAGCCGCCGGTGGCCGCTCGGCCAACGACGACGAGCGCGGCCAGATGAGGTGACGTTCGGCTTTGGGCTTCGGGCTGCGGGCTTTGGGCTTCGAGCCCAAAGCCTGTAGCCGGTAGGCGGTAGCCCGTAGTCCGCCGCCGTCGCCGCACAGTGCTCTCGCCTGTCCGGTCGTCCCGCACCACACACGAGCGCGCCGGCATCACCGCGGGGCCGGGGTTAGAAGGTCGCCACGGCCGTAAACGGAGACGCTGTTCCACCCGGAATGCGCATCACCGTCCACGAGATCATGAACTCCCAGCGCTCGAGCCGCGCCGCCTCGCGCGCCAGATCCTCGAAATAGCCGTTGTCGACGAGCGGCGTCCCCATGATCGGGATGAGGATGTCGTGGATCGGCCGCGCCCACCCCTCCACACCTGACGGCTGCATGTCGGCGACGCCCTCGGCTCCGAGCACGGCGATGTCGCGCTGCCTCAGCCACGGGAGCACCGATGCGTGGAGTCCGGGCGTCTCGCGCGCCGCATTCCAGGGGCCGGTCTTCGCGCGCCGCGCCCAGCGCCCGGTGCGCAGGAAGACGGCGTCGCCGCTGCCGATCCGGACGCCCGCAAACTTCTCCCACGCCTCGAGGTCGGACGCGTAGACCGGCGTGCGCGCCTCCAGCCACTCGACCCCCGTGAGGAGCGGCAGGTCGATCAGGATTCCCCGGGTGACGTAGGCCGAACCCATCTTGTCGATCGCAAGGTCTTTGCAGCCGCGCTCGTCGAGGTTCTGCGGGTAGCCGTTGTAGATCACCGCCCTTTCGGGCAGCAGGCTCTGCACGGCGTAGTGGCAGAGCGCGTCCATGTGCGTGTTGGTGCCGTCGTGCGTGGCGAAGCTGACGGCGTCGAGCGCGCTGCGGACGCGGCCGGTCTGCGGGTCGACGTGCGTCATCCACCGCTTCGTCTCGGCGTTCATGTTGCCGGCGTCGATCGCCTTCTCGTAATCCGGGAACCGGTGCAGCGACACCGAGATCCCCTCTCTCACGAGCCGAAGCGCGGCCAGCGCCTTCTGGGGGGTGATGAGATTCAGCGTCCCGCGCTGGTCGGCCGGGCCCCAGCGTCCCCAGTTCGACAACTCCTTCTCCCACCGGACCATCTGCTCCGCCGTCACCCGGTGCGCCGTCGAGTCCCCTTGGACCGCCGGAGCCCGCGGCAAAGGCGGCTGGTCCGCTGCGGGCGCTCCCGCCAGTCCCGGCGCAACGAGCGCCAGCCCGATGAGCAACACAAGGGCACGTTGATAGACCTTCATCGGTGAAGCCTCCCCGTCAGCGGCGCGGCGATGGCCGCCGCGCCTCCGGCAGCGCGAACACGAGTATCGAATTGCCCCCCGCCGGACGTCGGATCTCGGGCGTGAGCTCGACCGGCACGAGCGACGTCCAGCTTCCGCCTCCCGAACCCGACGGCACGGCGACGAACTGTCGGCCGCCGATCGCATACGTCACCGGAAAACCCTGCACGGAAGTCGGCGTGCGCGTTCGCCAGAGCAACGTCCCATCCTGCACGTCGTACGCGTAGAAGTGCCGATCCCAGTCGCCCGCGAACGCCAGCCCTCCTCCCGTGGCGAGCGCCGCCGTGTTGAACGGCGTGCGCACGCGCTGGCGCCACCTGACGCGACCCTCGCGTGTCATCGCGACGAACTCGCCGAGCTGGCTTGGCGATTCCGGATGGAACTGGTTGATGCGCCTGACCGCGCCGGTGCCTCCTCGTCCCTCGACCCGCTCCACCGCACGGAAGGTCCCGCGCTCGCACGTGAGGTTGAGCGGAACGTAGAACGTCTGCGTCTGGGGGTGGTACGCCATGGCGCGCCAGCTCTTGAAGCCGGCCGTGCTCGGGCACCACTCGATCTCGGCGTCGAGCTGCTGGATCATGCCAGGGCGATAGGACACCTTCCCGGCCTGCCGGTCGATGTCGAAGAGCGTCTGGTAGCCCAGGTCGAAGGCGTTGAGGAACGTCCCCTTCCGCCGGTCGAGTTCCCACAGCACGCCGATCTTTCCCATCTTGAAGAGCGACTGCCGCCCGCCGGCGTCCACGAGGATGTTCTCGAACACCTCGTCCATGTCGTGGGACTCGCCCGGAATGTGCTGGTAGTACCAGACGATCTTTCCGGTGTCCGGGTCGATGGCGAGCGTCGAGTTCGTGTAGAGCGCGTCGCCGTCGGTGCCGCGCGCCGCGCGTGCCCACGGCTTGGCTTGCGCCGTCCCCCAGTAGATCAGGTTCGTCGCCGGGTCGTAGCTGCCCGGGATCCAGGCGTCGCCGCCGGCGCGGAAGACGAGCGGCAGGTCGCCCCAGGTGTCGCCGCCCGGCTCGCCGGGACGCGCGATCGTGGAGGTGCGCCACAGCTCCGTGCCCGTCCTTCCGTCGTGCGCGCTGATGAAGCAGACGTCGTCTTTGTAGCGCGAACACCCCGTCATGCCGGAGACGACCCTCCCGTTCACGACGATCGGACCGCTCGTGTACGTGTAGCCCTTCCGGGCGTCGGCGACTGTCGTGTCCCAGGCCGCTTTCCCCGTGCGCGCGTCGAGCGCCACGATGTGGGCGTCGGCGGTGTTGACGTAGATCTTGTCGTCCCAGATGGCGATGCTGCGCATCGGCCGGCCCACGCCGTCGCCGCCGCCCTGCCCCGGGCCGGCCGGGTACTCGCGCTCGTATTCCCAGATCAGATCTCCAGTCGCGGCGTCGAGCGCCTGCACGCCGCTGCCGGGGTTGGCGAGATACATGACCCCGTCGTAGACGAGCGGTGTCACCTGGTTCGACCCAGGACGCATCGCCCACGACCAGGCCAGCTGCAGTTGGCCGACGTTCTCTCGAGTGATCTGGTTCAGCGGGCTGTACCCCCAGCCGTCGAGCGTACGGCGCCAGTGGAGCCAGTCGTTCGGGCCGGGGCTTCGAAGCGTCGCGTCGGTCACCGGCGTGAACGAACGCCCTGGCGGCCCCTGGGCCGACACGGGCAGGAGCAGCAGCGCGCCGACCACCGCGGCAGCGAGCGTTCCGAGGAGGAATTGAACTCTCATGACGAGCTCCTCATGGCTGGGTGATGGAAGTGCTCTCTGCCTGGATGCGCGCCGCGCGAGTGGGCCGATTATAGCGCCGGCCCCGGGTAGTGTCTCAGTTTGAAAAGGCGCTAGGAGGGCGTTTCTCCGTCCGGTCCTGAATCGTCACTGAACCCATCGTGACCGCAGTAAGAGCCGTACCGTCCGTCTTCTCTGGCTGGATAGCCAATATTCTTGCTCGCGTCCAAGTTGGCCCAACCCTCAACCCGTCGGTTGTCGACATCGTCCCCGTACCAGAATTTAGGATCACGGGGGCGCGGGTCAGGCGGGGGAGGCTGCTCGAACTTCAGGACAATTCCCTTCTGCCCGCGTTCTCCATTCTGTCCGTGTTCGCAGTCGTCGTATGCCCAGCGGCCAGGCACCAAAATGACCCGGCCAGTGGGAAGAGGTAATCCTGCCGCCCTGCCTCGGTGGACACCCAAATCCAGCCATTAATCGACACCGCAAAACCCACCATTAACTGACGGCGACCGAGACGTTGACGAAGGCGACGGGCCCATGGTCCCTCGCCCGGATGAGCAACGTCTTGGATCAGCAGAAGCAGCAACAAGTTCTTGGACTCGGCCGCTTGGGCTGGCCGGTGCGGCGGATCGCGGAGGCGACCGGTGTGGACCGGGCGACGGCTCGCGGCTATTTGCGGGCCGCTGGGATTCCGGTGCGCGGGCGCGGGCGGCCAGGCGAACGGGCGGCAAAACCGGCCATTTCCGGCGAGGTGTCCACCGACTCCACGCGGGCAAAACCTGCCATGTGTGGGACGGTGACCACCGACGTGGCGAGCCCGGCGCCCACGCGTGCGCCGAGTGCCAGCGCGTGCGAACCGTATCGCGAGCTGATCGTCGAGGCCCTGGGGCTCGGCCGTAACGCGGTCGCGATCTGGCAAGACTTGGTCGACGACCACGGCTTCTCCGCGCGGTACGCGAGTGTCCGCCGGTTCGTCTTGCAACTGCGCGGCGCGACGCCCGCCGAGGCGCGCGTCGTCATCACGACCGCGCCCGGCGAAGAAGGCCAGGTCGACTACGGGGACAGCGGTCCGATGGTCCGCGACCGGAGTACGGGGAAGTACCGCCGGACGCGGCTCTTCGTCTTGACCCTGGGCTGCTCGCGCAAGTCGGTGCGACTGCTCGTGTGGCGCTCGAGCGCGCAGATCTGGGCGGAGCTCCACGAACGCGCCTTTCGCCGGCTGGGCGGCACCGTCCGCGTCATTGTCCTCGACAATCTGAAAGAAGGGGTCCTCACCCCGGACATCTACGACCCTGCGCTGAATCCGCTCTATCGCGATGTGCTCGCCCACTACGGGGTGGTCGCGCTCCCGTGCCGGGTCGGCGATCCCGATCGCAAAGGGAAGGTCGAAGCCGGCGTCGGCCACGCGCAGAAGACGCCGCTCAAAGGACTGCGCTTCGAG
>MELF01000013.1:18277-88412 GCA_001767525.1 Acidobacteria bacterium RIFCSPLOWO2_12_FULL_68_19 | reverse complement strand
ACCCCTGCACCTTCGGTAACACCATTAATGGCGCGACGATGCGCCGCTCGGTAACACTTACTTATGGCTCGACACGGAGGGAAGGTCTTCACCGCACCCTCCTTCGTGTCGCCTGTGTTGACAGGAAAGTACTTACGTCATCGGACACCGCAAAATAGTCATGGAACGACCGCGAACTGCGAAGGTTGGGCTAGGACCGCTATGCGGGCGGACGCAACGAGTACGACATTCGCGTTCCGGGCCGCATAGCGGTCCAACAGCGCTCATTGAAGTTGGCGCGGGGCAGCGCATGACGAGGGACGAGAGGGGGAACACCTCGCGCGTGGCCCTGTTCCCCCACCGTATTCTCCCTCCTGTTCCCCACGGACGTGGGGTGCTGAGAGGGCAACATCTTCGGCATGCTCATCCAGCTTGATCATCTCGAAGGGTCGTTCAGGCTGCGTCTTCCTCCTCTGCCAAGCGAATCGGAACCTCGACTCCGTCGGCGAAGCGCGCTGCGATGACCAGTTCGCCGTTCATCGCTTCGATGAACTTGCGCAGCGTGCCGACGTAAAGCTCCGTCCGCCGCTCCATCTTGGACACCTCTGCCTGGCTCACGCCGAGCAATTCGGCCATCGTCTCCTGCGTGAGGCCTCGTGCCTTACGAAGCTGCGAGAGATGCAGATCCTCGGACAGACGCTGCGCCTCCGCCTCCATCCGATCGCGAGTCTCCGGCTTCGCGCGAGCCTTGATGTCAGACCACTTGTGCCGCTTCATATCAACCCTTCCCGTTTCAGTTCCTGGAGGTATTCGTCGTACAGGGTGTCGGCAAGCGGGACGTGCTCGTCGTACCAACGGTCGTTTCCGGTCTTGTCGCCGCCCAACAGAAGAATCGCCGCCCGTCGCGGATCGAATGCATACAGCACCCGATAAGGGCACCCCTCGTGCTGAATCCGCAGTTCACGCATGTGGCGGTGGCGCGACGTCGCAATGCCGGATGAATACGGGAACGGCAACGATGGTCCATGTTCGACCAGCAACTCGACGACGCGACCGACGCTGACCTGTTCTTCGTCGTTGAGGTCACCGAACCATCCGGCGAACTCGTCGGTGCCCTCGACCTCCCACGCCACGCTCGCATTATGCCATAGACAGCATAATACGTCTACGGTTATACTCGGCCGTCGTTTTCCTTGGAATCCGGCCGTTCTTGGAGACATGAGATGAGTTCGAAGCCCGACGATTTGGAAGCGGTGCGATCCGTTGCCGACACCCTGCAGCCCTTCGCCAATGACGACAGGGAACGAATCATCCGTTGGGCGCGGGAGAAGCTCGGGATGAGCACCAGCGCGCCGGTTGCCAGTGCCGCGCGAGTCGAGGCAAGCACTGAAGCTCCTAGGGACGGTGCACCCGAGGGAACCCAGACTGCCGTTGACATCAAGAAGTTCGTGACCGAGAAGGCGCCGAAGAGCGACGTCCAATTTGCTGCGACGGTGGCGTACTTCTACCAGTTCAAATCGCCCGAGAATCAGCGCAAGGAATCAATCACCAGGGAAGACTTGGTGGAAGCGTGCCGACAGGTCGACCGGAAGCGACCGAAGGTACCGGCACAGGTGCTTGTAAACGCCTATCGCGATGGGCTGTTTGATCGTGGAGAGAAAGGCAGCTACAAGCTCAATTCAGTCGGCGAAAATCTCGTCGCAATGGCGCTGCCTGGTACGAACGGAGCGGCGAAGACCCCAAAACGAACGAGAAAGAGCGGCCCTGCAAAGGGAACCGGCAAGAAGAAGGGCGCACGAAAGGGCCGGTAGCCCATGGCCGATCTTGTTGGCCCTATCGATGCTGCCGTCGATGCGGTAACGCGACTACGAGGGGCTCTGCACAAGAGCAAGCATCGCCAGGTTCGCAACTCCTATGAGCGCGCGCTGATCAAGGCTACGGCGCAGACGTGGTTCAAGAACCACCGACCGTCCCTCGCCGCCCTCCACGCAGATTCGTCGTTCAAGGCCGCTGACCAGGCGTTCGCGTCGCTACTCGAGTGGGCTGACCAGAACACGACGCGCGCGAAGTATCGCGACCTGCTTCAGACAACCAAGGCTCATCTCGTAGGGCTGCGGTCGAGCGGCGTCTTGGTGGCGCCGTCGGTGGAGCCCGCACGGCCCCAATTCCAATTGCTCATCTCCGACCCGAACATGCTTGGAATCCTCGACCGGCGCTGGACGGAAACACTGGCCTGCCAACGCGTCGGTGCTGATCTCGCCGCGACTGTGATGCTCGGAGGGTTGTTGGAGGCGCTATTCCTCGCTCGGATCAACTGCCTGACCAGTCTCGCGCCCGTGTTTACCGCGACCACCGCCCCGAAGGACAAAGCCGGCAAGTCAAAGCCGCTCAAGGAATGGGGCCTAAAGGACTATCTCGACGTCGCAAAGGAACTCGGCTGGATTCGCCAGGCGGCAAAGGACGTTGGGCAGGTGCTTCGCGACTACCGAAACTACATTCACCCCGAGAAGGAGCTCTCGCACGGCGTCACTATCGCTGCCGAGGACACCGCCATGTTCGTGAACGTGTTCAGCAGCATCGCCGAGCAGATCATAAAGAGCATCTGAGGCCGAGAACTCTCGAATAATGGAGGCGCCGCTCGGAAAGTGATCCAGTCTGAGGGCGGTTCATTCTACGTTCTTCTCATTTGAAGTAGAAAGGAATCGGCTTGTGGGAATGTGGGAATCTCGCGTTCTGTGCGAGATTTCCAAGCTCCTGTGGAAAATCGTTTTGTGATTTCCATAGGAGCGGCATTTCCACAGCCGCGTGCGATTGTCGTCATCACCTCCTCAGCCCTTGAATCGGGGGATAGCAGACCCTGGGCCGCGCACCGATCGTCGTTCCTGAGGCATCCTACGCGGTCGTTTGTCGCATCGTTCCCTGTCATGAGCCGCCGCCGCGCCGTTTCCGCATGCGATAGCTCTTTCCCTTGGTGGTGATCACGGTCGCATGATGAGCGAGCCGATCGAGCAACGCCGTCGTCAGCTTTTCGTCGCCGGCAAACACCGTGACCCATTCGGCAAACGCGAGATTCGTCGTCACGACCGTCGCCCGGCGTTCGTAGCGATCGGTAATCAGATTAAAGAGCAGCTCGCCGCCGGCCCGTTCGAATGGGACGAATCCCACTTCGTCGACGATGAGGACATCGACGCGCAGGAGTCGCTGCTGCAGACGCGTGAGCTCGCGTCCATCCCGCGCTTCCAGGAGCTGACGCACCAGGTCGGCGGCACGGGCGAAGAGCACGCGCCGTTTCTGCTTGGTCGCTTCGACGCCGAGTGCAATGGCGAGGTGGGTTTTGCCGGTCCCGATCGGACCGGCGAAAATCAGATTTTCGGGGGCGGTGACCCATTCGCCGCGCGCCAGCGTGTGGACCTGGGTTGCGCTGACGCCGTCCGCTGCGGCAAAGTCGAACGTGTCGAGCGTCTTCACCTCGGGAAAGCGCGCCTCGCGCAGCCGCTGGCGAATCACGGATTCGTGGCGCGAGGCCTGCTCCGCGGTGAGCACCTCATGGAGATAATCCTCATGCGGCCAATGCGCATCGCGCGCTTGACGCGCGAGGGCTTCAAAGGTGCGCGCGATGCCCGGCAATTTCAACGCGCGCGTCTGTGCGACGACGAGATCGCGGGCGAGGGGGGTGGCGCTCATGCGACACCCCCCAGCAGCCAGCCATCGTAGTCGGCGGCACAGCCGCTCGTGACGGCAATGTCGCGCAACGGGGCCGGCACCGCGTCGAGCGCGACACAGGCCGGTGTCGATCGCGCCGGCGTGACGGCCAGCAGCAGGGGCGTCCCCGTCGCGAGCGCCTGCGTCAGCGCGGGCACCACGACGGCCGCGCCGTACGTGTCGAGCTGCCCGAGCACCTTGGCGAAGAGCCGCGCGGCCTCACGGGGACCATGCGCGCCGTGCAGCTGATCCCAGATTGCCGGAAACGGGTCGCCGAGGTCTCGCAGCAGATCCGGCAGCACCTGGCGCACCGCTTGGGGTTTCCGCGCGAGCTCCGACAAATAATGCCGATAGTCGATCGACCGTTGCCCGAACCGCTTGCGCGGATGCAGAATCCGCGTCCCCTCACGGCCGACGATGGTCACGGTCGTGGCGCCGATGCGCACGACGAGGTCCAGCCCCGCCCAGCGACTCGGCACCGAGTACACCGCGCCCTCGAGCCGCACCAGCGCGCGCGGCGATACGGTCGCGAACGTCGTCGCCTCCGCCGCGAAGGGCAGCGGCGCGGACCGTAGCAGGCGCTGCTCCTCGGTGAACCGCACGCCGATGGTCTGGCCGGTCGCATCACGCTGGGTGTCGAGCCGCGCATCCATCTGCGCCAACAGCGCCGCGTTGATGACGGCGAGTGTCGGGCCGACCGGAATCGGCACGAGGGCCTGGTGTCGCACGGCCTTGCCACGCGACTCGACGCCGCCCTTGTCGTGGCCTTCGCCGGGTCGACAGAAACACGCTTCCAGTAAATAGGGCGAGGCGAGCGCCGCGAACCGCGGCGTCAACGGGCGAGCGCCACCGACGAGGATCCGGACGACGGCCGCCCGCAGATTGTCGTACGCGACGCGGGCCGGTACGCCGTCGAAGTGCGCAAATGCGCGGACGTGCCCATCGAGAAAGCTGATTTGATCCTGGCGCTCATAGATCCACGCGAAATCGCGGCCCGAATACATCAGGCGCATCAGGAACAGCCAGGCCTTGGGGCGGGTCCCGTCGACGTCGACCAGCACCTCGAAGAAGTCGACCTCGGCGAGATCGCCCGGCCGATACGTGAGCGGCACGAAGACCTCGCGCCGCTGCCGCTTCCATCCCGCGACCGCGTCTTTGACGACCGTCACGCCGACGCGGTGCCCCTCGCCGACCAACAGCTCGTGGAGTCGCGTGGCCGTCAGCCGCTGTTTGCCGGCGGTCCATCGCACCGATTCGGCCAGCAACGCCTGCACCCGGTCGGCGACCGCGTCCCACACAGGCCGCGGCCGAGGCCCGGCCTCCAATTTTCGTGTGGGGGCCGCCTGATCCACGTACTTGCGGACCGTGACCCGCGCCAACCCCAATTCGCGGGCGACCGCCCGCTGCGTCCGCCCCTCCACCAGCACTTTGTGTCGAACGACATGTACGAGGTCCATCCTGAGCATCCTCCAGCGAACCCCGGATCCTCCGATCCGGCAAGCCCGCAATCAGGCCCTCAGGTGGTCTACTTTCCGAGCGGCGTTTGGTCTACTTTCTGAGCGGCGCGCCCAAATAATCCTGATCCGAAAGCGGCGACATGAAGCCAGACAAGACCTCTGTCTACGACCTGTTCTACAACCAGCGCCGATTTGCGGTGCCGCTGTATCAACGGCCATACGTGTGGTCGCTTGAGGCGCAATGGCAACCGCTCTGGCAGGACATCGACGATAAGGCCCAAGCAGTGCTACAGCGCCAGACGGATGTCCCGCACTTCCTCGGCGCGACCGTGACCGGTCAGCGTCCAGTGTTCGGCAACCGGATCAGCTCCTGGGACATCATCGACGGGCAACAGCGACTGACGACACTGCAGATCGTTCTGAAAGCATTCAAGGACGGCATGAACGCGCGCGCTGGGCAGGAGTCCAAGTACGACTTCGATCTCAAACGCGTCACAGTCAATGAGGGGCTGATGGAGGCGCCAGACGAACAGTTCAAGGTGTGGCCGACCAACAGCGATCGTGCAGTCTTTCGTGCGGTGATGACTGCTGGTGCCATCGATAAGGTGATCGCTGAGTTTCCCGCAGTCCGCGGTCGCAGACGCAGGCCTGCTCCGAAGCTCGCAGAAGCGTACGTGTTCTTCTATAGAGCCGTGGAACGGTTCCTTGCCGGCGCCGACGATGTTCCGGGAACGCCGGAGACGAGAAGTGACGCACTGGTCGAGACATTCCGCCGCTATCTGCAGGTAGTCAACATCGAGCTCGAGCCTGGCGACGACCCGCAGGTGATCTTCGAATCATTGAATGGCCGCGGCGTGGCGCTGTTGCCGTCCGATCTGGTGCGCAATCTCGTATTCATGCGTGCCGCATCCTCAGCACCGATCGATGCCGACACGCTCTACAACAACTATTGGAAGCAATACGACGAAGCGCGATTCGGCAGCTCCATCGACACGGGCCCATGGTGGAAGGAAGAGGAGCGTCAAGGGCGACTGAAGCGCCCACGGCTGGATCTGTTTCTCTTCTACTACGTGCAGTACCGAACGGAACAAGAGGTGCACATCGGGCACTTGTTCCAGGAGTTCCGTAAATGGTGGGAGCATTCTGCGGCGAAGGATGCAGCCGGTGCCCTCGCCGAGATGCACCGGTATGCCGACGCTTTTCGGCGTTGGCTCGAACCAGACGGGTTCGATCGCGTCGACGAGTTTTCCCGATGGCTGTCGGCTCTCGACACAGCGACGGTGTACCCGCTGCTGTTTCTTTTGCTCGTCGAGAAGGGGCAATCCAGCGCGGCGGAACGCGACGGGATGCTGGCGGATCTGGAGTCGTACCTTGTGCGCCGGGCAATATGCGGGCTGACCAATAAGGGCTACAACCGATTCTTCATGACGCTCATGAGGAAGCTGCAGGCGTCCAACTCCATCAACAGAGAGGCGCTTCGCGCTGAACTGGTGGCCAGCAAGGGTGAATCCAGCCGGTGGCCGACCGACGAGGAATTCGGTCGCGCATTCATACATCGCCCCGCGTACCAGGTGACACGCCGCCCGGTGATCGCCAAGTTGCTCGACAGCCTGGAACGCGTGATGGTGGACAAGGCCAATGACGAAATCGAGATCAAGGCGAAGCTCTCGATCGAACACGTGATGCCGCAGGAATGGCGGACGTACTGGCAGCTGGCCGATGCTAATGACGACGCTGTAGAGCATCGCGAACTGATGCTCCAGACTCTTGGCAACCTGACGTTGGTGACGCCAGAATTCAACACGAAGCTGAGCAACCGCGATTTCAAGACGAAGAAGAAGGAGATCAAGCGTACGTCCCGTCTCCTCCTGAACCGCCGCTTTTGGGAAGACGAACGGCAGGTTTGGGACGAGGCTTCAATTCGGCTCCGAAGTCGAGAACTGTTCGACCTGGCGCGCCGGAGATGGCCGCATCCGACCTCACCGGCAGCACTTGAGAGCCTGGCGTTGGACTTGCCGCCCGAAAAGGGCGGCCGGGTCTCCGACGATGAAGACGTGATCGATGAACCGGCGATTGAGCCCAGCGTGGCCGAGTCGTTGCTCGACGAATTCGCGCGCGTTCGAAACGCCGCATCGAAGACCGCCCTCGTTTAATGGAGAACGTGATGACGGACAACGTTGGTCAAGTCGACGCTGTGCTCTTCAAGAGGTGGACGGATGCGGTGGCGCTTCGGGACGCGATGGCGGAGCTTGAAGGTCGTATGTCTGAGCGCCTCGAGAAGGCCGCGGAATCTCTGCAACCGTGGCTTGAGGAGCAAGGCTACTCCTTCGTGGAGGTCGAGGCGAAGTACGCGAGGGTGAACGTCGCGCGGGCCAACTGGATGAACAAGAAGAAGCAGCAACCCTGCGTATGGATTGCGCTCGACGCGCTGTTTCCGTACGGATTTCGCAAAGTCCAGGAGGAGCATCCGCTGGTCTGGGTCAGGACGTACAACTTGGAAAAGGACGATCGCAGAGTATTCCAAGAGCACCTGACGAATCGGCTGAGAGGCAAGGGAGGAGACTGGATCAACGAGGACTGCAGCCGAGACTATCCTGCCGGTCACTACATCGCGACCCATGGCGATCGCGAACGGCTCGCCCTTGCGCAGGACCCGGAAGCGCTTGCGACCTTCGCCAGAGAAGCCCTGGCCTCGATTCTGATCCTCGGGGACGACGTGGAGGCAGCTCTACAGGAGACACTCGGAAAGTAGGTGCGGCGGGTCAGGCCGCCCCACGCCACAACTGCAAGTACCGATGGCTGCACGCCCCCCGACCAGCCAAGGGGCTCCGCCCCTTGATATCCCCGCAGAACCCCTTGGCTGGTTGCCAGTATCTCTTGCCGCGCTTCGCGCGGCTTGGTCCGTGGCCGGGGCACGCTCGGACGCTCGCGGGACGCGCCATCCTGCACGCCCGCGGCCCCCTTCCGGCTCACATTCCGAAGATCACGAGCACCGAGAACCGGTGCGTCTTCACCCGCGTCGGCGGCACCTTCGTTTGCTTGGTGTAGTCGAGCGAGACATTCACGTTCCCACGCACGTAGGCGAGCAGCGCCAGCGCCACCGAGTCGGTCGAGGCGGTCCCGCCACCGGACTCGACGGACTCATAGCGGACGACCGGCACCACCGGAACCGCCGTCGACGTGACATACAACGCCTGCACGTACCACGCGTCGTTCGTCTGCCTGACGAGTGTGGCTGCAGCCTCCTCTTTCGCGCGATACCATGCGACATTGGCCGTGAACGGCCCCGACTCGACCTGTGCGTCGGCGCCGGCGCGGGAGTACTCTTGCGTGCGGAGCGGCGTGGTCAATTCCTTGTCCCCGATCAACGAGAACCCACCGATGCTGATTCCACCCGGCACGTCGTACGCCGCGCGGAGCAGGTAGTCCTTCTTGTCGGCACCGACCGTGTCCCCGGCGCCCGTTCCCACGCTGGCGCTATAGAACAGGCCGCCGGCCCGGCCGTAGAACGAGCCGAACTGCGTCGAGTCCCGGAAGCGGTACCCCGATTGGAAGCCGGCGCTGTTCGGAGACGGACGATCCTGCGTCAAGCGCCTGCTCGCAAACGTGTTGTACGGGTCGGCGAACGTCAAGGGGCCAAAACCGCCGACGATGTTGGCCTCGGTGCGCGGATGCCATCCCGCCGCGAGGTCCGACAACTCCGCCGTCCACCCCGCGTCGTCGGCAGCCTCGAAGTTGACGAAGTACGAGATGTTCCCGCCGGTTCCGTCGCTCATCTGCAACTCGACCTCGTGGACGACCTGCATGTCGAAGCGCGAGTCGGTGCTCCGCTTCACGAACGGCCGACCCTGCACCCGAAACGACACCGGCAGGTTCGCAGCGAGCGTCAGACGGTCCTCGAGCGCGATCTCTCCGGGCTCGGCCGCAGCCTTCGGCTGCCGGTCCAGCCGATACCCGTTCTCCTTGAACTGGCGGCCGTACTGGTTCAGCAGCGGCCAGGCTGAGTGGCACAGGCTACAGGCGACCTGATGCTTCCGCGCATAGGCGGGAATGGCTTCGGCGCTCGAACTTCCCCACAGGAGCCCGAGCGCCACAAAAAGGACTAGTGCTACCTGGGGAGGCATGAGCCCTCCTTTCTCGCAAGCCGCTTCAGGAGACTCCCTCCTGATAGCCAGCCCAGATTGGCTAAAGCCTGGGCAAGGGTCGTGCCCAACTGGAAGCGCCCAAACCCGCATCTTTCGTACGATAGGCCCGCACATCCGCTCGGTCGCTGGGGATGATTCCGGTGCTCACACGAAGTCTTCCCCGCGCCGGGCACGTAATCCCGGCGGCTCCATCACGGCGCGTCATTGCGTTCCGCACGACAAACCCCTCATAATCTGGACCCTCGAGGACAATCGTACCGATGCGCATCTTTCGCTGCATCGCCGCTGGGGTGGCCGTGGTCGCCGGGATCACTGCGGTCGTCTGGACGCAGGCGCCACCCGCCGCGGGCCAGGGCGAGACGTACCGCGCGCCCCGCACCGTGGAGGGGCGGCCCGACCTGAACGGCATCTGGCAGGCGATGAGCAGCGCGCACTACGACCTCGAGGCGCATCCGGCGCGCCCGGCGATGGCGCTCGTTCCCTCGCCCCCACGGAACGGTATCCCCGGCCTGACGCGGGCCACCCCGATCGATCTACCGGCGCCGGGGATCCGGGCGCTCGGCGCGGTCGGCGGCGTGCCCGCAGGCGACGGGGTCGTCGTGGGCGGCGCGATTCCCTATCAGACGTGGGCGGCGGCGCGCAGGACGGAGAACGCCGCCAACTGGCTCGAGCGCGATCCCGAAATCAAGTGCTATATGCCCGGCGTGCCGCGGGCGACCTACATGCCCTACCCGTTCCAGATCCTGCAGGGCGCCGACAGAATCCTGCTCGCCTATGAGTACGCGGGAACCACGCGCACCATTCACATGACCGAGGTGAAGAACAACCCGACGCCGACGTGGATGGGGCTGTCGCGCGGCCGCTGGGACGGCGACACGCTCGTCGTCGATGTCAGCGACTTCAACGACCAGACCTGGTTCGATCGGGCGGGCAACTTCCACAGCGAGGCGCTGCACGTCGTCGAGCGCTATACGCCGGCCAGTCCGCACCACCTGATGTACGAGGCCACCATCGAGGACCCGAAGGTGTTCACCCGGCCGTGGACGATTCGCGTGCCGCTCTACCGGCGGCTCGAGCCGGACGCGCGAATCCGGGAATACAAGTGCAACGAGTTCGTCGAACAGCTCCTGTACGGCGAACTGGGGCTCGTCGATCCCGCCACGGGTCGGCCCCCGAAGTAACGGAGCTGCGCCATGCGCCACCGGGCGACCGTCGGACGCGCACTGACCCTCATCGGCATCCTCGGCGCGCTCGCGTCGGGCTGCGGCGCCTCGTCCACTCCCCCCGCAGGCGGGACGGGTGGCGCCTGGACGCCGCCGCGCACGCCCTGGGGCGACCCCGACCTGCAGGGTGTCTGGCGGTACGAAGGCGCGGTCGCCCTCGAGCGCCCGAAGGAATTCGAGGGGCGCGAGCTCCTGACGCCGGAAGAAATCGCCGAGCGCGACCGCATCGAAAAGGAGCAGGCCGCCAACCGGCTCGCCGGCCTCGAAGGCGCGGCCGTCGGGCGCCGCTCGATCGCCGAGTCTCCGATCCGCGGCAACGAGTACAACAGCTTCTGGCAGGACCACGGCCGCCCGCGCCAGGTCTCGAACCGGACGTCGCTCATTGTCGACCCCCGCGATGGACGCCTCCCCTACACGGCCGAGGCGCTGAAGGCGGAGGCGCGCGCGCAGGCCCGCTACGGCGTCGGCCCCTACGAGTCGTACCTGGATCCGGACACCGGCGAACGCTGTCTGACCGACGGCGTGACCGCGCTGCTGTGGCAGGGGCCGAACGGCGGGCACAACATGATCGTGCAGAGCCCCGGCTACGTGACGATCCTGCACGAGGAATATCGCGATCGACGGATCATCCCGGTCGACGGGCGGCCGCACGGCGCCGTCCGGCAGTGGTTCGGGGATGCCGTGGGCCGATGGGAAGCCGACACGCTCGTCGTCGAGACGACGAACTTCCTCGACCGGACCAACTACGAATGGGCGAACATCTGGACGCGCGCCTCCGAGACGCTCGAGCTGGTGGAGCGCTTCACGCGCGTCAGTCCGGACACCATCGAGTACCGGATCACCGTCGAGGATCCGGCCACGTTCGCCCGGCCCTGGACGGCGGTCGTTCCGATCACGAAGCTGCCGGAGGAGACGCAGATCTACGAATACGCCTGCCACGAGGGAAACTACGCGCTGCCGAATCTGCTCAGCGGCGCCCGCGCGCAGGCACGCTCACGTACGTCATCGAGGTGAGGCTTCCCATGCGCACGACTCTCATCGCCCTCTGCGCCGCGCTCGGCCTGGTCGCGGCCGCCGCGCCCGCCCGAGGGCACCATTCCTTCGCCGCGGAATTCGACGCCACCAAGCCGATCAAGCTCCGTGGCACGGTGGTGAAGATGGAGTGGATCAATCCGCACACCTGGATTCACATCGAGGTCAGGCAGCCCAACGGGCGCGTCGAAGCGTGGGCAATCGAGGGGGGGCCGCCCAACGCGCTCTTCCGGCGCGGCGTCACGCGGGATTCGCTGCCGACCGGCGCCGACATCGTGATCGAGGGCTTCCAGGCGAAGGACGGGTCGCGGAAGGCGAACGGACGGGACGTGACGTTCGCCGACGGACGACGGTTGTTCCTCGGGTCCGCGGGCACCGGCGCACCCGGCGAGGCGCGCGGTCCCGCGGAAAGACGATAGCGTCCTTGCCGCCGCCACGGTGGCCGGAGGCTTCCTCCGGCCCTCGATTCGTGGCAGAATCCTTGCGTCCCCTCCCTCGACGCCGTGACGAACTCCTCCACCGGAATCCACGCCGCGACCGACGCCGCCGCGAGGACCGTGCTCGTTCCGCGCGCGGCCACGATGGACGGCTTTGTCGCCGCCTCCTCGGGAGCCGACGGCATCAGCCTGCGCGACCTCGATCCGCTGACGACGCTGCACGTGCGGACGTGCAACTCCCATTACCGAATCGTCATCTCGCAGCAGACCGCCGTGTTCGTGCAGGGCGGCCGGTTCTTCCCCGAGGCGACCGGCGCACGGCTGGAAGGCTCCAGTCTCGGCGGCAGCCTGCTCAAGATGGGATGGATCGGCATCGGACTCTGCATGGAGCTCTGGGCACGTGGCCAGCGCATCGTCACTTCTCCGGTGCGATCGATCGCGCGCGAATCCGCCGAGCGCCCGCACTGACAGACGCGTCGGGTCTATAATCCCGCCTCGACCCTCACTCCCTGGAGACGCCCGATGACGCGCGCGGAGATCCTCGCGTTGCTCGACGAGCGGCAGGCGGCGATCGCCCGGCGCGACGTCGAGGCGCTGGTGAGGCTGCACGCCGAGGACTGTGTCCTCGAGAGCCTGACGGCCGGCACCGTCAAGGGTCGCGCTGCGACTGGCGAGGTCTACCGTGCCTGGTTCTCGGCATTCCCCGACATGGCGCTGACGACCGATCACGTAGTCATCGACGGCGACCGGGCCGTCCTCGTCTCGACGGTCACGGGCACCGACAGCGGCGGATTCCTGGGGCTCCCACCCTCCCACAAGCCGTTCCGGGTGGCCATCGTCCAGTTCTACACGTTCGAGGACGGCTCCATTTCGCACGCGCGCCACATCTACGATTTCACCGGTCTGCTCCTCCAGATCGGCGTGCTGAAGGCCAAGCCGGCATGAGCCGGGCAGCTCCCCGCCTCGTCGTGACCGACGCCAGCGGCCGGCGGCAGATTCCGGTCGACAAGCCGCTCATGACGCTGGGCCGGCGCAGCGAGAGCGACGTCCGGGTATCCGGGGTCGGCGTCTCCCGCCAGCACGCCGAGATCGTCACAGAGGACGACACGTGCCGCCTCCGCGACTGCGACTCGAAGTTCGGCACCTTCGTCAACGGCGCCCGGACGAAGGAGCACGTGCTGGCGCACGGGGACCGCATCCGTCTCGGCGACTCGGGCGACATCGATATCGTCTTTCTCGTCGGCGCCGAGGAGACCTCGCGCGAGCGGAGCGCGCTCTCGGCCGCCACCGAGCTCCGCCACATGGCGACGCTGCTCGAAGGGCTGCGGGCGCTCGGCTCCGGGCGCGTGCTCGACGACGTGCTGGCGCTGGTGCTCGACTCGGCCATCGAGGTCACCGGCGCCGATCGCGGCTTCATCATGCTCGCCACCGAGGACCGGCAGCTCGAGTTCAAGCTCGGCCGCGCGGCGGGGCGCGTCACGCTCTCCGGCCGCACGTTCGAGACCAGCCGCAAGATCCCGGAGGACGTCTTCGCCACCGGCACAGTGCGCATCGTCGAGGACCTGATGGACGCGGGGATGGCGGCGCTCCACACCGGCACGGTCGCGCTCGGCATCCGGCACGTCCTCTGCGCGCCGCTGCGCCTGGTGCGGTACGTCGAACGGGGGGAGGAGCACGGAGACGACAAGATCATCGGCGTGCTGTACCTCGACAGCCGCGAGCGGGCCGCGCTCCGGTCGCACTCCTCCCGCGCCGCGCTCGAAACGCTCAGCTCCGAGGCCGCCGTCGCCATCGAGAACGCGCGTCTCTATCGAGAGGCGCTCGAGCGCGCCAAGCTCGACCAGGAGCTGAAGGTCGCGGCGGCGATTCAGCAGTCGCTGCTGCCGGCGTCGAACCGCAGCGGCCGCTTCTTCTCGACCGCCGGGACGTCGGTGCCCTGCCGCTCGGTGGGCGGCGACTTCTTCGACTACGTCGATCTGTCCACCGGCCAGTTCGGCTTCATCCTCGGCGACGTGGCCGGCAAGGGAGCGCCGGCGGCGCTGCTGGCGGCGGCCGTGCTCGGCATGTTCGGTGCGGAAGCGGCGTACCAGACGAGCCCCGCCGCTCTCACCTCGCGCCTCAATCAGAACGTCTTTCGGCGCGGCATCGAGGCGCGCTTCCTCACCGCGTTCTACGGCATGCTCGCCGCCGACGGCACCCTCACGTACTGCAACGCCGGACACAACCCGCCGGTGCTCGTCGGCCGCGACACGATCCGGCGGCTGGAGACGGGCGGCCTGGTGCTCGGGCTCTTCGAGCACGCCGCGTTCGAGGAAGAAGCGCTCAGGCTGTCGCCGGGCGACGTCGTCGTCGCCTTCAGCGACGGCGTCAGCGAGGCGCTCAACGAGGCGGACGAGGAATTCACCGACCAGCGGCTCCTCGCCTCCGTCAACGCGCACCGCGGCGAGGCGCCGCAGGACCTGCTCCTGGGACTGCTCGCCGACGTGCGGCGGTTCTGCGGCCGCGCCACGCCAAACGACGACGTGACGATGGTTGTCGTCCGCTACGACGGTTGAGGTAAGATCCCCCCCGGAGGTCACTGGGTTCATGCAGCTCGAGCAACGCATCGTCGGCAACGTCGTCGTCGTCAAGGTCATCGGCGACATCACGCTGAACAAGGGCGGCGACGTCCTCCTGAAGGACAAGGTGCACAGCCTCATTCAGCAGGGGCACACGAGCCTGCTCGTCGATCTGAGCGGCGTGTCCTACGTGGACAGCTCGGGTCTCGGCGAGTTGATCCACGCCTACGCCACCACGAAGAACCGCGGCGGATCGCTGAAGCTGCTGAACGTCACCACGCGCCTGCGCGATCTGCTCGTGGTCACGAAACTGCTCACGGTCTTCGACACCTACGACAGCGAGGCCGCAGCGCTCGCCGCCTTCGGATCCGAATCCCCGGTCTGATCCCCCGCCGGCGCCCGATGACGGCCGGCGGGTTCTCCTCGCCGGGCTGCCGAGGCGGCCCGACCGGGATCGCCTGCGGGCCGCACGGCGCCACCGTCACGCCCGGGCGGGCGCGTGCGCCTGCAGCACCCACCAGACGCGGAAGCCGAACAGCACGCAGAGAGCAACCGCCCAGAGGCGCGGCTGGCGGAAATCCGCCTTCACGACCCACCAGAAGTGGATCACCGCCGTGGCGGCGGCGACATACACCAGCCGGTGCAGCGGCTGCCAGCGCCTGCCGAGGCGGCGAATCATCGCCGTTGTCGACGTCGCCGCCAGCGGCACGAGCAGCAGGAAGGTCGCCATGCCCATCATGATGTACGGGCGCTCGGTCACGTCCGCCGCCATGCTCGCCACGTCGAAGAACCAGTCGAGCACGATCCAGGTCAACATGTGGAGACAGGCGTAGAAGAACGCGAGCAGACCGAGCATGCGCCTGAGGCGGATCAGCTCGTTGCGCGAGGTGACGCGCCTGAGCGGCGTCACCGTGAGCGTGAAGACGAGCAGCGACAGCGCCGTCGTACCGGTCGTATCGGTGATGAAGTCGACCGGGTTGGCCGTGAGGTCGCCGGTGAACGTCCAGTAGACGAGCGAGGCGGCGGGCGTGAGCGCCGCCGCCAGCACGCTCCACCGGAACAGGCCGAACCGGGTCAATAGTTGCGGCGCAGATCCATGCCGGCGTAGAGCTGCGCCACCTGGTCGCCGTAGCCGTTGAACATCAGCGTCTTGCGGCGGAAGAACTCGCCGAGACGGCGCTCGGTGGCCTGGCTCCAGCGCGGATGGTCGACCGTCGGGTTCACGTTCGAGTAGAAGCCGTATTCGCGAGCGTTGGCCACCGGCCACGACGTGCGTGGCTGCGTATCGGTGAAGCGGATGCGGACGATCGACTTGATCCCCTTGAACCCGTACTTCCACGGCACCACCAGCCGGATCGGCGCGCCGTTCTGGTTCGGCAGCACCTCGCCGTACAGCCCCACGGCGAGGATCGCCAGCGGGTGCATCGCCTCGTCCAGGCGGAGCCCCTCGACGTAGGGCCAGTCGAGCACCGGCACGCGGATGCCCGGCATCTGCTTGAGATCGGCGAGCGTCGTAAACTCGATGAACCGCGCGCTCGGCAGCGGCTCGAGCCGCTTGACGAGGTCCGCCAGCGGGAACCCGATCCACGGGATCACCATCGACCACGCTTCCACGCAGCGGAGTCGATAGATCCGCTCCTCGAGGGCGTACGGCTTGACGAGGGAATCGATGTCGTAGGTCGCCGGCGTCTTCACCAGCCCCTCGACGCGAATCGTCCACGGCCGGGGGACGAGGCGGTTGGCGTTCCGCTTCGGGTCGTCCTTGTCGGTGCCGAACTCGTAGAAGTTGTTGTAGCCGGTGACGTCCTCGTAGGAATTCAGCTTCTCGGTCGTGCTGAACTGGCTCTTCCGCAGGTTGGGCAGCTTCACGCCCCCGCCCTGCGCGTGCACGCGCCCGCCCCCGACCGGCGAGAGCGCGGCAGCCGCTCCCGCCGCCGCCACGGCCGCCGCCTGAATGAACTCCCGGCGGCGCACGTACAGCGCCTTCGGCGTCACCTCGGAGTACCGAATATCCGGCGCCTTGCGAATCACCATGGGGCAATTATAGGCCCGGGTCGGGCAAGTCTGGAGGGTTCCGACCCGCTCCGCCCCGGCGGCGCCCCGGCGTGTTCCGGGAATTACCGCACCGTCCGCCAGTCGCGGGTGCGGACGAACGCGCGGGCGAAGCACGTCTCGGCGCGCGCTTCCGCCTCGCGCTGCGCCGCGGCCGAGACGGCCAGCGTCAGTTCCGCGTCGACCGGGCACCTGAGCGCCGAGGCCGCTTCGGCGGGCGCCGGGGGGCCGCCGTGGGCGAAATAGCGCGCCGCACCGGCGCGCACCCACAACGGCTTTCCCTCCAGCGCGGGCGCGACGAGCAGATCGGCGACGGCCACGCGCAGCGCCACCTCCAGCCCGTCGCGCTGTGCCAGCAGCGCCGGGGGCATCAGATCGATCGACGTGCCGTCCGACACGCTGCTCACCCACCACGGACGGCCGGTCGCCTGACGAAAACTCTCGACCGACTCGTGGACCCGAACCGTGATCGGCGCGACCGACACGCCAAGCGCCTTGCCGAGCGTCTGGTGCGCGAGCGTCGTCAGCCGCTGCACTTCGGGGGCGCCGACCGACGAGGAAGACGGCACCAGGACGGAAATCGCTCCACGCGCCCGCGCCGCGGGCGGCTCGACCGGCGAACCGGCGAGCGCGACCACGGGTGGCGCCGCGGCGCCGTCGAGGCGCGAGAGCGCCAGCCCCGGATAGTACCGCGCGAGGATCGCCTCGGCGCCTTCGCCGCGCCGCGCGCGACGGCCGGCGCCAATCACGCACATGCCGACCCCGTGGCCGAAGCCGCGCCCGGTGAAACGCAGCGTGCCGCCGCGGCGACTCACCGCAAACGCGGTACTGCGAAGCGTCGTCGCGCCGATTGCCGCCCGGAACTGGTCGCCGGCAATCATGTCGGGCACGAGGCCCGGCAGCTGCAGCCTAGCGGCGCGACCGGAGGAGGTCCGCGCCTCGACCCGCACGTCGCGGAGCCGGCCGTCAAAGCCGACGCGCTCGAGCGCCCGCTCCACCTGCGGAAGCGTGAGATCCAGCATCCACGGCGCCTCGTCTGCGTGCACCTCGTCCGGCGCCGCCGGCAGGTACGGGTAGTCCACCCCCGGCCAGAGCTGCGCCGCGCTCTCGGAATAGCCGCCGCACGAGGCGGAATAGAACAGTTCCGCCGGCGCACCGTTGTAGACGAGGAGCTGCCCCGCGGTGGCGAGCGCCGCGCGCCGCGTCGCCGAGGTCGCCGGCCGCGGCACCTGGCAGTGCGTGCCGTCACAGAGGTCGAAGCCGTCGCGGGCGTGACGGCCGGCATTGGCGAGCGCGAAGGTCCGGATGGCGATCGCCAGCGCCTGCTGCGCCGCCTCCGGCGCGCGCGGCTCGCTCTCGCCCGCGAGCACGCGCGCCACGTAGACTTCGATCGGCAGCGCCTCGATGCGGCCCCGGCCGCTCGCCGGTCCGAGCCGCACCACCCGTCCGGCGCTGGCGGCTTCGAGCCGAACGTCGGTGATCTCCGCCTGCGCGTCGCTCCGGCTGCTCCAGAGCGCGAAGACGACGACGGTCACGACGAACACGGCGGTCGCGGCTCTCGCGGAGCGCATCACAGCGCCCGGGCACACCCCGGCCGGCACCGGCACGGCATCACGTGCTCGCCGTCGGTGTGGTAGTCGTAGGTCAGCTCCTCGCCCGCCCTGATGTTGCGCGCCGCGCGAATCCAGATCGTCGTCTCGACAATCTGGGTGTAGCAGTTCGGCTTGCACGCATGATTGATGAAGCGGGCGAGGTTGCCGCCGACGCGGGCGTCGCGCACCCAGCGGCGATTGACGGTGAAGCACCAGATCTGGCCCCGTTCGAGATACCGCGTCTCCCGCGCGAGGCTTTCCCCGTACGTGATCAACTCACCGGCGTAATCGATGATGCGCGTGTTCTTGTTGATCGGCTCGAGGGCGAACACCCCCCAGCCGTGCAGCGTCGAGCGCCGCCGGGCGATCCGCGGCGGCCGAGGCGGCCCGTCCATTCCGGACCACAGCATAGCAAATCGAGGGCAATCTGCCCCATAATGGTCGCCACCATGAGCGACCGGGGTCTGCTGGCGCGAGACGTGATTCATGCTTGGGGGAAGATTCTTGCGGGCTATCGTCCCAACCTCTCCGTCGAACTCACCAAGGAGTGCCCGCTGCGGTGCCCCGGCTGCTACGCGTACGGCGACGATCACCTCGGCGGCGGCGTAACGCTCCGCGGGCTCGCCGACTATCGCGGCGACGAGCTGGTGACCCGCTTCATGGCGCTCATCGACCGCCACCGGCCGCTGCACGTCTCGATCATCGGCGGCGAGCCGCTCGTACGCTACCGCGAGCTCGGGGTCATCCTGCCACGGCTGGCCGACCGGGGCATCCACACCCAGCTCGTCACGAGCGCCGTGCGGCCGATTCCGGTCGAATGGGCGTCCCTGCGGCGCCTCCAGGTCGTCGTGTCGATCGACGGCCTGCCGCCCGAGCACGACGCGCGCCGCACGCCCGCCACCTACGACCGGATTCTCAAGCACATCGCCGGACACCAGATCACCGTGCACTGCACCGTGACGCGGCAGCAGGCGCGGCGGGAGGGCTACCTCGAGGAGTTCCTGCGGCTGTGGCAGGCCAATCCGCACACGCGCCTCATCTGGGTCAGCCTCTACACGCCGCAGCGAGGCGAACTCTCGACCGAGCGGCTGACCGCGGAGGATCGCGCCCGGGTGATCGCCGATCTTCGGCGGCTCCGGCCCGGGTTCTCGAAGCTGCAGATGCTCGACGGGATGCTCAGCGTGTACGCGAAGCCGCCGCAGTCGCCGCAGGATTGCGTGTTCGCCCAGACGACCGAGTGCGTCTCGTCGGATTTCGAGCGGCGGATCACCCCCTGCCAGTTCGGCGGCACCCCCGAGTGCAGCGACTGCGGCTGCATCGCCTCGGCCGGGCTCGAGGCCATCGGACGGCACCGGCTGAAGGGGGGCCTCCAGGTCGGGCGGATCTTCTACGCGTCGCTCCAGGTGGGGCGTGCCGTGGCGCGGCTGCGGCCCTCGCCCGCCGTACAGGGCACCCCGGAGCGCGTCGGGGAGCGCTCCCCCGCCTGAGTCGGCCGGCACCGGGCCGGCCGGATCAGAGATCGTTGCCCGAGTACGAGCAGTTGAACGACTTGTTGCAGAGCGGAAAGTCGGGAACGATGTTGCCCTCGAGCGCCAGCGGGAGCGCGGGCCAGTTCAGGAACGACGGATCGACAATCTTCACGCGGTCGAGCGTGCCGTCATCGGCCGTCGACACCCAGTGCACGATTCGGCCGCGCCACCCCTCGACGATCCCGAAGGCCGGCTGGTGCGGCTCCGGCGATCCCAACGCGGCGAGGACCGGACCGTCCGGCAGCGCGCGGCAGACCTGACCTACGAGCGTGCCCGATTCACGCACTTCTTCGACGCGCACGAGCGCCCGGGCCTTCACGTCGCCGCTCGTCATGACCGGCACCGCAAATGTCAGCTCGTCGTACGCCGCGTACGGATGGTCGCGGCGGACGTCGAGATCGAGACCGGACGCCCGCGCGATGAACCCGACCACCCCGTGATCCTCCGCGGCGGTCCGCGTCAAGACGCCGGTCCGCTCGAGTCGATCCATCACCAGCGTGTTGGCAAAACAGATCCCGACCACCTCCTCGAAGTCGGCGATCGCCGCCGCCACTTCGTCGACAACCCCGGCGCCCGACGCGAGATCGACCGCCACGCCGCCGGGGACAATCGCTCCCCGCAGCAGCCGTGAACCCGTCAACCGCTTGTTCAGGCGGAGGAGGCGTTCGCGGATCCGATAACAGTGGGCATGAGCGACCGCGAAGCCCGTGTCGTTGGCAATCGCGCCGACATCGGCGATGTGGTTGTACAGGCGCTCCAGCTCGAGGAACAGCACCCGGAGGTAGCGGGCGCGCCGCGGCGCCTCGGTGCCCGCCGCGGCCTCGAGCGCCTGACAGTACGCCAGGGCGTGGCCGACGGTCGTATCGCCCGACACGCGCTCGGCCAGCTCCACGCCCTCGTGCGGGCGTCGGCCCTCGAACAACTTCTCCGTACCCTTGTGCGTGAAGTACAGGCGCGGCTTCATGTCGATGATCGTCTCGCCCATCGCGCTGAACCGGAAATGCCCCGGCTCGATCACGCCGGCGTGGACGGGACCGACCGGGATCTCGTAGACGCCCTCGCCGCCCACTTCGGTGAACGGGAACGGACGCCCGTCATCGGCGAACTCCCCTGCCTCCGCGTCCTTGTGCAGCGGGTGGAAGTGCTCGGGCCAGAAACCATGGCGGACCAGGGGACGGGGATCGGGGTGCTGCAGCAGCCGGATTCCAAGGACGTCGCTCAGTTCGCGCTCGAATCGCGACGCCGGATAGTCGAAGGAACCGAGCGAGGGGAGCTCCGGCGCGCGGGGATCGAGAGACGCCGTGGCATGCACGAACCAGTTCTCCCGCGGCCTGGCGAACAGGTAATGGACGAGAAACGCGCCTGCCTGGCTGCGCCGGTCCTCGCCGACCATCAGGACGAGCCGCGCACCCATCTCCGGGACCGCCTGGCCCAGGCGCAGCACGCCGGCTGCCGGGATGGTGCAGTGCAGCTCCACGCCCCGGCGAATGCGCACGTCGCTCAGGGGAACCTCCGCCTGGACCAGGCCGTCGACCACCGACTGCAAGGCGTTCATGGCATCACCACCGCGGAGACGCTGCGCTCGATGATTCCCGTCACCGGCCACGGCAGCGCCACGCCCAGCACGACCAGGATCGCCGCGCAACCGGCGAGGGCGGCGATCCTCCATCCGCACGACTCGCCCACGGCCACGCCGACCGGCGCGGCGCCGTACAGCATCCGATTCAAGTGGCCAAGCAGCGACACGAACGCCACGAGCACCAGCAGCAAGACCACCGCGGCGGTCCACAGGTGGCCGGTGTGGATTGCCGCGCGCACCAGCAGGAACTCCGAGACGAACAAGCCGAACGGTGGAAGCCCGACCAGCGCCAGGATCGCCATCGCGAACAGACGTCCGGTCCACGGCATGACGTGAAGGAGGCCCGAGACGCCGGCGATCTCCGTGGTCCGGTACCGGTGCAGGATTCGACCGGCCAGCAGGAAGGCCATCGACTTGGCCACCGCGTGGTTGACCAGGTGCAGCCACGCCGCGAACGCCCCGAGGGGCCCGAGCGCAAGCCCCACGGACACGAGGCCGATGTGCTCGACGCTCGAGTAGGCGAGCATCCGCTTGTAGTGCCGCTGAATCACCAGACTGAAGGCGCCGACCGCGACCGACAGGAGGCCGGCCGCGAGCAGGAGCTGGCTGGCGAAGTCGGAGCCCAGCGCCACGTCGACCACCGCCTTCCAGCGTGCAATGGCGTACATCGCCACCGCCAGCAGCACGCCGGACATCATCGCGGAGAGAGGGGCCGGCGCCTCCGAGTGCGCGTCCGGCAGCCAGGTGTGCATCGGCGCCAGTCCGGCCTTGGTCCCGTAGCCGACGACGATGAAGGCGAAGGCGAGCTGCATCAACTCCCCCTGCAGCGTCGGGGCGGCCGCCCGGAGCACCGTCCAGTTGAGCGCGTTCGGGACGCGTCCGGCCGTGGACACGAAGTCGAAATACGCGAGCACGGTTCCGGCGAACGCGAGCGCGATGCCCACCGAGCAGATCAAGAGGTACTTCCACGAGGCCTCGACCGAGGACTTCGTGCGGTGCAGCGGAATCACCACCGCGGAGGTGATGGTGGTCGCCTCGATGGTGACCCACATGAATCCGACGTTGTTGGTCGTAACGGCGACGAGCATCATCAGGGCAAAGGCGTTGACGAAGATGCGGAAGCGTCTCGCCTGCCCCTCGTCGTACTCATCGGCCTCGCCGAGGCCGGGACCGAACGCCGACGCCAGCAGCGTGACCGTCGCGATCGAGAGCGCCAGGAGCGCCGACAGGCCGTCCACGCGCCAGAAGCCGTCGCTCGAGACGATGGTTCGGCCCCGCCACAGGGCATCGCCGCACATCCACACGCTGGCGGAGAGCGACAGGGCGTTCAGCGCGACAGTGCTCGCGGCGACCAGCCGCATCCGGCCGCGAACGAGCATGACCGAGAGGGATGCGACGAGCGGCGGGGCCAGGAGCAGGATGAGGGCCATCAGTGCTTCAACCGCGCCAACTGATCGACTTCCAGCGTCTCGAACGTCTCGTGGATGTCGTACAGGAAGATCTGCATGACGAGAAAGCCCATCAGCGCGTCCAGGAAGACGCCGAGCTCCACGAGCAGCGGCACGCCGTAGGTGCCCACGACCGCCAGCAGGGCGATCGAGTTCTCGAGCATCAGGAACCCGATGACCTGCGTAATCGCCTTCTTCCGGCTGACAATGATGAACAGGCTGACGAACAGGAGCGCCATCGCCACGGGAAGGGCGGCGCGGGTGGGAAGTTTCGTCATCGCCATCCACGGCTCGGTCAGCACGTACGCGAAGAGCACCAGCATTCCGCCCACGATGAGCGAGGTCTCGGTATTCACGTACGCCAGCAGCTCGCGCCGGGTGCTGAACCGGCGATCGGTCGCCCGGAGCAACGCCGGAAGGGCGATGCCCTTGAGCAGCAGCAGGATCACCGCCACCAAGTAGAGCTGCGGTTCGCCTCCGAGGTAGCCGACCGCGGCGGTCATGCCGGAGAGCAGCCACGATTGCCAGGTGAAGGCGGCGATGTAGGCCGGCACCCCCTTCCGCCACAGCACGATGAGACCCGTCAGCAGCATCCCGCTGGCGGCGAGCACGACCAGCCTGGCAAAGATCCCTTCCATCCAGTTCACCTCACGAACATCGTCGACATCACCGCCAGCAGGGCGAGCACGAACGACGCGCTCAGCAGCTCCGGCACCCGGAACAGGCGGAGCTTGGCGACGCGCGTCTCGAGCACCGCCACGGCCACGGCCAGGATCGCCATCTTCACCGTCAGCGCCGCGAAGCCGGCCAGCAGGTCGAGCGGCGCGAGCGACTGCGCGATGCCCCACGGCACGAACAGGTTGGCGGCCAGCGCGAGCAACAGGAAGAACTTGAGGGCGCTCGCCCACTCGATCAGGGCGAGGTACGGGCCGGAGTACTCCAGCACCATCGCCTCGTGAATCATCGTCAGCTCGAGATGCGTGGACGGATTGTCGATGGGCAGACGGCCGCTCTCGGCCAGGGCCACGATGAAGAGCGCCGGGAATCCCAGCACGTGGGCGGGACCGAGGGCCATCCCTGGATCGGCGAGCGTGCGCGTCGCGATGACTCCGAGGTTCGTCGATCCGGCGGTCAACGCCAGCGCGAAGATCGACAGCGCCACGGTCGGCTCGGTCAGCGCGACCACCGTCATCTCGCGGCTCGACCCCATCCCGCCGAAGGCGGACCCGGTGTCGAGTCCTGCCAGGGCGAGGAAGAACGTGCCGAGGAGCAGCAAGTACACGGCGGCGAAGAGGTCGCCGGTCCGGTCGAAGGCCACCGGGATGAAGACGAGCGGCACGAGCGACGCCACCACGACAGAGGTCCCGAAGACGATGAGCGGCGCCGCCCGAAACAGCCACGACGCCGTCCGGGAGATGACGATCTCCTTGGCGAACAGCTTGCGCAGCTCGAAGTAGATCTGCCACGGCGGCGCGCCACGGCGGCTCTGCAACCGCGCCTTGATCCAGCGGATGAGCCCGACCAGCCCTGGCGCCAGCATCACCGCCAGCAGCGTTTGCGCGACGACCGCGGAGAGTTCCGCCATCACGACCACCACACCCACCCGAGCGCGCCGAGCAGCGCCGCGACCACATACAGGAGATAGAGGTGCGCCGATCCCCCCTGCAGGCGCCGGACCTCGGTGCTGGCCCGGCGGACGCCGCCAATGATCGGGTCGTAGATCACCGCTTCAAACCATGGATGCACTTCGCTCGTGTAGGTGATCGAGCGAATGAAGTACCGGGACTCCGGGTGCGTGCTGACCGTCAGGTCCTCCGCCGGCCGGTACAGCTCCGCGAACACCCGGCGCAGCGGTTCAGCGAACGCCGACGCAGTGTATTCCATGCGCGGCGTCTGGCCGATGCGCCCGCATCCCCACGTGTCGGTCAGCCGGGCGCGTCCGAGCGCTCGCCGCACCGCCAGCCAGCCAAGGAAGACCACGACCGCCAGCGACGCCGCCAGGAGCGGCGGCGACACGTACGCGAGGCGTCCGGCCCCTTCGACCCACAGGCCGGGCGTCGCCGCGGCGGCCGCCGGTGACACGCCGCCAAGTCCCTCGAGGGCGCGATAGAGCACCGGCACGGTCATCGACGCCCCGAGACCGAGCACCACACAGGCGCTCGCCAGCAGCGCCATCGCCGCCCGCATCGAGAGTGGCGCCTCGCGCGCCTGTGCGGCCCGCTCCGAACGCGGCATGGCGAGGAATGTCACGCCGAACGCCTTGACGAAGCACGCCGCGGCCAGACCGCTCGTGAGCGCCAGCATGCCGACGGCCATCGGAATGCCCACCGCCAGCTCCGGCCGCGGAATCTGCGCGCCCGCGAGGAGCGTCTGAAAGACCATCCATTCCGACGCGAACCCGTTCAGCGGAGGCAGCGCGGCGATGGCGACGGCGCCAACCAGGAAGAGCAGCGCCGTCTGCGGCATGCGCGTGATGAGGCCGCCCATCTGCTCCATGTTTCGGGTATGGGTCTGCCGCAGGACGCTCCCGGCGCCAAGGAACAGCAGCGCCTTGAAGCAGGCGTGATTGAGCGTGTGGAAGAGGCTGGCGGCAAAGCCGACGAGTGCGGCGCTCCGCAGACCGTAGCCGTCGAGGACGAGCGCCGCGCCGAATCCGATCAGGATGATGCCGATGTTCTCGACCGAGTGATAGGCGAGCAGACGTTTCAGGTCGTGTTCCATGAGCGCGTACAGGACGCCCAAGAGCGCCGACACCGAGCCCACGGCGAGCAGGAGCCCGCCCCACCAGACCACTCCCCCGCCAAGGACATCGAGCGTGACCCGCACGAGCCCGTAGATCCCGAGCTTGATCATCACGCCCGACATCAGCGCCGAGACATGGCTCGGCGCCGCCGGGTGCGCCCGGGGCAGCCAGACGTGGAGCGGCACCACGCCGGCCTTCGACCCGAAGGCCAGAACGGCCAGGATGAACACCACGTTTCGCATCGCCGGCGTCAGCATGCCGGCGCCGAGCCGGAGATCGGCAAACGAGGCGCCGCCACCCGACGACGACAGCAGGAAGAACATCGGCAGCAGCAGCACCAGGCCGAAGTGCGTCATCGCGATGTACCAGAGTCCGGCGCTCTGGGTCTCCGGGTCGCCGGTCTCGACCATCACGAGGAAATAGGAGGCCAGCGACATCACCTCCCACCCGAGCACGAACGTCAACACGTTGCCGGCGCAGGTCACCAGACTCATGCCGAAGAGAAACATGTTGAGCATGAACCCGAGGCTGCGAAGGTGGCCGGTGGTCTCGTCGGCCGAGTAGCCGGCGCCGTAGACGGCGGCCGGCAGGCCGATGATCGACACGATCGCCAGGAAGAAGGCGCCGAGCCCGTCGAGGCGAACGACCACACCGCCGGCGACAGCGAGCAGCCCTGGAATCCCGGCATCGACCGGCGCGCCGGTGACGAGGACCTGGACGGCCAGGACAAGGGCGGCGAGGCTGCCGAGCGAGGCTCCGGCAGCCGCGGCCCATCGAGCCCCACGGCTCGATCGCGCCAGGAGCGCCGCCACCGCCCCGGCGAGGTAGCCGGCGGTCGCGACGGCGAGCGCCAGCGGTACGCCCCGGGTGGTCATCGCTCGGCCGCTCCGGCGGGAACAGCGACCCCCGACCGCGCGTCCCGGCGATCGAGCGCCTGCAGAATGCCGCGAATGATGTTGTGCGGCTCCGGAGGGCAGCCCGCGATGAAGGCATCGACGGGAACGACGGCCTGCACCGGGCCGGCGACCCCGTACGCGCCCTGGAACACGCCGCACGTGCGGGCGCAGTCGCCCACGGCCACGACGAACTTCGGGGCCGGCGTCGCCTCGTACGTCTTCCGCAGCGGCTCCTCCATGTTGCGGGTGACGGGGCCCGTCACGAGCAGCATGTCGGCGTGACGGGGCGAGGCGACGAAATGGATCCCGAACCGCTCGATGTCATAGACGGGGCTCGTCAGCCCCGTGATCTCGATCTCGCACCCGTTGCAGGAGCCCGCATCGACCTCCCGAATCGCCAGGGCCCGGCCGAACAGCGCGCGCACCCGCGCCTCGAGCTCGCGGCCGAGCTCGATCGTCTCCGGGTCCGCGGCGCCGAGCAGCTCCGTGGCGATTCCCGTGCGCCAGATTTTCGCGAACAGACGCATGCGGGCCGTGCTACCGGCGCGTCTCCTTCTTCAGCTGCCGCAGCATCGCCTGGGAGCCGACGAGGCGGTTGTTGAATATGCCGCGCGCCACCGACAGCAGCTTCGTGGTGAGCGGGTCGCTGAGGTCGTACCGGACGGTGGTGCCGAGCTTTCGCGGCGTGACGATGTCCTGGCTTCGAAGAATGGCGAGGTGCTGCGAGACGATGGGCTGGTCGAGGCCGAGCGCCTGCTGGAGTTCCTGCACGCTGCGTTCGCCGTCGCCGAGCGCTTCGAGGATGCGGATGCGGATCGGGTGTGCCAGCGCGCGGAAGAAATCCGCCTTGAAGGCCTGGAGCGAGGCTGGCGACATATTGCAATATTACTATATCAGCTTACATGACATCTCCTGGCCAGAGCCAGGCGGCCCCCCTGACGCCGCTCGAATCGCCGTGGCGCGCCTTCACGAGCCGTGTCGTGACACGGTCGGAGAAGACGTACGGGCCCCACAGGCGCGGCACCTCGTCGTACAGCCGCCCGATGTTCGACATCCCGCCGCCGAGCACGATCACGTCCGGATCGAGCACGTTGATCACGCTCGCCAGCCCGCGGGCGAGTCGATGCGCGTAGCGATCGAGCGAGGCGGAGGCGTCCGGGTCGCCCGCCTCCGAGAGCGCCACGATCTCCGCGGGGGTGCGGCGCCGCCCGCTCCCCCGCGCGTAGTCGGCCTGGAGGCCCGGGCCGGAGAGAAACGTCTCGATGCAGCCGTGCCGGCCGCAGTAGCACCGCGGACCGGGGCGCTCCTCGTCTGCCGGCCACGGCAGCGGATTGTGTCCCCACTCGCCGGCGATCGCGTTCTGGCCGACCAGCACCTCGCCGCCGACAACGATCCCCGCGCCCGTGCCGGTGCCGAGGATCGCCCCGAACACGACGCCCGCGCCGGCGCCCGCGCCATCGGCCGCCTCGGAGACGGCGAAGCAGTTGGCGTCGTTGGCGATGCGCACCCTCCGGTCGAGCCGCCGTTCGAGATCGGCAGCGAGCGGGCGCCCGATGAGCCAGACGGAGTTGGCGTTCTTGACGAGCCCGGTCGCCGGCGACATCGTCCCGGGGATGCCGACGCCGACCGACCCGCGCCCGCCCGCCGGCAGGCCGAGGGCCGCGCCGGCCCGCACGTCCAGCGCATGCACCAGCGCGACCACCGCCTGGACGGTCGCCTCGTAGTCATCACGCGGCGTGTCGACGCGCAGCCGCGCGAGCGCGCGGCTCCCGTCGAGCACGATTCCCTCGATCTTCGTGCCGCCGAGATCGATGCCGATTCTCACGAGACGCTGCACGGCAGATTGCTCGATGCAGGAGGGTACGTCACTGAACGTCATTGAACGAGACTGAACGGAGAGGCCGCCTTCCGCCTCACTCGTAGTACTTGCGGTACATCCCGCGCCGGAAGATCCAGCCGCCGAGCGGCCCGAGCCACTGCAGCACGTAGTGCATGTAGCCGAGATCCATCATCTCGATCAGGTTGCCGTCGACATCGCGGGCGAAGAAGAACCAGTGGCCCCGGGGCGACCGCTCGGGCCGGCTCACGCACTCGACGCCCTTCCGTTGGAGGTACTCGTACCAGCGGTGGGTGTTCCGCACGTTGAAGGAAATATGGGTCAGGCCGACGCGGTTCCATGGGGTCCTGTCCGGCGGCAGCTGCGGCTGGAACTCGAAGATCTCGATCACCCCGCCGCCCGGGGCCCGGATCCAGCCGATCTTGCAGCGCGGCTCCGGCGCCCCTTGAGCGGCCGAAGCCGTGTCCGGCGAAGGCGGTTCGTCCGGTGAAGCCGCCGGCGGCGACGGCGCGCTCACCCTGAAGAAGCTGCGGACGCGCTCCGGCGGCGTATCGGCCACTCCCACCAGCGGGCAGCCGAAGACGTCCCAGTAGAAGCGGACCGCGCGACCAAAATTCGACACCGTGATGCCGACGTGGCTGAACGATCGCGCTCTCACGCAGCGTCTCTCCTCAATCGAGATACGTGTCCCGGATGTGGTCCGCCACCCGCAGCGCCTGGGCGACGACCGTCAGCCCCGGATTGACCGCCGCCGACGAGGGGAAGAACGAGGCGTCGACGACGAAGAGGTTCTCGATGTCATGGGTGCGGCAGTAGGGGTCGAGCACCGACGACCGCGGGTCGGTGCCGAAGCAGAGCGTGCCGCACTGGTGCGTCGTGTTCCGGTCGCGGTGCGAATGCGCCACCACCACCCAGAAGCCGAGCCGCCGCAGGATGCGCTTCATCTCGGCGACGAGGCGGCCGTGGGCCTTCAAGTTGTTCGGCCGGTAGTCGAGCCGGATCCGGCCGCCGCCGTCGACCGTCACGCGATTGTCGTCGCGCGGCAGGTCCTCGGACATGGCGAGCCAGTCGACGCCGCGCGCCACCCACGCGTCGTACGCCCAGAGCGGAATCCAGGGCGCCACCGTCTGCGCCATCACGCCGTGCGTCCGTCCCTGCGACTGGATCTGCCCCAGCGGGTAGAGGTCGTCCGGCCCGCGCAGGTAGAAGTCGTTGATCGCCACCGTCTTCTGGAACGACGTGTGATTGCGCCGGAACGGGTGGAAGCCCTGCATCATGGTGGCCAGGTGGGCCATGTAGCGGCGGCCGACGAGCCCGGAGGAGTTCGCGAGGCCGCCTGGACGGGTGTCGGTGGCCGAGCGCAGCAGGAGCGCAGCGGAGTTCACGGCGCCGCACGACACGATGACGAGCGGCGCCTCGACGCGCGTGACCTCGCCGTTCGACTGCACTTCCACCGCGACGACCCTTCGCCCCGACGCATCGGTGAGGAGACGGCGCGCACAGGCGCTCGTCCACAGCGTGACGTTCGGCCGCGACGAGGCGTGCTGGAGGCAGCAGACTTCCGCGTCGCTCTTGGCGCGCACCCTGCACGGAAACGAGTTGCACGTATTGCACAGCAGGCAGCCGCCCTGCTCGCCCGGGCGCATCAGCCCGAGCGGCAGCGGCGACGGCCGCAGCCCGATCGCGCGCAACCGCTCCACGATCTCCGCCATCGCCGGCTCGTGCGGCACCGGCGCGTACGGGAACGGCGGCCGCGGCGGCTCCGTCGGGTCGGCCCCCTGTTGGCCCCGCACGTGATACAGGCGCTCGGCACGATCGTAGTAGGGCGCCAGCGTGTCGTAGTCGATCGGCCACGCGGGTGACACGCCGTCGACGTGCTCGATCGCCTGGAAGTCCTCCCGCCGCAGGCGGTACAGCACGCTCCCCCAGAACTTCGTGTTGCCGCCCACGCAGTAATGGGTGTACGGCTGGAACTCCCGGCCGTGGCGATCGACCCACCGCTCCCGCACGCGGTACCGGAGGTGCTTCCACACCGCCTCGGGGTCCCAGTTCTCCATCTCCTGCGGCACGAAGCCGCCCCGCTCGAGCACGAGGATCCGCGCCGGCGAGTCGGCGAGGGCGTGCGCGACGGTGCCCCCGCCGGCGCCGCTGCCGATGATGACGATGTCGTAGCGCTCGCTCTTCATCCCGGCCACCGCCCGCCCTCACCCGGCCGCGACCGCGCCCGACGGCTCGACGCTGGCGTAGATCTGGTCCATCAGCCGATGGTCGTCCATGGCCCGCTCGAGACTCATCTGGGGCGGCGCGCCGGTCTGGATGGCGTGCAGGAAGTCGCGATACATCGCCCGGTACCCGCGAATATCGCGCACCCCTGGGACGAACAGGCGCGGAATCCGGTTCCCCCGCACGAGCACGAACAGGCCGTTGGACTCGAAGGTGACGATCCCCTCGCGCCCGTACAGCTTCGACAGCCGGAGACCGCGCAGCAGCGACGGAATCTCTCTGGAGTAGTAGAGCGAGCCGACCGCCTGGTTGTCGTACTGGAAGGCGACGATCATGCTCTTGATGCGCCGGTCCGGCCCCGTGCGCGAGGCGGCCGGTCGGTACCCGTGCGCCGTCGTGATTCGCGGGCCCAGGCTTCCCGCGACGTGCAGCCAGTGGATACCCTCCTCGAAGAACGCATCGCCGCCCGCCACGATCTCGTCGTTGCGCCAGTCGTCGGCCGGCTTGAGCCGTTTGACGATCGTCGCGAAGTAGGCGAAGACCATCTCGCCGATGGCGCCCTCGCGGACGAGCCGCCGCAGGCAGACGGCCAGCGGCTTGTAGTGGTCGTTCTCGCCGACCAGGACGACGCGGCCGGCCCGGTGGCGCGCCTCGATCGCCGCCACGTACTCCGCCAGATGGAGGAAGGCCGGCTTCTCGACCAGCACGTGCTTGCCCGCCGCCAGCGCCTGCATCGTCAGGTCGTAATGGAAGCGCGGCGGGACGGCGACCGCCACCGCGTCGATCCGCGGATCCGCGATCGCGCTGCCGTAGTCGGCATACGCCGCCTCGCCGGCGAACTCGCGACGGAACGCCTCGGCTCGCGCGCGCTCGCGGCTCGCATAGCTGCAGACGATGTCGCGCCGGAGCGCCCGCAAGTGGCGGCTGTGGACGCGCGTGATGAAGCCGCAGCCGAGAAAGGCGAGGCGCAGGGGATCTGGCATCCGGAGGAAACGATCATACCGGGGATCGAGGGTGCCTCGACCCCGTCTCGAGGCAGTACGGGCGGAGGTCGATCTCGTCGCCGACGACGAGATCGCCGGTGAGCGGAATCGGAACCGCCCGCGACGCGTCGATGACCGGCACGACGGAACAGCCGTCGGCAACGACGGCGAGCCCGACGATGCCGAGCAGGGCGAGCGATCGGACTGAACTGGCCTGGCGTGGCGAAATGGCCATAGACTTCCACAGGGGCGGCCTGACGGCCGGCCGCTGTCTTCATCATCGGAGGAGGATCATGACTGGAAGGAACGTCGTACTGGGCGCAGGGCTCGCCGCCATGCTGGCCGGCGCGCTGCCGGCAGCGGCGCTGTTCGCCCAGGCGCCCGCCACGCCGGCGCCGCAGCGTGCCCCCGAGCCGTGGCGTTTCGCCGGCGAGCGCCCGTGCGTGCGGCCCGACGGCGGCGTCATCCAGTGCCCGCCGCCGCCGCGCACCTACGCCATCCGCGCCGGCCGGCTGTTCGACAGCGTCACCGGGCGGATGTTGACGAAACAGATCGTGCTCGTCACGGGCGAGCGGATCATCGAGGCCGGCCCTGACGGCCAGGTGCCGATTCCGGCGGGCGCGACGGTGATTGACCTGAGCCGCGCGACCCTGCTCCCGGGACTCGTGGACATGCACTCCCACATGTACGACACCCGCCGCCCCGGCATGACGGCCGAGCGCAGCGCGCTCATCGCCATCAGCAACGCCCAGGCGACGCTGCGCGCCGGCTTCACCTCGGCGCGCGACATGAGCTCCCACGCCAACGGCTACGGCGACGTCGACATCCGCAACGCGATCAACCTCGGCGAGATCGACGGCCCCCGGTTCCAGGTGGCCGGGCGCGGCATCCGGTGGGAGGAGAAGCCGGGCACGCCCGCCAACCCGCTCGACGCGATACGGATCAGGTCGGTGGACGAGGCGCGCGCCGCGGTGCGCGAGCACGTCGAGCACGGCGTCGACTGGATCAAGCTCTATCCGACGGGGAATTACTCGTTCACGCCGACCGGCGATGCGCAATACGTGCTGACCTATCCCCTCCCGGTCCTGCAGGCGCTCGTGGACGAAGCGCACCGGCTGGGCCGGAAGACGGCCTGCCACAGCTTCGGAGGCGCGGGGCTGGAATACACCATCACTGCCGGCTGCGACGTGGTCGAGCACGGCTACGGCCTCACCCAGGAGCACCTGAACACGATGGTGCAGAAAGGGCTCGACTACGACCCGACCTTCGTCCGCTACACCGAGCCGTACATGGACGACAACGACGCGAAGGCGACCGGCGGCAAGTTCCGCATGATCCCGATCTTCGAGCGGGCCGTGCGGATGGCGGCCGCCACCAAGGGCCTCAAGGTCGTCGCCGGCAGCGGCGCCGACGGCTCGACGCTCGTGCACGGCATCCAGACGCTCGAGTTCGAGTGGCTGGCCACGCGCGCCGGGATGGGGCCTGTTCGGGCGATTCAGGCCGGCACCATCACCGCCGCCGAGGTCCTGGGGTGGCAGCGCGACATCGGCTCGATCGGCAAGGGGAAGTTCGCCGATCTCGTGGCCGTGTCCGGCGACCCGGTGGCCGACATTACCGAGCTGCAGCGCGTGAAGTTCGTGATGAAGGGCGGCAAGGTCGTCCGGAACGACGTGACGGAGGCCACGACGGGGGGGGCGAGGTAGGCGGAGATCCTGTCGTTCACGCTTCTGGGTTCACACTTCTGGGTTCGTGTTCTGGGTTCGTGTTCTGGGTTCGTGTTCTGGGTTCGTGTTCTGGGTTCGGGGTTCGGGTTCCGGGTTCGGGGTTCGGTCCGGGGTTCGAACAGAGAACCGAACATGAACACGAACCGAGAAGGTAGAAGTGAGAAGCGTGAACAGCAGGTTCAGGAGAAGTCGTGCGCCTCGACGGAGGCGGCGCCGGCGATCCCCTGCAGGCGCTCGGCCCGGATCGACAGCACGCCGTCCTGGTGCTGGAGCACCCCTTCGACGAGCAGGAAGGGCTGCCGGAGCACGATCGGGCGGACGCGATCGAACAGATCGGGGCGGATGATGACGTTGGAGACGCCGGTCTCGTCCTCGAGCGTCAGGAAGACGAACCCCTTCGCCGTGCCCGGGCGCTGGCGCGTGATCACCATGCCGGCGACGCGCACCCGGCGCCCGTCGCGCGCCTGCGGCAGATCGCAGGCGCGCAGCACGCCGCGCAGCGCCATCTCCCGGCGGCAGAGCGCCATCGGGTGCGGTCCGATCGTCAGCCCGGTGCCGGCGTAGTCGGCCCGGAGCCGCTCGCCCGCATCCGTCGGCGCGAGCGGAGAGGCAGGCGGGGCGTATTCGAACCGTTCTTCGTTCTCGAACAGATCGCCGGCCGGACGGATGACCCGTTCCACCTGCCAGAGCGCACTGCGGCGCTCGTGGGTGAACGCGTTCAGCGCCCCGATGTCGGCGAGCGTCGTCAGCTCGTCGCGCCGCAGGCCGGTGCGCCGCACCAGATCCTCGATGGAGGCGAATCGCCAGGCCGGCCGCCGCTCCACCGTCCATTCGTGCGCGCAGGTGTTGCAAAAGCACGTCCGATCCCGCACCCGTTCGATCATCGAGTCGTCATCGGAGCCGCATTTCGGACACTCGAGCCGGCCCTGGGACCGGGCGGAGCCGTCCGCCACGCACGTGGTCGTCCGGTCGAAGGCCGCAATGGCCTGGCCGATCTCCATCCGCAGCCCGTTCACGTACACGAGGCCAAGCCGGATCGCGCCGTCCTCCTCGATCCGGCAGAGCCAGTCGGACTGCTGCACGTCGATCGGATGGAACCGGACGCCGCGGCGCTGCGCGTCCTTGACGAGCGTCGCCGGATGGTAGAACCCCATCGGCTGGTTGTTCAGGAGCGCGGTATAGAACGCCGCCGGGTAGTGCACCTTGAGGTACGCGCTCGCGTAGGCGAGCAGCGCGAAGCTGGCCGCGTGCGATTCGGGAAACCCGTACAGCGCGAACGACGTGATCGAGGCGACGATCCGCTCGGCCGTCTCGCCGGTGATTCCCTTCTTCGCCATCCCCTCGCGCAGCTGCACCTCGATCTGCCGCATCCGCTGCTCGGATCGCTTGAACCCCATCGCACGGCGCAGCTCCTCCGCCTGTCCGCCCGTGAAACCGGCGGCGACCATCGCCATCCGCAGCAACTGCTCCTGGAAGAGCGGCACGCCGAGCGTGCGCGCGAGCACCGGCTCGAGCGACGGGTGCAGCGGCACCACCGGCTCACGCCCGGCGCGGCGGTTCAGGTACGGGTGCACCATGTCGCCGACGATCGGCCCGGGCCGGATGATCGCCACCTGGACGACGATGTCGTAGAAGCATCTCGGCTCGAGCCGCGGCAGCGTCGCCATCTGCGCGCGCGACTCCACCTGGAAGACGCCGATCGTGTCGGCCTTCCGCAGCAGCTCGTAGACGTCGGGGTCGTCCGGCGGCAGATGCGCGAGATCGAATTGGGCGTTGGGCGTTGGGCATTGGGAGTTGGGCGTTGACGCGTTGACCAGCTCGATCGCGTCCTGCAGCACCGCCATCATCCCGAGACCGAGCAGGTCCACCTTGACGATTCCCATGCCGGCGCAGTCGTCTTTGTCCCACTGCACGACCACACGCCCGGGCATCGCGGCGGGCTCGAGCGGGACCACCGCATCGAGCGCCCCCTGGCAGATCACCATGCCGCCGGAATGCTGGCCGAGGTGTCGCGGGAGATCCTGCATCCGGAACCAGAGATCGGCGAACGTCCGCATGCGCGGCCCGTCGAGCGACAGGCCGGCCGAGGCGAGAGTACGCCCGAGCGTCTCGTGCGGATCGGTGAACTCGACGTGGTGCATCACGTTCGCCAGCCGGTCGATCTCGTCCTCCTCGAGCGAGAGCGCCTTGCCGACCTCGCGCACCGCGCTGCGGCTGCGGTAGGTGATCACGACGGCGGTCATCGCCGCGCCGAGCCGCCCGTATTTCTCGTACACGTGCTGGATGACGCGCTCGCGGCGGTCGCCGCTCGGCAGGTCGAGGTCGATGTCGGGCCACTCGCCGCGCTCCTCGGAGAGGAAGCGCTCGAACAGCAGGTCCATCGCGATCGGATCGACCGCCGTGATACCGAGGCTGTAGCACACGGCGCTGTTGGCGGCCGAGCCGCGCCCCTGCACGAGAATGCGCTGCTGCCGCGCGTAGTTGACGATGTCCCAGACGATCAGGAAGTAGCCGGCGAGATCGAGCTTGTCAATCAGGTCGAGCTCGCGGGCGATCTGCGCGCGCGCCCTGTCGTGATACGGCCGGTAGCGTTCGCGCGCGCCCGCCTCGGTGATGTGCCGGAGGAACGCCGCCTCGGTCTCGCCCGCCGGCGCCGGATACCTCGGAAAGCGGTAGCCGAGATCGCCCATCGTGTACTCGAGCCGTTCGGCGAGCGCCACGGCGCCCGCCAGCGCTTCTGGCCGATCGGCGAAGAGCGCCGCCATCGCCTCCGGCGACTTCAGATAGCGCTCGGCGTTCTGCGCGAGCCGCCGGCCGGCGCCGTCGACCGTGGTGCGGTGCCGCACGCACGTCAGCACGTCGAACAGCGGGCGGTCCGCCGGCTGGGCGAACCGGACGCCGTTGGTCGCCGCCACCGGCACGCGAAAGGCGCGCGCCAGCGCGTCGAGCGCCGCGTTGTCGGCCTCCTGGTCGCGGAGCCGGTGCCGCTGCAGCTCGACGTACACGCGCCCGCGTCCGAACAGTCCGACCAGCCGGTCGAGCAGGCCGCCGACACCGTAGCGGCGCGTGTCGAGCAGCGCGCGCCCGCCGAGCGCCACGAGGCCGGCGGTCGCCCCCTCCAGCTCCTCCAGCTCGAGCGCACCCTCGCCTTTCGCGGCGCGCAGTTTCATGCGCGTAATGAGGCGGCAGAGGTTCCGGTATCCCTCCCGCGACTCGACGAGGACCGGCAACTGCCATCGATCGCCCCCACGGGCCACCGAGGCGCTGAGACCCCGCGAAGGTGTTCGTGGATTTGTTCTCGGTGCCTCGGTGTCCCGGTCGTCCGTGATCATGGACCCGATCGTCAGCTCCGCGCCGATGATGGCGCGCAGCCCGGCCTTTTGCGCCGCCTCGTGGAACCGCGGCGCGCCGTACACGCCGTCGGCGTCGAGGAGCGCCAGCGCCGGATAGCCGAGCGCCGCCGCCCGCTCGACGAGCGCTTCCGGCAGTGACGCACCGCGCAGGAAGCTGAAGGCCGAGGCGCAGTGGAGCTCGATATACATGGGCGTTGGGAGTTGGGAGTTGGATGTTGGGAGTTGGGAGTTGGACGTCTAGTCGTAAATGCCTTCGAGAAACCAGGCGCCCGTGCCGCGGTCGCGAAAGGCGCGGTACGTGGCGTTGTCGCCGAGCGTCACGTCCCATTCGTCGCGATCCCATGCCTCGACGGGCCACAGAGACACAGAGACACAGAGACTTGTTGGGCCTTCTTCCGTGCCTCTGTGCCTCTGCGGCTTGGGGGCGCGATCGATCCACCACCCCCCCGACGTCCGCCAGGGTCCTGCGCATTCCGCCACTCGCCCGCCACCCAGTCCGCGCCGGTCGGTCCTCAGACGTACCGGGCGGCCGTGCTCGACGCGCACGCGCGCGGGCACGGGCACGCGGAAGCGGCGAAGCGCGGCCGCGGGACGATTCGAGGCGTTGTTCGCCCCGACGGGCCGCAGAGGCACGGAGACACAGAGATTTTGTGGGCCTTCCTCCGTGCCTCTGTGTCTCTGTGGCCCGTGACGACCGCTCGCCTCACGCGGCTCGAACGGTTTCAGCCCACATGCGCCCGGCTGCCACGAATCGACCACGGCCGGCGAACCGCAGCGCCCCTCGCCCATGAGCGCCGACAGTCGCGCCCGAAGCGTCGAGAGCTGCTCCGGAGACGGAAGCGGCCGGTGCAGCAGCGAACACTGCAGCACCCGCGCCGCCGTCGGGTCGGCCGCCACGACAACGCGATCGATGGCGGCGGGCGCCGGGTGCGACTCGAGGTCGAGCAGCAGCAGCGTGCGCAGCGTCCGCGCGTCGCGCATCGGCGCCGGCAGCTCGAGCGACCGCTCGTGCACGGCGCGTGTGACCAGGTGCAGCCGCAGATGCACCACGGCGGCGCCGCGGCCGCGCCGGTCGAGATCGGCCGCCAGCGGCTCGAGCAGCCGGCCGAGCACGAACGACAGCGGCTCGAGCCCTTCGATCGGCCAATCGAGATCGAGCGCCTGCTCGAACCGCTCCTCCGGCACGGCAGGACGCAACGGCCGAAGATCCCGCGCCGCGGCCAGCCGGTGCCACCGCAGACCGTCGGTCCCAAGCCGCGCGGCGACCTCGTCGGCCGGGAGCGCCGCGAGATCCCCCAGCGTGCGGAGACCCCAACGACGGAACGTGGACAGGAGAGGGTGCGAGGGTGCGAGGGTGCGAGGGTGCGTCCGACGGTGCGAGAGTGCGATGGTGCGGGGGCATGTGCGACGGTGCGAGGGTGCGGCGGTGCGGCGGTGCGACGGTGCGAGGGTGTGGCGGTGCGACGACGGTTCCTCGTTCGCCATATCCGCCAGCAGCGCGAGCGGGAGTGGTGCAACCGCCGCCGCTTCGGCGCCGGGTTCGACGACGATGTCCCCTGTCCCCTGCTCCCCTGTCCCCTGCTCCCCTGTCCCCTGCTCCCCTGTCCCCTGCCCCCGGGCGCGCGCCAGCAGCCGCGCGGCGGTGCACGTCCCCGCCACCGCGACGCCGACGCGCAGGCCGCGCCCGGCGGCCGCGCGGCGAAGCTCCTGCGCGACGGCGCGCGGATGTCCGAACAGGCGCATCGAGCCGCTGAGATCGAGCAGTAGTTCGCCCGGACCGCAGATCTCGATCCGCGGCGTGACGTCGCGCGCAATGTCCAGCAAGCCGTCCGCCGAGCCGCCGACCAGGTACAGTGCGCCAACCATCGGCCCCTCACCGGACGTCCGCACCAACACAGACGTCGCCGTCGACCTGCCGGCGAGGCGACACGACGCGCACCGTCACGTCCACGCCCCTCAGGCACGAGCTCCATCGCGAGCGCCCCGTCAAGGCGAGCGTCAGCCCGCCCGCGCTGCGCCCGAGCGGCTGCGGGGCGACGATGACGCACGCCGTGTCGCTGCCTTCGATCGTCCGCTGCACGCGCAGCCAGGTCGTGAACGGGATCGCGCCGAGCGCCGCCGGCGGCGCGTCCGCGAGGTCGATCGCCACCACGCCAAAGCCGCCCGCCTGCAGCACGAGATTGAGCGCCTTCAGAGCGCGATCGAGCAAGGCCTCGGCCCCCCCTGAACCGCGGATCCACAGCAGACGATCGAGATCCACGGCGGCAGCCGCCGCCGATGCCACATCGAGCCGATCGAAGGCGTCGACGAGCGCGGCACGCTCGCCGCGTGCGGTCGCCGCCGCGACCACCTGCAGCAGCAGCGTCGTGCGTCCCGACGAGCGCGCTCCGACGATCTCCGAGAGCTCCCCGCGCGGCAGGCCGCCGCGGAGGATCGCGTCGAGCCGCGCGATGCCGGTGGCCGCCGCGTCGCCACGCGCCGCGGTCGGCAGCGCCGTCGTCAACGTGCGATCGAGCTTGCGGGCGCGAAGAGCGGCATGAACGGCGGCCAGCGCCTGATTCGCCATATATTCGCCTATTGGCGAAAATATAGCGAACCTTCGGCGAACGGGCAAGCGATAAGATCAACACCCTTTCGTGGCTATCCCATCCGCCCCTGTTTCAATCGTTTCCGAGGCGCCGCCGAGCGGAGCCCCCGTCGAGCCGGGGGGGCGCGACGGGATAACGCTCACGGTCGTGCGCAGGCTCGCCGCGGCGCTCCACTATCGCGACTTCCGGGTGCTGTGGTGCGGCGCGCTGACGTCCACCATCGGCACGTGGATGCAGAAGGTGACGCAGAGCTGGCTCGTGCTCACCCTGACCGGGCCCGCCTCGGCGTTCTACCTCGGGCTCGACGCCTTCCTCGGGGAAGCGCCCATCCTGTTCTTCACGCTGATCGGCGGCGTCATTGCGGACCGCCGCGACCGGCGCCAGCTCCTGCTGATGTCGCAGTACGTCCAGATGGCGGCCGCCTTCACGCTGGCGGCGCTCGTCTACTGGGACGTGGTCCGCGTCTGGCACGTGCTGGCGCTGTCGGTCGTCACCGGCATCGCGCAGGCGTTTGGCGGGCCGGCCTATCAATCCCTGATTCCGCTGCTCGTCGACAAGCAGCACCTGCCGAACGCGATCGCCCTCAACTCCATCCAGTTCAATCTGTCGCGCGTGATTGGGCCGCTCATCGCCGGCGCCGCGCTCACCGCGTTCGGGATGGCGGCCTGCTTCGGACTCAATGGCGTGTCGTTCCTGGCGGTGATCGCGGCGCTGCTGCTGCTCCGCGTGCGCCACGTACCGGCGCCGACCCGCGACGGGATCCAGCAGGAGCTGCGCGGCGGCTTTGCCTACGTCCGCAGCCAGAGGTCGCTCATCGGCCTGACGTTCCTCGCCTGTGCGACGACGTTCTTCGGGACGCCGATCCTGACGTTCCTGCCGCTCTTCGCACAGGACGTCTTCCAGGGCGGCGTCGGCCAGTACACGCGGTTGATGGCGTTTGCCGGCGCCGGCGCGGTGACCGGCGCGCTCATCGTCGCGTGGCTCGGCAAGTACCGGCACATGGGGCGCACATTCCTGATGCTGCAACTGGCGTTCGGGATCCTCGTCGTGCTCTTCGCCGTCACGCGCGTGGTGTGGGTCAACGCCGTGCTGCTGTTCGGCTGCGGCGCCTGCATGGTGATGGTGTTTGCGACGATCTCGTCGCTCGTGCAGCTCATCGTCCCCAACGAGCTGCGCGGCCGCGTGGTCAGCATTTACCTGGTGGCGTTCCGCGGCGGGATGCCCCTCGGCAGCCTCGTGGGTGGCTACGCCGCCACGATGTCCTCCGCCCCGGCCGTCCTCACCGTCAACGGCCTCTTGCTCAGCTCGGTTGCGGCCTGGTTCCTCCTCAAAGGAGGAGGCGTCAGGGATCTCTGACCGGGCGACCCCAGACCGGCTCGATGACCGCCCTCCCGGGCGTTGCGGTCATCACCGGCGCACCCGCCGCCTCCCCCCGGAATCCGACACAATCGAGGCGGTGTCCGGCCCGGTGACGACCCGAGGAAGGGTTCGTCAACCCGCCGATGGCTGTCAGAAGACTGGCGAAAACCATGCAGTCTGGAATATACTAATTCGTCATCGCGTGACTTAACAGTTGCCCGCTCGGTCAGTCCTGCGGGTTGCTGCGGCGCGCTCCCCTCGGGCGGGCCCGACCTGTTCATACAGGCCGCCGGCGACGTCCGCCGCCTCGTCTCGACAGAAGCCGCTCTGGTTTCTGTCGATTGGCGGCGTCGTCGCGGCCACCGGCTTTCGCTCCTCGACTTCTTCCCACGATCCCGCCGCGTCGTTGAACACGAACTGCTGTGGCCGTCCTCTGATCACCAGTCGTCACCACACGCCCGTCACGAGTCCAGCAATTGTCCATGGAGGATAGAGCGGGACCGTGGCGCGCCCGGTGCGGCTCGGGTATCGGCGCCCTCCGAATCTGGATCTGTCAGCGCGACAGCCGTATCAGTCGACCCTCACGCGAATCTGCTAGCATGCCTGTGACATGGTGCGTTTCCGGTTCATTCCCCATCAGGGACGGTTCTTCGAGGAGTTCGTGGAACACGCCGGCGAGCTCCGCATCGGCGCGCATCTGCTCAAGGAGATGCTCGCGGGAGCCGAACCGGACATGCAGAAGGCCGATGCCATCAAGGAGGTCGAGCACGCCTGCGATCGCATCACCCACGGGATCGTCGATCGGCTCAACCGCACGTTCGTGACGCCCCTCGATCGCGAGGACATCCACGCGCTGGCCAGCTCGCTCGACGACGTCATGGACGCCATCGACGGCGCGGCGTCGGTGATCCGCCTGTACAAGATCCAGCAGGTGCGCTCGGGCGCGCGGCGGCTCGCCGACATCATCTGCGACGCCGTCGACCTGATCGCCGAGGCGTTCGGCGCGCTCGAGGAGCGCGACGGCGTCCTCGAGACTGCGGCGCGCATCAGCCAGCTCGAGCACGAAGCCGACCGCGTCCACCAGGACGCCATCGTCGGCCTCTTCGAACAGGAACGCGATCCGATTGCGGTCATCAAGTGGAAGGAGATCTACGACTTCCTCGAGGCGGCGACCGACCGGTGCGAGGACGTCGCCAACCTGCTCGAAGGCGTGGTCGTGAAAAACGGATAGCGGATGGATGTCGTCCTGCTCACCGTCGTCCTGCTCATCGGCGTCGCCCTCCTGTTCGACTTCATCAACGGCTTCCACGACGCGGCCAACTCGATCGCGACGGTCGTGTCCACCCGGGTGCTGACGCCGGGCCAGGCGGTGGTCTGGGCGGCGGTCTTCAATTTTCTCGCCGCCTTTGGCTTTGGCACGGCCGTCGCCCGGACGGTGGGGTCGGGCATGGTCGACCTGGCCGTCGTGACCTCGGCGGTGATCTTCGGCGGCCTCGTCGGCGCCATCGTGTGGGACCTGATCACCTGGTACGCCGGTCTCCCCACGAGCTCGTCCCACGCGCTCGTGGGCGGGTACGCCGGCGCGGCCATCGCGAAGGCCGGCTGGGGATCGATCATCTCGTCGGGATGGACCAAGACGCTGGTCTTCATCGTCCTCGCGCCGCTGATGGGCCTGGCGATCGCCTTGCTGCTCTCCGTCGTCACCCTGTGGATGTTTCGCGGGTTCTCGCCGCGGCGCGTGGACACCTGGTTCCGGCGGCTCCAGCTCGTCTCGGCCGCCCTCTACAGCCTCGGACACGGGACCAACGACGCCCAGAAGACGATGGGCATCGTGGCCGGCGTGCTGTTCACGGGCGGGTATCTCGAGGTCTTCACGATCCCGTTCTGGGTGATCATCGCCGCGCATGCCGCGATCGCCGCCGGCACGCTGTCCGGCGGCTGGCGCATCGTCCGCACGATGGGAACGAAGATCACCAAGCTGCAGCCGTTCGGCGGCTTCGCCGCCGAGTCGTCTGGCGCCATCACCCTGTTCCTCGCCAGCAGCCTCGGGATTCCCGTGAGCACGACGCACACGATCACCGGCGCCATCGTCGGCGTCGGCGCGATCCGCCGCGCCTCCGCCGTCCGCTGGGGGCTGGCGGGGCGCATCGTCTGGGCGTGGGTGCTGACGATTCCCGCCTCGGGCGCCATCGCCGCCCTCGCCTACCAGGTGGTCGCGCTGCTCTTCGGCGTCGCGTGAGGCGCATGGGATAATCCGGCATCGAGATGCGCATCCTCGTTGCCGAAGACGACCGCGACATCGCCGATCTGATCTCCCACTACCTCCGGAAGTCCGGATGGTCGCCGCACGTGGCGGGCGCCGGCGACGAGGCGCTGGCGTACGCGCGCCAGCATCCCCTCGACGCGATCGTGCTCGATCTGATGCTGCCGGGCATGGATGGGCTGGAGGTCTGCCGGGCGCTGCGGGCCGACCGCGCCACCGCCGGCGTGCCGATCATCATGCTGACCGCGCGCGCCGAGGAACAGGACAGAATCCGCGGCCTCGAGCTCGGCGCCGACGACTACCTCGCCAAGCCGTTCAGCCCCAACGAGCTGGTCGCCCGCATCCGGGCGGTCACCCGCCGGACCCGCCGCGACGCCGCCGGCCACCTCCTGCGATTCGGTCCGATTGTCGTCGACGTCGAGCGCCACACCGTCACGAGCGGCGGACGCGAGGTGCCGCTCACCGCCAAGGAGTTCATGCTGCTCGAGTACCTGTGTCGGCATCGCGGCCGCGTGCTGTCGCGGGATCTCCTGCTCGGCGACGTCTGGGGCTATCAGTACACCGGCGGCACGCGCACCGTCGACGTGCACGTGCGCCGGCTCCGGCAGAAGCTGCCGCCGCTCGTGAAGGGGCTCGTCACCGTCAAGCAGTTCGGCTACAAGCTCGTGGACGAGTGAGCCGACTCGTGGACCAAGGTTCACACTTCTGGCTTCTCAGTGCTCGGTTCGTGTTCGGGGTTCGTGTTCGGGGTTCGAGTTCGACGTTCGGGGTTCCGGCCCGGCCTGAGGCCGAAGACCGCGTGGCACGCATGCCGTGTCCCGTTCAGGTGGACCCGTGGGCCAGGAACTCCGAACCCAGAACCCAGAACCCAGAACCGAACCCCGAACACGAACCCAGAAGTGAGAACCTAGAAGTGTGAACGACGACCTTCGGACATCACCGTGCCCCTGAGCTTCCGCACCCGGATCTTCGCCGCGTCGCTGACGGTCGCCGCCGCGGCGCTGGCGCTCGCCACCCTCATCATCGCCTGGGAGCTGCGGCGCGAGGAGCGCGCCGTCATCGAGCAGCGGCTGCGCGACCAGACGCGGCTCATCGCCGAGCTGCTGTCCCAGGGCACGGCCGCGGGCGCCGGCCTCGATGCCGAAGCCGACCGGCTCGCCGAGCTGCTCGACGCCCGCCTCACGCTCATCGCCTCCGACGGCCGCGTGGTCGGCGACTCCACGGCCGACGACGGGGCGCTCGCGGCACTCGAGAACCACAGCGATCGTCCCGAGGTGCAGCAGGCCGGCACGCGCGAGGCGGCGGTCGTCGCGCGCTACAGCACGACGGTCGAGGCGGACCTGCTGTACGCGGCGGTGCGGACCACGCATCCCCAGGTCGCCTACGTGCGCGTCGCGCTGCCGCTCACCACGGTGGCCGAGCAGGTGCGGCGCGTGGGGATCAATGCGCTCCTCGCGTTCGCGCTGGCGGCGCCCGTCGCGGTGGCGCTGGCCTGGCTCTCGTCCTGGCTGCTCAGCCGCCGGCTGCAGGCGATTGCCGGCGTCGCCCGCCAGTACAGCGCCGGCGACCTCGCGCGGCCGAGCTACGACTACGGAGACGACGAGCTCGGCACCGTGGCGCGCGTGCTCGACGCCTCGGTCCAGGAGCTCGGGCGCCGGCTCGAGGAGATCTCCCGCGACCGCGCCCGCATGGAAGCGATCCTCTCGGGGATGGTCGAAGGCGTGCTCGTGCTCGACCGCCAGGGACGCGTGCAGCTGGTGAACCGCGCCGCCCAGACGATGCTGCAGGTGGACCACGCCGCCGTCGGGCGGCGCTATCTGGAGGTCGTCCGGCATCCCGACATCTCGGCGCAACTGACGGCGGCCCTCGGCGGCGGGCAGGCGGAGCCGCGGGAGCTGCCGCTCGGCGCCTCGGGCACCCGGACGTTCGTGGCGCGGGCGGCGCCGGTCGCCGGCCCCAACGGCGGCGCGGTGCTCGTCCTGCACGACATCACCGACCTGCGCCGGGCGGACCAGATCCGCCGCGACTTCGTCGCCAACGTGTCGCACGAGCTGCGGACGCCGCTGACGGCGATCCGCGGCTACGTCGAAGCGCTCTCTGAGGAGCCGCCCGACCCGGCCCTGGCGCGGCGCTTCGTCGACGTGATCGCCCGCCACACCGCGCGCATGGAGCGGCTCGTCGCCGACCTGCTGCGCCTGGCGCGCCTCGACGCCCGACAGGAGCGCCTCGACGTGACGACGTGCGACGTCGAGCAGATCTTCACCGCGGTGCAAGCCGACCTCGCCGGAGCGATTGACGCCAAGCGGCAACAGGTCGCGCTCTCGATTGCCGCCGACGCGCGCGTGGTCCGTGCCGACTCCGCCAAGCTGCGGGATGTCGTCGGCAACCTCGTCGAGAACGCCGTCAACTACTCGCCGGAGGGCGCCGCCCTCCGGCTCGAAGCCGTGCGGCGCGACGGCGCCGTCGACCTCGTCGTGTCGGATTCGGGCCCCGGGATCCCGCCGGCGGACCTGACGCGGGTGTTCGAGCGCTTCTACCGCGTGGACAGGTCGCGCTCGCACCCGGGCGGCACCGGCCTGGGGCTGGCGATCGTGCGGCAGCTCGTCGAGCTGCACGGCGGGAGCGTCCGCGCGGAGAACCGGCCGGAGGGGGGCGCGCGGTTCACGGTGACGTTGCCGGCGTGATCACGTCGTTCACACTTCTATGTTCTCGCTTCTCGGTTCGTGTTCGGGGTTCGGGGTTCGTGTTCGGGGTTCGGGGTTCCGAGTGCTCGAAATAGCCTCCCCGATACTGGCTGGCGGCAGCAAATATTGCGTACTCCCGCTTCCGGTGCAGGATCTTCGCAACCTTCCTGGTGGCATACGGCATGCTTGGCTGGCGGCCGTGGGCGTCCAGCGGTTCACGGATCTGCGCGCCTGGCAGGCGTGTCGTGCGTACAAGAACGCGGTGTATCGGCTGTGCGCGACCGGGTCCCTGTCGACCGACTGGGAACGGCGTCGGCAGATGGAGAAGTCGGCCGCCGGGCCTCCGTCGCATGTCGCCGAGGGTTTCGGACGCTTCAATCCGGCCGACTTCGCCCGGTTCCTCGTGCTGGCTCGGGCGTCGCTGATGGAATCGCAGAACCATCTGAGAGACGCCGTGGACAAGGGCCATATCACCGAGGACGTGCGCGCCGAACACGATCGGCTGGCCGAAACGGCTCTTCAGGAAGTCACGGGACTGATGGAGTATCTGCAATCACCGGAGGCGTTGCGCAACGCACGTCGTGCGAGAGAGCGTCGAATCGCGTCCAGGCCCGAGCGCCGAACCCTGAACCGCGAACCCTGAACCGCGAACCCTGAACCCCGAACCCCGAACCCCGAACCCAGAACCCAGAACCGAACCTGAACACGAACCGAGAAGCGAGAACATAGAAGCGTGAACGGAGGTCCCGGTGTTGTTCGCCCTCACCCGCGCGGTCAGTCCCGCCTTCGATCGCTGCCAGCTCACCTATCTGCCGCGCGTGCCGATCGATCTCGAGCGGGCGCGGCGGCAGCACGACGCCTACGAATGGGCGCTCGTGGAGCTCGGCTGCACGGTGCGCCGGCTCGACAGCGCGCCCGAGATGCCCGACTCGGTCTTCGTCGAGGACACGGCCGTGGTCTTCCCCGAGGGCGCCGTCATCACCCGCCCAGGCGCGGAAGCGCGGCGCCTGGAGACGCCGGCCGTTGCCGGCGCACTGGCCCGGCTCGGCGTACCGCAGCACCACATCGTGGCGCCCGGCACGCTCGACGGCGGCGACGTCCTCGTCGTCGATCGGCGCGTCTTCATCGGCGTCTCCGCCCGCACCAACGTGGAGGGGAGCGACCAGATGCGCCGGCTGATCGAGCCGCTCGGCTACACCGCGTGCGCCGTGCCGATCGACGGATGCCTGCACCTGAAGTCGGCGGCGACCGTCGTCGCGCCGCAAACGCTCCTCATCAACCGCGACTGGGTCCGAGCCGACGCCTTTGCCGGCCTCACGCTGATCGATGTCGATCCGGCGGAACCGCACGCCGCCAACGCGCTGCGGCTGGCGGGTCCGAAAGAACCCGCTCTCCGTGATGATGGGGTGGTCGTCTACCCCGCGGCGTTTCCGAAGACGCGCCGGCGGCTCGAACGGCACGGCCTGCGCGTCAGGCCCGTCGAGGTGGACGAACTGGCCAAGGCCGAAGGCGGCGTCACCTGCTGCAGCCTCATCGTCGAGCTGCGCGCCGGTTAACCTGGAATTAACATGGCGGCAACTGCGGCGCAACGTCTGCCCGCTATCGTGACGCCATGCATCACGGTCCTCTTCTGCCCTTCTCCGCGGCGGCGCTGGCTGCCCTGATGGCCGCCTGCGCCGGCGGCACCAGCCAGGAGGCCGGCGCCGGGGGCGCCCTCGTCACCATCGACGGCTCCAGCACGGTCTTTCCGATCAGCGAAGCCGTCGCCGAGGAATTCGGCAAGGCCCATCCCGGAATCCGCCCGCCGACGGTCGGCATCTCGGGCACCGGCGGCGGCTTCCAGAAGTTCTGCCGCGGCGAGACCGACATCAGCAACGCGTCGCGCCCGATCCGCCCGGCCGAAATCGAGGCGTGCAAGAAGGCGGGGATCGAGTACATCGAGCTGCCGATCGCCTACGACGGCCTCGCCATCGTCGTCAATCCGAACAACACCTGGACCACGCACATCACGACCGACGACCTGCGCACGCTGTGGGCGCCCGAGGCGCAGGGGCGGATCACCCGCTGGAACCAGGTGCGCACCGCGTGGCCGAACCGCGACATCCGTCTGTTCGGCGCGGGGGTCGACTCTGGCACCTACGACTACTTCACCGAAGCCATCGTCGGCAAGGAAGGCGCGAGCCGAGGCGACTTCACCTCGAGCGAGGACGACAACGTCATCGTGCAGGGCGTGGCGGGCGACGAGCTGGCGCTCGGCTTCCTCCCGCTCGCCTACGTGGAGCAGAACCGCTCGCGCCTGACGCTCGTGCCGGTTGACGACGGGAAGGCCGACAACGGCGCCGGACCGATCGTGCCGTCGGCCGAGACGGTGCGCACCGGAACCTATCAGCCGCTCTCGCGGCCGCTCTTCATCTATGTGACGCGCACGGCCGCGGACCGACCCGCCGTGCAGCAATTGGTGGAGATGTTCTTCAGCCGCCCGGACCTGGTCCGTGAAGTGGGCTACATCGAGCTGACGCCGACAATCTACGATCTCGCGCGCAAGCACTTTGCCGACCGGAGGGTCGGCACCGCCTTCGGTGAAGGAGGATCGCAGGTCGGCCTGACGCTCGAACGACTGCTCGCCCGGGAGAAATGAGACGCCCGCCCCGAGCGCGGTCGAGGGGGTTCGAGCCTCTAATCGAGCGGGCGCTCTTCGCCTGCGCGCTCGTCTCCATCGCGACCACCGCCGGGATCATCCTGGTGCTGGCCGTCGAGACGACGGCGTTTCTGCGCGAGGTGCCGATCGCCGAGTTCCTCTTCGGCACCGAGTGGACGCCGCTCTTCGCGGTCCCTCGGTTCGGCGTGCTGCCGCTCGTCGCCGGCACGGTGCTCGTCTCGGCCATCGCGATGCTGGTGGCGCTGCCGGCGGGCCTGCTGACCGCGATCTATCTGAGCGAGTACGCTCCGCCCGGGCTCCGGCGCACCCTCAAGCCGGTGCTGGAGATCCTCGCCGGCGTGCCGACGGTCGTCTACGGCTACTTCGCCCTGCTGCTGGTCACCCCGCTCCTGCAGCGGGTCATCCCCGGCCTGGCCGGCTTCAACGCACTTGGCCCCGGCATCGTCATGGGGATCATGATCCTCCCGCTCGTCTCCTCGCTCTCGGAGGACGCGATGCGGGCGGTGCCGGGCGGGCTGCGGGAGGGATCGTACGCGCTCGGCGCCACCCGGCTGCAGACCAGCCTGCGCGTCGTGGTCCCGGCGGCCTTCTCCGGGATCACCGCCGCCTGCATTCTCGCGGCGTCGCGAGCGGTCGGCGAAACGATGATCGTCGCCATCGCCGCCGGGCAGCAGCCTCGCCTCACCGCGAACCCGCTCGTCCCGCTCGAGACGATGACCGCCTACATCGTGCAAGTGAGCCTCGGCGACACGCCCCAGGGGACGCTCGAGTACCGAACCATCTTCGCCGTCGGCATGCTGCTCTTCCTCGGCACGTTCCTGCTGAATCTGGTCAGCGCCTGGCTGCGCCAGCGGTTTCGCGAGGAGTACCGATGAGGGGCCGGTCGCTCGATCGGGCGTTCCAGGCGCTGGCGCTCCTCGTGCTCTGCCTGGCATTGGCGGCGCTCGGCGCGCTCATGGTCGACCTCTGGCGCGACGGCGCCGGGCGCCTCTCGTGGGACTTCCTGACCGGCTTCCCGTCACGCCGCCCGGAGAACGCCGGCATCTGGCACGCGCTGACGGGCAGCGTCGTCGTCATCGTGGTGACGGCGGCGCTCGCGGTGCCGATCGGCGTCGGCGCGGCCATCTACCTCGAGGAGTACGGCACGCGGAGCGTCACGGCCCGCCTCATCGAGATCAACATCGCGAACCTCGCGGCCGTGCCGTCGATCATCTACGGGCTGCTCGGCCTCGGCCTCTTCGTGCGCGCCCTCGCCATGGGCCGCAGCGTGCTGGCCGGCGCCTCCACGCTCGCGCTGCTCGTCCTGCCCGTCATCATCCTGTCGACGCGCGAGGCGCTGCGCGCCGTGCCGCCGTCGATCCGCGAGGGCTCCTACGCCCTCGGCGCGACGAAGTGGCAGACGGTGTGGCACCAGGTGCTGCCGGTCGCGACGCCCGGCATCCTCACCGGCGCGATCCTGGCGCTGTCGCGCGCCATCGGCGAGACGGCGCCGCTCATCACGGTCGGCGCGCTGACCTTCGTCGCCTTCGCCCCCGACGGGCTCTCCTCGCCGTTCACGGTGCTGCCGATCCAGATCTTCAACTGGGTATCGCGCCCGCAGCCCGAGTTCCAGGTGAACGCCGCCGCGGCGATTCTCGTCCTCCTCGCCCTGCTGCTCACGCTGAACGCAGCCGCCATCTGGCTGCGCGACCGCTCCCAGCAGACGCTGCGATGATCCCGAAGATCCGCGCGCACGGGCTCAGCTTCTACTACGGCGCGGTCCGCGCCCTCGACGACATCTCCGTGGAGATCCCGCCGAACCTCGTGACCGCGTTCATCGGGCCGTCGGGCTGCGGCAAGAGTACGTTCCTCCGGACGCTCAACCGGATGAACGACATCATTGCGGGGACGCGCGTCGAGGGGCGGGTCCTCATCGACGAGGCCGACATCTACGGCCCCGGCGTGGACGTGGTGGCGCTGCGGCGCCGCGTGGGGATGGTGTTCCAGAAGTCGAACCCGTTTCCCAAGTCGATCTTCGACAACGTGGCCTACGGGCTGCGCGTCAACGACATGGCCGGCAGCCGGCCCGAGCTGGCCGGGCGCGTCGAAGCCAGCCTGCGGCAGGCGGCGCTCTGGGACGAGGTGAAGGACCGGCTGCACGAGTCGGCGCTGGCGCTCTCCGGCGGCCAGCAGCAGCGGCTCTGCATCGCCCGGGCGCTGGCGGTCCGGCCCGAGATCCTGCTGATGGACGAGCCGGCCTCGGCGCTCGACCCGATCGCCACCCAGCGCATCGAGGAGCTCGTCTACGAGCTGAAGAAGAGCTACACGATCGTCATCGTGACGCACAACATGCAGCAGGCGGCGCGCGTCTCCGACTACACGGCGTTCTTCTGGCTCGGACGGCTGGCCGAGTACGGCCGGACGGACAAGATATTCACGAACCCGGCCGAGAAGCTGACGGAAGATTACGTGACGGGCAGGTTCGGCTGATGGACAAGACAGTACGGCACTTCCAGGAGGAGCTCGAGCTGGTGCTGGCGCGGCTGCTCGAGATGGGCGGCCTCGCCGAGGCGCGCGTGCGCGACGCCGTGCAGGGGCTCGTCTCGCGCGATCCGGCGCTCATCGCGAAGGTGATGCGCGGCGACGAGCCGCTCAACCGCCTCCACATCGAGATCGACGAGCGGTCGGTCCGCCTGCTCGCGCTGCACCAGCCGATGGCCACCGACCTCCGCGCCATCGTCGCGGCGGTGAAGATCAACACCGACCTGGAGCGCGTCGGCGACCTGGCGGTGAACATCGCCGAGGCGGCCGAGCGCTACGCGTCGCACCCGCCCGTCAAGAAGCTGATCGACATCCCGCACATGGGACAGGTCGCCCAGGCGATGCTGCGCGACGCCCTCGACGCCTTCGTACGCCGGGACACGCGCCTGGCGCAGCAGGTGCTCGACGAAGACGACACGCTCGACGGCCTCAAGACCCAGGTCTTCCGCGAGCTGCTGACCTACATGCTGCAGGACCCCTCGACGGTCGAGCCGGCGCTCGACCTGGTGCTCGTCTCGCGCCACCTGGAGCGGATCGGCGACCACGCGACCAACATCGCCGAAGACGTGATCTTCATGGTGTCGGCCCAGGACGTGCGGCACCATACGGCCGGAGGGAGCTGACGGCCGCCGGCGCCTGGGCGCGGGGCGAAATCGGATTGCGGCGGGTCGCCGTTCGATTCATGATCGGACCATCGTGGCGCGCGGCCGGCGGCAGTTCCTCACCTTTCTCGGCGCGGGGTTGACCGGGGCGTGCGCGGGCGGCCTCGGACCGCTCGCCGCCGCCGCGCAGGCCGGACGGTCCGCCCCGTTCCAGCCGATCCGATCGACCACCCAGGACGACCTGGTGCTCCCGTCCGGCTTCCGCTACGACATCATCGCGCGCTGGGGCGACAGGCTTCCGGGCACGAACAGCCGCTTCGGCTACAACGCCGACTTCACCGCCTTTCTTCCGCTCGACGACCCGCGCGACGGCGTGCTGGTCGTCAACCACGAATACGTGAGCCTGCCCGAGCCCGGCGAGATTGGCGTCTACACCCAGACGTTCCCGCTCGTCAGGGGATACCCTCCGCGCGTCGAGGACGAGATGCGCGAGGTCGGCGTCTCGGTGCTGCACCTCAGGCGGAGCGGCGCCGGGCGCTGGGAGGTCGTCGCTTCGCCGCTCACGCGCCGCTACGACGCGCTCTCGCCCATGACCGCCTCGGGCCCGGCGCTCCAGACCGCCCGCGGCCTCTCGGGCACGCTGGAGAACTGCTCCGGCTGCCATACGCCGTGGCAGACGGTGCTCACCTGCGAGGAGAATGTTCAGCGCTGCGTGCCCGAAGCGGTCGACACCGCCGGCCGCGGCACGGTGGGCGGCCGGTTCGGGCGCGACGGGGCGCACTACGGCTGGGTCGTCGAACTCGATCCGCGCGATCCCGGCTGGACGCCGGTCAAGCACACGATGCTGGGACGCTTCCGCCACGAGAACGTCGCAGTCCGGGCGGAGGCGGGCCGGCCCGTCGCCGCCTACATGGGCGACGACCGGACCAACGGGCACGTCTACCGCTTCGTCTCCGACGAGCGCTACGCGCCCACGGCTCCGAGCCGCGGCTCGCTCCTCGCCCGGGGCCGCCTCTCCGCCGCCGTGTTCCATGCCGACGGCACCGGAGAGTGGCGCGCGCTCGCCCCGGAGGCGCCGCTCGCCCCGTCGCCCGGCTCGTTGCATCCGCCGATTCCGCGCGGCGTGACGACGCTCGGCCAGGTGTACAAGGACCTCGGCGCCATCGTGACCGACGCCTTCTCCGCCTCGAATCTCATCGGCGCCACGCCCACCGGGCGTCCCGAGGACATCGAGATCCACCCGATCGACCGCAGCGTCTACATCGCGTTCACGGCGGAGGCGACCGCCCAGGGCCACCTCTTCCCGAATCTCTACGGCGAGATCTGGCGGATCGTCGAGGAGGGCGACGCCTCCGGGACGCGCTTCACGTGGATGCGCTGGAAGGCCGGCGGGCCGAACCAGACGCCCCGCGGCGGCCGCGGGTTCGCCGCGCCGGACAACCTCGCCTTCGACCCGGCGGGCAACCTGTGGGTCGTGACCGACATCACCACGGTCCGCCTCAACGCGGACGAACGCTTCACCATGTTCGGCAACAACGGGATGTTCTTCGTGCCGACCTCCGGGCCCGGCGCCGGCGTGGCGCTCCAGTTCGCGTCGGCGCCGTGCGAGGCGGAGCTGGCCGGGCCGTCATGGCCGAACGACCGCGAGACGATGTTCCTGAGCGTGCAGCACCCGGGCGAGGGCTACGGCATCCGGACCGCCGGCGTCGCCGCGCCGCGCGGCAGCAACTGGCCCGGCGGACGCTCCGGCGACCCGCCGCTCCCCTCGGTCGTCGCCATCAGGCGAGGGTAGACGAGACAAGTTGGGTGCGACGGTGCGAGGTGCGAGGGTGCGAGGTGCGAGGGTGCGAGGTGCGAGGGTGCGAGGTGCGAGGGTGCGAGGTGCGAGGGTGCGGCGGTGCCTAATGCGAGGGTGCACGTCGCACCCACCGTCCGACCGTCACACCGTCGCACCGTCGGACCCATCCCCGCACTGTCGCACCGTCGGACGCACCGTCGCACCCTCGCACCCTCGCACCCTCGCACCATGATCCACGTCCTCTTCGTCTGCACCGGCAATGCCGCGCGCTCGATCATGGCCGAAGCGATGCTGAACGACCCGGCGCTCGGCCGCGGCCGCTTCCGCGCCTTCAGCGCCGGGAGCCATCCCCGCGGCGAGGTGTATCCGCTGGCGCTCGACCTGCTCCGCGAGCACGGCGTCCCCGTCGAGGGACCCCGCAGCAAGAGCTGGCACGAGTTCACCCGGCCCGAGGCGCCGCCGCTTGACCTCGTCATCACGGTCTGCGACCATGCGGCGGGCGAGCGCTGTCCGGTGTGGCCGGGGCGTCCGGCGGATGCGCACTGGAGCGTGCCCGATCCCGCGGCGGTCGCCGGCGGCGAGGCCGAGCGGCGGCAGGCATGTCGCGACGCGATGCGCCTGCTCCGCGCACGCCTCGAGCGGCTGGCGCGGCTGCCGGTGGACGCGCTGACAAGAGACGCGCTTGAGCGGCAGGTGCGGGAGATCGGCGCCGTTTGAGACCACACATTCACGCGCTCGTCGGCTACGCCGCCGCCGCGGTGGCGTTCAGTTGGCCCCTCGCGGCCCACCTCGGCACCCATCTCACCGGCGCCCCTGCCGGCGACACCGGCGTCTACGTCTGGAACCAGTGGGTGTTCCAGCACGAGCTGCTCGATCGCGGACGGCTGCCCTACTTCACCGATGCCATCTTCTCGCTGACCGGGCGCGCCAACCTGAGCCTGCACAACTACACGCCCTTCCAGGATCTCGTCGCGCTTCCGCTCATCCGCACGCTCGGCGTGGTGCCCGCCTTCAACCTGGTCTATCTGCTGATGACGGTCCTCACCGGCTATGCCACGTTTCTCCTGGCGCGGCGCGTGGCCGGCGGCGCGATCGAGTCGTGGCTGGCGGGGCTGCTCTTTGCCTGGAGCCCCGTCCTGGTGACCCGCGGCGGCAGCCACTTCAGTCTGGTCGCGGCGGCGCCGCTCGCCGTGTTCCTGCTGCTGCTCTTCCGGGCCGCGGATCGCCAGCGCGTGCGGGACGCGGCGGCGCTCGGCGTGGCGCTCGCCTGGGCCGCCAGCGCCGACGTCTACTACGCCGTGTATTGCCTCGTCCTCGCCGGGGTGTTCCTCGCCACGCGGGCGCTGACGGTCCGCCGCCGGACCGAATCGCCGGCCCGGGCCGTCCGTTGGACGCTCGACGTGCTCGTCGCGTGCGCCGCAGGACTGGTCCTCTCGATGGTCGTCACCGGCGGCTGGCAGTTCACGGCGCTCGGCACCCTCGTCAGCATGCGAACGCTGTACACACCGATTCTCGTGCTGACGCTGCTCTCCGCGGCGCGGCTGGCGGTGGCCTACCGCCCCGATCTGCTCCCGGCCGACCACGCAGGCCTCCGGCGGCTCCTGCGTCTCGGCGCCGTCGCCGCCGTCGTCACGGCGGTGCTGCTCTCGCCGGTGTTGTACGCCGTCGGCGTGCGGATCGCCGACGCGCGCTGGGATCGCGACCCGATCTTCTGGCGCAGCAGTCCTCCCGGGGTCGATCTCGTCTCGTTCGTGCTGCCGAACCCCAATCACCCGCTCACGCCCGACGCCGTCCGCGCGTGGCTGACGCCGCGGCCCGACGCGTACTTCGAGAACGTCGCCTCGCTCACCTTCGTCGCGCTGGGCGTCCTCGTGCTGGCGTGGCGCGCGGGCTTCCGGATCCCGCGATTCTGGGCCGGGCTGGCGGTCTTGTTCGGCGCGCTCGCCCTCGGCCCGTTCGTGCACGTCGCAGGGCTGAACACGTACGTCCCGGGCCCCTGGGCGTTTCTCCGGTACGTTCCACTCGTCGGCCTCGCCCGTACGCCGGCGCGCTTCAGCGTCGTCGCCATGCTGGCGCTCTCGGTGCTGTTTGCCGCCGCGCTCGCCTGGCTCGCCGCGCGCTGGCCCGGGCGGCGCAGAAGGGTGCTCCTGGCCGCGGCGGCGCTCGTCATCTTCGAACTGTGGCCCGCGCCGCGGCCGCTCTATTCGGCGGCGGTCCCGCCCTTCTACGCCCGCGTCGCCGCGGCGTCTCCCGATCTGCGCCTGCTCGAGTTGCCGGTCGGCGTGCGGGACGGCACCTCCAGCGTCGGTAATTTCACCGCGCGCTCGCAGTTCTTCCAGACGGTCCACGGCAAGCGGCTCGTCGGCGGGTATCTCTCGCGCGTCTCCCGCCGGAGGCTCGCCGACGTGCGGCGCGATCCGATGGTCGACGCCCTCCTGTGGCTCAGCGAAGGCCGGCCGCTCGATCCGTCGCGCCGGCGGACGCTCGTCGAGGACGGCCCCGCCTGGGCCGAGCGCGTCCGGCTCGGATTCGTGGTCGTCGACCAGATCCGAACGCCCGAGGCGCTGCGCGACTTCGCCATCGACGCGCTCGACCTGCAGCGCATCGACGCGGCCGACGAGTTCGAGCTGTACCGGCCCGCGCCTCGATAGCAACACCGGACGGAGCGGGTGCGACGGTGCGAGGGTGCGAAGTGCGACGGTGCGTCCGACGGTGCGAGGTGCGACGGTGCGTCCGACGGTGCGAGGGTGCGACGGTGCTGCAGCAACGACCGCTGAGCGGTGCGCCGGGCCATCGAGGAGACGACGAGGCGTACGCGACGTATGTCGGCCCCGGCGCGCAAGGCGGCCTCTGAACGAATGCGGCGCTCCTGGGCCGAGCGCCGCAAGGCGAAGGTCAAGGTGAAGTGAGCGTGGGTAGTGGCGGGATCAGCTGAGAGCCACCCTGCGCCACTCTTGCTATGATTTCCCTTGGATCCCATGGGGACTCCTCCACCGACACTCGTCGAAGATGAAGCGGGCAGTGCCTGGGCAGATGGAATCGCCAGGGAGTGGGCGGCTGAATTCGTAGACGGTCGTCAGGACCTTTCTGAGTCTTCCGACTGTCGCACCGTCGGACGCTCGTACGTGCCCGTCTCTTCTCGATCACGAACCACCGAGGCACCGAGAGCCATCCTTATCCTGAGTGCGTGACGCGGTCGGCCCCGCGCGGCCCGGGCTGCGCACCTTCAACCACGAACGCGTCGTTCACACTGCTGCGTTCTCCCTTCTCCGTTCGTGTTCCAGTTCGGTGCTGCCGTTCCTCAGTCCGTCGCGCCGGGTCGAGGAGACACGGTCGCTCCGAAACGCGGCTCCGCAGAGTCGAAAATCGCAGCCAGGATCGATTTTCATGAACTTTCGCGCGCGGCACGCGCGTGGGGGCCCAGGCCGGACAAACGCTGCTCCGGCGTATCGTCGGCGGCAATGGCGTGGGGGCCCCCATCCCCACGCCGTGTCGCGGGCCTGCGCGGCGTTGTTCGTGATCGGAACGGCTTGCTCCGAACGCGTGTCTCCGCGAGCGTGTCCCCTCGACCGCTTCGTTCATGAATACTGTGGGCGAGACCTCCGACCAGTGAACCGCGAAGGGACCGTGAACACGAACCGAGCACCGAGCACGGAGAAGCGTGAACGGCTGATTCAGGAACGCGTCGTTCACACTGCTGGGTTCTTCCTTCTCCGTTCGTGTTCCGGTTCGGTGCTGCCGTTCGTCGTTCCCCGTCGGGAGTGCCGCCGATGCGGACCGAACCCCGAACACGAACCCCGAACACGAACCGAGAAGCGAGAACCAAGAAGCGTGAACGACTGATTCATGAAGAGTGCGGGTCAAGGCACCCTCGCACCGTCGCACTGTCCGGTGCACCGTCGCACCTCGCACCGTCGGACGCACCGTCGCACCCTCGCACCGTCGCACCGTCGCACTGTCGCACCGTCGCACTGTCGCACCGTCGCACCCTCGTCTCTCCGCCTTTCGCCCGCTGTTTGCGCTACCCTGAGACACCGACATGATCACCGACACGCTGGCGGTCATCCTGGGCGGCGGGCAGGGGCAGCGCCTCTTTCCGCTGACGGCGACGCGGTCGAAGCCGGCGGTGCCCATCGGCGGCAAGTACCGGCTGATCGACGTGCCGGTGAGCCTCTGCCTGCACGCCGAGATCCGCCGCATCTTCGTGCTGACGCAGTTCAATTCGGCGTCGCTCAACCGGCACGTGTCGAACACGTACCGCCTCGACCGCTTCTCCGGCGGCTTCGTCGAGATCCTGGCCGCCGAGCAGACGCCGGACAACCCGCACTGGTACCAGGGCACCGCCGACGCCGTGCGGCAGGCGGTGCGCCACATCACGCAGCACGAGGCGCGCTACTACCTCATCCTGGCCGGCGACCACCTGTACCGGATGAACTACGCCGAACTGCTGGACGCGCACTCGGCCGCCGGCGCCGACATCACGATCGCGGCCCAGCCGGTCGATCCGCAGACGGCGGCCGGGATGGGCGTCTTCCGCTTCGACGCCTCCGGCCGGATCGTGGCGTTCGAGGAGAAGCCGGGGCCCGATCGGCTGACCGCCATCGGGCGCAGCATCCCGGCGGGCGCCTCCTTCGCCGCGCACAGCGAGGCCCAGCCGTTCATGGCGTCGATGGGCGTCTACGTCTTTTCCCGGGCGGTGATGCTCGATCTCCTCGACCGAGAGGCCGGACACGACTTCGGCCGCGAGCTGATTCCCGCGGCGCTCGAGCGGTACCGGGTGAGACCGTTCCTGTACCGCGGCTACTGGGCCGACGTCGGCACGATCGAGTCGTTCTACGAGGCCAACGTGATGCTCGGGGGGCCGGCCGCGCCGTTCCGCTTCTGGGACCCGAGGTACCCGATCTACTCGCACCTGCGGCACCTGCCCGGCTCGCGCCTGACCGACTGCGCCGTGCGCAACTCGGTCGTGGTGGACGGCTCCTACCTCGACCGCTGCCGGATTGAGGAGACGGTCGTCGGCCTGCGCACCCACGTCCGCTCCGGGACCCGCGTCGCCCGCTCGGTGCTCCTCGGCGCCGATTTCTACGAGGAGGGCGACCCGCCCCACGGGGTCCCGAAGCTCGGCATCGGCCGCGACGCCGTCCTCGAACGCGTCATCGTCGACAAGAACGCCCGCATCGGCGACGGCGCCCGCCTGACCAACGAACGCGGCGCGGCGCACGCCGACGGCGACGGCTACTACATCCGCGGCGGGATCATCGTGGTGCCGAAAGGCGGCGTCATCGCGCCGGGAACGGTGGTGTGAGTCGCGCGGAAGGGGGCAAGGGACAAGGGTGCGACGGTGCGAGGTGCGAGGGTGCGACGGTGCGTCCGATGGTGCGAAGTGCGAGGGTGCACCGGACAGTGCGACGGTGCGAGGGTGCGACGGTGCGTCCGATGGTGCGAAGTGCGAGGGTGCACCGGACAGTGCGACGGTGCGAGGGTGCCTTGACCCGCACTCTTCATGAATCGTTCACGCTTCTCGGTGCGCGGTGCTCGGTTCGTGTTCACGTTCGGTTCGCGGTTCGCGGTTCACTGGCCGGAGGTCTCGCCCACAGTATCCATGAACGAAGGGGTCGAGGGGACACGCTCGCGGAGAAACGCGTTCGGAGCAGGCCGTTCCGATCACGAAAAACGCCGCGCAGGCCAGCGCCACGGCGTGGGGATGGGGGCCCCCACGCCATTGCCGCCGACGATACGCCGGAGCGGCGTTGTTCCGGCCTGCGGAGCCGCGTTTTGGAGCGACCGTGTCTCCTCGACCCAGCTCGACGGGGACCGAGGAACGGCAGCACCGAACCGGAACACGAACGGAGAAGGGAGCACTCAGCAGTGTGAACGACGCCTCCGTGCCTCTGTGGCCCGTGATCGACCACAGGCGCAGGCCACGAGCAACGGCGGTGCGAGGTGCGACGCCTATTGGCTCTCTGACACCCCGGGCCGCGACGCGTCGAGCGATCGTTCGATTGCCGCCCGGAGCCGGCCAAGCGTCCCGGGCGAACCGGTGAACAGGCGGTCGGGATACCGCACGTCCGCGATCATCCGCTGGTAGATCGCGTTGCTCTGGTAGAGATTCAACCCGAGGCCCGCCAGGTACTGCAGCCGCAGGTTGCGGTCGGTGTTGATGGAGGCACTCCGCAGCCAGTTCGCCATGTCGGTGCGGCTGCCGGCATAGGTGCCGAACAGCTCCACCGCCGAGTCGATCCCAATCTGCGCGAGGGACCGGCGGATCGGCTCCCCCTCCGGCGAGGCGAGGCGCGCCTCGATCGCGTCGACGTCAATCGGCCCCTCGCCGAGCCGTCCGAAGAGCACCAGATCGTACCCCTGGTTGTTCACCGTGTTGGCGAACACGGCGCCCGCCGGGAACGCCTCGAAGAAGGTGGCAATCTCGCTCTTCACCGCCTCGTCGCTGCTCTCGTAGAGCTGCACGAACAGCGTGACCACCCCGCCCGGGTTCAGGTGCGCCTTGACGACCTCGAAGAACTCCCGCGTGTAGAGCGTCGCCGCCCCTTTCACCCACGGGTCGAGCGGATCCGACGTGATCGCGTCGAACCTCTCCCCGGTCGTCAGCAGGTAGTGCCGCGCGTCGTCGAGGACGATGCGCACCTTCGGGTTCCGGACGACGTCGAAGTTGTGCTCGGAGAAGTAGCGCGAGACGACCTCGGGGACGAGCGGCTCGATTTCGGCGATCGTCTGCTCGCGGACGCGCGGATCGATCGACACCGCTCCGGCGGTCACGCCGGCGCCGCAGCCAATCACCAGCACCCGCGCCGGGCTCGCCGGCACGAGCGTCGTGATGTGGCCGAGCATCCGCTGCAGCCGCATGTCCTGGGGCTCGCTCGACGCCTGGATCTTGCCGGCATTGTGGTAGTTCAGCACGCCTTCCTTGGTCCGCGACACCGCCACGGCGGCGGTGATCCCCTCGCCCACGTACACGATCTCGTTGACGCCGACCCAGGTGGCGGCGAACCGGCCGTACGCCACGAGCAGGCCCGGCAGCGGCGGCACCGCCTGGGCCAGCAGGAACGCCCCCAGGCTCACGCCGGCGGCGAGCAGCCAGAGGCCGCCGGAGGGCGGCGCCTCCCGAGCCCCTGTCGCTGGCGCGACGAGGAGCAGCATGAGGCCGGCGGCGGCGGCGATGCCGATGAACAACTGCTCTGCCGTCTGGCTCCCGACGGTCCCGAGCAGCACCAGGCCGGTCCCCAGCGCGCCGACGATGGCGCCGACGGTGTTGGCGGCGTAGACGCCGCCGACGAGCCGGCCCGGATCGCTCCCGCCGGTCGCCACGGCGCCAAGCGCCAGCGGAAAGCTCGCGCCCCAGAGGAGCGTCGCCGGCAGCATCACCCAGACGGCGCGCATCAGGTCGAGCTGGAAGGTGTAGGCCGGGTCGGTCGAAATCGACGGATTGATCGGCCAGTACGGCAGCGATGCGCCGCTCGCGTAGGCCGCCCACGCCATCGTCGCCGAGAGCAGGAGTTGGCACCAGGCGAGCGCGACACGCGGCGCCCGCAGCCGCCGCGCCAGCTCCGCGCCGACACCGCTGCCAATGCCCAGCCCGACGAGGAAGACGGCAAGAATGAGCGAGAAGGCGTAGGTGGTCGCGCCGAACAGGAGCGACAGCACCCGCGTCCAGACCACTTCGGCGCCAAGCGCCGTCAGCCCCGACAGCCCGATCGCCACGTAGACCAGGCGGGCGTCGGCGCTCCTTTCGACAACCGGCGCCGCAGCCGGCGCAACCGGCGCGTACGGCGTGACCCGCGCGATGGCGAGCGCGGAGGCCGCCACCACGGCGTTGACGGCCACGGCGACGTAGGTCGCCGTCGGCATGTCGAAGACGCGCAGCAGGTAGAAGCCGGCCAGGACGCTGCCGAGCACCGCCCCGGCGAGATTGCCGCCGTAGAAATAGCCGAGCCACGAGACTCCGCTCGGCGTCGCCTCGACAAAGCGCGCAATGGCCGGCAGCGTCGCGCCCATGAGGATCGTCGGCGGCAGCAGACAGACACCCGCCACGACGGCGCGCAGGACGAGGCTGGCCTGGCCGGTGCCCGCAACCGCCGTGTACACGCCGCCGGCGAACGGGACGAGGACGAGCGCCCCGAGGCCGCAGGCGCCGATGCCGAGCTCGAGCGCGGCGTACACCCGCAGCGGATGCGGGCGCGTGCCGATGACGCGCGGCAGCAGCAGGCTGCCGAGGCACATCCCGCCCATGAAGGTGCCGAGCAGGATGCCGAGCGACACGGCGGAGGAGCCGACCGAGAGCTGCAGCAACTGCAGCCAGACGACCTCGTAGATCAGCGCGGCGCCGCCCGATCCGACGAAGAGGAAGAGCAGCGCGGGAAGCCAGCTCATGCGTCGGCGAATATACCCCATCATAGGACGGTGCGAGGGTGCGACGGTGCGAGGGTGCGACGGTGCGAGGGTGCGACGGTGCGTCCGACGGTGCGAGGGTGCGTCCGATGGTGCGACGGTACGAAGGTGCCTCGGACCGTGCGACGGTGCGACAGTGCCATGAAGGTGCGCACCCCGGGCCGCGCGGGTCTGCCAGATTCAGGCGCCCGCCAGGACACGAGAAGTCCTCTGTGCCTCGGTGCCTCTGTGGTTCGTGATCGAGATCAGGCGTAGGCCGAGGGATGGTGCGACGGTGCGTCCGACGGTGCGAGGGTGCGAGGGTGCGTCCGACGGTGCGACGGTGCGAAGGTGCGACCGTGCGACGTGCGAGGGTGCCATGAAGGCGCGCACCCCGGGCCGCGCGGGTCTGCCAGATTCAGGCGCCCGCCAGGACACGAGAAGTCCTCTGTGCCTCGGTGTCTCTGTGGTTCGTGATCGAGATCAGGCGTAGGCCGAGGGATGGTGCGAGGGTGCGAGGGTGCGTCCGATGGTGCGACGGTGCGACGGTGCCTCGGACCGTGCTACGGTGCGAAGTACGCTGGTGCAATGGTGCACCAGAACCGTCCTACCGTCGGACGCACCGTCGCACCGTCGCACCGTCGCACCATCCGTCGCACCGTCGCACCTCGCACCGTCGGACGCACCATCGCACCATCGCACCCTCGCACCGTCGCACCCTCGCATTGTCTACCTCCCCGTCCTCAGTCGTTTGTCCACGATCTCGAACCGTCTCGGAAACTGCGCGGCGAGGCGCTCGCTGTGGGTGACGACGATCAGGATGTTCTGCTGGCGCCGGTGCAGATCGAGCAGCAGCGCGGCAATCGACGAGGCGGTCCGCTGATCGAGGTTCCCGGTGGGCTCGTCGCAGAGGACCAGGCGCGGCTGGCCCACGAGCGCCCGGGCGATGGCGACGCGCTGCTTCTCGCCCCCCGAGAGCGCCGCCGGACGATGATCGACCCGATCGGCCAGCCCCACCTGCTCGATGAGCGTCCGCGCGCGCGCCATGTCCTCGTCCGGCGCGCCGCGTCCGACCAGCGTCGGCACCAGCACGTTTTCGAGCACCGAGCACTGCGGCAGCAGGCAGTGGTCCTGGAACACGAAGCCAATCGAGGCGTTCCGAAAGGCGGCGGCCTGGTCCGCGTCGAGGGCGAACGGGTCGCGCCCGTCGAGCCTCACCGTCCCGGACGAGGGCGGATCGAGCGCGCCGAGGATGCACAGCAGCGACGTCTTTCCGCTCCCGGACGGACCGGTGATCGCCGCCGCCTCGCCGGGCGAGAGCGCGAAGGTCACCTCCGACAGCACCTCGAGCGGGCCGCGCGGCGTCGCGTACTGCTTGCTAACCCGGGACACCTGCAGCATGACGCCCCTGCTCCCTCGTCCCTCGTCCCCCGGCCCCGTTGCCCCCGACGACTTCGCCATACCCCTCGAGCAGCCGGTCGGCGGAGTGGGCGATCGTGTAGGCGGCGCGCACGCCGGCGACGGCGCGCTCCGCCAGCGTCGCCCGCAGGGCCGGCGCGGTGGCCATCTGGAAGAGGCCGTCGGCCAGCGCGTCGGGACTATCGGCGTCGACGAGCAGACCACCGCCGGTGCGCTCGACCATCTCGGTGAAGGCGCCGCGGCGCGGCTGGACCACCGGCACGCCGCTCGCCATCGCCTCGAGCACGAACATCCCTTTCGGCTCGTCATAGGTGGCCGGCACCGACAGCACGTCGAGACCGCGAAGGAACGCGAGCTTCCCCTGGCGGTCGACCTCGCCGCGATACGTGAACTCGTGGCCCAGGCCGGCCGTCCCGAGCCTCCGCCGCACGTCATCCAAGTACGGCTGGCTGGCGCGCGCCAGGTAGCCGGCCGCCTCCAGCCGCATCGGCCTCCCGCTCGTCCGGCGGCGCAGCCGGATGTACGCCTCGGCCAGCACGTGCAGCCCCTTCTCGGGCGCCACCCGGGCGAAGTACCCGACGGTGAATGCGGGATCCGAGGATCCCTGTTCGAGGTCTCGCCGCGTGTACCCGTCGAGAGAAATCCCCAGCGGCACCACGGAGATCTGTGACGGCGGAATCTCGAGATACGACGACATGAAGCGCGCGCAGTGGTCGCTGACCGCCTCGAACCGGTCGATCGCCGGCACCTGCCGGCGGATGAGCGCCAGCGCCCGCTCGCGGTACGGCGGCAGCAGGCCGTCGAGGAACAGCTCTTCCCCCTGCAGCGTGCAGCAGACCGGACGGCCGAACACGCGCCTGAGCGGCGTGGCCAGCGCGATGAGCAGCGAGTTCGGCAGGTCGATGACGTCGGGCGGCGGCTCGCCGCCGGTCCACTCCACGAGCTTCTCGAACTCCTTGCGCAGCACGCCGTGCTCGCCCTGGAGCATCGAGATCGTCAGATCGCCCAGCAGGCGCGCGTCGGTGGAGACGGCGCGCCCGGCGACGGCGCGGATCACCCGCGGCGAGTCCCAGAGCCGATCGAGCAGTCGCGGCGTCTTCCGGAAGAGCGGCACGTGCTGCTGGAGGTAGACGCTGATGCCGCCGAAGAGCACCCGGTCGCGGCTGACGTTCGGCTCGTCCGGCCGCGTCGGCGTGTACACCGGCACGAGCGTCACCTCGTGCCCCCGCCGGAGCAGCTCCCGGGCGAGCGCGTTGTCGCGGGTGCAGCTCCCGCAGTACATCCCCGCGGCGCCCGCCGTGATCTGCAGGATGCGCATGGGGCTATCTCAGCGGTGGCACGAGGCGCCGCGTGTCCGGAGCTACTCCGAAGTTCATTTGGGTCGAGGACTGGCGCGGCGGGTCCTGTCGCCGGGTTGCCCCAGCCGTCCTCGGCGCCAAAGACCTGGTCACGGATGAGGCGCCTGCGCGGCGGCTGGGGCGGCCCCACCCGGCGCCACCCGCTCGCGCCCCGCGGGGGGAACGACGGGGCGATCTCGGAAGCCCGGATCTCACGCGGGTTGCCATTTCTCAGCGGGGCCCCTCCCAGCCACACTGACGTGCGGATCGCAGCGTCAGTCCCGCTGAACAATGCGCAACCCAAGCGAGCTCCGGAGCTGGACCGCAGTCAGCGCACGCGCGAGGCGAGCCTCCGCCGTGGCACCCGCAGACAGGCGCCGCGACGCGCCGAGGCGCGATTACGCAGGGCATGCCACGCCTCGCAGCGGAGGACTCACGCGAGCGGCGCGCTCTGGAACGCCCGCGCCCGGAACAGGAAGTCGACGATGTTCCCTTCGTGCGGCTGGAGCCAGTTGAGCTGGGTAGTCGGCACCGGGCCCAGGTTCAGGCGATCGATGTGCACCGCGTCGAGGAGCTGCCGCCGGAACTCCTCCTGGCACGTGATCGCCGTGCACACCAGCGTCGGGCCAATCGCCTCGAGCATCTTCGCCTGGGGGCACTCGACGACCGTCACGAACGGAAACATGTACTCCTGCGTGGCGACGGCGGCACCTGGCGACGAGGCGTGGAGGACCGTCGGCAGCAGGTAGGCGGCGCGCCCCTCGGTCACCAGACGGCTCCCCTCGCGGTGGGCCGCCGTGAGGTCGGTCACGCCGGGCGCCTGCGTATCGCGATCGATTGCCGCCGAGATCGCCTCGGCGACCCCGGGCACCGTGAAGGCCGCCAGCGCCGCCTCCGGGTGCTCCGGCGGGAGCGGCCGCACCCCGGCCAGGCGCCGGGCGATGGCGTCGGCGATCGCCTTGGTGTGCCGGCTCGCCCAGATCCCGGAGCAGTTGATGCAGCTCCGGCCGCTGTTGGCGAAGACGCTCTCGACCATCACGTCGAGATGGCGCTCCCAGTCGTCCACCTGGTCGTCGCCGATCAGGATCTTCGAGAACCCCGGCCCGTGCGCCTGCACGCGCGGGTTGCCGCGGTAGCGGTCGACGGTCGCCTGCCCGCCAAAGACGAGGCTGCGCGGGCAACTGTCGACGACCGCCGCGCCCACCTCGGCCTGGCCCGGATAGATCGCGATCGCCTCGCGCGGAATGCCCGCCTCGAAGAAGGCCGCCGCCATCCGGTAGGGCGTCCACGGCTCCTGCGGGCCCGGCTTGAGCACGAGACCGACCTGCAGCGGGACGATCGGCATCCAGAGCGTGTGGACGCCCGGCGAGTTCGACGGCAGCACGAGCCCGAGCACCGGACTCTGCGCCTGGTAGCTCACCGGCACCTGCCGCTCCTCGCCGTGCCCGCGCGTCAGCACGTCGAAGTCGAGCCCCCGGGTGAGCGCGGTGAGAATGCGCCGCATCTCGGCCAGCACGAAGGCGTTCTTCTTCATGTTGGCGCGGCACATCCGCTCGGGCAGCCCCGTGCTCGCCGACTGGGCGTGGACGAACGCGTCGGGCGACTGGGTGCGGTCGCCCATCGGGAGCGTCGCGTGCATGTACAGCTCGCCGGCCCGGCCGGCGCGCGCGATGAGTTCGTCGATCGGGATGGCGCAGAGCGCCGCCCGCGCCCGCGCCGCCTTCCGCAGGTCGCGCTGGATGAGGCCGCCGCTCGCGCGGCTCACCCGGGCGATCGGCTCGCCGGTGGCGAAGTGCACCACCTCGTCGGCCTCGAGGCTCTCATACGGCTCGCCCCAGCGAAGGACGGGAAGCGTAAGCATCGGAGAATTCACGCGCTCCCGACGGAACACCGAGGCACCGAGGCACCGAGACCACGTCGATGGATCGTTCTCGGCGTCTCAGTGTCTCGGTGTTCCGTGAGGGAGGACCACAGCATCAATAGACCCCGACGGTGGTCGTGGCCGCAAACGCGTGGTACGGCCGCACGCCGCTCACCCCGTCCCACGGGTACTGCTCGCAAGGCGGCTCGCGCTCCCCTTCGTCGCGCTCGAGGAAGCCCGGCATGAAGAACTCCTTCGTCAGCGTCGTCAGCCGGACGCGCCCGGCGCCGCCGTACTCGACGAGGCGGTCCGGGTCGTCGAAGCCGACCACCTCGATGACCGCCCGCGGCTGGGGCGCGTAGTAGGTGATCTTGTAGAGGTTGTGCGGCCCCGACGGCGCGCTCCCGGCCAGGCCCATGAGCGTGTTGCCGTAGGTCGGCGTCATGTAGGCGCCGTCGAGCAGCTCCTCGTGGGCGAACCGGTTCCACTGCGGCGTGAACTCGGTGCCCCCCGAGAAGATGCCCGTGATCCCTGCCTTGCGGATCGTCGTCCCCATCGACTCGAGCCGCAGGGCGAGCGCCTCGAGCAGCTTGGGCGTGGTGAACAGACAGCGGATGTCGTGGTTGGCCGAGAGCGTCGTGACCGCCTGGTCGATGACGTGGTCCTTGTAGGCCTGCAGCTGCTCGGACCATCCCTTCTGAATCAGCTTGATGACCCAGCGCGGATCCAGATCGACCGAGAAGCAGATGCCGCCGCGGTACTGCGCGAGATGCTCCACCGCCAGCCGCAGCCGGCGCGGCCCCGAGGGGCCGAGCATCAGCCAGTTCGCCCCCCTGGGGAAGTGCTCGTCGGGGAGCGTCGCGCTGAACAGCTCGTAGTCCACCCGGAAGTCGTCCACGTTGATGCGCGTCTTCGGGATGCCGGTCGTGCCGCCCGTCTCGAACACGAAGACCGGCTTGCCGGCGAGCCCGCGCGGCACAAAGCGCTCGACGGGGCCGCCGCGCAGCCACGCGTCCTCGAACTGGCCGAACCGGCGCAGATCGCCGAACCCCGCGATCTCCCGCCGCGGATCCCACCCGAGCGTCCGCGCCCGTTCGAGCCAGAACCGGCAGCCGCTGGCGGGATCGAAATGCCAGTCGACCACTTCGCGAACCCACGCGTCGAGCCCGGCGCGCGCCTGCGCGACCCGTTCGATCGGCGCCACCGGCGGTGATGGGTAAACCTGCATGCGTTGCGACACGTAGTATAGTCGCACGCCATGTCTTCGAGGCACTCGTGACGATCGCGCAACCCCGCGCCGCGGCGCCGCCGCTCACGCCGATCCAGTGGCTCATCTGCGGCATCGCGGCGCTCGGCTTCGCGTTCGACTCCTACGAGCTGCTGATGCTGCCGCTCATCGTCCGGCCCGCGCTCGCCGATCTGCTCGCGGTGGCGCCCAACAGCCCCGAGGTCAACGCGTGGGTCGGCACGCTGCAGTACATTCCGGCGGTGGCCGGCGGCGGCTTCGGGCTGCTCGGCGGCTACCTCACCGATCTGTTCGGCCGCCGGCGCGTGCTCGTCTGGAGCATCCTGCTCTACGGCTTTTCCGCGATGGCCGCCGGCTACGCCACCTCGGTGCAGTGGCTGCTATTCTGGCGCTGCTGCACGTTCATCGGCGTCTGCGTGGAGTTTGTCGCCGCCGTCGCCTGGCTCTCGGAGCTCTTCCCCGATCCCCGGCAGCGCGAGCACGTCGTCGGCTACACGCAGGCGTTCGGCTCGGTTGGCGGCCTCATGGCGACCGGCGCCTACTACCTCATCGTCACCAACGCCGAGTCGCTGCCGATCGTGCGGGGCGGCCACGAGGCGTGGCGCTACACGCTCATCTCGGGCCTGATTCCCGCCATCCCGCTCATCCTGATTCGGCCGTTCCTCCCCGAGTCGCCCACGTGGCGGCAGAAGAAGCTCGCCGGCACGCTGCGGCGCCCGAGCTTCGCGGCGCTCTTCGCGCCCGAGTTCCGCCGCACGACGATCGTCACCACCGTCATGATGGCGTGCGGCTATGCGGCCGCCTTCGGCGCCATCCAGCAGATGCCGCGCATCGTGCCCGGCCTCGCCGAGCTGCAGCAGCTGCCGCGCGTCGCCCAGGAGCAGACGATCAGCGGTGTGCAGTCGTTCCAGGAGTTCGGCGGCCTCGCCGGGCGGATCCTGCTCGCGTACCTCGCCGCGATCATCGTCGGGCGGCGCCGGCTGCTCTGGGCGTTCCAGATCCCGGGGTTGATCTGTCTGCCCCTCGTCTTCCTGTTGACGCCGACCGTCGGGTTGCCGCTCGCGCAGTGGGGGATCTTCCTCGTCGGCATGGCGACGATCTCCCAGTTCAGCTTCTGGGGGAACTACCTGCCCCGCGTCTACCCGACGCACCTGCGCGGCACCGGCGAGAGCTTCGCGGCCAACGTCGGCGGCCGGATGCTCGGGACGATGGCGGCGCTCGTCACGGTCAACCTCGTGGCCTCGATGCCCGGCGCCTCGCTCCCCGAACGGCTCGCCTACGCCTCGGCGCTCGTCGGCACCACCGCCTACGTCATCGGAGTGGTGGCGAGCCGCTGGCTGCCCGAGCCGGAACGGGCGGAGCTGCCGGACTAGACGCGCCGGACAGTACGAAGGTGCGACGGTGCGAGGTGCGACGGTGCGAGGGTGCGTCCGACGGTGCGACGGTGCGACGGTGCCTCGGACAGTGCGGTGGTGCGACGGTGCGAGGATGCCTTGACCCGCACTCTTCATGAATCAGTCGTTCACGCTTCTCGGTGCACGGTGCTTGGTTCGTGTTCACGTTCCCTCGACCCGGCTCGAAGGGGAACGGCGAACGGCAGCACCGAACCGGAACCCGAACGGAGAAGGGAGAACCCAGCAGTGTGAACGACGCGTTCGTGAATAATCGAGGTTAGAGAAATCCTCGGTGCCTCGGTGTCTCGGTGGTTCGTGATCGAGGGGGCAGCAGATTGTGCCACCGGCGCACCGGCCTGGCGGTGGCACAAACGTCGTACTCGGCGAGCGAATGGGGCGTTTGGCGTGGACTGTGCCCTGGCGCACCGTGTGCATCGCGGACCGGCATGGCCGGGGCGACACACTTTCGCGAACTGACCTGCTGGCAACTGGCGCACGAGCTGAAACTCGCCGTCTACCGCGTGGCGGACTCGCCGATGGTCCGAGGGGACGTGCGGTTCCGGGAGCAATTGATGCACGCCGCCGCGTCGGGCCCGCGCAATATCGCGGAGGGATTCGGCCGGCGCACCCACCGCGACTTCGCCCAGTTCCTCGATGTCGCCCGGGGGTCACTGATGGAATGCCAGAACCACCTGCAGGACGCCGTCGATCGGCAGTATCTCGACCCGGCCGACTTCGGGAGACTCGAGTCGCTGGCTCAGCGCGCCTGCGGCGCCGTGGCGCGGCTGCAGAAATATCTCCGAGGTCCACATCCGCAGTGATCAGAGCCCGCGAGGAACAGCGCCTGGCCGACGAAGGCATGGCTGAAGACGCGGCCGGATGGCCCGAGTACTGAGAGGCGAGATTCGCTGGGCTGAACTCAATCCGGCTCGCGGCCGTGAGCAGGCCGGCCGACGTCCCGTTCTGGTCCTCAGCCACGACGTGTTCAACGAACGCTCCGGCACGGTGATCGCCGTTGCGCTCACGAGCCAGGCAGCCCCGAGCGGGCTTCCCGCTGACACTCGAAAGCGCAGCCCCGGGTCTACCAAGACGTTCGTGGATCAAGATCACTCAGATCCGAACACTGTCGATCGATCGGATCGGCGCCCGCCTCAGTCGGGCCTCCGATGAGGAGGTCGCTCGAGTCGTCGACGGCCTGAACGAAATCCTGGGATGAGCCGGTCGAGGGGCGGGCCACCGTCGCGCCCTCGCACCTCGCACTCTCGCACCCGTGGCCGGCGCCTATGCTCGATCACGAACCACCGAGACACCGAGGCACAGAGAGCTTCCTCTTGTCGTCGGCGCGTGATGCGGGGCAGGCCCGCGCGGCTCGGGTCGCACATCTCCAAGACACCGTCGCACCGTCGCACCCTCCGGGGCACCGTCGCACCCTCGCACCCTCGGACGCACCCTCGCACCGTCGCACCTCGCACCGTCGCACCCTCCGGGGGCACCGTCGCACCATCGCACCCTCGGACGCACCCTCGCACCG
>MELF01000013.1:0-18218 GCA_001767525.1 Acidobacteria bacterium RIFCSPLOWO2_12_FULL_68_19 | reverse complement strand
CGCACCCTCGGACGCACCCTCGCACCGTCGCACCCCGCACCGTCGCACCCTCCGGGGCACCGTCGCACCATCGCACCCTCGGACGCACCCTCGCACCGTCGCACCCCGCACCGTCGCACCCTCCGGGGCGCCATTACGTCGGCAGCACCTCCTCCGCCGCCGCGGCGCGCAGCGCCTCGGTCCGGCCCGCGAAGAGTTCCAGCGCGCGCACGTCCTGCGCCAGCCGCTCGATGACGTGCCCGCGCTCGAAGCTGTCGGCGCCGACGACCTGCGTGGCCCGCTCGACGGCCCGCTGCGCCGCCGAGGTCGCCATCAGCTTGGCGAGCGACGCGTCGGCCAGGCGCAGCGGCGAGGCCTCGGTCGCTCCCACCGCCGCCTTCCACGTCATCAGCATCGCCGCGTCGAGCTCGGTGGCGGCGTCGGCGAGCAGCCCCTGCACCGTTTGCTCCCCCGCCGCCGCCGTCCGCGCCGCCTTTGCCGCGGCGAGCGCCTCGCGCAGCGCCCGGCGTCCCATGCCGAGGCCGGCCGCCGCCATCAGGATACGCACGCGCGACATGATCGGCGGCGTGGCGCCAATCGGCTCGCACGCGGCGTCGGTGAAGCGCACGTGGCCGCACACCAGACCGGCGAGCCCTGCCGTGGCAACCGGTTCGATCGTCACGCCCGGCGCGTCGAGCGCCACGAGGTACGCCACGCGCTCGGCGGCGCCTCGCGGTCCGACGACAGCCATCCCCCGGCTGGTGACCGGCGCCACCCACGGCGCCCGGCCCGAGAGGCGGCCGTCCTGTTCCACCGGCATGTCGTCGGAGGAGAGGCCGACGGCAGCGACCACCTCGCCGCGCAGGAGCGCGGAGTACCGGTCGCCCCCGTGCCCGCCGGCGCCCTGGTGATGGAGCGTGAGCGCCACCGCCGAGTGCAGCGCCAGCGCGACCGCCGCGGCCGGCGACTCCTGGGCGAGCGCCTCCACGGCCACGGTCACGGTGAGCAGATCGGCCGCCGGGTCGAGCAAGCCCGCCCGGGCCGCGCCGGCGACGACGGCCGCCGCCGCCGGGTCGGGGGCGACGCTGCGTCCGAGCGCCGACGCCTTGTCGCGCCAGGCCAGCTCCACGGCGCCAAGATCGAAGTTCACCGCTCCATTCTCCACGTCAGGGTCAGACCCCGCCGGTGTGCGCGCACGCCTCGCGCGCCCGCCGCACACCCCTGCGAGCGCACGCTCCTCACACCCAACCCCTATGAAATCAATGACTTCCCGCAGCTGGCACGGACGGCACCGGCTTCGCTCCTGTGACTGGCGTCCCGCGCAATCCGGCGCGGACGCCGCAAGGAGAGAGACCAATGCGCCGCACGATCGCCGCCGCCCTCCTGAGCCTCACCGCCGCGCTGCCGGCCTTCGCCGAGGAGACCGCTGCGCCGGCCGCGGCCCCGGCCATCGTCGTCCCGGCGCGCGTCGAGCGCACGCTGGCGCGGCCCGCGGTGCTGCCGGCGCTCTACGTCAGCTACGCGGCGCTCCAGGTCTACGACGTCTACTCGACGCGGCAGGCGCTCGCCCGCGGCGCCCAGGAAGCCAATCCGCTCATGCAGGGCGTGGTCGGCAATGCCGGCGCCCTCTGGGCCGTCAAGGCCGGGGCCACCGCCGGCGCCATCCTCGCCGCCGAGCGGCTCTGGAAGCGCGACAAGAAGGCGGCGGCCATCGGCGTCATGGTCGCCTCCAATGCCGTCGCCGCCCTCGTCGCCAGCAGGAACGCGAGCACCCTCCGGCACCTGCGCTGACACCGCCCGTCTCGGTCGATCACGGGCCACAGCGACGTCGATCACGGGCCACAGCGACAACGATCACGGGCCACAGAGGCACAGAGACACAGAGGAGTTCTTTAACGTGGATGATTCACGAACGCGTCGTTCACACTGCTGGGTGCTCCCTTCTCCGTTCGTGTTCCGGTTCGGGGCTGTGGTGCCTCGGTCCCCGTCGGGAGTGCCGCCGATGCGAACCGAACCCCGAACACGAACCCCGAACACGAAGCGAGAACCGAGAAGCGTGAACGACGGATTCATGAAGAGTGCGGGTCAAGGCACCCTCGCACCGTCGCACCGTCCGAGGTGCCCGCCTACGTCTCCAACCCGTACTTCTCCAGCTTCCGGTAGAGCGCGCGCCGGCTGATCCCGAGCAGCTCCGCCGCTTTCAGCTTGTTGCCGTCGGCCTCGGCGAGCGCCCGCTGCACTTGGTCGCGCTCGAGATCCTGGAGCCGGCTCCGGGGCCCGCGTTCGGCCGAGTCGCCGCCCTCAGCATGGCCGACGGGCACGGAACCCGGCTCACGTCTCACGTCGGGAAGACCAGCGGCGCGGCCGGAGGCGGGCAGCGCGCGCTGGATGTCACGGTCGGTCAGCAGGCACCCCTCGGCCATGAGCGAGGCGCGCTCCATCACGTTGCGCAGCTCGCGCACGTTGCCCGGCCACGCGTGCCGCACGAGGAGCGTTTCGGCGGCCGGGGTCAGGCCGCTCATCCCGACGCCCAGGCGCGCCCGCACCTCCTCGAGGAACGCCGCGGTCAGGTACGGGATGTCCTCCCGCCGGTCGCGCAGCGGCGGGAGCGCGATCTCCACCACGTTGAGGCGGTACAGCAGGTCGCGCCGGAAGCGCCCATCCGCCACGTCGTCGGCGAGATTCCGGTTGGTCGCCGTCACCACCCGCACGTCCACCGTCCGCGGCGCCAGCGAGCCGACGCGGTGCACCTCGCCCGTTTCGAGCGTCCGCAGCAGCTTGGCCTGCACCGTCTGCGACAGCTCCCCCACCTCGTCCAGGAAGAGCGTGCCGCCGTCGGCCGCCTCGAACAGCCCCGCCTTGTTGTCGGTCGCGCCGGTGAAGGCGCCGCGCACGTGTCCGAACAGCTCGCTCTCGAACAGGCTGTCGACGACGGCCGCGCAGTTGACGGTGACGAACGGCCGCCGGCTGCGGGGCCCGAGCTGGTGCAGCGCGCGGGCCACCAGCTCCTTGCCGGTGCCGGTCTCGCCGGTGACGAGGGCGATGCGCGCGTAGGGCGCCAGCCGCCGCACCAGCGCGAACAGCTCCTGCATCACCTGGCTGCGCCCGATCATCCCGCACAGCTCGACGCGCCGGGCGACGGCGCGGTCGGCTTCGAGCAGCGCCCGCCGCCGCTCGATCTCTTCGCGCGCCGCCCCGAGCAGCGCCTTCAGGCGGTCGAGCGGCAGCGGCTTGCTCAGGTAGTCGAGCGCGCCGAGCTTGACCGCCTCGATGGCCGTGTCGACCGTGGCGTACCCGGTCATCAGGATCACCTGGCAGTCGGGCTGCGCCGCCCGGATGGCCCGCAGCACGTCGAGGCCGTCCACCTCCGGCATCTGCAGGTCCACGAGCGCCACGTCGGCGCGCAGCTCGCCGAGATGGGCGAGCGTCTCCCGGCCGCCGGACCGCGACGTCACGGTGTATCCCGCCCGGCGGCCGAAACGCTCCAGCATGTCGCAGATGGCCGGGTCGTCGTCGACGACGAGCAGCGTCGGTCGTGTCGCGGCGTCAGGCATCGAGCACCTCGCGCACCGTGGCCGCCAGCGCCGCGCGCGTGAACGGCTTCTGGAGGAACAGCGCCGCGCCGGCGGCGATCCGGTCGCGGGCGGCCGCATCGTCGGTGTATCCCGACATGTAGATCACGCGCAGGCCGGGACGGCTGCGCGCCAGCTCGGCGTAGAGGCCCGCCCCGCTCCCACCCGGCATGACGAGATCGGTCAGGAGCAGGTCGATGCGGAACGATCCCGCCGCGACCTGCCGCGCCTCGGCGGCGTCGGCCGCCTCGAGCACGTCGTAGCCGTCCTGTTCGAGGAGCGTCCGCGCCAGCTTTCGGACCGCCTCCGTGTCGTCCACGACGAGCACGTGTCCGCCCGGTTCGCGCCACCCGCCGCCGCGCGGCGCCTTCTCGCGGGGGCGGCTGTCGGTCGCCGCCGCCTCGACGCGCGGAAAATAGATGCGGAACGAGCTCCCCTGGCCGGGTGCGCTCCTGACCGTGACGTAGCCGCCGCTCTGCTTGACGATGCCGTACACGGTGGCGAGACCGAGGCCCGCCGCGCCTTCCCTGGTTGTGAAGAACGGCTCGAACAGGTGCGCCTGCGTGGCCGCGTCCATGCCGGCGCCGGTATCGGTCACGACGAGCGCGACGTACTCGCCGGCCGGCACGACGCCGCCCAGACGCGGGTCGTCGGCATGGATGTTCCGCGTCTCGAGGGTGAGCGTCCCGTCGTGCGGCATCGCGTCGCCGGCGTTGGCCGCCAGGTTCGTCAGAATCCGCTCGAGCTGCGCCGGGTCCGCCAGGATTGGGGCCGCCTCCGGGTCGAGCCGCGTGACGACTCGGACGCCCTGACCGACGACCTCACGCAGTCTGCCGGTCGCGCCGGCGACAATCCGGTTCAGGTCGAGCGTCCGCGCCTGCAGCAACTGCCGGCGGCCGAAGGCGAGCAGTTGGGCGGTGAGGTCCCTGGCGCGGCCAGCCGCCTGCTGGATCTCCCGCAGGTCCGCCATCGGCCCGCTGCCGGGCTCGAGCGCCTCGGTCAGCAGCTCGCTGTAGCCGAGCACGATCGTCAGCAGGTTGTTGAAATCGTGGGCGATGCCGCCGGCCAGCCGCCCGACCGCCTCCATCGTCTGCGCGCGGTGGAGCTCGTCCTGGAGGCGCTTCCGCTCGGAGATGTCCGCGGTGACGCCAACGAAGCGCCGGACGCCGCCCGCCTCGACCAGGCGCGCCTTTCCGGCAATCCAGACCGTGCGGCCGTCGGGCCGGATCACGCGAAATTCAATCTCGTGTTCGGAACGGGTCTCGATGGCCACGCTGATCTGTTCCGCCAACGCCTTCCGGTCGTCGGGGTGCACGCGTGCGAAGAGCTCGTCGAGGCTCGCCGAGGAGCGCCCGGTGCGACGGCGACCAGTACGTGCGTCCGGTGTCGAGACGGCGCTCCCACAGGCCGATCCCGGTCGCGTCGAGCACGACCGCCCCGCGCACCTCGCTCTCGAGGAGCGCCTGCCCGACGCGCAGGCGGTCAACGCCGAGGGCGAACTGCTGTGCGACCATGCCAAGCGCGCTCAGCGTCGATTCCGGCAGCGGCTCGCGCGCGAACATCGCCATCACGCCGACGAGGCGGCCGTCCACGAAGAGCGGGTATCCAGCGAAGCCGACGAGGCCTTCCCTGCGCACCCAGTCGGGGTCGCTCACGGAGGGATCGGACTGCAGCGCATTGGTCAGGTGCGGTTCGCCGCTGGCAGCGATGTGCCCGATCTTGAGCTCGCCGATTTTGACGCGGCCGTGCGGCCCGTTCAGGTGCGTGTACATGCCGGCGCTCGCGTGCAGCTCGAGGACGGCCCCGTCGGCGCTCACCGTCCAGATGCGCGCGAGCGCCGCGCCGAGATGTTCGACCATCGCCTCGGCGCACCGGCCGAGCATCTGCGGCACGGCCAGGCCCGAGGTCAGGGCGACACCCACCGCCGACCCGAACGCCGTCAGCCGTTCGCGCTCGGCGGTCCAATCGCCCGGCGGGTCCGCCTCGCCGTCCTTCGATGCGCCTGGCGGCACCTGTCCTGCCTGCGTGTTCGGAGTCACGAGCCGCCGCCGGCGACGACCTCGGCGACCTTGGCCAGCAGCGCCTCGCGGGTGAACGGCTTCTCGAGGAACGCCGTCTCTCCCGCCGAAATCCCGTGCCGGATCATCGCATCCTCAGTGTATCCCGAGGTGTACAGCACCTTGAGCCGCGGCATGGCGCCCTTCATCTGCGCGTAGAGCTTGGGCCCGCTGCCGCCCGGCATGACGACGTCGGTCACGAGGAGGTCGATGTCGCCCCGCGCGCCGGCGACCGTCAGCGCTTCGGCGGGCGACCCCGCCTCGATCACGACGCAGCCGGCGCCGTGGAGGAAGCGCCGGGCGAGCCGCCGCACCGGCTCGCTGTCCTCGACCAGGAGCACCGTCGTCCCGTCGAGCGGCGCTTGGCGTCGGCGTCTCGGCGCCTCGTCCACTGGCGCCGCGGCGGCGCCGCCGGCGCGGGGAAAGCAGATGCGAAACGTCGTGCCGTGCCCGGGCTCACTGTACACCCAGATGAACCCGTTGCTCTGCTTGACGATGCCGTACACGGTGGCCAGGCCGAGCCCCGTGCCACCTCCCTGCTTGGTCGTGAAGAACGGCTCGAAGATCCGCGCCTGCGTCTCCTGGTCCATGCCCTTGCCGGTGTCGGTCACGACGAGCACGGAGTAATCGCCCGGCGACATCGTCCCGCCGTGCTCGCTCGTCTCGAGGCGCACGTTCCGGCTCTCGATCGTGAGCGTCCCCCCTTCGGGCATCGCGTCGCGAGCGTTGACGCAGAGGTTGACCAGCACCTGTTCGAGCTGGCCCGGGTCGACGACAATCGGGTGCAGCCGCGGCTCGAGCGTGGTGTGGAGCGCGACGTCCTCGCCGAGCAGCCGCTCGATCATGCCGGTGATGCCGGCGACGACCTCGTTGGCGTCCACCACGCGCGGCTGCAGGATCTGGCGGCGGCTGAAGGCCAGGAGCTGGCTGGTCAGGTTGCGCGCCCGCCCGGCGGCCTCCCGGATCTCGTCGAGCTCGCGGTGCGCCGCGCTCCCCGCCGGCACGTCGTCGTTCATCAGGTCCGCACACCCGAGGATGACCGTCAGCAGGTTGTTGAAGTCGTGGGCGATGCCGCCGGCGAGGCGGCCGATCGCCTCCATCTTCTGCGCCTGCTGGAGCTGCGCTGCGCGCGTCCTTTCCTCCGTGACGTCCCTGAAGATCACGACCGCGCCTCTGATCTCGTCCTCGTCGCGAATCGGACTGGAGGAGTACTCCACCGGAAACGACGACCCGTCGCGCCTCCAGAAGACGTCATCGTCGGCGTGACGCGACTGCCCCGTGCGGGGGGCGTCGAGAATCGGGCACTTCTCGACTGGAAAGGGCGACCCGTCCGGCCGGCTGTGGTGCACCAGCGGATGCATGGGCCGACCCACGACCTCTTCCGGCCGCCATCCGAGCGCTGCGGCGCCCGCCTTGTTCACGAACGTGCAGCGCCCCTCGGGATCGACGCCGTAGATGCCTTCCCCGGTCGAGTCGAGCAGGAGCTGCAGCGTCCTCGCGAGTCGCGCTCTCTCGAGCTCCAGCGCCTTGCGCTCCGTGAGGTCGACGTGGCAGCCCGTAATGCGGACCGGCCGGCCGCCGTCGTCGAAGGTCAGCATGCCGCGCGTCTGAATCCATCGATACGAGCCGTCCTTGTGCCGCAAGCGGAACTCCACGTCGTAGCCGCGCGCAGGATCCGCGAGGTAGGCCCGCAGGGCCCGGACCGTCCGCTCCCGGTCGTCGGGGTGCAAACGACTCTCCCACTCCTCGTACCGCCCCGCGATTTCGTCGTCGCGATAGCCGATCTGCCGCTTCCATTCGGGCGAGTAGTAGACCTCGTTGGTCGTCAGGTCCCGCTCCCAGGGGCCGATGTTCGAGGCCTTCATCGCCACCCGCAGGCGGGCCTCGTTGGCGAGGAGCGCCGTCGCCACGTGTTTGCGTTCGGTGACGTCGATCCAGACCCCGATCGCCTCCGACGGCTCGCCCGCCGGATTGCGCAGGACGCGAACGTGGTCCTCGATCCATCGGTACGCGCCGTCCTTGTGCCGTATCCGGTATTCACCGGTGAAGTCCTTTCCCTGCAGGAGCGCGGCGCGCGCCGCCAGCATCCGATCGCGGTCCTCCGGGTGAAGCTGCGCCAGCCACCATTCGGCGCTGTTCGCCTCCTCCAGGCTGAACCCGAAGGCCGTCTTCACGTTCTCCGTCATGACAAGGGGCGTGAGGGTGTCGCCACGCAGGTCGAACCCATAGAGGATTGCAGGGCCATGCGCCAGCAGATGGCGCATGCGGACGTGCATCGCGCGCAGCTCGTCCTCCGATCTGCGGTGTTCGCGCCGCACGCGCGCCTCTTCCAGCGCACGCACCACCGCCGGGCCCAGGCGCTCCAGCCGATCCTTGAGCAGGTAGTCGGTGGCGCCGCGCCTCACGCACTCGGCGGCGAGCTCTTCGCCGATCTCGCCCGTTACGACGATGAGCGGCACGTCGAGCCCGCGGCGGAGCACCAGCTCGAGCGCCCGCAGCCCGTTGAAGTCCGGCAGGCGGTAGTCGGCCAGGACGAGGTCCGGCGCCGGATCGAGCGCGGCGGCGAAGGCGGCCCGCGTGTCCACGCGCGCCCAGTCGAAGGCGAGGCCGGCCCGGCCCAGCTCGCGCACCATCAGCTCGGCATCGGCGGCCGAGTCTTCGAGCACGAGCACCTTGATCCGGGCCTGCGTCATCGGGGCACCTGATTGAGGAGGAGCCAGTAGTGCCCCGCCTCCGCGACCGCCGCCGCGAAGTTCTCGAACTCGACCGGCTTGACGATGTAGCTGTTGACGCCGAGGCGGTAGCTCTCCACCACGTCGCGCTCCTCGCGCGAGGAGGTGAGCACGACCACCGGGACCAGACGCGTCCGCTCGTCGCTCCGCATCCGGCGGAGCACCTCGAGACCATCGACCTTCGGCAGCTTGAGGTCGAGGAGCACGATCTTCGGCCGGTCATCGGCATTGCGGTCCCGGTACGGCCCGGCGGCGAACAGCCAGTCGAGCGCCTCCTGGCCGTCGGCCACGTGCACGACGCGGTTCGCCAGGCGATGGGACCGGAGCGCGCGGAGCGTCAGCTCCGCGTCGCGGGGATTGTCCTCCACGAGAAGGAGCAGGACTTCTTGCAGTTCGTCCACTATGACTCCCTCCGCGCCAGAGATGCGGCACGCACCTTCACTGGCTGTCCCGGTCCGATCGCGAGCCGCCTGACGATGTCCACGGCCGCCTCGAGCTCCGTCGATTTGTCGAGGAACACGTCCGCGCCCGCCCGGAGGCACACGGACCGGTAGGGCGCGAGCGGGTAGTTGGTCAGCATGATGACGAAGCCGCGGGATCCGCTCGACTTGATCTCGCGCAGCAGGTCGATGCCGCTCCCTCCGGGCATGCGGATGTCGAGCACCACCACGTCGGGCGCGGTCGTCGCCAGCAGCAGCCGCGCCTCGGCCGCCCCCGGCGCGTCGTCGACGTGCGTCACCCCGTCGATCTCCGACAGCATCTCGGTCAGACGGGACCGGACGACGCTCGAATCGTCCACCACGAGGACGGAGAAGGCCATGTCATTCCTCCTGCAGTGGAAGCGTGAAGTAGAACGTGGCGCCGGCGCCCGGCCGCGCCTCGGCGAAGACGCGCCCGCCGTGGCGGCCGACGACGCGCTTGACGAGGGCGAGGCCGACGCCGGTGCCGGGGAACTCGCCCTCGCCGTGGAGGCGCTGGAACACGCCGAAGAGCTTGTCCGCGTACGCCATGTCGAAACCGACGCCGTTGTCCCGGACGTAGTAGGTCAGCTCGTGGTCGCCCCGCGACCCGCCGACCTCGACGGCCGGCTCGGCGCACCGGCTCGTGAACTTCACGGCGTTGCCGATCAGGTTCACCCACACCTGGCGCAGCATGGCGGCCTCGCCGCGCGCCGCCGGCAGCGGCGGCAGCACGAACCGCACGTGCCGCCCCGAATCGGCGGCCGTCACCTCGTCGAAAGCCGACCGCGCCAGCGCCGTCATGTCGACGTCGGCCACCTGCATCGACTGGCGGCTGAGGCGCGAGAACCGGAGCAGGTCGTCGATGAGCGCGCTCATCCGCTGCGCCTCGCTCCTGACCACGCCCGCCACCCGCCGTCCTTCCTCGTCCAGGCGGGAGGCGTGGTCCTCGACGAGGATGCAGGCGTAGCCGTCGACCGCGCGCAGCGGCGCGCGCAGATCGTGCGACACCGAGTACGAGAACGATTCGAGCTCCTGGTTGGCCGCGACGAGCGCCGCCGTCCGCTCGTCCACGCGCGCCTCGAGCTCGGCGTTGAGGCGGACGAGCTGCTCTTCGGCGGCGCGGCGGCGGCTGATGTCGACGCCTATGCCGATCAGGCAGGGCGCCCCCTCGATCTCCGCGCGCCGGCCGGTGAAATGGTAGGCCGTTCGGAGCCCGTCCTTCGCCACGAGCACGGCGTCCGTGTCGGTCCACCCGGTCGCGAGCCCGTGCCGTACGCGCTCGGCGAAGGACGTGCGCTCCTCCTCCGCCACGAAATCGAGCAGCGGACGAGCCGCGATCTCCGCGGTGGTATAGCCGCTCACCTCCTCCAAGGCGCGGTTCCAGCGGAGGAGCCGGCCGGACTCGTCGCACAAGCAGAAGACGCCCGGCAGGCTCGCGAGCAGCGACTCGGAGAACGCGTACGCGTTCTCGCGGGCGGTATCGTGGCGTTCGAGCACGAGCACCGTCGAGCGGCCGAACCACAGCAGCAGCGCGACCGACGACGACACCATGAGCGCGAGGCCGAACTCGGTGGCGTAGAGCCCCGCCTGCTCGCCCATCAGCCTGAGCCAGCCGAGCGCGACCGGCACGAGGATCGCCACCGGCAGCAGGCGGCGCGCCACCATTCCGCCCGCCCGGGGGCTGCCGAGAATGGCAACCCAGCTCCGATCCGGCCGCGCCGCCAGCATGCCGACCGCGAGGACGAGAAAGCCGACGCCGGTGTGCAGCGCCATGGACGCGTACCCCGGGACGGCGTAGAGCGCCGACACGCCGTAGAGGTATCCGAGCACCGCCAGGAACGAAATGGCGCCCACCGGCAGCGCGAGCCACGGCGCGCGAAGGGCGCCAAGCGAGCCGCGCCCGCCGAGCCCGACGAGCGACAGGCCGGACAGGAGGAAACTGACGGAGGTCGCCAGCGCCATCCGTCCCGGCGTTGCGGCGGGGACCAGCGGGTCCGACGCGCGCATCAGCACTTGGTCGATGCCGACGCTCACGCCGGCGAGGTGCTCGACGAGCGTCGCTGCGCCTACCAGCGCGACGAGCGCCGCGGCGATCTGCGCCGTCCGCCGGTGGGACGCTCCGGCGCCCGGCCGCCGCTCCATCCAGAGCGCGCAGCCGGCCAGCACGAAGCAGGCCGCCGTATTCGGCACCATCGGCACGAACGCCGGATGGATCTGCCGGAGGACGGCGATATCGAGCGCCCAGCCGGTGAGCACCAGCCCACCGAGCGCCGCCACCGACGCGCCCGCCAGCCCGGCACAGGCGGCCGCCCTGCGGAGGAACGGCGCCGTCGCCATCTCACCAGTCATCGCCGATCCCACGGTAGGACGCCCGCCGCGCCCGGCGCTACCGGAGAAACCTCGTATCTGGCACCCGATTTTGTCCGGCAGACACCGAGAGCGCGGAGGTGGTAGAAGCTGGACGAAGGAGATCAGCGTCCACTCCACCTCCTCCGTCCTCCCGCTGCCGCTCGCCCGAGTCCTGGAGCGCATCTCCGACGGCTTTCTCGCGCTCGATCGGGAGTGGCGCATCGTCTCTGTGAGTCCAGGGGCCGCGGGCTTCCTCGGCCGGAACTCGGACGAGCTGGTCGGCCGTCACATGTGGACCGCATTTCCCTGGGCGGTCGGCCGGCCGTTCCACCGCGCGTGCGAACGGGCGATGCAGGAAGGGCGTCCCGTGTCGATGGACGGGTACCTGGCGTCGCCGGACCGGTGGTTCGAGCACCGCATCTATCCGTCGCGGCAGGGGCTGACCGTCTATTTCAACGACATCACCTGGCGCAAGCGGCACGACGAGGCTCGCAGCCTGGCGAAGAAGGCACGCGAGGAGCTGACCCGGCGCAACGCCGCGCTCGTGAACGCGCTCGGCCAGATCGCCTACGAGGCGCGGCGGCGAACCAACGAAGTGATCTGGAGCGGCGAGTTCACCGCCGTCCTCGGCTACTCCGCCGCCGAGATGGGCACGACCCTCGAGAGCTGGACGAGCCGGGTCCACCCGCTCGATCTGAAGCGGGTGCTGGCCGGCGTCGAGCAGGCCGCCGGCGAGGGGCGCTCGCTCGACATCGAATACCGCTTCCGCCACCGCGACGGCTCCTGGCGCTGGATGCGCGACCGCGGCGTCCTCACCGTCTCGAACGACGGAGCGCTCGAGCACATCATCGGCGTCTTCACGGATGTCACGGGGTACAAGCAGGCGGGCGAGGCGCTGCGGGAGAGCGAGGAGCGGCTGCGCCTGGCGCTCGAGGCCGCCCACGTGGGCATCTTCGACTGGGACGTGCCGAACGATCGCATTGCCTGGTCGCGCGGGTACGAAGAGCCGTGGGGCTTCGCGCCGGGCGACTTCGCCGGCACCTACGCGTCGTTCGCCTCGCGCGTGCACCCGGACGACCTGCCGGGCCTCGGCGACGCGGTGGCGCACTGTATCGCCGCGCGGGCGCCGTGCGCGCGCGAGTTCCGCGTCGTCTGGCCCGACGGGAGCGTTCGCTGGGTGTCCGCACGCGGCGAGTTCACCTTCGACCAGGACGGCCGGCCGCTGCGCATGCGCGGGACGGTGGTGGAGACAACCGAACAGAGACGCGCCGAGGAGCAGATTCGCGAGCTGGCGGCGGCGCTCCGGGCGCTCTCGACCAACGTCCAGACGGCGCGCGAGGAGGAAGCGGCGCGCATCGCCCGGGAGCTGCACGACGAGCTCGGCCAGGCGCTCACCGGGATCAAGATCGACCTGGCGTGGCTCGACAGCCGGCTCTCCCGCGCCGGCGGCGCCGCCGACGTGGCGCCGCTCCGGGAGCGGACCGCCGCGGCCATCCGGCAGGTGGACGCCGCCATCCAGGACGTCCGCCGCATCTCCACGGAGCTGCGCCCCAGCGTGCTCGACGATCTGGGCATCGTCGCGGCGATCGAGTGGCAGGCGCAGGAGTTCGAGGCGCGCACGGGCATCCCGTGCGTGACGTCGCTCCCCGCCGAGCTGCCACCGATCGACGCGCCGCGCGCCACCGCGCTCTACCGCGTCCTGATGGAGGCGCTCACCAACGTGGCGCGGCACGCCGGGGCGACGCGCGTCCACGTGACGCTGGCGCTCGATGGCGGCGCCGTCACGCTCGACGTCCGCGACAACGGCCGCGGCATCGCGGCGGAGGCGGCCGCCTCGCCGCGCTCGATTGGCCTGCTCGGCATGCGCGAGCGCGCGCGGGTGTTCGGCGGCACGGTCACCGTCGCGCCGCTCGCCCCCCGGGGCACGCGCGTGCACGTGGAGATTCCGCTGGGGTGATGCCCCAGGTTCGGGATTCCCGGTCTACCCGTCGAGACTGACGGGCCGGTGCGCGGGGCGCGATAGCCCGGTTGATTCATGAACACCGCAGGGTCGAGGAGACACGGTCGCTCCAAAACGCGGCTCCGCAGGCCGGAAAAACGCCGCTCCGGCCTATCGTCGGCGGCAATGGCGTGGGGGCCCCCATCCCCACGCCGTGTCGCTGGCCTGCGCGGCGTTTTTCGTGATCGGAACGGCCTGCTCCGAACGCGTTTCTCCGCGAGCGTGTCCCCTCGACCGCTTCGTTCATGAATACTGTGGGCGAGACCTCCGACCAGTGAACCGCGAACCCCGAACACGAACCCGGAACACGAACCGAGAAGGGAGAACCGAGAAGCGTGAACGACTGATTCACGAACGCGTCGTTCACACTGCTGGGTACTCCCTTCTCCGTTCGTGTTCCGGTTCGGTGCTGCCGTTCGTCGTTCCCCGTCGCGCCGGTCGAGGTGTAGCATGCGGAAGACAGGAGCCGACGCCATGAGCACGGTCCTTCCGGTGCCGCAGCCGCCGCTCGCCGAGATCCTGGAGCGCGTCTCGGACGCCTTCGTCGCGCTCGATGCGGACTGGCGGTACACCTACGTCAACGCGAAGGCGGCGGCGCTCTTCGGCCGGACGCCGGAGGAGCTGATCGGCCGGCATATCTGGACCGAGTTTCCCGAGGGCGTCGGCCAGCCGTTCCACCGCGCCTACGAGCGCGCGATGCGCGAGCAGACGCCGATCACGCTGGAGGAGTACTACCCGCCCTACGATCGCTGGTTCGAGAACCGCATCTACCCGTCGCCGCGGGGGCTGACGATCTATTTCAGCGACATCACCGAGCGCCGGCAGATCGAAGCGGCGCTGCGCGAGAATCGCTCCCTCCTCGCCCGCATCGTCGAGACCGACGCCAACGGCATCGCCGTCGTCGACACCGCGGGCACGATTACCTTCGCCAATCCGGCCGCCGAGCGGATCGCCGGCCTGCCCGCCGGCTCGATGGCGGGCCGCTCGTACGCCGCGCTGGCGCCGACGCCACTGCGAGTTGACGGCCGGCGGCTGCCCGAGGAGGCGCACCCGTTCCGCGAGGTCCTGCGCACGGGGCGTCCGGTGTACGACGTGCAACTGGCCGTCGAGCGCTCCGACGGGCGGCGCGTCGCCCTGTCGGTGAACGCCGCCCCGCTCGTGGACGACACCGGAACGCTGACCGGTGTGGTCCTGACGATCAGCGACGTCACCGAGCGCACGCGCGCCGAAGAACAGGTCCGCGTGCTGGCCACGGCGCTGCGGGGCCTCACCGCGCGCGCCCAGAAGGCGCGCGAGCAGGAAGCGACGCGCATCGCCCGGGAACTGCACGACGAGCTCGGCCAGGCGCTCACCGGAATCAAGATCGACCTGGCATGGCTCGACACGCGGCTCTCCCGGGTCGCCGGCGTTGCCGACTCGCTCGCCCTGCGCGAACGAACCGCCGCCGCCGTCCGCCAGGTGGACGCCACGATTCACACCGTCCGGCGCCTGTCGAGCGAGCTGCGGCCCGGCATCCTGGACGACCTCGGCATCGTCGCCGCCGTCGAATGGCAGGCGGAGGAGTTCGCCACGCGCACCGGCATCGCCTGCGCCGCCGCCGTGCGGGACGGCGCCGTTGAGGTGGACCAGGCCCGGGCCACCGCCCTCTACCGGATCCTGCAGGAGGCGCTGACCAACGTCGTCCGCCACGCCGACGCCACGCGCGTCGACATCACGCTGGCGACCGGGACCGCCGGCCTCACGCTCGACGTCTGTGACAACGGGCGCGGGATTGCGGTCGAGCTGGCGAACTCGCCGCGGTCGATCGGCCTGCTCGGCATGCGCGAGCGGGCGGGGGAACATGGCGGCACGGTGACGATTGCCCCGGTCGCGCCGCACGGCACGCGCGTGCACGTGGAGATGCCGGTGTGACACACAACCTCGAACGGTGCGACGGTGCGACGGCCCGTGCGACGGTGCGTGGTGCTCGGTTCGTGTTCACGTTCCCTCGACCCGGCTCGACGGGGACCGAGGAACGGCAGCCCCGAACCGGAACACGAACGGAGAAGGGAGCACAAAGCAGTGTGAACGACGCGTTCGTGGTTGAAGGTGCGCAACCCGGGCCGCGCGGGGCTGCCGCGTCACGCGCCCACGACAAGAAAAGGTCTCTGTGTCTCTGTGCCTCTGTGGCCCGTGATCGGCCGGCGTCCACCGCCTTGTTCAACGACCGGCCCGAATGCTACATTGCGGGCGTGACCTTCTCTGTTGAAATCGAACGGGAAGACGACGGCCGGTGGCTGGCGGAGATCCCCGCTCTCTCCGGTGTCATGGCGTACGGCCACGACCGTGACGAGGCCGTGGCCCGCGTACAGGCCCTCGCCCTTCGCGTCATCGCCGAGCGCCTGGAGCACCGTGAGGCTCCTGCCGAGTTCCTCAACGTCACGTTCCAGGCTGCGTGAGCACCGGGCCGGGCGGGGCTGGCCGCGTCACGCGCTCAGGACAACAATGGCTCTCGGTGCCTCGGACAGTGCGGTGGTGCGATGTACGCTGGTGCAATGGTGCACCGGAACCGTCCTACCGTCGCACCGTCGGACGCACCGTCGCACCGTCGGACGCACCGTCACACCGTCGCACCGTCGGACGCACCGTCACACCGTCGCACCCTCGCACCGTCGCACCCTCTCATGGCCAGAGTCGTCCGCCGCCGACTGCGCCGAGAAACGCATCGAGCGGCCACACCTCGATACCGTCGTCGGTCTTCAGACGACGATCGCCCAGGTACACGAGCACGCGGCGAGCCAGACGCGGCAGGCCGGCCACGGCGCGCAGGCCGGCCAGCTGCACTGTCGAGAACCTCGCCTGCGACTTGATTTCGAGCGCCAGGTACTCCCGCCCCCGCCGCAGCAGGAAATCGACTTCCGTCTGCCGCGCTTCCGCGGGCGCCCAGTATGCGAGCTCGTCGAACAGCTCTCCCCCCTGGTTGTGAGCGCGCAGCACGGTAAGGACGAATCCTTCGAGGAGCGGGCCGCGCTCTTCCGCGGTCAGCGGGCCGAGCTGGCGCTTGGCCGCGCGGACCAGACCGGCGTCCACCCAATACAGCTTGGGGTGCCGTCGTTCACGCACTCGCAGTCGCGCGTCGAATGCCGGCACCAGGGTTGCCAGCAGCGTGTCCTGCAGGATTCCAAGGTAGCCTTCCACCGTCGTCCGCGCCGTCGCCGCATCGCGCGCCAGGCCGGCGAGGTTGATCACCTGGCCGTGGAAGAGCGCCGCCAGCGGCAGGAAGCGCAGGAATCCCGGCAGGTTCCGCACGAGCGCCTCGGCCCGGATTTCCTCGCGGATGTAGAGCTGCACGTAGGCGTCGAGCGTGGCGCGCGGGTCCTCGGCCTGCCAGACGAGCGGGAGGCTGCCGAAGCGCAGCACGCGGTCGAGCGCGAAATCCCTCCCCAGCTCCGCCGGAACCAGTGGATACATCGTCTGCTGCGTGGCCCGTCCGGCGAGCAGGTTCGTCTGGGCCGTCTTCAGCCGCCGGGCGCTCGATCCCAGGAGCACGAACCGGCGGCGGGCGCCTTCGATTGCCCGATGCACCTCGTTCAGGAGGGCGGGCACGCGCTGGACTTCGTCCAGGACGATCACTCGGTCGCGCGGCAGGGCCCCGATCTCCAGCGCGAGCAGCCCTGGACTAGCCAGGAGCGCCTGGTGATGCGCTTCGTCGAGCAGATCGACGACATGCGCGTCGGGGAACGCTTCCCGGGCCCACGTGCTCTTGCCCGCGCCGCGAACGCCGAACAGGAAGAAGCTGCCCTTGGGGGGCACGAGCAGACGCCGGTATCGAGTGGTTGCCATGCTGCCGTTATTTTACGCCGCAAAACAACGGCATGGTAGCCATGCCGGCGTCACTCGACCAGCCGGTGCTCCAGGGCGTACCGCATGATACCGGCGTTGTTCTTCAGCCCGGTCTTCTCGAGGATGCGGGCGCGGTAGCTGCTGACGGTCTTCACGCTCAGCGAGAGCAGCTTCGCGATCTCGCCGACGGTCTTCCCCGACGCGATCAGGCGCAGCACCTCGAACTCGCGGTCCGAGAGCGACTGGTGGGGCGGAGCGGCCGCATCGCCGCCAATCACGCCGGCGAGCTGGTCGGCCACAGCCGGACTGATGTAGCGGCCGCCGGCGGCGACCTTGCGAATCGCCTCGAGCAGGCGCTCGGGCGCGGCTTCCTTGGTGAGATAGCCGGCGGCGCCGGCGCGCAGCGTCCGTACCGCGTATTGATTCTCGGCGTGCATGCTGAGGATGAGAACCGGACGCTTCGGCCGCTCGTCCTTGAGCGTCTTCAACACGTCGAGGCCGCCGCGACCGGGCAGGCTGATGTCGAGCACGATCACGTCCCAGTCGCGCGCCCGCGCCAGATCGAGCACCTGCTGGGGATCGGCCGCCTCGCCAACCTCCTCCACGTCTGGCGCGTCGGCCAGCATCTGACGCAGCCCGCTCCGGACGATCGGATGATCGTCGGCGACGAGCACGCGCAACCGCCGGGCCATGCGCCATTCTAGCCGCTCTCAGGAGGACGGGACGGACGGGTGCTTCGGACGGTGCGACGGTGCGAGGTGCGAGGGTGCGACGGTGCGTCCGACGGTGCGAGGGTGCGACGGTGCGTCCGAGGGTGCGCCGGACCGTGCGATGGTGCGACAGTGCCTTGACAGTGGGCGATCCGGGCCGCGCGGGGCTGCCGGCCTCACGCGCCCACGACAAGAAAAGGTCTCTGTGTCTCTGTGCCTCTGTGGCCCGTGATCGGCCGGCGTCCACCGCCTTGTTCAACGACCGGCGCGACGGGGACCGACGAACGGCAGACCCGAACCGGAACACGAACGGAGAAGCGAGCACCCAGCAGTGTGAACGACGCGTTCGTGCCTCTGTGGCCCGTGACCGACCACAGGCGCGGGCCACGAGTAACGCCGGTGCGAGGTGCGACGGTGCGACGGTGCGACGGTGCGTCCGACGGTGCGAGGGTGCGACGGTGCGTCGGAGGGTGCCTCGGACAGTGCGGAGACCGTGCGGGGTGCGACGATTCGCACCGGCGCACTTCGCACCGTCGC
>MELF01000012.1 GCA_001767525.1 Acidobacteria bacterium RIFCSPLOWO2_12_FULL_68_19 | reverse complement strand
AACCACGTAGAATGAACGCCCCAGGGTGGTCTACTTTCCGAGCGGCCTACTGGTCTAGTTTCCGAGCGGCGCGCCCAGGGATCTCCCGGTTCCCGCACGCCGTGCGTCCGCGCATGCACGGGGTCTTCGACCGCGCGGGGTCCCGACGCGCCTGGCGATGGCGGCGCGTCGAGTGTGGCCTTCCGCCTTCCTATACGGCGTCGGCACCCCGGGGCATAGATTTCGCGGCTCCATACCCGGCCTGCACGTTCCCCTGCCAACGCATCACTCGGGGCCGTTGTGGGTCGCTACTCCTTCAACGTCTCGAACTTGCATCGATAACACCGCGCCGGTCTTGACCGGCGCACATAGGACCTGTTCAAGGAACTATCAGCGGGGTGTCCGGGTTATCCGTGTCAATCGTTCGGATCGTTCTCCCTCCTCTTGTCTTTTCTGCGCGCCTCGTGCCATCGTCGTCGCGGCAACCGAGATGCGGTTCAACGAGCTCGTCCAGCTTCTTGAGAGACACGGCTTCACCCTTGTTAAGGAGAAGGGTTCGATCCGGTACTACGGCAACCCCGCGGTCACACGGCTCATCCGAATCGATTATCATGGCGCCAGAGAGGTGCCGACCGGCACGTGCCAGCGATCCTGAAGGCAGCCGGGCTGAAGGAGTCAGGGCGTGATTGACCTCAGGTACTCGCTAATCATTGAGGCCACCGACGATCCGGCGTTTTTTGGGTTCTATTCGCCGGATCTCGACGGGTTTACCGGAATCGGGCATTCCATTGAGGACTGCCTGTACCAAGCGCGCTGGGGGATGCAGGAGCACGTCGAAGTGTTGAAGGAGCGGGGCTTGTCGATTCCCCCCGCGAATCCCAACCCTACGGTGGTCATTCAGAATCAACAGCCCACAACAGCAGCGCGTTAGCGGCGTCGGCGCACAGGGCTCAGACTCTGCCCAAGCCGCCGCGACCGTGTCAAAGACCATCGTCGAGCACCAGACGGGCCGTGGCGAAGAGCCCTTATGCGACCCACAGCGCGCATCGCCCCGCGCACAGCCGCAGCGGATTTGGCCAGGCCGAGTAGTGGAGCAGGGGCGGCGAGACGGCACCAAACGGACGTTCCCGGCCAGACCCGGCTCACCCGAGTGCCGCCGCCTCCACGGACCCAGCCACAACCAGCGTCACGCACAGCGCATCGCCCAGGGAGGGCTCGGCCGCGTCATACCCCACCATGAGAGTTTCATCAGCGAGGGTGTCAGAGACGATCTCGCTGGCGCGCTGGATCTCGGCCAGCGTCAAGTCGGCCGCCGCGATCCGGAGCAGGCTGCCTCCGACACGACCGGGCGCGGCATCGCGCAGAAGGGGGCACGCCAGCGCCCTCCTGGCCGCGACTCGAGCACGATCGGGCCCCGCTGCCGTTCCGATCCCCAGAGCGCCGACGCCGCGACTCCGGAAGATCGCCAGGATGTCCTCGATGCCGACGCAGATCATGCCGGGCACGGTGACCGCCCCGGCGACGGCGCGCACACCGGCTCCCACGGCGTCGTCGATCTGCTCGAGGGCGCAGCGGTACGGCGCGTTCCGGCCGGCTATGTCGATGATCCCATCGTGCGGGACCACGACGGTCGCGTCGCAGACGCGGGTGAGGTCGAGGATACCGGCGGCGGCCTGGCGGTTGCGCCAGCGGCCCTCGAATCCGAACGGACGGGTCACAACAGCCATCGTGAGCGCGCCGGCCTCGCCGGCGAGGCGCGCCAGGACCGGCGCGCCGCCCGTGCCCGTACCGCCACCCATACCGCCGACCAGCAACACGAGGTCGGCGTTGCTCAGGATCCTCGCGACATCGTCGCGGCGCTCCTCCATGGCCATGCGGCCGTGCTCCCGCAGACGGCCGTAGTCCAGGCCCCGCCGGGCTCGCGGCCCGATCGACAGCGTGACGTCAGCCGGCAACTCGTTCAGTACCTGCTCGTCTCGGTCAATCGCAACACATTCGACGTCCCGCAACCGGCCGTAGAGCGTGCGACTCACGATGTTGCCGCCAGCGCCGCCGATGCCGACAATCACAATGCGAGGGGCGTGGAGGAGTGGAGGCCGAGGGCCCGGATTGATGCAACGACCCGGGACAGCCTGCCCGCGGGCCGTGGGCAGGTACGGCAGCGAGGTGATGCCCGCCCCGGCGAGAACGAGGAACTGGCGTCGGGAAACGGTCATGGCACACTCCTCCGCCGTGCAGCGTAAGGCGCGGAGCCGCCGTCAAGGCCGAAGCCCACAAGGGCCCGCGCAGCGAGGCGCCCTGACGCCGGCGAGCACAGGGCTACGCTTTGCCGCTGCCGGCCCGACGCTCACACTCCAGAACACCGTGCATTCAAATCGACGAAGAGCCATAATAGCCCCCGCGCCTCATGGACGCCCGAAAACGTGAGCAGAACGAACGGAAGTTCGGGACCTGGCGCAACCTACCTGACGGAGGCAGACTGTACTCGTATGAAGTAGAGGGCCGTTCGGGATGGCGGGCAAGGTATGTGAAGGAAGTCGACGCCGAGGAGTTGACAGTCAGGTTCTACCAGGACGTGTACGACGGCGAGGGAAGATTGCGCGAAGTTCACCACAAGTACCCGATCGATCTCGGCCACCAACAGGTCACAGGTGAAGAGCCATGACTACGCGAGAGGTACTGGCGTCCCGGCTTCGCGATTACCTGCAGCATCGCATCACACGGGCCACATTGGTCGATTGGGCCGAACGCGCGATGATGGACGAAGAGTTCGACGATCGCGACCTCGACACGATCCGCGACATCACGAGTCGGCTCGGGCTCGGCGACGTCCGCGAGTTTGGCCTTACCTGGGAAGATTGCGAAGCCTATCTGTCGCGCCTCGGGTACCGCGCGAAAGTGGACGTCGTTCAAACGAGCTGAGCGTTAATTTAACTCTCATATTCCTTTCCGAGGCTCGGGCTGCGGAGCCTTTGAAGCCCGATCGGGCCCCGACCTCAGCGACTCGAGGATTGGACCGCTATGCGGCCCGGAACGCGAGTTTCGTACTCGTTGCGTCCGCCCGCATAGCGGTCCTAGCCGCGCGAAGCGCGGCAGAAGATACTGGCGACCAGCCAAGGGGTTCCGCGGGGATATCAAGGGGCGGAGCCCCCTTGGCTGGTTCGATCTGCTTGGCCAGAGCCGTAAGACCGTGCGTGATCGCCAACCGGTGCGCTTCGACAGCCAGTCCCAGAGCCTGCGGAGACTGACCCGCGAGAAGAGCCGCTTGGTTTGCCAGCGAGAGCGCCAGCCCCTCGATGTTGCCGAGCTGGCGGCAGATCCGCTCCTTCTCCTTGTGGAAGGCCAGCGCGCCGTCCAGGTCGCCGCGCGTCCGCAGAATCAGCCCCTGGTTGCCGAGGGAGCGTTGCAAGCCGTCGAGGTTGCCGAGCTGGCGGCAGATCCGCTCTGCCTCCTTGTGAAGGGCCGCCGCGCCGTCCAGCTCGCCGCGCGTCTTCAGGATCAGCGCCTGGTTGCCGAGGGAGCGTTGCAAGCTGTCGAGGTTGCCGAGCTGGCGGCAGATCCGCTCTTCCTCCTTGTGGAGGGCCATCGCGCCGTCCAGGTCGCCGCGCGTCTTCAGGATCACCCCCTGGTTGCCGAGGGAGTATTGCAAGCTGTAGAGGTTGCCGAGCTGGCGGCAGATCCGCTCTTCCTCCTTGTGGAGGGCCATCGCGCCGTCCAGATCGCCGCGCGTCCGCAGAATCAGCCCCTGGTTGCCGAGAGAGTATTGCAAGCCGTCGAGGTTGCCGAGCTGGCGGCAGATCTGCTCTTGCTCCTTGTAGAGAGCCATCGCGCCGTCCAGATCGCCGCGCGTCTTCAGGATCAGCCCCTGGTTGCCGAGGGAGCGTTGCAAGCTGTCGAGGTTGCCGAGCTGGCGGCAGATCCGCTCTTGCTCCTTGTGGAGAGCCATCGCGCCGTCCAGATCGCCGCGCGTCCACAGAATCAGCCCCTGGTTGCCGAGGGAGCGTTGCAAGCCGTCGAGGTTGCCGAGCTGGCGGCAGATCTGCTCTGCCTCCTTGAAGAGGGCCATCGCGCCGTCCAGATCGCCGCGCGTCCACAGAATTCGCCCCTGGTTGATGATGGCCGCCTGCAGGTTGTCACGATCGGCCGCTCGCCGGTATCGATCCACCTGGTATTCGGACAACCGGAGGGATTCTTCTAGATGACCGGTCTCGTACAGCAATATTGCGAGACTCCGGATCGAGTCCACGCGTTCCGAGGGCGCCTCCAACACCGGGGCGTACGCATCGACCATCCGGTAGTCGGACCGCGCCTCGATCTCGGCCCAATACTCCCTGACATCGAACTGATTCAACCGCCAGGCGGCATCGAAGAAATCGAGATCTCCCAGCATGCCGCTGAGCCGTTGCCAGTTTTCGGCGCGCGCCCATTGCCAGGGACATTCATCCACCATCCGCTCGGATAGCGGCTGCCGCTCGAAGTACTTCGCCAACCGCACATGGGCGCCCGTGTCCTTCTCCAGGTAGCGTTGCGCGACAGCCTCCCCAACCTGCCGGTGATAGAACGCCATGACGACTGTGGCGCCGGCTCGCCGTCGCGTCAGATACGGCTCGAGCTCCGCGTGGAGTCGCGACCAGACCACCACCGGCAGTTCTGTCACGTCCGGTGACCGAGGCGATCGCTGCTCGAAGTCCTCGAGTACCGCCAGGTCGGCCGACAGCACTCCCAACAGCTCCTCCTCCGTCAGTCCGCGGCGGGCCCGCGCGAGACCGGCCAGCGCCCGGCTCGTCAGCACGCGCCCATGCTGGCGCTCGTCTTCCAGACGCGCGAGCAGGTCGCTCACCAACTGCGGCACATCACGGCCGAGCGCCGGAGGTGGCAGCGTGGATTTCCATCGTCGCGCTTCGCCGAAGGCGAGCTTCAAATACAGCGGCAGTCCACCTTCAGCACACTGCGCGAGAATCGCTCGCCGCTGTTCCAACTGCAACGTCCGGCGGGCCTGCTGCAACCACACCCGCAGCAGCGCGTCGCCTTCTCCCACAGACAATGGGGCGATTTCCAGGCTCGGCGCGTCGGGCAGTCGCGTGCGGGCGGTCCGGGCACAGCCGCCCTCCGGCCCCTCCGCGTCCAGCACCGAGACGATGAACTTCACGTGCTCGGGGAGCTCCTCCGGCAGCCAGTGGAGCTCGCGCGCACCGTCGAGCGCGCCCAGTTGGTCCAAGGCGTCGAGCAGGATCACCATCGGGCGCTCGGCCGTCGCGCGAGCCAGCCGCGTCCGGAAGTCCCGGACCAGGTCGTTCAATTCGGTCGGCACGGGCCGTGTGTCGTTCTCAAGTAGAGCCATCTCCTGGCACAGGCTCCGGAGCAGGGGCCGAAGCTCGGACGAAGCCGGGGTGGCCCCGACGAACCGCGTCAAGAGCGTCGTCCCGGGCGCACTGCCTCTGCCCATCCAGTCGGCCGCTCGAGCGACCACGGCGGTCTTCCCCGACCCCGCCACGCCGTGGAGGATCAGCGGCCGATTGTCCGGGCCGGTCACGTACGCTCGGATCTGCGCCAGGACGTCCTCGCGGCCGAGGAAGTGCTCCTGGCGCTCGCGCCCGAACGCCTGCTGCGCTTCCGTCTCCCGATCGAGCTCCGGTATCTCCTCGAACGCCGCCAGCTCCTCATCGATGATGGCCCTCAGATCGCGCTCGACCCGGTCGCACAACGCGTGCAGATCCGATTGCGGCCCCCCGTCGTTCCACCGAGCGCCGTACGTGTAGACGTGCTCCCCGGAATCGGGAAAGAGCGACTCGAGCTGATCTTTGAGAGACTGAAGACGCCCCTGCGCCTCGACGTCAACCTTGCCGTCCTTGATGTCGCGGTACTCCTGCGCCCGTTCGCTTTCAGGCATGCCGTCGATGTGGCGCAAGTAGCAGTGGACGTGCCGGGCAGCGTCCGCGGCCTGTAGAGCGCCGTGCCGGATCTCCTGGTGCGTGGCCGAGTCCTCGTACTTCGGCAGCCGCGGGTCGGCGGGATCGGGAAAGGACGCCCGGGCTGCCTGCCGGAGCGTTTCCTGAAGGCTGCGCTCGATCTGCGCCCACTCGCGTAATTCGGCCTCGCGGGCCGCGGCATCCAGGTGCACCGTCCGGGGCCGCACGTAGTATTCGGGCGGGACGGCGTTGTCGTCCCGTTCGTACCACTCGTCGAGGAGCGCCTTCCGATCGCCAGGAACGTGTTGGCGCAGCGCCTCGAACTCTGCGGCCTCGATGGTGGCGGGCAAGGGCCGCCAGCCGTACCGGTCGCCCAGGAGCACGATGAAGTTCGGCCGGGGCGACACGGTCTGGCAGCGTCTGAGCTCCTCCAGGCAGATCGTCATCGTCTGCTGGTCGAGCGCCGCTTCTTCGCTCACGCCCCACCGCAGGTCGATGGCCTGAAACCGCGCCCCCCGCTCCTGGCAATACCGCCGCAGTGCCGGGCACGCCGTCTCCTGCAGCGCGTTCCGCTCGGCAATCAGATCGCCGAACGTGGACGACACGAACACGCGAAATATCAGCTCGCGCCGGACCATGGTTGCACGTTCCCGCGGCAGGATACATGAGGTGGAGCTACCGAAGATGGGAAGATTAGATGCGCTCGGGGGGCTCCGGCTTTTTCGTTCGCAGCCGCTTCCAGAAGGGCAGCGCCTGCCAGGCGGCGAGATCCTTCTGGTAGGCGATGTTCAGCGCGGCGGCGCGATCGGCGTCGGCGGCGGGGTGTGGCCTGGGAATGTCAACTGCTCGACTTGGTGTCTCCGCGCCGAGGCGGTCCAGCCGGTCCTTGATCCGAGCGAGATCGTCGCTCCATGCAGGCAGCAGCTTGCCGTCACGTTGTAGGCCCGTGAGAATGCTCAGACTCTCCTCGAAGTGCTTCCGCGCCTCGTCGAGCTTCCCGCGCATTATCTCGACCTGCCCGATGTTGTCGAGCGAGACGGACACGTCGCGCAGCGACGCGGGCCGCGCGGCGTCCGACAGCCGGCGGCGAATCGTCAGGCTCTCGGCGTAGGCGGCGGAGGCGCCCTCGAGGTTCCCGCGCCTCATCTCGACGCAGCCGACGTTGTTGAGCGAGATGGACACGTCGCGCAGCGACGCGGGCCGCGCGGCGTCCGACAGCCCGCGGGCAATCGTCAGGCCCTCGGCGTAGGCGGCGGAGGCGCCCTCGAGGTTCCCGCGCCTCATCTCGACCTGCCCGACGTTGTCGAGCGAGACGGACACGTCGCGCAGCGACGCGGGCCGCGCGGCGTCCGACAGCCGGCGGCGAATCGTCAGGCT
>MELF01000011.1 GCA_001767525.1 Acidobacteria bacterium RIFCSPLOWO2_12_FULL_68_19 | reverse complement strand
CCTGCAACAAGCAGTTGCGGGTATCGACCCGTTCACCGATGACGCCGTTTCGCGTAATCAACTGAAACTATTCGAGTTTTAACCGGACACTACTGGAGGAGGGTATGTGATGAGTAGATCCACTCGGGTGGCGGTGCTCGCCGGCTTCGCCGGCCTGACCTCCGGCATCGCAGGGACGCTCGTCGTGCAGGCGCCGGACGTCGTCTCCGCGCAGGCGCCGGTCCGCCGCGTTGTCAGTCCGCAACGGGGGCCGAACACCGGCCTGCCGTTCAGCCCGGGCGTTCTCGCCGGCTCGACGCTCTACGTGGCCGGCCATCTCGGCCGCGATCCGGTCACCTCGCAGTTGGCCAAGGGGGGCATCGAAGGGGAAACGCGCCAGGCGCTCGCCAACATCGGCGAGGTGCTGAAGGCCGCCGGCATGAGCTTCCGGGACGTGACGACCGTCACCGCGTTCATCACCGACTTCAAGGAGTTCGACCGCTTCAACACGGTCTACCGCGAGTTCTTTCCGAAGGACCCTCCGGCGAGAGCCACCGTGCAGGTCGCCGCGCTCAATGCCGGGGCGCGGGTCGAACTCCAGATGATCGCCGTCAAGCCATGAGGAGCGCAGGAGCCCGATGAGGAATCGAATGCCGGCGTGTGGCGTCTTCGTGGCGCTGTGCGGACTGTCGCTCGGGGCGCAGGCGCCGACGGCCATGCCGTACGACCATATCCATCTGACGGCCTCGGATCCCGAGAAGGCCTACGAGTGGTACGTGGCGAATCTGGAGGGACGCGCCGGCGAGAACGCGGGGCGGGTCATCTTCGAGCCGTTCACCGGCCGCGGGCCGCTGCCGCTGCAGCTCATGTTCATCAAGGCGGCCGCCGCCGCGCCCAGCGAGGGGAGCGTCATCGACAGCATCGGCTTCTCGTTCGCCGACATCGGCGCCAAGGTCCGGTCGCTCGAGGCCGCGGGCGCCCGCGTCGTCTCGCCGGTCCGCGACGTGCCGGGCCTCTCCAGGCGCGCCGTCGTCGTCGATCCCTGGGGCGTCACGATCGAGCTGGTGCAGGACCGCGAGCGGACCGGCTTTCACCACATCACGCTGCGGGTGGCCGACCCGGCCGCGACCACCAGGTGGCTCCTCTCGGCCTTCGGCGGCGAACGCGTCACGCTGGCCGGCGATCTCCAGGGGCTGCGCTACGACACGACGTACCTGTTCGTGCTGCCGGGCACGGGCACGGCGCCGAGCCAGGGACGGGCGATCGACCATCTCGGCTGGGGGCCGCGGAACATCGACGCGACCTCCGCCGATCTGAAGGCGAACGGCGTGACGTTCACCGCCGCGCCGCAGCCGAAGCCGAATCAGTTCGGCCACCGCACGGCGTACGTGGAGGCCCCGGGCGGCGTGCGGATCGAGCTCGTCCAGCACGCCGAGTGCGCCTGGGGGAAGGCCGAGTAAGCCCCCCTTTACTTCAGCTCGCGGATCCGGATGTTGCGGTAGCGCACGAGTCCGCCCGCGGCCTGGATGGCGACCGGTCCGCGGGCGTACTTGGCGTCGGTCGCCTCGGCGACGAGCGTGCCGTCGAGCCGCGCGGTCAGCCGCGATCCCCGCGCCGTGATCTCAACCGTCGTCCACCGGTTGCCGGAGTCGTACTGCACGAGCGGCTTGGCGACGTTGACGATGGAGCCGGTGCGGCCCGACTGGTCCTTGCGCTGGTCGTTGATGTTCAACTCGTAGGCGTTCTGGATGCCGGGATCCTTCGGATCGGTGATGCGGAACATGAAGCCGGCATTCGACTCGGGCCTGACCCAGACGTCCGCCTGCAGCTCGAAGTCGCCGTAGCTCGCCTTCGAGACCAGGTAGCCTCTCGGCATATCGGCTTCGACGACCCCGTCGACCACGCGCCAGTTGGCGTTCCCGGTCGCCACGAATTGATCCAGGCTCTTCCCGTCGAAGAGCGTCACCCACCCGGCGCCGGTCTGTCCGGCAACCGCCGTGATGCCGGTGAGCAGGAACACAACGAACACAGCCGATGAACGCATCATGAGGACTCCTTGAAGGGGAGCATCATACCCCACGCGCGCTCCCGCCGGGACGCGCGCTCTTGCCTTGACGCTCCCGGTTGCCCGGCCTAGACTACCGGCTACTCTCGCGTCATTCGCCCACGACCTTACGGAGGATTTCATGGAGATCTGCCGTCGCACGGGTTCGGTACTGTTCCTCATCGCCCTGGTCCTGTCGGTTCCGGGACTGGTGGCGTCGGCCGCCGCGCAGGGCGCCGGTGGCGTGATTACGGGCACGGTTCGGGACGCCCAGGGCGGTGTTCTCCCCGGTGTCACCCTGACGCTGCGCAACGTGGAAAGCGGTGCTGTCCGCGAGGCCGTGACCGAAGAGAACGGCACCTACCGGCTCCAGGGGCTGCAACCCGGACGGTACGAGCTGCGCGCCGAGCTGACCGGATTTGCCGCCGCCGAGGTGCGCGACATCGTCATCACCATCGGCCTCAACCTCCAGCGCGACGTGACGATGGGGCTGCAGGCGCTGCAGGAGACGGTATCGGTCACGGCGGAGGCGCCCGTCGTCGAGACGACGCAGACCGAGGTGGCCTCCGTGATCACGCAGGAGCAGATCGAGTCGCTGCCGATCGCGAACCGGCAGCCGATCTCGCTGGCGCTGCTGCTGCCCGGCACGAGCATGGACGCGACGACGGCGCGCCGGTCGCAGGCGAACATCGGCGCGGGCGGCGCGAGCAACCAGATGAGCATCTACCACGTCGACGGCGGCATGAACATGTCGAACAACTCCGGCCAGCAGCACCTCGAGGTGCCGCAGTCGGCGATCCGGGAGTTCAAGGTCAACGTGAGCCAGGCGTCGGCGGAGTTCGGCGCCATCGGCGGCGTGGTGCTGACGGCGACCAAGAGCGGCACGAACCAGTTCCACGGGGAGGCGTTCGAGTTCTTCCGCGACAAGAGCCTCAACACGTTCGACGCGATCGAACTGGATCGGCACAAGCGGCTTGGCTCGCCGAAGCCGGACTTCCAGCGCAACTCGTACGGCGCGGCCGTGGGCGGCCCGATCATCCGCGACCGGCTGCACTTCTTCGCCGCGGTCGAGCGGTCGAGAGAGGAAGCGACGGCCACGGTCAACACCGGACAGCCGCAGTTCTACTCGGCGCTCGAGGGGAGCTTCCCGCGCATCTACGCGCGGCGGTCGTGGTTCGTGCGCGGCGACTTCCAGGTCAACACGCAGCAGAGCCTGTTCGTCCGCTACGTGACCGACCTCGAGGAGATCGAGTGCGAGACGTGCGGCGGCTCCAACGCGGCCTTCTCGGGGAACAGTCTGCGCTCGCCGCGCGACTCGAACCTCGTCGGCCATACGTGGGTGATCGGCTCGCGCATGCTGAACGAGATCCGGGCGCAGATTCCGCCGTCGCACCTGAACCACCGCCAGGGCCCTCCCGGAACCAAGCTGTGGCCTGCCAGCGAGAAGGGGGAGTTCCCGCCGGAGCGGTTCGACGGGTACACGGCGATCTACCAGTTTCCCAGCCTGATCTGGGGGGCGAACAACTGGAGCATGAACTGGACGACGCGGACCGAGATCCGCGACGACTTCTCGTTCAGCGTCGGGAGCCACGATCTCAAGGTCGGCGGCGGTTACGTGCGGCTCTTCTCGCCGGAAGAACAGGCCGCCAACATGGGCACGTGGGTGTTCGATCGCGATCAGTTCTTCGACGGTACGCCGGCGTCGATCGCCGCGCTGCGGACCCCGATTCAGTTCACGGCGTCGTTCCCGCCGCTCCTGCGCGAGCTGCACAACCACTGGATCCAGGGATACGTGCAGGACGAGTGGCGCGTCCGGCCGAACGTCACGGTGAGCCTCGGACTGCGCTACGACAATCAGTACAAGTCGTTCAACAACCATCTCGACCTGACGCCCGTGCCGCGAATGCGTGAGCTGATCAATCCGTCGGAGCGGGGCGACCACGACAACGCCGGCCCGCGGGCGGGGTTGGCGTGGGACGTCAGGAGCGACGGCCGCTCCGTGGTGCGCGCGGCCTACGGGAAGTACTTCCAGTACGTCATGCAGGGCGGCGTGCGGCCCGAGCTGACGGCGCTCCGCCAGACGAGCATCGTCATTCGCAATCCCACGTATCCCGATCCCTACGGCGGCCGATCGCCCCAGTCGTTCGCCTCGACGGCGCCGCCCAACGTGAGCATCCTTGACGACGGCCTCGAGAATGCCGAGGCGCACGCGGTGACGCTCGGCTACTCGCAGGAGCTGCGGCCGAACCTGGCGGTCCACGTCGACGGCGTCTACACGGATGTCTCCAAGGTCACGCAGACGGGCAATATCAATACGCCGGTGACGCCCACCGGGGCACGCCCGAAGCCGACGTGGGGGCGCATCCTGCGGCTGCAGTCCACGGGCGAGCACGAGTACCGGTCGCTGATGGTGCGGGTCGACAAGCGGTATGCGAACCGGCACCAATACCTGCTCTCCTACACGCTGGCGAAGGCGGACAACAACCAGCCTGCGCTCGCCGTGGCGACGCCGATCACCGACTTCTACAACGCGGGTCTCGATTGGGGTCCGGCCAGCTCCGACCGGCGCCATGCGTTCGTGGCGAGCGGGTCGGTGCTGCTGCGGTGGGACATCAACGTCGGAGCCGTGTGGACGCTGCGGTCGTCGATGCCGTTCAGCGCGCGGGCGGGACGCGACCTCAACAACGACGGTGCCGCCAACACCGACTTCGTGCCGGGGACCACGAGGAACCAGGGGAATCGCGACGACAGCGCGTTCCTGGCGGCGGTGAACGCCTGGCGGACGCAGAACGCGCGGCAGCCGATTTCGGGGAGCCAGTTGGCGGAGAACGACTACAACCGGTTCGATATCCGCGCCAGCAAGGCGGTGGCGGTCGGCGACCGGCGTGTCGAGGTCATCGCCCAGGTGTTCAACCTCTTCGGCCGGGACAACTGGGGTGGGATCGAGTCGGGGTGGCAGGAGAACGCGCTCTCCGATGCCTTTGGCACGCTCCGCTCCGTGCAGCCTCGGCAGCAGGCGGAGCTGGCGATCCGGTTCACGTTCTAGGGTTTTCATGGTCCGCTGGGATTCGGGCAGGGCGCTCCGTCGGAGCGCCCTGCCCGCCGTGCTCCTCGCGCTCATCCTGTCCGGCTCCAACGGACCGGCGGCCGGCCAGACGCCTGCGCCGTTTGCCACGCCGCCGCCGGGGTCGCCGCCCGCGAAGATCCGCCCCTACGGCGAAGTCGGCGGCTGTCCGGAAGAGCCGGCGCTCTTCCACCGCTGCGCCACTGAAAAGGCGAAGACGTTCAACCCGCCGCGGACGCCCGACGGCGTGCCCGACTTCCAGGGCTTCTGGGGACGCGCCGGCATTCGCAACATGGAGAACATCGAGGAGCATCCGGAAACGATGGACGGCTCCGGGGGCCGGAGCGCGATCGTCGATCCGCCGGACGGCCGGATTCCCTACCAGAGGTGGGCGGCAGCCAAGCGGGACGCGCACTTCTCCACCTATCTCGACGCGGCGCAGTTGTGCCTGCCGCACGGATCGCCCCGGTTCGCCTACGGGGGGACGAAGTTCGTGCTGCAGAGCCGCGGGTACGTGTTCATGCTCAACGACTACGCCGACACCTACCGGATCGTGCCCACCGACGGGCGGCCGCACCTCGGGGCGTCCATCAAGCTCTGGGAAGGAGACCTGCGCGGCCGGTGGGAGGGCAACACGCTCGTCATCGACGTCACCAACCAGTTGGCGATGGGCCCGATCGATCACGTCGGCAACTTCGTCAGCGAGTTCGCGCACGTGGTCGAGCGCCTGACGATGATCGACCGCAACGTCATTCACTACACCGCGACGATCGAGGACCCGAGAGTGTTCACGCGCCCCTGGACGATCGCGTTCGGATGGCGGCGCAATACGAGCCCCGACACGGAGATGTGGGAGCAGGGGTGCTGGGAGGGCGTGCAGTTCGCGCTGAAGCACACCGACTACGGGCTCAAGCGCTACCCCGGCGCGTTCGCCAAGTGAGAGTGTCGATGCAGATCCGCGTGGCCGCCGGCGCCATTGCCGCGCTGGTGCTGGTGGGCGCTGCCCAGGCACCCGCGGCGCGCCCCGCCCAGACCGAGCCCGCCGCGCCCTCGGCCGTGCCCCGCACGGCCGACGGTCGTCCTGACTTCTCCGGCATCTGGCAGGCGCTCACCACCGCCGCGTGGAACATCCAGGACCACCAGGCGGAGAAGGACGTCCCCGGGGGCCAGGGGATCGTCGAAGGAAGCGACATTCCGTACCTGCCCTGGGCGGTGGCGAAGCGGAACGAGAACTACAAGAACCGGCTCACGGCGGACCCGCTGGCGAGCTGCTCGCAGCCCGGCGTGCCGCGCATCATGTACATGCCGTACCCGTTCCAGATCGTGCAGACGCCGGCGTACATCGCGCTGCTGTTCGAGTACACGCACACCACCCGTCACATCCGGTTCGGCGGCGCGCACCCGCCCGGACCCATCGAATGGGCGCTCGGCGATTCCCGCGCCCGCTGGGAGGGGGACGCGCTCGTGGTCGATGTCGTCCACTTCAACGACCGGACATGGTTCGATCGGGCGGGGAACTTCCACAGCGAGCAGATGCACCTGGTCGAGCGGTTCACGCTGCCCGGTCGCGATCACATCCGGTACGAAGCCACCGTCGAGGACCCGAAGGTGTTTTCGCGTCCCTGGAAGATGGCGATGCCGTTGTACCGGCGGATCGAGACGAACGTGCAGATCCTCGATTACGAGTGTCAGTCGTTCGGGTCCTGAGGGCGAGGAGGCGGAATGTCACGAACGTTCCTGTGCGCGGTGGCCGTCGGACTGGCGGCGGCCGTCGGATCGGCCCAGACCAGGGCCGTCCGGACGCTCGACATCTACGTCGTCGATGTGGAGGGCGGCAACGCGACGCTCTTCGTGTCGCCGTCCGGCGGATCGCTGCTCATGGACGCCGGCAACGGCGGCGCCGGCGCCGCGCGCGATGCCGGCCGGATCGTCGAGGCGGCGAAGGCCGCGGGCCTCACACAGATCGACCACATGGTCGTCACGCACTGGCACGGCGATCATTTCGGCGGACTCGCCGAGCTGGCCGCGCGGTTTCCCATCCGTCATTTCATCGATCACGGCCCGACGGTGCAGAAGAGCGAGGCAGCCGAGACCTTCATCCAGACGACCTATCCGACGCTGTATGCCGGCGCCAGCCGCACGGTGGTGAAGCCGGGCGACGCGATTCCCGTGAGCGGCCTGGGCGTCAGCGTCGTGACCTCGAACGGCGACCTCATCCGCGCGCCGCTGCCCGGAGCGGGCGCGCCCAATCCGCTCTGCGGGAGCCCGAAGGCGGTCAACGCCATTCCCGAGGACCCGGAGTCGGTGGGCGCCCTCGTCACGTTCGGCCGGTTCCGGGTGCTGCATCTGGGCGATCTGACGAGCGACAAGGAATACGGGCTGGTGTGCCCGGTCAACCGCATCGGCACGATCGACGTGCTGCTCGGCCTCCATCACGGCCAGGACACCTCGAACTCGGAGCCGTTCGTGCATGCGGTGCGGCCGAAAGTGGCCGTGATGAACAACGGCACGCGCAAGGGGGGATGGCCGGAGGTGATGAAGACGCTGTTCACCTCGCCCCGGTTCGAGGACCTCTGGCAGATGCACTTCTCGCTGCTGAGCGGGCAGGAGTACACCGTCGCCGGCGTGTTCATCGCCAACCTCGTCGACGATCCGCCGGCGGCAATGCCGATTGCGCCGATATCGCCGCCGCCGCCGGGCCCGAACGCGCCCCCTCCGCCGGCGCACAACGGGCCGGCCCACTGGGTCAAGGTGTCCGCGCAGGAGGACGGCACGTTCACCGTCACGAACGCGCGCAACGGCTTCTCGAAGGTCTACCCGCGCGAGGCGCCGGGCACGCGCTGAGCTGGCGGCCGTGAGGTGAGATGGCCGCGTGGCCGCGTTCCGCGCTCATTGGCGGCATCGCGGCCGGCGCCACGGTCCTCGGGGCCGGCGCGGCGGCGATCTGGTGGACAGGCACGGCCGATTCGTCCCTCTGCCCCCGCGCGCTCGCCCGCGCGGCGCCCTCGACGATTGATGACGCATCCCGGCTGATCGCGGTTTGCAGTGCAGAAGACTTCCGGCGGCGGCTTCTGACCGCGTCGCTGCCGGAGGTCGTCGGCTATCGCACCACGGAGCTGCCGCCCGCCGGCTGGCTCGCGGGCGAATCCGCGCTCTCCCGTCACCTCTCGGACCTCGGATTCCAGTATCCAGACGACATGTCCTTTGCCGTGCTGTGGGCGGCGTGGCACCGCGCGCGCGGGCTGCCGTTCGACGCGCGAGCGCTGGCCGCGTGCCTGCACGCCTGGAACCGCAAGATGCGGCTGTGGATCCAATCGGTGCCGCCGGGCTCGCAGATTCCGGCGCCGGAGTTCGGCTGTGCGACGCCTGAGGAGATCGACAAGGGACGGCATCTCTGGCCGTCACAGTAGAGCGTCCGGCCAGGAGCCGGATCCCGACTGTCCCGGCAACTGACAGCCGCGCCTGCGCCGCGATGCGAGCCGGCTCGACGCGCCGGAAAGCGCTGAGCGGGCGCTCAAGCGACCGCTCGCGACTGGGCGGCTTGTCGCGGTCCTTGCGGAATGACGCGACGCGCGGGCCAGACCTGGCCCGTTCTGGCCGCGTCGCGCGGCAGAATCAGCGAAGCCGATCGAACTCGTCGTGCATCCAGCGTTCATGGCTGCCGGTCTGCCGGCGCCTGACGAAGCCACGCGCAAGGGCCGCCCGCTGACACTCGCGGGCTGTCGCGCTAGGCATGCACGATTTCGGTCGTGTCCTTTGGCAGAGCCTGTCCGCGGTCGCGATACTCCTGGGCGATCAGAGCGAATACCTGCTCGAGCTCGGCGAGGGCCGCTTCGCGCGTGTCCATCAATGCGTAGCAGCCTCCGAGCGCTGGAATCTCAGCCACCCACGAGCCATCGTCCTGGCGATAGAGCACGACCGTGAAGTCGTCAAAGCCCATGGCTTGATCATACGACCGGGCTCCCGGCGCCGCCGATGGGTTGCCGCATCGATTACCAATGACGCCGCAGGGACTTCCGACCGGATCGGACCCGATTAGAAAGTCCCTTGGCGACTAGTCGAGAGTAACGATTGCGAGGTCGCACCGGTTCTGGACCTGATTCCCGGTTCACTGAAGGGCTTGGTTCAGATTGTCCCGAAAACCCATCTGGTGAGGGGGCCAGAATTCGCAGGTTCTCGACAGGATCAACGGAGGTGGTTGTGCGTTCCTCTGACAGGTGTTTGCGGAACGGCGTGTCAAGGCGAACGCCGGGCTACTCCCGCACGCCGAGTGCCCTACGAAACGCCGGATGCACCACAACGCTGGTCTGATCGTTGATCTCCGGGAACGACACACTTCTTCCCAATTCGTCCACCCATGACTCCGTTTCGTGGGGTGCGATCTTCAAGCCGACTAGTCCAACCTGATAGAACGTGCGCACCAGCAGAAACTTGAAATGTTTCGGAGACATCGGGCCATCGACCACCTGCATTGCCGACTGTGTCAGGCCTGTCCCTCCGGGGTTCTCCGCCGCAACATCCAGGCAGAGATTCTGAATGTCATCATCCGTAATCGTACCCACCTTAAACGACGGCGGACGTCGCTGAAGAATCGTGGCAAAGTCGATCAACGTCGGATGGTCGGCGCTCCACTCGTCGGCAATGGCACTAACGCGCTTTCTCGAGTATTCACCCTCAGCCAACCGCAGCTCCGGTGCTCCAAGCTTCGAATGATTCGAAGCAGCGGCGATGCAAGCGTTGAAGAACGCTATGATGTCCCTCGGCCGCTGAGCAATCGATGAGATATAGTCGCCGATCTTCATTCGACGAAACTCCTTCGGGAGGACATCGCGATGTGTGACGGCAGTCGCCTGCGAATATCGCATCCTGACCAAATGGGCGATCCGCTTGTCCAAGACTTCCAGGATCTGATCTTTTTTCCAGACAAGCGGAAGATACAATGACTGGTATTTCTCCTCCTGAAACCCGGAGTCTCGAGTGAGTCTGAACACTCTTTCGATCAGATCACGTCGAAGCGCAACGACGACCTTCGCGTGCCTAACTTCGCTAAAATCGCGCGCGGTTTGCATCAAGGCCATGATGAGCTTGTAGCGAAGGCGTTCCTCAACCCAATTTTCGTCAAGCCCGTCAACGATCAGGTAGTAGCGCCTTTGCTTGTCGTTCAGGACCGAATCCAGGAGGCGCAGAACCTTGTGTAAGTCTTGGACTTGGGCTTTGCTGATAATGTCTTGGCCTCTTGAGACAAGCTCCGTCCTTTCCGATTCCGTGAATCGTTCGGCACTCTTGATCCCAGAACCGATGGAGGCAGCCTTCTGACCTAACGTGGCCTTGATCTCAGCGTCGAGTTGGGTCTCTAACTGGTTAGTGATCTCCTTGACGCGAAACTCCGTATCTTGCCAAAAACTCTGTCCCCACTCTTCCAAGTAACGGATAGCCTGCCGCATGTCCTTGTCCTGCTTCGAGGCACCAAGGAACAATTCGCGTAATCGGTCGAGCAACGGTCTGTTTTCAGGCGCTTGTTGAAAATGATGAGTGAGGATCTCGATGGTCAGAACGTGTCGCCAGAGCAACTTGAAAAATGGATCCAAGTTGACCCCGATGGTGCTGAAGAAGTTGAGAATCGTGGAGTTTGCGACGTAGGTTAGTGCCAACTGTTCCGGTGATATCCGGACAACGCGGCCTCCCTCGGTCTGCTCAAGAATCGACAGGAGGGCCGACTTGCCTGCGCCGGTCCGTCCGAGCACGATCAGCCGGCGGTCGTTGATATCCTTCAGGATCTCAAGCACGCCGGTGTCCACGAAGCATGTCTTAAGAAATTCGCTGTCGTCTTCAGCAGCCGCGGCACCGATGCTGTCAGTTGTCTTGAATCGAAACTTTGATGGGACACGTTTAGGTGACATCTGAACCCTCGAACGGCCAGGCGACGGCAATTACAGCTGTGTAGCGAACACAATTATTCAAGAGTCGATCTGGCGAGCAAGCAGAAATACGAGCCAGGCACGGTCGGATCGTGCCGGTGGCCTTGTACACCTCCCATTCCACCGCCGCCCATCTGGGCGCCGACTTCGTACGGACCGAGCCAAGTGCCTGGGGTGAGGGCCAAACGGTTGCGTGGATTAGTGGATTATACGGGCGGGACGGCAGCGCGGACGGGATTGGCTCTGAGCGAGGTCGCAGCGGTTATCAAGGACGGCGGCTCCCCCGAACCGGCCAAGTATTGCTGGACTGTTCCCGAAACAACACTCTCCGGGACAGTCCGTCGCAAAAGGCGAAAGCAGAGTGTTTCTCCAAATCAGAGTGCCGAAGCGGGCACGAAAGCAGGAGGTTTGCGGAACAACCCCCCGATCAATCCGCTGTAACGGCGCAGTCGCTGCCGGCGGCTGCGGCCGCATCTACGAAGCCACTTGCCTACTGGGAAGCTATCGGCTTGGCTGTGATCGGCGGCGCAGTGGTTCCTGATCAGGAACACGCTCCTCTACGGGAACCTCGCGGACGTGTCACCGTGCCACCGTGCATGCGCTGTGCAGCAGCGTCCGTGTATCTTCGGTTCAAGGCGTGGGCGGGACGAGCGGCTCAAGTGACTCGACGAGCTTCGGGAGATCCCCGGTAACCACCTGGCAGACAATGTCCTCGTCCACGCCAAGGTAGTCGTGCACGACCTTGTGCCGCATCCCGATGATGTTCTCCCAGGGGACCTCGGGGTGGGTCACGGTGAACTCGTGTGACACCTGGCGGGCCGCCTCCCCGATCACCTCGACGAGATGAATGAGGGCGAGGCGAAGGTTCTCGTCAGCGTCGTACCTCTCGCGGGGCAGATCCCGGACCTTGGCCACCGCCTTCCTCGCCATGTCGAGCATGTGCCCGACGTAGACGAGGTCACGCGGCAACATAGAGCGGTTCGGCCTCCCGCAGGACCTGTTCCCGGATGCGCACGTTCAGGAACTTGGGGGTGACTAGGTCCACCCGACGGCCCTGCAGCAGCCCGGACAACTCGCGCTCCATGCTGAGGAAATCGAGTCCCGGAACGTGACCGGGCTGGAACTCCACCAGCACATCGACGTCGCTGTCCGGGCCGAAGTCGTCGCGGAGCGCCGAGCCGAACAGCGCCAGCCGTGCGAGATCGTGTCGCTGGCAAAACGCCCCGACGGCGCTGCGGTCGATGACCAGGTGCGGGCTCATGACGCGTCTATGATACCGCCGCCCACAGGCATGTGCGGACAGCTGTGCGCGAGGTCCCGATCGAAGGAACGTCGTCCTTCTACGCCACATCCTCGTATTCGGAATGCCGCGGCATGCCGGAGCCGACGGACCAAAGGAGCCGTCGCTCATGCCACACGCCAGACCCGGCAAGCGCAAGAAGACGCCGACCCGTGTACTCGCCTTGCCCGACCTGGAGCATGCGAAGTCGGCGGTGCTCAGCAGCCTGACCTCGCGAAGCGGCCAGCGCACCTAACGATCACGCGATTCGCGAGTTCGTCTATGAGGGCGGACACTACGTACGCGAGCCGCCGATTGCCAGCTTCAGCGCCTGCGCCAGATGGATCGCCCGGCGGCCGGTGAGCTGGGCGATCTGCTCCTGACAACTGAAGCCGTCGGCGACAATCAGCGTGTCTTCGGAGGCACCGCGGACCGCGGGGAGCAGCACGCGCTCGCCGATCGCCTTGGACACGTCGATGGTCTCGGCCGCGAAACCGAACGGCCCCGCCATGCCGCAGCACCCCGCGTCGGGCACCTGCAGCTCGGCGCCGATCTTCTGCAGCAGCGCCACCTCGTGGTCCATCTTCATGAGGGCCTTCTGATGGCAGTGGCCGTGCAGGAGGATTCGGCGCGAGAGCCTCGGCGCGTACTCGGGCGCCCGCGCCGTCAGGAACTCGCTGAGGACGAACGTATGCCTGCGGAGCCGCTCGGCCCGCGGATCGTCGGGAAAGAGATTGCGCAGCTCGTCGCGAAAGACCGAGGCGCAGCTCGGCTCGAGCACGACCATCGGCAGCCCCGCGTCGATCTGCGGCCCGAGCGCCTCCATGACGGCCCGGAGGTACGTCTTCGCGCGGTCGAGCATGCCGAAGTCGTAGAGCGGCCGGCCGCAGCAGAGATGTCCGCCCGGCACGCTCACGTCGAAGCCGGCATGCGCGAGCACCTCGAAGGCCGCCACGGCCGCGTCCGGATGGAAGTAGTTGTTGAAGGTGTCCGCCCACAGGATGACCGCGCGCTCCGAGGCGCCGTGCGCCTCGGTGCCGGGGCCCGGCACCCCGTGCTGCTGCGCCCAGCGGCGGAACGTCGTGGCCGCAAGTCGCGGAAGATCCCGCTCCGGCGCCAGACGGAGCGCCCGCCGCACGAGCGCGCCGAGCCCGGGCGCCCGGGCCGCCGCGTTGGCCAGGCGCGGGGCCGCCGAGGCCAGGCGCGCCCAGCGATCGATCATCCCGAACGCGTACGCCGCGAGCGGACGGCGATGGATCTGGTGGTAGTGCGAGAGGAACTCCGACCGGTAGGTCGCCAGATCGACGTTGGCCGGGCACTCCGACTTGCACGCCTTGCACGACAGACAGAGGTCGAGCGACCGCTTCACGTGCTCGTTGTTCCAGGCGTCGCCGAGCACCTCTCCCTGGAGCACCTCGAAGAGCATGTGCGCGCGCCCGCGCGTGCTGTGCTCCTCCTCGAGCGTCGCCATGTAGCTCGGGCACATCGTGCCGTAGTCGTGCTTGCGGCACTCGCCGACGCCGATGCAGCGGAGCGCCGCCTTGGCAAACGATCCTCCGTCATCGGGGAAGCGGAAGTGCGTGGGCGGGTCCTCCGGCCTGTAGTCGGCGCCGAGCTTGAGATTCTCGGTCGGGGGGTACGCGTCGATGAGCTTTCCCGGGTTCATCTTCCCGTCGGGATCCCACGCCGCCTTGAACTCGCGAAGTCCCTGCATCAGCTCCGGACCGAACATCTTCGGCAGCAGCGCGCCGCGCGACTGGCCGTCGCCGTGCTCGCCGGAGATCGATCCGCCGCAGCGCACCACCAGGTCCGCCGCACGCTCCACGAACTCGCCGTAGCGCCGGATGCCCGGCTCGCTCCGCAGATCGAAGCTCGTCTGCATGTGGATGCACGCGTGGCCGAAGTGGCCGTAGTAGACCGCCTGGTAGCGGTACTCGTCGAGCAGCGCGCGAAGGTCGCGCAGGTAGCCGCCCAGCTTCTCCGGCGGCACGGCGGAGTCGTCCCACCCCTCGTACCGGGGCGGCGCGCCGGGCGCTGAAATGGCGGCGCGCGGACCCGCCTCGCGAATCCGCCAGACCGCCCGGGCCTCGGGCTTCGTATAGACGCGGATGTTCGGCGCGCCTGGCAGCCGGCGGATCTTGTCCACCAGCCGCGCGGCCGCCGCATCGGCCGCCGCGGCCTCGTCGGCGCCAAATTCGACGAGCAGGTACCCGCCGCCTGTGGGCATCAGCTCCAGGTTCGGCGCGCCCTTGCGGCGGAGCGCCTCGATCATCACGCCCTCGAAGCCCTCGAGGCCAATCGGCTTCAGCTCGAGGATGTCCGGCACGGCATCGGCCGCCTCGTACGTATCCCGGTAGCCGAGTCCGACGAGCGACCGATGCTGCGGGCTCGGAATGAGCCTCGCCCGCGCCTCGAGCACCACGGCGCAGGTCCCCTCGCTGCCGACGAGCGCCCCGGCGACGTTGAAGCCGCGCTCCGGCAGCAGCTCGTCGAGGTTGTAGCCGGACACGCGGCGCGGGATGTCCGGGTAGCGCTGGCGGATGAGCGGCCCGTACCGGTCGCGGAGGGCCTTCAGCCGCGCGTACATCTCGCCGCGGCGCCCTCCGGCGCGGACGATCGCCTCGATCTCCTCGTCACCCGTCCGGCCCACCGTCAGCGCCGTGCCGTCGTAGAGCGCGACGCGCAGCGACTCGATGTTGTCGACCGTCTTGCCCGCGAAGAGCGAATGCGTGCCGCAGGAGTTGTTGCCGATCATGCCGCCGAGGGTGCACCGGCTGTGGGTCGAGGGGTCCGGTCCCCACGTGAGCTGGTGCGCCTCGGCGCGGTTCCGCAGCGTGTCGCAGACGACCCCCGGCTGGACGCGCGCCGACCCGCTGGCCGGATCGAGCTCGAGGATCCGGTTCATGTACTTGGAGAAGTCGAGCACGACGGCGACGTTGCAGCACTGGCCAGCGAGACTCGTGCCGGCCCCCCGCGGCAGCACGGGAGCCTCGTACCTGCGGCACAGCTCGAGTGTGGCAAACACGTCGTCATCGCTGCGCGGAACGACGAGGCCGATCGGAATCTGCCGATAGTTCGAGGCGTCGGAGGCGTACAGCGCGCGGCTGCCGCGGTCGAAGCGGACCTCGCCGGCCACGGCGCGGGCCAGCTCGCGTTCGAGTTCGGCGGCGCGCGCGAAGGTGTCGACCGGCTTGGCGTGGGAACTGGGCGGGAGCGGCGCGGGCGTCGGCACGGCTCAGGACATGACCGGTTCGCCCACCGGTGCGCTCAGCACGTCGAGCGCCGCCATGACGCCGCCGCTCCGGTGGGGCACCCCGGCCAGCCGCAGCCCCATTTCCACGCCGGCCAGCGTTCCCGCCAGCATCAGGTCGTTGAACGAGCCGAGATGGCCGATGCGGAACGCCTTGCCCGCCAGCTTCCCCAGCCCGGTGCCGAGCGACATGTCGAACGTCTCGAGGGCGACCGCGCGCAGGCGATCGGCGTCGTGCCCTTCGGGGGTGAAGATCGCCGTCAGCGAGCCGGAGTACTCGCGCGGATCCTCGCACACGACCTCCAGCCCCCAGGCGCCTGCCGCCGCGCGCGTCGCCTCGGCGTGGCGGCGGTGCCGGCGGAACACGCGGGCCAGCCCCTCCTCGTGCAGCATGGCGAGCGCCTCGCGCAGCCCGTAGAGCAGGTTCGTCGCGGGCGTGTAGGGATAGAAGCCGGACGCGTTGTTCTTGAGGATCGGCTCCCAGTCCCAGTACGACCGCGGCATCGTCGCCGTCTTGCCCGCCGCGAGCGCCTTGTCGGACATCGCGTTGAAGCCGAGCCCAGGCGGCAGCATCAGCCCCTTCTGCGAGCCCGCCACCGTGACGTCGACCTCCCATTCGTCGTGCCGGTAGTCGATCGAGGCGAGCGAGGAGATGGTATCGACGATGAGCAGCGCCGGATGCCGGGCGTTCGTCATGGCGCGCCGGACCTCGCCGATGCGGCTCGTCACGCCGGTCGACGTCTCGTTGTGCACCACCACCACCGCCGTGATCGCGTGCGACGTGTCGGCCCGGAGGCGCTCTTCGACCTCTTCCGGCGAGGCGCCGCGGCGCCAGGTGCCGGGCGCGTAGTCGACCCGCAGGCCGAGCTTTTCCGCCTGATGCCGCCAGGCGATGTGCGAGAACCATCCGGTCTCCATGACGAGGATCCGGTCGCCCGGCGAGAGCGTGTTCGCCAGCGCCGCTTCGCACGCGCCCGTGCCGGAGGAGGGGAAGATCGCGATCGGGCCGCGCGTCTGAAAGACCGGCCGCAGCGCGTCGAGGATGTCGAGCGTCAGGCGCGCGAAGTCGGGTCCGCGATGGTCGACGGTCGGCAGGTCCATCGCGCGCAGCACGCGGTCGGGAACGTTGGTCGGACCTGGAATCTGCAGGAAGTGTCGGCCGGGACGCGTCATCGTCAACTCCCAACTCCCAATCCGCCAACCGCCAACCGACGCTCCCGGCGGCCTCCAGCAGCCGTGTGGGAGTTGGGAATTGGACGTTGGGAGTTGTCCATCTTACCTCCCGCGTGCCATCATCCGCGAGCTACGCCGGAGGACGCTTCTTTGGAACCGACCGTGAACACGAACCGAGCACCGAGCACCGAGAAGCGTGAACGACTGATTCATGAATAGTGGGGACTAGAAGCGTGAACGACGCGTTCTCGTTGGCGGATCGCGTCGCGGTCGTCATCGGCGCGACCGGCGGCATCGGCGCGGCCGTCTGCCGCGCGCTGGCGGGCGCCGGGTGCCGCGTCGCCGTCGTGTTCCGGCGCAATCCCGCGGCGGCCGACGCGCTCGCCGACACGCTCCCCGGGAGCGGGCATTCCACGATGCAGGCCGACGTCACCGATTCGGCCAGCCTCGACCGGCTCGCCGAGCGGCTCGGCGCACGCGTCGGTTCGGTCGACATCCTGGTCAACAGCGCCGGCATGACCCGGTTCGTGCCGCACGCGGACCTGCAGGCGCTCGACGACGCGCTCATCGACGAGATCTTCCGGACCAACTGGCGCGGGCCGTTCGCGGCGATCCGGGCGCTCCAGGGGCTCCTCGAACGAAGCGGTCGCGGCGTCGCGATCAACATTTCCTCGATCGCGGCGACGAGCGGCGTCGGGAGCAACGTGGCGTACTGCGCCTCCAAGGCGGCGCTGAACACCATGACCGTGTCGCTCGCCCGTGCCCTCGCGCCCGCCATTCGGGTCGTCTCGATTGCACCGGGGCTCGTCGATACCGACTTCATCAAGGGACTCGACCCGGCGTGGCGGCAGGAGCAGGCGCGCCGCACGCCGCTCGGCCGGCTCGTCGTTGCCGACGAAGTCGGCCAGGCGGTCGTCGCCGCCGCGACGCTCACCGCCGCGACCGGCTGCACCTTCGTCGTCGACGGCGGCCGGCTGCTCGCCTGACGGACGCCTCTACCGGTCGAGCGGCTGAAGCGTCGGCCCCCCCGGGACGGGCGGCGTTCGTGCCGTATTCAGGACCATCGCCAGCATCGAGTAATAACCCGTGATGGCGACCGCTTCCACGATCCCTTTCTCACCGAACGCGTCGAGCGTCCGCGCGTAGGTGGCGTCGCTCACCCCCTGGGTCTGGACCAGTTCGGTGCAGAAGTCGTACAGGGTCTCCTGCTCTGGCGACATCCGCGGAGGACGACGCCCCTCGGCAATCGCGCCTGCGACCTCCGGCTCGACCCCGGCCCTGACGGCGATCGGGAGGTGCAGCGACCACTCGTACTGTTGCGTCCAGTGCCGCGCGGCAATCAGAATGATGAATTCGCTCAGCCCGGGAGGGAAGGCGCTTCCCTCGCGCAGGTACTCGCCGAGGGCGGCGGCGCGGACCATCGCCTCGGGACTCCAGAGCAACGGAATGAACGGCCCGAAGATCTCCATCCGCCGTGTTGCCCTGAACGCCTCCATCGCACGGCGATGCTCCGGCGTCAGCCTGTGAGCGGGGATCGGCCCGAGGCGCTCGGGGCCGTACTCGGATGTCGTGGTCACGGCATCCAGCATAGCCCGGCGAGCGGCGTGATAGAATCCGCGGTCTTTTTCCCAAACGGGCTACAGAGCCACCGAAGCCACAGAGACACGGAGCTCAGACGTTCTCGTCTCCGTGCGTTCGGGGCTCAGTGGCCCGGGAGGAGCGAAGGGGTTCCGGCATGGCGGTGTGCGACACGCTCGTGATCATGGGAGGCGGCGTCATGGGTCGGGGCATGGCGCGGCTGTTCGCGAAGGCCGGCATGCGTGTCACGCTCGTCGACGTGCGCGACATCGACTTCGTTCATCCGGGCGTCACCCTGGCGCACGAGCCCCCGGGGGAGCCGGTGCCGGATCTGGTCATCGAGGCGGTCTTCGAAGATCGCGACGTGAAGCAGTCGGTGTTCGCCCGGATCGAGGCGTGCTACGGTGGACGTCCGGTGCTGGCGACCAACACGTCGGGTCTGCCGCTCGACGAGCTCGGGGCGTCGCTGACATACCCGCACCGGTTCCTCGCCATGCACTTCTACCAGCCCGCCGACCTGTTCCCGTTGATTGAAGTCGTCCGCGGCGCCCGTACCGAGGATTCGGCGATGGCGGTTGCCGAAGCGGCGGTACGGCGGGCCGGGCGCGAGCCGATTGTGCTCCAGCGGGCGGTGAACGGATACTTGATCAACCGGCTGCAGCACTCGATCCTGCACGAGGCGTATCACCTGCTCGAAAGCGGCATCGCCACCGCCGAGACGATCGACAAGGTGGCCAAGCTCCTCCTCGGGCCGCGCATGTGCATCACCGGCCTGCTGGAGCAGAAGGACCTCGCCGGACTCGAGATGCACGCGCAGGCGCAGCGGTCGATCGTGCCGACGCTCTCGCATACGGGCGTGCCCTCCGCCTACCTGCAGGACATGGTGGCGCGCGGCGACGTCGGCGTCGGGAGCGGCCGGGGGTTCTACGACTGGCACGGGCGCGACGGCGCGGCGGTCCAGCGGCGCGCGGCCGCGCGGCTCGAGCGCCTGCTGGCGTATCTCCAGAAAGACGAGGCGGAATGAGCAGGCGGACGGGACTCGACGAGCGGCCGACCAACTACGGCGACCCGGCGTTCGCCCGCTACCTGCGCCGATCGTTCGCCAAGTCGATGGGCTACTCGGGCCGGATGCTCGACCGTCCCATCGTCGGCATTGCCACCTCCGCCAGCGGCTTCAACAACTGCCATCGCCTCACTCCCGAATTGACCGAGGCCGTCACACGAGGGGTCCTCGGCGCCGGCGGCCTGCCGCTCGAATTCCCGACAATCTCCCTGGGCGAGGTCTTTCTCAGTCCGACGAGCTTCGTCTTCCGGAATCTCATGGCGATGGACGTCGAGGAGATGATCCGGGCGCAGCCGATGGGCGCGGTGGTGCTCGTCGGCGGCTGCGACAAGACGGTCCCGGCGCAGCTCATGGGCGCGATTTCCGCCGGCGTGCCCGCCATTCAGCTCGTCGTCGGGCCGATGATGACGGGCCGCTACCGCGGCGAGCGGCTGGGCGCGTGCACCGACTGCCGCCGGTTCTGGGCGCGCTACCGGTCGGGCGAGGTGAGTGAGCCGGAGATCGCGGCGGTCGAGGACACGCTGGCGGTGACGGCGGGTACGTGCGCCGTGATGGGGACGGCGAGCACGATGGCCTGCCTGGCGGAGGCGCTTGGCATGAGCCTCGCCGGGAGCGCCGCCGTGCCGGCGGTGCACGCCGATCGCCTGCGGATCGCGGAAGCCACCGGCGCGGAAGCCGTGCGGCTGTCGACGGCGGGAACGCCGCCAGATTCGATCGTCACCGGCCGGTCGATCGACAACGCGCTCCGGGTGCTGCTGGCGGTGGGCGGCTCGACCAACGCGGTGATTCATCTGGCGGCCATTGCCGGACGCGTGGGCCTCTCGCTCGACCTGCGCCGCCTGAACGATCTCAGCGACTCGACGCCGGTGCTCGTCGACCTCAAGCCGACGGGGCAGCACTACATGGAGGATTTCCACGCGGCGGGAGGAGTCGGCGCCGTTCTCCACGAGCTGCGGCCGCTGCTGAACCTCGAGTGCCGTTCGGTCACCGGGCAGACGCTCGAGGAGCGGCTGCGGGACCGTCCCTCGTTCGTCGATCGCGCCGTGATCCGGTCGTTCGACGAGCCGTTTCAGAGGACCGGCGGCCTGCTCGCGCTGTTCGGGAACCTCGCGCCCAACGGGGCGATCCTCAAGCGGTCGGCTGCCGATGCGCGCTTCTTCGAACACGAAGGCCGCGCGGTGGTGTTCACGAGCCTCGAGGACCTCGCCGCGCGCATCGACGATCCGGCACTGGACGTGCGCCCCGATGACGTGCTCGTGCTCCAGAACGCGGGGCCGATTGGCGCGGGGATGCCCGAGGCCGGCTACCTGCCGATTCCCTCCACGCTCGCCCGCGCCGGCGTGAAGGACATGGTGCGCGTCTCCGACGCGCGAATGAGCGGGACGGCGTTCGGAACCGTGATTCTGCACGTGTCGCCCGAGTGCGCCGTCGGCGGGCCGCTCGGGCTCGTGCGCCCGGGCGATCGGATTCGGGTGAGCGTGAAGGAGCGGCGCCTCGACGTGCTGCTGACCGATCGGGAACTCGAGAGCCGCCGGTCCGCCCTCGTCCGCCCACCTCTACCGTCGAGGGGCTACGCGCAGCTCTACGTCCGGTCTGTGCTCGGCGCCGAGCTCGGGTGCGACTTCGATTTCCTGCGGCGGCCGTAGGAAGGGTGGTCGAGGACCGCGCTACGTCTCCCGGTGTCCGCCGCCGCGGCGCCATGCCAGGTGCAGCCCCTTGCCGACGTCGATCGTCGCGGTGACGAACGCCGGTTCACCAGACACGAGCTCCAGGAACCGGGCCGCCTCGCCTGCGTGCGACAGCACGTTGTCGACCGCGAGCAGGCCGCCCGGGCGGAGCACGCGGGACGGGTGCGGCCACCAGAGCGGATACTCGACGCGCTCCGCGTCGAGGAAGAGCAGATCGACGCTCTCGTCGGCGAGCCGCGCCAGGTAGCCCCCGCCGTCTTCCTGCCGCAGTTCGACGCGCCCGGCGAGTCCCGGCTGGGCCGCGTCGGCGCGCGCCAGATTCGTGCGCGCCTCGTCGCGTGCCGCCGTATCGACGCTCACGACCCGTCCGTCCGTGTCGCCGACCGCGTCGGCGAGCCAGAGCGTCGAGAAGCCGTTTCCGGTGCCGATCTCCACCACCTGGCGGGCCCCGGCGATCCGCACGATGAGGCCGAGCAACGCGGCGGTGGCCGGTTCGAGATTGCGGCGCTTGCGCAGCCGGTCGGGCTCGGCGGCGTCGTGAGCGACGCCGCCGGCGTACAACTCATCGATGAGCGCGGAAAGACGCGGGTTCACGACTGGGTCAAGAGAAAGCCGGACGCGACGTACATCGCGCTCAGATCGACGACGTCGCCGCCGCCGGCGCGGGGCGCGTGACCCAGCCGTAGCGGAGGGCCGTGTACGCCGCGATCGCCAGCACCGCCATCACGGCCATGCCGACGACGCCCGACAGCCAGATGCCCCGATACTCCGCCAGGGCGTTGCCCGGCTGCGCGTTCAGCGAGATGCCCACGTAGCCGCTGACGGCCAGCGCCGTCGCACCGGACAGCTGCGCCATGGTGTTCGCAAACGACGAGAGCGACGCCGTGCGCTGGGGGCCGAAGGTGTCGGAGATGGCCGCCGGCACGAGCGAGAAGAGGTTGACCGAGGTGCCGAGGAGCGCGGCGATGACGGCGAGCGCCCAGATGGCCGTCACACCGAGCGACAGCACCTGGAGCAACACCATTCCGAGCACGAGCCAGCCGATGAGGACCGCCGTGCGGGAGATGCCCCGGCGGACGCACAGGTCCGAGAAGCGCCCGGCCAGCGGACACCCGGCGGCGCGGCCGACGAGCGAGTACGCCGTGAGCGCGAGCAGGCCGCCCGCGACGACCGCCTGACTGAGCGGCATTCCGCGCCCGGAGATGTAGACGTCGGCGGCGTACACGGCGATCCAGATCTGCGTGATGCGGATGCCGATGACGAAGCCCGACCAGAGAAAGGCGTAACACCACAACTGGAGGTCCCGGAGCATCCGCCACTCGAACGGCTTCCGCGTCGTCGCCACCTCGCCGGGCGGGGCGGATCGGAACATCGCGAGGCAGAGGAGGCCGATGAGCGTGATCGCCCCGGCGATCATGTGCATGCCTTGCCGCCACCCCGAGGCGAAGTAGACCGACAGGATGGGGAGCAGCGCGTACGCGGCGCCTTCGCCCAGCGCACCGCCGACCCCGCCCGCCGTTCCCTGGCTCAAGCCGCGTTCCTCCGCGGCGAACCACCGGGCGATGCCGCCGGTCAGCGGCACGTAGACGGCGGCCGCCGCCACGCCGCTCGTGATGCGCCAGAAGACGAGCGAGCCGGTCGTCTCGCCCATGGCGAACCCGGCCATCGTCGCGGCGGTGAGCAGGATGCCGAGCCCGATCACCGTGCGGCTGCCGAAGCGGTCCGAGGCGACGCCGCTCGGCATCTGGAAGAGCGCGTAGGAGTAGAAGAAGGCCGAGCCCAGCAGGCCGAGCGCGCCCCGGTCCAGGCCCAGGTCGGCCGCGATGAACTTCTGCACGCCCGCATAGTTCTGCCGGGAGAACTGGCTGGTGCCGTAGGCGAGGATGCCGATCCCGAGAATGACCCAGCGATAGGGCGAGGAGGTGTTGGCCATCCGGTTCGGCGCGCGCGGATGGTAGCAAATTGCGGCCGGAGGAGGAAAGGGGCGCTACCACCTACCGGCTACCGGCCAGCCTCGATTCCACTGCGTCCTGGACGAGCGCCGCCATCCGGTAGACGCCGTGGACGAACTTGCCGTACGGCAGGGTCAAAAAGAGCGCCAGTACGACGCCGAGGTGGACGACGAGCAGCGCCGGCATCGCGGCGGCGTTGCGCCACGCCAGCAGGACCAGTCCCGTCGCGCTGCTGAGGAAGAGCAGCAGCAGGAACGCACGATCCGGCGCCCGCTGCGCCGGATCGGCCGCATCGGGATCGTGTGTGCGCCCGGTCCAGTACAGGCCGGCCGGTCCGACGACGAGGCCGACGCCGCCCGCCGTTCCCAGCAGGACCGGCAGACTCGTGTAGCCGTAGGGCGCCTCCCAGCCGAACACCATGTGATAGAGCGCCGCCACGGAGGTGGCGGCGAAGCAGAGCAGGAATCCGTAGAAGGTGCAGTGGTGGAAGCGCCGGCGCCAGGGCGTGCGCGCCTCCTCGCCCGCGTAGGTGCAGTCGGTTCCGTGGGCGTGCAGATTCCGGAGCGTCAGGGCGTCGCGGACCGCGCTCCAGGGGAGGGCGGCTCCACGGCGTGTATCCGCCGTGCCCTGTTCCCGCGCCATCGTGTCCTGCCGGAAGCGCACCACGCCGACCGCGAGCGCCGCGAGGGCGAACGCGAACACGCTCCCGAAGAGCGCCACCATCGCGCCATGCGGGAGGACGCCGTAGAAGTCCGCCGGCGCCGCCGGCGGCGCCAGGGTGCCGGCGGCGGCGATGACAAGCAGCGTCGCCAGGATCGTCGCCGCTGCGAGCCCCAGCGAGGTCGCGGCGCTGTGGCGACCGAATGCGGAGGCCAGCGCGGCTGGCCATACGTAGCGCTCGTACGACTCGAGCCGGAGCGCGGCCAGCGTTCGCGGCACGTTGACCGCGAAGGCGTGCGGCGGCGCGTACTGGCACGCGTACAGGCACTCGCCGCAGTCGTGACAGAGGTTGGCGAGGTAGCGCAGGTCGCCTGGCGAAAACCTCAGCCGCCGCTCCATCGCAGGGAAGACGGCGCAGTAGCCCTCGCAGTACCGGCACGCGTTGCAGACGAGCATGATGCGCTCGCCCTCGCGCAGCAGGTCGGAGCGGTCGGTGGACGAGGGAGGCACCGGGAAATATGGTAACGTCACCGGTCCTCCATGACGGGTTCCCCGACGATCGATCGGGATCTCTCCCAGGCACTCGACAGCGCGGAGCGGCGGCGGCAGCTCGTGCGCGCGGTGGCCGCCTCCGCCGCCGGGACGACGATCGAGTGGTACGACTTCTTCCTGTACGGGGTGGCCGCCGCCACGGTGTTCCCGCAGAAGTTCTTTCCCGGCTCCGATCCGTTCATCGGCACGCTGCTGTCGTTCTCCACGTTCTTCGTCGGGTTCGTGGCGCGGCCGATGGGTGCGGCGCTCTTCGGCCACTTCGGCGACCGGGCCGGGCGGAAGGCGCTGCTCATCATCACGATGATGATGATGGGGATTGCCACGGTCGGCATCGGCCTCATCCCGTCGTACGAGACGGTCGGTGTCTGGGGGGCGGTGCTGCTGGTGGTCGGCCGGATTCTCCAGGGCCTCAGCGTCGGCGGCGAGTGGAGCGGCTCGGTGCTGATGGCGGGCGAATGGGCCGACCCGAAGCACCGGGGTTTCACGACGAGCTTCGCCCAGTTCGGCGCGCCCGCCGGGATGGTGCTCGCCAACGGGGCGCTGGCGCTGATGACGCTGACGACCACCGACGCGCAGTTTGTCGAGTGGGGATGGCGCATTCCGTTCCTGGCGAGCATCGTGCTCGTGTTCGTCGGCCTCTACATCCGCATCGGGGTGCTCGAAACGCCCGTCTTCTCGCGGTTGAAGGCGCGCGGGGCGGTGCAGAAGGCGCCGCTCGTCGAGGTCGTCCGCCGGAACTGGCGCGAGATCGTCCTGACGGCGCTGCTGCGCACCGGCCAGCAGGTCCAGTTCTATATCTTTACGACCTATATCATCACGTACGCGACGCAGCAGCTCGGGATGAGCCGCGGCACGATTCTGAACTTCGTCATGCTGCAGGCGCTGCTGTCGCTCGTCACCGTGGTCTACATGGGCCACCTGTCCGACCGGTTCGGCCGGCGGCGCGTCACCGCAATCGGCTGCGCGATCATGCTGGTCTATCCGTTCGTCTATTTCGGCCTGCTCGACACGCGGTCGATGGCGCTCGTGTTCCTCGCGGTGCTCGTCGCGCTGCCGCTCCACGACCTGCAGTACGGGCCGCAGGCGGCGTTCATCTCCGAAAGCTTCCCCGGTTCTCTCAGGTACAGCGGATCGTCGCTCGGCTACCAGTTGGCGTCGATCACGGCTGGCGGGCCGGCGCCGCTCATCGCCGTGCTGCTGTACCAGCAGTTCGGCACCTCGACGGCGGTCGCCGTCTACATGGCGATCTGCTCGCTCATTAGCCTGGTGTGCGTGTTCGCCCTCCAGGATCGCGCCGGGACGCTCGACCAGCACTGAGGCAGGTTCGAGGACTGCCGCCCTATCTGGGCGTCCGCTTCGCCAGCGCGAGCGCCAGGTTCCGCCGCGCGTCCGCGAATTCGGGGCGCAGCGCGACGGCCTGCTGGAACTGGTCGATGGCTTCTTCCAGCCGGCCGAGCGAGGCGAGCGCCACGCCGAGGTTGTTGCGCGCTTCGACGGCGCCGGGCGCGAGCTGCAGCACCGCGCGGAACTCGCCGGCTGCTTCGTCGAACCGGCCCGATTCGAGCAGCTCGGTGGCGCGCCGATATCGCTCGGCGGCGGCGTCCGGCGGCTCGAGCGCGGCGAGCAGCCGGGGCAGTTCCGGCGATTCGGGAACGATGGAGCCGAGGTAGCCGCTGCCGCCAATCGTCCGCCCTGGGGCGGCGGCGGGCGCGAGGCCGGGCGGCACTCTGTAGGCGAGCTCTGCCAGCGACAGATAGGCGTCGAGTCCGCCGACGCCGGCCGCCGGCCGCCCCTGGCTGAAACACCCGGGACACCAGGCAGCCACCCGCGACACGGCGACGAGCGACGGCGGAATGCCCCCCTCGCCGAAGTCGACGAGCGACCGCTTGCCGTACTCCTGCAGCGGCCGGTCGTCTGTGACCGGGGGGGACGCCTCGGTCGCGTCGGCCATGGTGCGCGCGTCGGCCACGAAGGTGCCGACGATCTCGCGCAGCGAGCCGAGGTCCAGCCGCTGGAGATCCGCGTGCACCCCGGGCGCCCTCGCCAGCGCGGCGGCGACGCGCTTGGGATCGATCTCGGTCCTGGCGTCGCTCGTGCCCACGAGCAGCAGGTTCATGTTGGCGCCCGAGAGCAGCACGGCGTCGGGGAACACCTCGATAAAGGCGCGGATCATCGAGAACACGAGGTCGTACGGCACGTCGAACACCGGCAGCCACTGGCTGATCATCCCTTTCGGCGCGAGACGGGACCGGGCGCTGGCATAGAACTCCCGCGAATAGAGGGCGGCCACCCCGGCGTGCATGATGGGCGGCGGCTCGAGCGTAATCAGGTCGTAGGAGGCCGGCGCCTGCATCCGCAGGTGGTGCCGCCCGTCGTTGACGTACACCGCCACGCGCGGGTCCCGGAGGACGCCGCGGTTGAACTCCTCGAAATAGCCGGAATGCTCGAGGACGTGGCGCGACAGATCGACCACCTCGATCCGTTCGACCGAGGGGTGCAGCGCCGCCGCGTGGGCGGTGTTGCCGACCCCGTAGCAGAGAACGAGCACGCGCCTCGGGTTGTCGAGCGACAGGAGCGGCACGTGCGCCATGGCGCGCATGTAGCGCTGCGAGAAGAGCTCGGTCGACGACATCGGATGGCCGTTGGTCACGAGGACCCGTCCGCCGTTGGGGCCGTCGGTGATGGCGATGACCTCGGTGAGTCCCTCGCTTACGGCGTAGGCCTTCTCGAGCGGGAAGAGCACGCCCTTGGAGAGCAGGTAGCCGGACGGCAGCAGCAGCCACGCGCCGAGCCCGGCGGCCGCCATCGACAGGGCGCCCAGGGCCGCCACCTCCACCTTGCGGCGCGGGGCCGCGCCGTGGGAACCCCGTTGGCCCGCAGGCGTCGCGAACTGGAGCGGCACGATCGCGGCCGCGGCGGCCGCGGCGAGCACCGTGACGCTCCGCTGCATGCCGAGTGTCGGCAGCAGCAGGAAACCGGCCGCCAGCGAACCGGCCACCGCGCCGGCCGTGTTGGCGAGATAGAGCGCACCGGCGCGGCGGCCGACCGGATATTCCGCCCGCTGGACGAGCGCGTTGGCGAGCGGGAACGCGGCCCCCATCAGCAGCGCCGGCACGCCGGCGACCAGCAGGATCGGCCGCGCGTTGAACCACAGCTCCACCGTGGCGCGCGCCCACGCGGTCGCTCCCTGCTGCGCCGCCGCAGCCGTCGCGGCGTCCCCGATCTGCCGGGCATCCACGAGCGTCAGCCCGGCGAGCGTCGCCACGACGAACAGTCCCTGAGCGACCATCCACGGCCGCGCAGGCTGGATGAGGCGGCGCGACAGCCATCCGCCGGCCAGCGAGCCGAGGCCGATCCCGCACAGGATCACCGCCAGCAGCAGCGAGAAGACGGCACGGTACTCGCCGAGCAGCATGGTGAAATGGCGGAACCAGACGATCTCGAGCCCCATCGCGGCAAATCCCGAGAGCGCGATGGCCGCGGCCGTCCAGCTCACCGGCGACTCGGCCGGGACGCCCGGGACGTCAGGGATCCGGGATCCGGAATCCGGGGTCCGGCGAGCCGGCGTCCGAGTCGAGTGTCGAACGACGGATCCTCGATCCCGAATCCCGGGTCCCGCGGTTCTCGCCAGCACGAACGCGCCGAGTCCGGCCACCATGTTGAACGCGAAGGCGATGAGCTGCGTGCGGGCCATCCCGTAAGCGGGCACGAACGCGAAGTCGGTCAGCAGGCAGCCGGCCGCCGCCCCGAGGGTATTGACGGAGTAGAGCAGGGCAATGCGCCATCCGCTGACATCGACATCGCGCTGGACCACGTGCCGAATGAGGAGCGTCAGCGTGCCGCCCATGAGCAACGTGATCGGCGAGAGGATCGCGGCCAAGAGCGCCGCGCGGATCACGTAGGACCAGGGCGAGAGGGTGTGCCACGCGTCGGATCCCTGCGAGTACCACGACACCGCCGCCGACACCTCGCCCAGGTGCGGCAGCAGCGTCGACACGCCGAGCGCCAGCAGGCCGATCGAGAGCTCGAAGGCCCCGAAGACGCGCAGCAGCGACCGCGGGTCGCCCGCCCACCGCTGGTCCGCCCATCGCCCGGCGAGGTAGCTGCCGGCGCCGAGCCCCAGCATGAACACGGCAATCACGAGCGAGGCGGAATGGATCGTGTTGCCGAAGGCCGTCCCGAAGGCGCGCACCCACACGACCTGGTAGACGAGCCCGCTCGATCCGGAGCAAAAGAACAGGAAATAGAGCATTCGGTGCATGTGGCGTTCCGTGTCGAGCCATAAGTAAGTGTTACCGAGCGGCGCATCGTCGCGCCATTAATGGTGTTACCGAAGGTGCAGGGGTTTTGAGAGGCGGGGGCG
>MELF01000010.1:201938-202421 GCA_001767525.1 Acidobacteria bacterium RIFCSPLOWO2_12_FULL_68_19 | reverse complement strand
ATCCTTTCTGTTTTTAGCGCTTCAGCGCGCGGACGTTTTCGACGACCTCATCGACGATGCCATAGGTCTTCGATTCCTCGGCCGACATGAAATAGTCGCGGTCGGTGTCCTTCTCGATCTTCGCTTTGTCCTGGCCCGTGTGCTTGGCAAGGATCAGGTTGAGCATTTCCTTGAGGTTCAGGATCTCCTTGGCCTGGATGCGGATGTCAGTCTCGACACCCTGCACGCCGCCCCAGGGCTGGTGGATCATGACCCGAGAGTTCGGGAGCGCGTAGCGCTTGCCCTTGGTGCCGGCCGCCAGGAGCACGGCGCCCATGCTGGCCGCCTGGCCGATGCAGTAGGTGGAGACGTCGGGCTTGAGGAATTGCATCGTGTCGTAGATCGCCAGCCCGCTCGTGATCGAGCCACCCGGCGAATTGATGTAGAGATGGATGTCCTTCTCGCCGTCTTCCATCTGCAGGAACAGCAGCTGCGCCACGACGA
>MELF01000010.1:196806-201889 GCA_001767525.1 Acidobacteria bacterium RIFCSPLOWO2_12_FULL_68_19 | reverse complement strand
CTTCAGCAGCCGCGAAAAAATGTCGTACGCCCGCTCGCCGCGGTTGGTCTGCTCGACCACCATCGGCACCAGCTGGGCGCGGGGTTCATGCGAATAGGGCATTAGGCGATTAGCGATCGGCCGGAACGTCGGTTGGCGGGTTCGCTCGTCATCTTAGCACGCGACACCGCCAAGTCCACCGCCTTCTCCCGCCGCAACCCCGCATAGAGACGGGAGATCCCCCCTCCTTCTCGAGCTGCGCCCGGACGGCCGCCGGTGTCCGGCCGCCCCGCGCCGCGAACCGCGCGATCTCCTTATCGACATCTTCGCGGCCGACCGTCAGTTGCTCCCGGCGGGCGATCTCATCGAGCACGAGCGCGCTCGCCACGGCGCCCCAGGCGGGCTCCCGCTGCGCTCTACGGAATTGCCCCAGTCGATCCTGTCTGTGGTGCGAAAGAAGGCGTGTGGCATGCCGGAACAGGCGACGAGACACAGAGTCTCAGTGGTTGCGGGTCGAGAGCGTCTGTTCCCGGATCGCCGCGATCGGCTGTGCCAGCGCTCAACGGGTAGTTGTGGGTGCGCAGGGCGGCATCTGTCAGCGTGAAGAACGGCTTTGGCCGGCCCCGTAGCCCGCGCCGGTGCCACCTCAACCGTCGAGTCGCGTCGACTATTCGACCGCCGTTGACAGGGACAAACGGGTGTGTGACACTGCTGACATGAGCGACACACTGACCATCCGGGTGCTGGCGGTGGAGAAGGCGCGGTGGGAAAGGGCCGCCGCGGCGGCGAGGGAAACCGTCGCGGAGTATGTGCGTGGCGCTGTCCGCCAGCGCGCGCAGGCTGCGAGCCACTCGCCCTGGGAGACGCATCTCGGTTCGGCGGATGTCGCCGTGCCTGCACCGACCAACGCGAACGTCCGCCGTGCCTTCGCTCGGCGTCGGAGGCACAAGGGATGATCCACCTCCTGGACACCGGGCCGCTGGTGTCCGCACTGGCGCGCGAAGAACTGCGGTTCGGTTCCTGGGCGAAGGACTTGCTGCGCCATTTACCCCAGCCGCTGTACACCTGCGAAGCGGTGCTGACCGAAGTCGCACATTTTCTTGGCACTCCGGAGCCGGTCCTGGCGGCAGTGGCGGATGGCCTGCTGGTCTGCCCCTGGGATCTCTGTGAACACCACGCGCGCGTCCGCGAACTGGTTCGCAAGTATGCCGATCAGCCGATGGACCTTGCCGACGCCTGCCTGGTCGCGATGAGCGAAAAGTGGTGGGACTGCAAAGTGGTGACTGTGGACGTCACAGACTTCAAGGTCTATCGGCGACGCGGCCGTCATGCCATTCCGCTGCTGACCCCGAACGCGTCCTGATCAGCGATCCGGCACATCGATCGCGGCTTCGGAAATCGTCTGGGCTCGCGCCAGCGCCCAGTCCACCGCCTTCTCCCGCCGCAACCCCGCATAGAGACGGGAGATACCCCCCTCCTTCTCGAGCTGCGCCCGAAGGGCCGCCGGCGTGCGGCCGGCGCGCCCCGCGAACCGCTCGATCTCCTTATCGACATCTTCGCGGCCGACCGCAATTTGCTCCCGCCGGGCGATCTCGTCGAGCATGAGGGCGCTGGCGACCGCGCCCCGGGCGGGCTCCCGCTGGGCTTCACGGAATTGCGCCCAGTCGATCCCGGCCTGCTGGGGATCGACGTTCTGCGCCGCGAGCTGGCGGGCGAACTCCTCCAGCCGGCGGTCCATCTCGTGTTCGACGAGCGAACCGGGCAGCTCGAAGGCGACGCGCGCGGCGAGGTGACGGAACAGATCCGCCCGGACCTTCCGCCTCGCGTTGTCGCGCGCCTCCTCCTCGAGATCGGCGCGGATCCGGTCGCGCAGCGCCGCGAGCGACTCGAAGGCGCCGACGTCTCTCGCGAACTCGTCGTCGGGGTCGGGCAGCACGCGGCGCCTGATGTGCTTGACGACTACCGCGTAGGTCTGATCGGTGCCGGCGAGATCGGAGACCGGATAGCTGTCCGGGAAGTGCACGCGAAACGTCTTGGCGTCGCCCACGTCGAGCCCCACGAGCTCGGTGTCGAAGCCCGGAGGATTGCCTGGTGCTCCGAGCTGCACGCTGACCTCGTCGTGGTGATCGACGCGGCCGTCCGGTCCCGTGCGGTCGAGCTGCATCGCCACGGTGTCGTCGTCGGTCACCCTCCGCCCTTCGACCGTCTCGTAGGTGGCGGCGCGCTCGCGCAGCCGCTGCAGGACCTGGTCGACCGCCGGTTCGCTCACCTCCGCGGACGGCCGGCTCAGCACGATGGACGAGAGGTCGCCGGGGTCGAACGGCGGGACGGTCTCGAACGCGGCGGTGAACCTGAGCGGATGCCCTTCGGTCAGCTCGACGTCCTTGATGTTCGGCGTGTCGACCGGCTCGATCCCGCGCTCCTGGAGCGCCTGCTCGACGGCGCGCGGGATGAGGCCGTGCATGACGTCGTGCAGGATGTCGTCGCGGAAGCGCTGCCTGACGACGCTCCGCGGCACCTTGCCCGGGCGGAAGCCGGGCAGCCGCGCGCGTTTCGTGTAGTCTCGCGCCACGCGATCGATCTCCGCATCGACCACGTCGGTCGGGATCTCGATCGCGACGGTCTTGCGCGTGTCGCTGAGGTCGGTGAATGCGGTTTTCATGCGGGAAGACGGGCCACAGAGGCCCAGAGACACAGAGACAAATCCATGACCTCCCTTTACCTTTATGGCTCCGGGTCTCTGTGGCCCGTGGGAGGGCTGCGTGCGAAAGGGGAGACTCGAACTCCCACGGCCTCACGGCCACCAGATCCTAAGTCTGGCGCGTCTGCCAGTTCCGCCACTTTCGCCCGAATCTGAGCCTAGCAGGAAATGGTGCGACGGTGCGAGGGTCCGGAGGTTGCGCCAATCTCTGGACGGGATGCCTTAGGGTCCGGTGAATGACCTAAAGCGGCGCGATCAAGCCGGCAGGACGGCAAAACGACGGCGGCGGCCAGGCCGGTAGACTGAGAAGTGCCGCCGGTCGAGCGTGAAGATCCGAGTGAGACTGTCGCGTTCGGCAACCCGGACGAGGGCGGCATCGGCGAGATCCATCGGTAAATCTCGATGCTTTTCCAGCAGCTCGCGCATACGAGGCGCGTCGGCGGAGTCGAGCCGCGCGAAGCGCGGCAGAAGATACTGGCGACCAGCCAAGGGGTTCCGCGGGGATATCAAGGGGCGGAGCCCCCTTGGCTGGTTTCGATCCGGCTCCACAATGCCCGTTGGCCCTGCCATGACGCCCCCAGCAGGTGCATCGCCTCGGTGAAGGCAGGCCACACCGTGAGGAGGGGATCCCGGAAGCTCTTGAGGGTCTCGACGCATGCCTCGTGCTGCGGGTCGTCCGCGTCGATCAGGGCGACCAGCGGCCCCGCGTCAACGAGGACGCCGCGCACGGGCCTTGCCGGCGACGAGTGTGGAGAACGACTCGCCGGTCGTCTTATCCGGATTTCGCGCGCCTATCCGAACGAGGCCGATGACGTCAGCCCACATCTGATACGGACGCTCTTCCTGCGTGTCGCCGTCGGCGGTGGCCGTGTAGTACTCGATGGCTTCGCGGACGATGTCGGACCGCGTTTGCCGGCGACGTCTGGCGAGGGCGTGCAGGGCACGCTCCGTCTTGGGAGTCAATCGAACGGTCAGTGGCATGACGGCTCGTCGTACAAATAGGTATTACGCGCACAGCCGGCGCGTGCAAGCGGCCCTCGAGCTCGAGATCCTCGTCGCTCGTCTTGCCGGCGCTTCGGGCCTTCTTCGAGCATCCCTTGTCCGGAGAGACGGTCTGGAGAGCCGACGGCCGCGCGGGTCTTTTTCTACCTTCGCGGGGGAGGCGTGACGCCGAAGCGGGACAAGACATCGACACGAAGCTCGTCCCGCCACGCCTGATAGGTATAGACCGGGTACGACGTGTCGAGCGGATCCGGCGTGGCCCGGATGTCGTACTGCGACGATCGAAAGAGGCCGTAGTTCAGGGCGGTTCCCAGGAGGTTGAACGCCAGGATGCCGACACCGGCCATCCGCGCGGGCCGGTGAAAGCGTGCCGCCGCCGCCACGGCGAGAAACGCCAGCACAGCCGCGCCGCCGGTGACGCGCACCTCGGAATTGAACGCAAAGGGCCCGCACATCGCCAGCGCCAGGCCGATGATCCAGCCCTCGACGCGCGCGCCCGGTCCCGGCAGCGAGCGGATGATGACGAACCAGCACGCCGCGTAGGCGAACAGCGCCGCGATCGGCGCCCAGGGCGACCAGGCGAACATCGAGACCGGAGCGAAGATAATCACGATCCCTTCGAGCACCTTGGCGAGGCCGATCGGAACCGCGAGGGCCGTTCCCACTGCTGTGACGACCGGCGGAGTTCCGTCACGAACCGTGAACGCATAGTTCGTGATGTAGCCGCCGTACGCGAAGACGCCCATCGCGACCAACGACACGGCGCTCGCCGTCAGCGATCGCTTCCGCGCGAACTGCAGCGAGAAGACGAGATTCTGGAGCACGAAGGGTGTCTTTGACGCACACGCGGCAATCGCCCAGAGCAGCCTGATGGGCGTACGGGTCGTCGACAGGGCGAGCAGGAGGCATAGAACCAGCAGCAGATCGTTGCGCTGGTTGATCCACGTGACGCTCCAGAGAAACGACGGGTGAAAGAACGACGACAGTGCCAAGAAGGTCGACCACTCGTCGAGTTCCATCCGTCGGCACAGTCGCCACATGGTCCAGAGGCACGCGAGATACAGCAGGAGATTGGCCGCATGTTGGACGGAAGCCTCGTTGGGCAGTATCGCAAGGGTGAGCGTTTCCAAAGGCCGCCCGTAGTTGATGAAGGGGTTCGCCACGAGCTGACGCCACGTGAGCGGAACCTTCTCGAAATCGTCGGTGGAGAACCCGCGGCCCAAGGCCGGCAGCCAGATGGTCGAGAGAAGTCCGACGCAGGCGAGAGGCCAGCCCCTCCCGAACCTCGGTGAAGGGACGCCGCTCATTGGTGGGGGCGCGCCGCCGCAGGGCGCGTTAGGCGGGATGTCGTTGCGTGTGCATCCTGGAGACACCGAGCAGAGTGTCGCGGCCCGCCGCTAC
>MELF01000010.1:42234-196794 GCA_001767525.1 Acidobacteria bacterium RIFCSPLOWO2_12_FULL_68_19 | reverse complement strand
CGGCGCCGCGTGCCTGCCTCTCGTGCGGTGCGACCGCGGGCCGCGAAGGGCTCCGGGGGTGCGGCGACGTCAACTGGATTCAGGCAGCTGCCAAGCCTGGATCCGGCCGCACCTAGAATCCGGGGCAGAAGCGGTCTGAGGGCGCGTCGCCCGCTTCCTCGACCTGGTCGCCGTGCCCAAAATGCCCCACCATCGCTCCATGGCCGACGACGAGCAGACTGTACTCACCGTTCCCCTTCTGGTGGCACACGAACCACCAGTTGCCCGGTATAGCCATCGAGAGCGACGCGTTCGCCAAAACCGCAACGAAAACTCCGAGTATCAGTCGTGCGCGCATGAGGCGTACTCCTTCTGCGATGATCTATACCACCGCTGGAGGTGTCTAAACTACAAGAAAGGGCGTGGATTACAAAATCGTATTGCCGAGGTGTAAACGCCCGCAGTTCCCGTGTGAGCGGGGTTAACCGTGCGGTTCTTCATGACAAATTTAGGATCGGCTAAAGGCACGAAGATGTTCGCGCTCGCGCTGGCAATCGGCGCCGCTCTTCGCCTCGGAGCGCTGCCCATGGCCGCGTCCTACGATGCGATGAAGGGGTGGAGCCACGTTGCGGCGACGCGCGGCGAGGCACGGCTGTACGACTGGGCCGCGGCGCCTGACGACCGCAGCCTGCGCCGCGTGGACGGCTTCTACGCGCAGGGGGACTACCCGCCGCTCTCCCTTTACGCCCTTGGCGCCGCGGGCCGGATCTACTACCGCGCCACCGGCGGCGCGTATCCCGATACCCCCGCACTGACGGCGACGGTCAAGGCGCCCGCGCTCGTTGCGGACATCGCGCTCCTCGTCCTGTTGTTCGTCGTCGTGCGGGGGTCGGCCGGCATCCGCGCGGCGCGCACGACGGTGCTGGCCTGCTGGCTGAACCCGGCGCTCGTCCTCGGCACCGTGCACGGCCTGCTCGACGCGCTGCTCGTGCTGCCGGTCGCGGGCGCCGTGATCGCCGCCGCCGCCGGCTGGCCGGCGCTCGCCGGCTCGCTCTGTGCCGCGGCGGTGCTGACGAAACCGCAGGGCGTGCTGGTCGTGCCGGTCGCCGCGCTTGCGATCTGGAACGCCGCCGGCACCAACCGGACCTCACAGTTGGCCCGCGCAGCCGGCGGCGCGGCGCTCGCGGCGGCCGTCATCCTGCTGCCCATTGTGGTGGCCGGCGCGGCCTGGAACATGGTGCTCGCCGTGGGGTCGAACGCGCTCGGCGGCGACATGCTGTCGAACGCCTGCAACCTCTGGTGGATCGTCGGGCACGCCATCCAGGTGGCACAGGGGCCAGACGCCGGCGTGCGCTCGATGCTGACGACGCAGGCGGTGCTGACGCCGATCTCGGCGGTGATGGATTTCGAGTCACCCGCGGTCCGGATCGCGGTACGCGTGCTCGGGGGAACGCTCACGATGGCCGCCGGCGCGTGGGGCGTGTGGACGGCACGCCGGGCGCGCGACCTCTGGCTGCACGCTGGCGCCGCCGCATTCCTCGTGCACGCCTACGTCGTGCTGACGCCGCAGGTCCACGAGAACCATCTCTTCGCCGCTGTGCCGCTGCTCGCGCTCGCCTCGGCGGGGCGGCGCCGCTTCCTGCCGCTGCTGGTCGTGGTGAGCATCGTCGCGGCGCTCAACCTGAATCTGCTGTACGGCCTTGGAGAGCCCGACCTGCGGTACGCGATCCCGCGCGGTCTGATCGGCGTCGACCTGATGCTGCTCGCGTCAGCCGCCAACTGCGCCGCGCTCGCGTGGCACGCGCTGGTGCTCGCCAGGGAGTCGCCGGGCCATCCGGAGCTGTCCTGACGGAGCGGGCGCATTCGTGATGATGAGCTCGTCGACGGCTCCGCGCAGGGCTGCCCGGGAGTTGATCGCGCGCCGCGCCGGGACGCGGCGCACCAGCAGGCCCGCCCGGCGGGCCGCGCGCGCCGTGTAGGCGCGCTCGATCTCCGGCGCGCTCGAGTTCGACACGAGCACGATCGCGCCGCGGCCGGCCGCGGCGATCACCGCGGCCTGCAGGCGCTCGTGATCCGGCGCGCCGAAGCCCCGCGCGGTGTACTGGGCGAAACTGGCGGTGCGGCTGAGCGGCGCATACGGGGGATCGCAGTAGACGAAGTCTCCAGGCCCGGCGGCCCCAAGCGTCTCCTCGAACGGCGCCAGGTCGAGTGAGACTCCCGGCGCGGCGAGGGCGCGGGCCACGGTGCGGACGTGCTCGGCGTCACAGATCCTCGGATTGCTGTAGCGTCCCACGGGCACGTTGAACGCGCCCTGCCGGTTGAGCCGAAACAGTCCGTTGTACCCCGTGCGGTTCAGGTAGATGAGCATCGCGGCGAGGGCGGGCGTATACGCCGCCGCGCCTGGTGCTCCGAGCGATGCGCGCATCGGGTTGAACCGGCGGTCGCGCACGTCGTAGTAGCACGCGTCGCCCCGCTCGCGATGCTCCCGCTCGAGCGGGGCCAGCGCCGTAATCACCGCCTCCGGGTCGTCACGCACCGCCCGGTAGCAGCCGATCAAATCGGGGTTCACGTCGGCCAGGCGCACCGTCGGGCCGTCGAAGCGGCCGGCCGCGTGCAGGTCGAAGAAAACGGCGGCGCTGCCGACGAACGGCTCGATGTACCGCTCGAACCGGGCGGGATAGTAGCGGCGCAGCACGGGCAGGAGCTGGCGCTTCCCTCCGGCCCATTTCAGCAGCGGACGACCCACGCCTCCATTATCGGCATCTGACGGCGACCTGCACGGTCCGGGATCCGATGAATAATGAACGGTGGCATGTCGATTCCGGTCTGGGACTATCGGCGCGAGTACGAGGCCGAGCGGGACGATGTCCTGGCGGCCGTCGACCGGGTGTGCCGATCCGGACGCCTGATCCTCGGTGAGAGCGTCAAGGCGTTCGAGCAGGAGTTCGCCGCCTACTGCGGCGTTCGCCACGGCGTCGGCGTCAATAGCGGCACGGATGCGCTGACGCTGGCGTTGCGCGCGCTCGACCTTCGTCCTGGCGATGAGGTGATTACCACCTCCAACACCGCGATCCCGACCGTATCTGCGATCGTGTCGGCCGGCGGGACGCCGCGTTTTGTCGACATCGAGCCCGACACGTATCTCATGGACCTGTCGCGGCTGGAGGCCGCCGTGACGCCCCGCACGCGCTGCATCATCCCGGTGCACCTGTTCGGGCAGTGCGTCGACATGGACGGCGTGCAGGCAGTGGCGGCGCGGCAGGCCGTCGCGGTGCTCGAGGACTGCGCCCAGAGCACGGGGGCCGAGTTTCGCGGCCGGCGCGCCGGATCGATGGGGCAGATGGCGGCGTGTTCGTTCTATCCGACGAAGATTCTCGGTGCGTACGGGGACGGCGGGATGATCGTCACCGGAGACGAGGCGCTCGCGGCGCGGCTGCGGCGGCTGCGCGTGTACGGCACCGACGGGTCTTACTACGCGGAAGAGCACGGCTGCAACTCGCGCCTCGACGAGCTGCACGCGGAGATCCTGCGCCGCAAGCTGCGCCGAATCGACGCCTACATCGCGCGGCGCCGCGATCTGGCCCGGCGGTACGACGAGCAGCTATGCGGCTCGGGCCTGATGCTGCCGGCGGTCGGGCCGGGCAGCACCCACGTCTATCATCTCTACGTTGTCCGCCATCCGGCGCGGGCGACCATCGTGGAGGCGCTCAAAGGCCACGGCATCTCGGTGGGGATCCACTATCCGTGGCCGATCCATCTGATGCCGGCATACGCGCACTTCGGCGGCGGGGAAGGGTCGCTTCCGCGGACGGAGCAGGCGGCGCGGGAAATCTTCTCGCTTCCGATGTACCCGTCGCTCACGAATGCCGAGCAGGACCGCGTCTGCGGGACGTTGCTCGAGGCGCTGGCGACGGTACGGCTCGGCTCCTAGTCCTCGATACGGGCGCCGCACAGCGCCTTCATCACCATGTGACCGAACATCAGGTGGAATTCCTCGCAGAGCTGCATGTCGAAGGAGGGAATCCAGACGGCATGCTTCGCCGTCTGTTTCAGACGGCCCCCGTCGTAGCCGACCACGGCCAGGGTTTCCGCTCCGTGTGCGTTGGCGTACTCGACCGCCCGCACCACGTTCGGTGAGTTGCCGCTGCCGCTGACGGCAATCACGAGATCGCCGGGCTCGAGAATGGCCCGGAGCTGGCCCGCGAAGATCTCGTCGAACGCGGCGTCATTCGCAAACGCCGTGACGAGGCCGATGTTGTCGCAGAGCGACATCCCGCGACACTTGCGGCCGGTCGCGAGGTTCACCATCTTGTTCCAGTCGGTGATGAAGTGCGACGCGGCGTACGCGCTGCCGCCGTTGCCGCAGGTGATGATCTGTCTGCCCGCCTCGAAAGCCGCTCTGACGACGTCAACGCCCGTCTGGACCGCTTCGAGATCGAGCTTTCCAGCCAGGTGGCTGTGGGCATCGAGGTATCCGGCGACGGTGAAGCTCGCGCTCATCGAGGGGACTCGACCAGTATCCCCGGTTCACCGGCCGGCCGCAAGGTCGGCTGGTCGCCGGTTCGGCTGCCAGCCTGCGATCGAGACTCAGCGCGTCCGCGCGCCGTTCCGGAAGCAGAGCACCAGCGCGAGCGCGATCAGGGCCAGATTCGCGGCCGCGCGCGAGTAGCCCTCCGACGACGTGAAACTCAGGGACTCGACGCCGAAGTTGGTGATGACGGCGAGGACGAACGCCACGCCTGACAGCCCGACAAGGGCCTGCGCCAGTGGAATCATTGTCTTCTCCCTTGCTGAACGGCTTCATTATGAGCGCCACCATGGACCGACGTCCACACAAAGCGGCAGGCCTTAGAATTGATCAGGAGCGCCTCGCCAGGCGTGCCCTATGAAGGTCACCGTCATTCCGGCGCGCGCCCTCGCCACCGAGCACATTCACGCGTGGTCGGCGTTGCAGCAGGCGAGCCCGGAGCTGTGCAGCCCGTTCCTGTCGCCCGAGTTCACGATGGCCGTCGCGATGGCGCGCACCGACGTGTGTGTCGGCATCCTCGAGCAGAACGGCCGCCCGGTGGGATTCTTCCCCTACCAGCACTCGCGGCTGGCGATCGGCCATCCAGTCGGAGGTTTGTTGAACGACGTCCAGGGCGTCATTGTTGCGCCCGGCGTGGAATGGCGTGCGATGGACCTGGTTCGAGCATGCGGCCTGGCGGCGTGGAGGTTCACCCGCGCGCGCGGGTCACAGGCCGCCTGGCAGCCGTTTCACTACGCCCGGCGGATCTCCGCTGTCGTCGATCTCTCGGACGGATGGAGTGCGTACGCGGACACCATGCGCCACGGTGTGAGCGCTCAGGCGCTCGACCGCAAGTCGCGCAAGCTGGAGCGCAAGGCGGGGCCGCTGCGGTTCGAGCCGCACAGCGACGATCCGGCGGTGCTTCGCAGGCTCATGGACTGGAAGCTGCGCCGGTACGGCTCCCACGGCTATCTCGACGCTTTTGCCGTTCCGTGGGTGCGCCAGCTGCTCGCGCGGATCCATGCGACGCAGACCGCCAGCTTCGCGGGAATGCTCTCGGTGCTCTATGCGGGAGACGAGCCGGTGGCGGCAAATCTGGGATTGCGGTCGCGCGACGTGTGGCACTACTGGTGCCCCGCGTACGACCGGCGGTTCTGGCGGTGCTCGCCCGGGCTGCTGCTCCTGCAGCGCATCATTCAGCACGCGGGGGAGGCAGGCATGCGGGAGGTCGAGCTCGGCGGCTGCGACGAGTATCCGTACAAGCGCGTCTTCATGAACGACTCCCGGATCCTGCTGGAAGGCACCGTCGGTGGCGTGCCGGTGATTGCGACCGTCGATCGATGGCGCCACTCGAGCGAGGACTGGATCCGCCACTCGCGGCTGCTGCGTCCCCCGGCACGGCGCCTGCTGCGCGCGTACCGGCGAGCGAAGCATAGCCTGCTGTATGGAGGAGCGGCCGCTGACGGCCGGCCGCACGGCGATGGGCGTTCTGCGCCGGATTAGGGAGAAGGGCGTCGCCGGCGTGTCCCGCGCGGTGTGGGACCGCCTGGAGGAGCGGCTCCTGGAGGGGTACTACGAGCGGTCGCTCGGGATTGCGACCGCCGGGCGGATCTCGCGGCAGGCGCTCGGCTACGAGAGCGCTGAGTGGAGTGAGTACGGGGCGTCGACGTACGGCAACATCCGCCGAATCATGCGGGCCATGGAGGTCGACCCCGACAGGGACGTGTTCGTCGATTTCGGATGCGGCAAGGGGCGCGTCGTCATTGCCGCGGCCTTCTACCCGTTTGCGCGGGTGATCGGCGTCGAGCGGTCGCCGGCGCTCGGCGACGCGGCACGCCGCAACGTGGAGCGCGCCCGGTCGCGCCTGGCCTGCCCGCGCATCGACATCGTCACCGCCGATGCCTCAGCGTACGACGTGCCGGACGAGGCCACGATCATCTACTTCGCGAGCCCGTTCAGCGGGGCGACGCTCGATACGGTGCTCGACAATGTCAAGGCGTCGCTCGTCCGATCGCCGCGGCGGCTGCGCGTCGTCAGCCACGGATACGACGCGGCAAACCCCTTCGAGCAGCAGATCCGCCGGCACGAGTGGCTGGCGCTGTCCGCCGAGATACCCCTGCAGCGGAGCAACTCCGCCTGGGTCTACGTGAACTCGCGCTGGACCTGCGGTCCGGTCCAGCCGGCGGCCTGAAGCATCAGGTGGCCGAGGGCGGACATCGCGCCGGCCGCGAGCGTCGCGCGGCGCGGCGCCGCGAGGCACCCGTGCACGAGGCGCTCGATCTCTGAGACGTACGTCTCGTGTCCCCAGGCTTTCACCCGCTCCCGCCCCTGCTGTCCCATCGATCGGCGCAGTGCGGCGTCCGCAGCAAGAATACCCATGCGCTCGGCGAGCGCCGCGGAATCGGCCGCGGGGACGACGAATCCGCTCACCTCGTCTTTCACCCGATTCCGCACGTCGCCCGCGGCGTCGGTCGCGACGACCGGCAACCCGGCGGCGTGCGCTTCTTCGACGACGTGGCCGTGGGGATCGCCGAGCGTCGGGAAGACGAAGACATCGGCCGCCGCATAGTACGCCGGCAGCTCGGTCCGTTGGACGAACGGCCAGAACACGATTCCGTCGGCGCCGCGTGCCGCCTCGCGAATGGCGCTCTCGTCGACGCCGTCGCCCACCAGCAGCAGTGAGCTCTCGGGATAGCGCTGACGCACCTGCCTGAAGGCCTCGAGCAGGAAGAGCACGCCCTTCGGCTTCCAGAGCCGTCCGACGTAGAGGAAGACACACCCGCCGACACCGAGACGGGTGCGCAGGCGCAGGCGCCCCTCTGGCGGCAGGGCTCGACCGAAGTGCGCCACGTCCGTGGTCAGCCTGACGACGAAGATCCGATCCTGAGGGAAACCGTAGCGCCGAGCGTAGGCGACAGCGCCCGGGCCGGCGTGCGCCGCGTCGGCGGACCTGAACAGGACCGACTTCGCGATCTCCTTCCACACCGACCGGCGCACCCACGCGTCGAACGACGCCTCGACCACCAGGACGACCCGAATGCCGAGCGCCTTGAGCATCGGATGGCCGGCGACGAACGGGCGCTCGTGATACAGGCACACGATCAGGTCGGGTCTGGCGGCGCGGCAGCGCTCGGCGAAACGGGCGGCTCCCGCCCGTCCGCGCGACGGGTCTTCGATATAGACGCCGGTGAACCGCCAGTCGGCCTCCTTGACGTCCCATCGCCGATCGGGGACGGTCCGCTGCGAATACCACACGGTGAAGTCGAGGCTGCGCCTGTCGGCCAGCGCGTTGTATTGTTCGACGCCGTACGGGGCGGGCACGTTGTCCCAGAAGATGACGCGAGGAGCAGATGCCACGGCTCTACCAGGAGGACGCGCGCCCGGCCGCGACGCCCGCGGGCCAGTCACCCGCTGCGCCAACAGCCTCGCGAAATGCCACTGCGTGGGCCGATGCGACCCGGTCGATGGCGTGCGCCGCCAGGATCCAGCGGCGGGCCGCCGCCGCGTGGGCCACGCGCGCGGGGTCGGACAGTACCGCGACGAGGGCTGCGGCGAACGCCTCCGGATCGCAGTTCGCGACACGGCCGCCGCCGGTCGCCTCGAGGCCGGGAATCTCGCACTGCCGGCTGAGCACGCACGGCGTGCCGCACGCGAGCGCTTCCATGGCCGCGAGCGACGTTTCTTCGTAGATCGTCAGCGAGGCCGCGAACGCGTCGGCATCGACGTACGCCTGCAGCCGGGCGCGGTCGAAGGCGGGCGGCAGAATGCGCAGGGCGTTCCCCAGGTCCAGCGCGCGTGCCACGCGCTCGACCGTCCGCAGCGCGCCGTCGTCCCAACCGATCAGCACGAGCTGCAGGTCGGGGTACCGCCGTCGGGCAATGGCGACGGACCGCAGGAGTACGTCGAGCCCCTTGGCTGGATGAAATCTGCCGAGGAAGAGGATCATCGGCTGCGAACGCCCGATACCGAGGCCGTCCCGCAGCGCTCCTCGCGGCGGCAACGTTTGGAACGCTCGTTCGTCGACGCCCAGACCGATGATGCGGATCCGGGAGGGCCACGCACCCAGCCGCTCGACCACGGACGCCTCGTGGGGGGACTGGGCGATTACGATCCGCGCCTCACTCATGAGCCGCCGCGTGCGATGCAGGCGGTCGTACAGCCGGCGGTACGGCCGCCGCAGGCCGACGCCATCGGCCAGCGCTCCAAGAGGCGACCAGACGATGGGCACCCCCGCTCGCCGGGCGGCGTCGAAGGCCCACCGGACGTGCGCCGCTCGTCCCTCGGTGACGTGCAGGAGGTCGAACTCGGTCACGCGCTCATGCAGGGCCTGCCGGAGGCCCAGCGGATACATCGCCAGCCACTGCGCCCGGTCCGCCGCGTAGTTCCAGGGGGTGGGGAAGCGGTGCACGTCGACTGCTCCAAGCGTTTCCCGCCGGAGGGGAGCGCGACGCGATCCGTCGATCTGATCGGAGGTGTAGACGGTCAGGCTGAAGCCCTGACGCGCGAGCGCCGCGTCGAGGTCGTGACTGTACCTGACGCTTCCACCGTATTGCCACGCCGGCGCGTAGCGGCCGATGACGCGCAGGATGCGGATCGGCTGTGTCATCGGGGACCCAGGTCCTCGAGCGCGGCCGCGACCGGCTCCTCGAGGAGTGCGGCGATGATTCGATGCCCCTCTGCGGTGTAGTGATCGTCGCCCGGGATGAACAGCGCGTCGAAGGGCACGCGACTTCCGGCAATCGCGTCCAGCGCGTCGATGCAGACCACGCCGAGCGACGCGCAGAGCTCGGTGAGCGCCTCACGCAGCAGCATGGAGGAGGCTTTCGGCCGTTCCGTCGTGATCGCGCGCCGGTAAGCGACCTCCTCCATGGACGGCAGCAACAGGATCACGGGCACCGCGCGCTCGTTCCTGACGGCCGAAACGAACTCGCGGTAGATCGCCACGGCGAGCGATAGCGGAGGAGGCTGGCTCGCCACGGCCGCCTCGATGCGCGCGTACTCGGGCAGATCGAACAGCGCATAGCGAATCGCGATCAGCAGATGTGAACGGCTCGCCACCCAGCGGTACAGCGAGCTCTCGGCCAGTCTCTTCGAGACGGGAGGCTCGAACGGAATGTAGGTGAGCCGCTCATCGTCGAGATGGAAAGCGGTATCGGGCCGCGTCAGATCGTCCAGATCGTTCATGAGCGACACAGCCACGACGCAGATCCGTGGCGAGTACCTCAGGCTCTCCTCGACGAACAACAGGTACTCGTTGTCCGGGCCATGCCCGCTGACGCCGAGATTCAAGACGTCGACCCGGGCATCGCGGCGGCGCAACGCCGTCTCGAGGCGCTGGACGAAGGTCTCGCTGTTGTCGATGCCGACGCCCAGCGTCATGGAGTCGCCGTGAACCACGACGCGGATCTCTTCGGGGGAGCGGTACGGCTCGTCGCGATCGGCCCGCAGGCCCTGGTTGTTCGTGCGCAGGCGGTACGGCGTGCCCCAGTGTCGCATCTCGTCCATGTCGGGGTAGTGCCGGAACCGGTAGATCGGATGACTTTGGTACCAGGGCGCGCGAAGTCCCACGTCCTGCGGGAGGACCATGCGGGTTGCCGCCTCGGCCGCTGCCAGGGCCGCCGCAGCCGACGCGCAGGCGAGCGTGGCGCGCGCGAAGATCGTGCGGAGATTGGTCAGGTCGTGGGCTGCTTCAGGCCCAGCGTGCGCATGACACGCTGGATGGCGCCGGGCTGCCGCTCGAGGCTGGCATCGACGTCGAGCAGCAGGTCGAGGCACTCATGGGTCGAGCGGACGAGATGGATGCCCATCCGCTGCAGCACGACGGGGGGAGGCGACTGCATCCGGAAGACGGCAATCGTCCGCGCCTTCGAATCGGAGGCGACGTCCACGCAGTTCTCGGGGGTGTCGTCGATGACGATGTCGAGGGTGAGCGCCGCGGCGATGAGCCCGCGCGAGGCGGTCACCACGTACACGCTGGGCAGACGGAATCCCTTGGCCTCGAGCCACCGCTGCGACTGCATCTGGGCGGTGGCGCCGGAGGTCTGCGGGCGCCTGGTCAGGAAGACGATCTCCCATCGGCGGTCCTCGGCGAGGCTGGCCAGGCGCGAGACGACGCCGGGCTCGACCTCGTCGAGCGATTCCCAGAAGTTGTCGATGGCGCGGACGTGCTGCCAGAGTTTCCGGCGCTGGCGCATGTTGAGCTGCAGCTCGTGACGCAGCGGCGCGTTGTCGGTCAATTCCTCGGGCACGAGGTCGGCCATCGAGGCTGGAAGCGAAGACGGCCCCGGCCGCTCGTTCCTGACCTGAGCGCCGAACAGCCTTTCCGCCTCGCGGATGAGGGCGAGTTCCATGTCGGCGAGGACTCCGTCGAGATCGCAGCCGAGCCGAAGCGCCATGTTACGGCTTGACCTCGGTCTCGGAATGGAAGCGATCGAGCTCCTTCAGGTCGAGACTGCGGGAGGCGTCCTGGCGCGCCAAGGGCGTTCCCCTCAGATTGGGCGGCTCCGGTGCATCGTGACGTTCTCCGCCGATCTGGCTGTCGGTTTCGAGCGGGCCGATCGGCTTCCACCCACGCCACTGGCAGGTGCGGCAGCGGTACGGCCGTTTGCCGGTAATCTCTTTCCGCCAGCGCTCCCACCGGTTCCGGGTCGGCGACCGCCGCAGCTTCGTGGAGTTGCACTTCGGGCAGTGGTGCACGTCACGCGTCCTTGGTCACGGTGATGGTATCACGCGACACCGGCGCCAGGGCGAGGGCCGCCAGGGTACAGAAGAGCAGCGCGTTGACCGGAATCTGCAGGCTGAACTCGGAGATCTCTTGCAATCCGATGGCCACCATACCAACGGCCGCGCCGACCCGGATCCAGTAGCCGCGGGTTTCGCGGCGGGCGTCCCGCAGGTTGCGTCGGATGGCGCCACCCAGCGCCAGCACCAGCACGGCTGCGGGAATCGTGACGAGGAGTCCTCCCTCGGCCACGAGCTGCAGGTAGTCGTTGTGCGCCTGCGCCACGAACTCGGATCGATTGCGCGTCTGGTAGAACAGCATCGCGGTTGGATACGTGTTCAGGCCGGTGCCGGTGACGGGGAAGTCGCGGATGAGGTCGAGGCCGTCGCGCCACGCCTCGAGTCGACCGCTGAAGCTGGCGTTGTCCTGAAACCACGAGATCAGGCGATCCGCTCCGCGCCAGGAGACGCCCGCGGTCAGCGCGATCGCGAGCGCGGCCACTGCCAGCCTGCGCCGGCCCGCGTCCAGTCGCCGTCGCGTGAGCGTCAGCCACGCGAAGATGCTCGTACTCGTCGTGAAGGCGATGATCCCGGAGCGAGATAGCGACCAGAACACCGACGTTGCGGTGGTCAGAACGACAACGGTGGTCAGCAGGATCGTGTTTGCTTCCGCGGACGACAGCCACGAAAGCCGCCGCCCGCGGCGGCCCCTGTTGTCGGGGGAGGCTCGTTCGACCAGCCCGAACAGCCATCCGATGAGCACGCAGGAGGTCATCAGCATCCACCCGGCAAAGTGGTTGCGATTGACGAACGGACCGGCCTGATTCGATCCGCCGCCGTCCTGGGGTTGCCAGAACCCGTACAACAGGCCGTTGTTGTACTCGCGTGTGTAGATGCCGAAGAGCGCCAGCGGGATCGCGAACACCGCCAGCCTGGCGGGCACCGACCGGAGACAATCCCGGCCGAGGAGCGCCGGCAGCCCGACCAGGTAGAGTCCCAGCGTCGCCGCCGCCAGGAGCGCAACCTGCGTCGCGGCGGGGTCGATGGACAACGGCCGCCAGCGAGCAGGGTCGGCGCCAAACGCCAGATCGCGGCCGGCCAGCACGGCGTCCGCTCGCGGGGTAAGCGTCTCGTGTACCGACGGCGGAAGCGGCAGGAGCTGCACGGCGATTGCCGCGCAGACGGCCGAGGCGGCGAGTCCCACGAACCGGAGATGGGTGGGTCGGAGGCCGCGTCGCAGGCCGGCGGCGCCGATGAGCGCCGCCGCAGCGAACAGCGGCAGGTAGGCCCACGGGTACACGGCGCCGAAGGCCAGCGTGCCCGCGACAATGAGCGTCACGACCAGCGTGGCCATATCAGCGGCTGCCGCGCATCGCCGCCAGCATGAATCGCTCGTGCGCCGCCACGACGGCTCGTTGATCGAAGTGGCGCTCGGCATACGCGCGGTTGCGCGCGCCGCAGGCGCCCAGGGCGTCCGGCGGGGCGGCGGCCAGCCGGCGGGCGCCCTCGGCCAGCGCCGCCGGATCGTCCGGCGCCACCAGGATTCCGCCGTCGGCGTCGCGCACGATCTCGGCCGCCTGGCTGGTCGGGTTCACCGCCGCGAGGACGGGACGGCCGGCCGCCATGTAGGTCAGGAGCTTCGACGGGATCACGGTGTCTTTCATGGCGCCGATCTGATTGAGGACGAGCACGTCCGCGTCGGCGAACATCCGCGACATCTCGGCCTCGGGCTGGAACGGCACGAACCGCACGTCGGCCTCGAGGCCCTGCTGTCGCACGGCGTCGACCAGCTCACCCTGCATCTCGCCGGAGCCGACGAGCACCCAGCAGATGTTCGCGCCGCGTGTGAGGGCGGCGGCGGACACGACGTTCATCAGTCCCTGCTTGCGTCCCATGCTGCCGGCGACGAGCGCCACGCACGCCGAGGGCGGAATGTCGTAGCGCGCGCGAAACGCGCCGTCGCGCGGGAGGGGACGGATCGCGTCGAGATCGGTGGGATCGCGCACGAGGTGGATGCGGCTGGCGGGGTAGCCGTGCTCGATGAGCGCGTCGCGGAAGCTGGCGGTCAGGACGCCGGCGCCGGCCGCTTTCCGGTAGGCCGCGAATTCGATCCTCTCCAGGACCTGCGACACGGCTTGGCCGGCGATGCCGACGTCGAGCGCCGCGCGCGCGGCGAGATCCGTGATGTTCACGAAATAGGGACAGCCGGCGAGGAGGGCGACGATTCTGGCGACCATCGCGATCGCTGGTTGCGCGCCGATGTAGAGGACCGCGTCGGGACGGGCGCGCGGGCGCGGCAGGCGCGGTGCGATCGCCGCGAGCGCCGCCAGGCTGAAGGATCCCTCCATCGCCAGGCGCTGCAGCAGGGAGGAGGGACGCCGCGGGATGAAGTGCGTCAGGCGGTGGACGGTCAGCGTGCCGGCCCGCTCGCGCGCCCAGAGCCGGCCGCGGTCTTCCTCGCGCCGGCGCCACCGGGGCGCGAAGGGAAAGCCGGTGAACACCGAGACCTGGTGGCCCTGGCGGGCGAGGTGCTCGGCGAGGGCCGCCGCCTTGGGCGCGAATCCGGTCGGTTCCGGCGCGTAGTTGATCGAGAGGATGAAGAAGCGGGCCACCGCAGAAGGGGAGCGCGGCGTCGATCACGCCGGATCGAAGGCGTAGCTGCGGTCGTCGAGAAACAGCGGAGCGTCCTCGCCGCGCACCGGATCGACGGCGACCGCGTGTTCCGAGTAGCCCGCCTCGCGCATGAGCGCGAGCAGACGTTCGCGGCTGACGCCCGCGTGCAGTTCCACGACCACCTTCGGACGCCAGCGCGCCAGCGCCCCGGTCATGCCGGCGAGCGTTTCGATCTCCATGCCCTGCACGTCGATCTTCACGCCGTGGATGGCCGGATTGCCGCCGCAGACGCGCGGCCACAGCCAGTCGAATCGCGCGAGCGCCACGAGGACGGAGGCGGACCCGTCGGCGGGCCTCAGTGTCGTATCCGCCATTCCGCGGGTCAGCGGCAGCCGGCGCGTCTCGATCGTGTCGGGTGCGCCGAGGCCGAAGGGAAGGACCGTGACCTGATCGAACCGGTTCAGCACGCGGCCCTGATCGACGCAGCCGGCGGTCGCGGGAACCGGCTCGAAGGTGAAGACGCGCCCCGGCGGCCCCACCAGCCGCGCCAGCGCAAAGGCCGTGTAGCCGTAGTGCGCGCCGATATCGAGCCAGGTCTCGCCCGTGTTGACGTGCGAGGCGAACCAGCCGAGGAGCGGCCGTTCGGTTCGTCCTGTCAGGCCGGCGGGATAGTCGTGCCAGGAGGCGACGAGCCAGACGCCGCGCAGCGGGCCGGCGAGGATCCGGCGCGGCCGGATCGCGTGGGGCAGCAGCGACCGCGCCACTCTGTTCATCGAACCGGTGTCAGGCGTAGATCCGCCGCCGCTCGGACGGCGTAGTCATCTGGTCGTAAATCCAGCGGTACGTGGTGTCCATGCCGTAGCGCAGACGCGTCGACGGCGCCCACCCGAGCTCCCGCCGGATGCGTGTGTTGTCGCTGCTGCGCCCGCGCACGCCGAGCGGCGCGTCCAGTGTGTGGCGCCGCGTGAGCCGTACGCCGGCGATCTCCTCGACAATGTCGATGAGCTGGTTGATCGTCACGAGCTCGTCGCTCCCGACGTTGATCGGATCGCGGATGTCGCTTTCCATGACTGCGTACGTGCCGAAGAGACAGTCGTCGATGTACATGAAGCTGCGCGTCTGCTGACCGTCGCCCCAGACCTCGATCTCACTCCCCCCGGCCAGCGTGGCGGCGATCACCTTGCGGCAGATGGCGGCCGGCGCCTTCTCGCGTCCCCCTTCGTAGGTACCGTGTGGTCCGTAGACATTGTGGTACCGGACGATCCGTGTCTCGAGCCCGAAGTCCTCGCGGAAATGGCGGCACATCCGCTCGCTGAAGAGCTTCTCCCAGCCGTAGCCGTCTTCGGGCATCGCCGGGTAGGCATCCGCCTCCTTGAGCGGTGTGACGTCGGTCATCGTCTGCTTCTCGGCCGCGTACACGCAGGCGGACGAGGAATAGAAGTAGCGCTCGACGCCGGCCTCGTGCGCGGCCATCAACATGTGCGTATTGATGAGCACCGACAGCATGCACTCCACTTTGTGCGTCTCGATGAATCCCATCCCGCCCATGTCCGCGGCGAGGTTGTAGACCTGGCGCGCGCCCCGGGCCGCCTCGCGGCACGCCTCACGCCCGCGCAGATCGAGGATGCGATTGTCGGCCTCCGGCAGCACCTGAAACCACTCGTCGAGCGGCTTGATGTCGACCGCGCGAATGCGGCGGTGGCCGCGCCGGCGCAGTTCGCCGACGAGATGGCCGCCGATGAACCCGCCGGCGCCGGTCACCAGCACCAGATCGTCGCGGCCGACGACAGGACTTTCAGCCATGGCGTACCTCCCGCGCGTCGTCGCGACGCAGCGCAGGCCCCGCATCCGCTGACCGGTTCTTCACGGGGCCTCTCCCTACCATCCTCGACAGCTCCTCGAGCGAGATCTCGTTCGCGCGAACCTGCGCTCGATAGTTCTCTATATTGACGTCGACCAGCAGCCTGAACCAGAACGTCTGAAACCCATGAAACACGAGCCCATTCCATCCGTCGAGGAATCCGAGCCGGACGAGGTATCGGTAGAGGAAGAAGAGGACGGCCCGCAGGTAGAGCGGGGTTCCATACCAGACCTTCTTCAGCCAGGCCGACCGCTCGTCAGGATGACCGAACACCCTCGGACTGACCGCGGCCTCGCCCCCGACGGCCGCTTCGACACGCAAGATCTCTTCGATCGCAATCCGACGGGCGAATTTCTGATGCTTGTCGATCCAGAAGTCGATGTCGAGCTCCTTCTGGTTGTTCTCGATGATCGCACCCGGCAGCTTCGCCGTGGGCCCATCGACGATCAGGCGGCCGTCCACCAGATCGGTCTCGTCGATCCGAACGCGGCTCCGTCGAACCAGTTGGAGGTAGTAGCGCTTGAGACCCCTGACGCGACGGTTGCGGAAGTAGTGGATGTGCCGGTTGTAGTACCCATGGACGCGGCGGCGATCGGTGTGCAGCATGCGCTCGATCGCCTGCCTGAGGTCCGGTGTCACCACGTGGTCCGCGTCGAGCAGGAGGAGCCATTCGTGCCGCCACGGGATGGAGGTCAGCGCCCAGTCCTTCTGCGTCCGATGATCGACGTAGGGATGAAACACGGTTCGCACCCCTCGCTCTGCGCACAAGTCGGCCGTTCGATCGGTGCTGCCGCTGTCGACCACGACGATATCGGCCGCCCACCCCACGATGCTGTCGAGGCACGCCGCGATATTGAGCTCCTCGTTCATCGTCAAGACGAGCACCGAGAGCGGCGCGGTCATGCCCGGATGACCTCCTCGTAATGCCGGACGAGCGCGGGGACGACCGCGTCCCAGCTGTACCGCGCGCGGACCAGATCCGGCCCCAGCGCGGCGATGCGCTGACGCGCGCCGGTATCCGCCAGGGCGGACTCGATGCCGTCGACAACGCTGTCGACGGTGCACCTCACCATCGTGGCAGCGCCTGCCGCGGCGAGATCCGGATAGATGTTCACCTGGTTGGAGATCACGACGGGCAGCCCGCACGCCAGCGCCTCGATGATCGTCATACCGAAGTTTTCGGCGTATGACGGCAGGACGAACAGCTCCGCATCGACGAAGGCGGCAAGCTTGCGTTCACCCGTCAGCAGCCCCGTGAAGACCACGCGGTCGTCGAGACCGAGCTCTCGCGTCAGTTCGCGGACGTGCGCCTCGTAGCCCTCGTGGTCCGGTCCTGCGAGCACGAGCCAGAGATCGGGCCGGGAGCGCGCAAGTCGTTGAAACGCGGGGAGCAGCAGATCGAGCCCCTTCTGCCGGCTCAGCCGCCCGAGAAACAGCAGGAACGGCCCCGTGACCTGTGCATATGCCGCACGAAAGCTCCCCCGCGGCGGCAGGCGTTCGAATGCCGACAGGTCGACGCCGTTCGGCACGATCCAGGCCGGACGCGCGACCGGGTGAGCGGCCAGGTCACGTTCCCGTTCGGCCGTGAAGACCACCGCCGCAGCCGACGACAGCAGCGGCCGGCCGGCGGTGGCCAGGTAGAGCCGCTTCAGCAGCCGGTTCTTCCTGAACATATGGGGGTCGAGACTGGCGCGCGGCTGGACCACGAACGGCACGCGGGCGATGAGCGCGGCCCAGGCGGCCACGATGCACGGAAAGTTGTACAGCCAGTGAATGTGAACCAGATCGCAATGTCCGATCATCCGGCGGAGTGTCAACAGCAGCGACGGGGCCAGCGCCCAGTGGCCCGCAATCGCCCACACCCTGTGAAAGACGTACGCCACGCCGTCCCGGACGACGCGCTCGTTGAACGGAACGTCGAATCGCCGCACCGGGTCGTCGTTCGTCGTCACCAGCGTCGCGTCGATGCCGGCCGCGGTGAGTGCCCGCACGAGCCCGGGAACGTTGCTCGGACCGCCAAACCCGACGGCGATGCTGGGGACGACGTGGAGGACGCGCACTACACGGCTGCGATGTGGCCTGTGACGTTCGACTGCCGGCTCACATCGAACAGCTGCGTCCATACGAGCATCGCCTGCTTCACTTTGTCCCAGTACGGTCCTTCCATCGGAAGCGTGGCGGCCAGTTCCGCGTAGCACTCGCCGAACGTCGTGCCCGTCAAGGCGACGGCGTCGACGACGCTCCACAGCCGCTCGTTGATCTCCAATCCGGGCACTTCCTTCTTCAGGTTGCTCCAGACATCGGACGCGCGGGCGTGATGCACGAGGGGACTGCCCGAGTGGACGAAGAGTCCGAGATGATCGCAGATGCGTTTGAGAAGCACGCCCGCCCAGATGTCGCCAAACCGGTCGAACGTGTATCCCTGTCCCATCAGCAGAAAGTAAAACGCCGGAACGACCTTGGTCTTGACGGCGACGTTCATCCCGCACATCGGGAAGTAGGTCGCGCGCGGGATGAACTGATCCTTGGGAACGGCGGCGTGCGGATGGCGCACCGCGGCCAGCTGCGACACGGCGTCGAGATCCGGCACGTTCTGCCACAGCCCGTGGCTCAGCACGCATTCGCCCTCGCGCATGGTGCGGTGATACGGAACGCCGCGCGGGACAACGCCGTCCATCGTCGACAGCCACGCGGCCGATCGCGCCGGCTGCGTCAGCCGCGCGTAGTGCTGCTTCAGAAAACCGTCGTCCAGCGGGTAGCAGTCGTCGTCGAGCGACACCACGAAGTCCGGCTGCAACTGGTACGCCTTGTAGAAGCCGAACGATCGGATGCAGTCGGTCCGCCGCGGAATGATCCACGACAGCTCGCCGAGCTCCTGATCGATTTCTGTCCACGAGTAGTGCCTGACGTTGGCGCCGTCGATTCCAAAGCTCTTGGAGGGGTTGTCTTCGATGACCAGCACCGTGTGGTCCGCGAATTCCCGCCGCCATTCCCGAAGGAACCGCGCGATCGATTCCTCGCGGATGGTGGGGACGACGATGCACGCTCTCATGTCAGCTCGCGGAACGGCGCGCGGCGGCAGGGACCGGGGGTCGCCTCAGGCGTCGGACGGGCATAGCCAGCGTACGCTTGAGGCTTGGGGACGAGACGGCCGCGCGGGTGGCGGCCAGCCTCGGAAAACTCAGGAGCGCGCCCGCCCAGAACCAAAAGACCACCCGGCTGGGCGGGAAGTGGAGCGGATCGTAGGCCCAGCTCTGCAGGCAGATCGCCACCTCGAAGGCGACCACCGCCGCAGCCAGTAGACCGAGATCGGTATGACGGCAACGGCGCAGCGCCCGCAGGCCACGGAACAGTAGAGTCGCGATGAACACCACGAACAACAGAAATCCCGGCACCCCGGTCTCAAATATGAGGGCCGCCGTGAAGCTCTCCGACGGCTTTATCGACGCCGCAGGGGTGAGCAGCTTCATTCCGAGGGGAACGTTGACACGCGCTGCGCCGGGCGCCGCAATCCCCAGTCCACCGCCGACGACTGGCGTCCGCAGCGAGTCGGTGATCCGTTCGAGCGGTATATTGATCAGAGAATTCTGCACGTCGATCGAGATTGACGCAACGCGCGCGCTGAACGCCTGACCGGCCACGCGGCCTCCGATCGCGGCACCGGCCCCCAGCACGCAAAATGCGATCAACACGTTTCTCACAGCGTGTTTCTTTCGGGCCAGTAGGACCATCAGTGGCAACACCCCCACCAGGAGCACCATCGTGGCTCGTTGCGTGTTTACCATTAGCGCCACAGTCGCACCGACCAGGCCAGCCGAGAAAATCGTGCGTATCACCGCGTTGACGGTCAATCCCAGCAATCCAATCCCGACTGGCACGGCAAACAAGACATACATACCGAGGTGGCCCGGCGCCGAGAATGTTCCCGGTGGGCGGAGGATGCCGACGTCGCTGAAACCGAGGGGAAGTTCAAATGCGCGGCCGCTACTTGTCGTGTACTGCATGAACTGCCAGGCTGTCACCAGTGCGATGATGGGTAACTGCAGCATCATCATCGTGGCGACATTCTTGAGTTCACGTCGGTTTTCAAACGCGCGATACCCAACCCAGACCAGCGGCAGCGGAAGCACTAACGCACGGAGTCCCAGTAGGGTCACGAGCGCCCCGTTCGCCTCCACACTGTACGGAATCAGCATGAGCGCCCACACAACGAACGGCGCAGCCAACCACACCTCTTTGGGCGGGCCGTAACGCTGCGGACTGCGCAACGCCTTGATCCCGAGCACGAAGTAGATTCCGATCATCTGGAATTCGTAGATCAGGACTGTTGTGCTCGAATCATTGAGGACATTGAGCTGGAACCATCCTTGGACCGGGATCCACAACAACACGAACCATGCAACCTGGCGCGGGTATCGTGCCGCAAGGGCCAACCATACCAAGCCGGCCAGCATTGCGGCGGATAGTAGTGGGGTGTTCACGTTACAGCTCCTGCGTGCTGATCGGCGGCACGGACGGCCGTCGCATCAGACGATGCGCGACGTGGACCACCACCAACCGCAACGCCATCGTGTCGGCTCGCGTCGGTACATACAATCCCTTTGGCGTTGTGCCAAGGATCACTCCAGCCTTGCGGACCAGGTACACATGGGCAGCGCCGTATGCCAACAGTGACGCCACCGCGGCTCCATAGATCCCGTATCGCGGCAGAAAGACTACGAGGGCGGCCACGGTCACGAGAAGACCGATTCCTTCGGCCCTGCTACCGATCTCCGGTCGTCCGATGCCCTGGAAAGCAGTCGACAACACCTCGTTCATGCCAAGAATCGCCGCGGCCGGGACGAGCAGCATGGCGACGGGAACCGCGCCGCGAAAGTCCTGGCCGAAGGCCAGAGGGACGACGACAACGGCCAGGGGTGCCAGGGCGGCGCCGGCCGCCAGCGTCGTCCACCAGAGCCGGCGATACCACTGCTCGACGCACTCCCGCACCAGCCCCGCACGATGCCGATCGACGACGTGGGGCAGCATGACGAAGGTGGCCGAGAATGGAATCGGGACGAGCAGCCCCGCATAGCTCACGCCGACGACGTAGATGCCCAGCGCGGCTGCCGGGGCCAATATCGACAGGAGCAGCTGATCGAACCGCACGTTGGCCGCGTTGGCCCAGCTGCCGAACTGCATGCGGCTGCCATAATGCGCCATCCGGCCCGCCAGCGACCACGATGGCCGCGCACACAAAGCCGCTCTGAACGGTCCCTGCACTCCGGCCACGATCCAGCTGGCGGCAACGCCGATCAGCATGGCGGTTGCGAACAGCCTGACCGACCGACTGCCGGCCGCGAACAGGACGATCGAGCCCGCCGCGTGCACGGCAGGCACCGTCGCACGACTGATATTGAAGCTGCGTATCGCCCCGACGCCCTCGAGCCAGGCGCCCGCGCAGAGGGAGCCCATGCATGGAACAGCAAACCACAGAAGGTACCAACGTGTCGAGTTGGTGAGAGGCGTCCCGTCACCGAGGATCATCGGGATGCCCCACCAGCCCGCGAGCGTGATGACCACGCCGAGCGCGAGAGCGGCCGCCTGCCCCGTCGCCCAGACACGCTCCCGGGCGGTACGCTCGGCCGGCCGCCGCGAAGTACGTCACCGCCTCGGGAATCCCAAGCGTTCCGGCGTACAACAGCGTGCTCGCCCAGGCAATGATTGCCGTCAATTCTCCACGTCCCGATGGTCCGAGGCTGCGCGCGGCGGTGAGCCCGGTGATCACGCCACACCCCATGATAATCGCCGATGTGACCGCGGTTCCGACAACCGCGTGCGTCGAGACCCGTGCCGGATCGCTCATGAAGGACCGCGTCCCGTTGCTGCGACGTACCTGCTCACGATCGCCCCAGCCCATTGGTTTCCCGCTGCGGACCAGTGCGGGTCGCACGGGAGAAAGAGCGGAGTGACATCGGACGGCAGGTGCTGCGCCAGGTCGACGAAGGTCACGCTGGGAACTGATTGCGACAGTATCTGCAGCTCGCGATACCAGAACTGGTCCATCACCTGGCGTCGCGAACCGCGGAGCGCCCGAATATCTCGCTGATCGGGGATGGCCACGATAACAACGTGTCGATCGCCTGCCACGCGGATTAGTTGCCGCAGGAAGAAGATCGCTGCCTGCTGCTGCTCCGCCGGTGCATCGAAATAGCCTGAAAACGCCCGAGCGTCCGGTCGCCCGCTCAGCAGATATTGCATCGTGCGGAGGGTATTCTTCGACCAACTGTATTCGTTGACGAACCATTTGATCGCGCCCCACGTCCCGCCCGGATAACCGTCGTACACATCCTTGGACGGAACTGCGGCTGGAGGGTAGAACACGTCGAAGTCGTCGGCGCCTATCCGTTTCCAGTACGGCCGGTACCTCGTGTTGCGATCCGGTACGTCCTGCCACGCCGCATAATCGTTGTCCCTGAAATCGGTAGCGGGAAGGAAATACAGAATGACGGTGTCGTGTTCGAACTGGCGCGCGAGGCGTTGGTACAGCAAGTAGTAGTGCACGGGTCCTGTCTCGCCGGCCGATCCGAAATTCAGCACGTCGACACCCGCGAACTCCTCAATGAATGTCTGCGAAGCCGACCCGATATCGACGCCGTACCCCTCCGCGAACGAATCGCCAAGGAGGATTGCGCGACGGCGGCCCGGTGTCGCTGCTGGCGAGAATTCCTCGTCTCTGGCGCCGATGCTGTTCGAGCGATAGATGACGTCAAAACATTGCGTAACATGGCGGTCTATGGCGTTCGCCTTGTGCCATCCACCCCACGGCTCGCGCTCGTTTCGCCACCGCTGCCCGTAGTGATTACCTGGCGGTTCGTTGAAGAGCAGCAGTCCGGCCTTTGTTGCCAGAAGACTCACGGCTTCCAAAGTGCCACCCGCAGCCACCAACGTGATGAGCGGCAGGAGAAGGCAGGGTCGGAGCCAGGAGTACCGCATCATTGCAGCGCGCCTGGATCTATCGTTTCGAGGCGACGTCATGTTCGAACGTCATCGCAGATACGAAACAGCGACGCTCAGGGGCTGGCGATCTCGTCATAGACTGCGGCGGTCCGGGCCGCCGTCTGCTGCCACGTGAACAGGCGGGCCCGTTCGAGGCCGCGCGTGCGGAGCGCTGCGGCGCGCGCCGCGTCGGTCAAGACGCTCTCGGCGGCGGAGGCGATCGCCGACGCATCGTGAGGCGGCGCGAGAACGGCGGCATCTCCCGTAACCTCTGCGATCGGGTCGATCTGCGACGCGACCACCGGCGTCCCGCACGCTATCGCTTCCATTGGCGGCCACCCGAACCCTTCTCACACTGACGGGAACACGAGGACATCGGCAGCGTTGTACCACTCGACGAGAACACGATCATCGACAGTGCCAACATACCGTATTAACGCGCTGACACTGAGGTGACTGGCCAGCTTCGCTTCGTCCGGAAACAGCGGCGCGCCAATCCGGACGAGCAGCACGTCCGGCAGACGGCGTCGCAACAGCGCGAGCGCGCGCAACAGCACTGGAGTGTTCTTGAAGCGGGCAGCCGTAGCGACTTGCAGGATGACGTGTGCGTCGTCACGAATGCCGGCAGACTGCCGCCGCGGCGCGCGAGCACCACGGACCGGCCGAAAGAGCTCACCGACGCCGTACGGGACGACGACGATCCGGTCGCCGGGCACCCTGGTGTACCGCTCAAGCGTGACCCTGGTCGCATGAGAGCCGATGATCACCCGCCGGGCCCGCGCCAGATAGCCGAGACGCATTCTGAACGTGCGGGCGACGGTCGCCGGCACCCGGATGGGAATGACGCCTTCAGCGGCGAGCAACGGAATCAGATCGTGGCACGTCACCACCGTCCGCTGTGGGTTGAGGTCTCTTATCAACTGCGCGTATCCATGATCGAGAATGTGAAACACATCGGCGCGGTACCGTCGCAGTAGTTGCGGGTAGCTGACGTAGCGAAACCAGGCGCTGTCGAGGCGACGTGTCTGTGGATGATCGAACACGCGTGAGAGGCAATGGAAGTGCCTCGGGCGCAGAGCGGTGACCGCATGTGCGGTGATACGGAACGTCGCGCGGGACAACGCCGTCCATCGTCGACAGCCACGCGGCCGATCGCGCCGGCTGCGTCAGCCGCGCGTAGTGCGTAAGCGTTCGAGTTGTTCAAGACATTGAGCTGGATCCAGCCCTGTATCGGGATCCAGAGCAGCAGCAGCCAGGCGGCCTGACGGCTGTACCGCGCCGCGACCGCCAGCCACAGCACCGCAATGAAGACGACGGGAAGCAGTTGAGAGCCGTTCATCTCAGAGCTCCTGGGTCCTGATCGGCCGCACCGGTCCCTTTCGCATGAGGCGCAGCCCCGTCTTCACCACAGCCTTGCGCAGGGCGATCCTGTCATCACGTGTCGGCACGTACAGCCCCTTCAGTGTGGTCCCGAGAATGATCCCAGCCTTTCGCACCAGATACAAATGGCCGGTTCCGTATGCCAGCAGCGAGGCGGTCACGGCCCCGTAGATGCCGTATCGCGGCAACAGGACGCCGAGCGCACCCACGGTGACGAGCAGACCGACGCCTTCGGCCTTGCTGCCAACCTCCGGCCGTCCAATGCCGCGGAACGCGGTCGAGAGCACGTCGTTCATGCCAAGAATCGCTGCGGCGGGCACGAGCAGCATCGCCACCGGGATCGCCGATCGGAAATCCTCGCCAAACGCCAGCGGTACGACGACCAGCGCCAGCGGCGCCAGCGCCAGCGCGGCGCACCAGGTCGTCCACCACAGGCGCCGATACCACTGTTCGACACAGATCCGCACCGCGGCGCCGCGTCGCTCGAGGACGTCGGGCAGCATGACGAATGTCGCCGACGAGGGGAGTGGAATCAGCAGATTCGCGTAGCTGACGCCGACGACGTAAATGCCGAGCGCCGCGGGGGGCACGAGTATCGACAGCAGGAGCTGATCCAGACGGACGTTTGCGGCGTTCGCCCAGCTGCCGAACTGCACGCGCAGGCCGTACTGCGCCAACGGCCGCGCCAGCGACCACGACGGCGGCGTGCTCAGGAACGACCTGAACGGTCCCTGCACGGCTGCCACGACCCAGCTCGAGACGACGCCGATCAGCAGGGCCGTGGCGAAGTGGCGGACGGATTGACTGCCCACGGCAACGAGGACCGTCGCACCGAGTGCATGAACGACCGGCACGGTGGCGCGGCTGATGTTGAAGGCCCGGTTCGCGCCCACTCCCTGCAGCCATGCGCCGGCGCAGAGGGAGCCCATGGCGGGTATGGCGAACCAGAGAAGGTACCACCGCGTGGCATCCGTGGCCGGCGTGCCGGGCTCGCCGAGGACGATCGGGATCACCCACCAGCCCGCCAGCATGATGAAGGCGCCGAGCACGACGGCGGCTGCCTGTCCGGTGGCCCAGACGGCCTCCCGCGCGCGGCGCTCGGCGCCGGCGAGGTACGCGACCGCTTCGGGAATCCCGAGATTGCCCGCGTACAGGAGCGTGGTGGCCCACACGACGATCGCCGTCAATTGCCCCCGGCCGGAGGGGCCGAGGCTGCGCGCCGCGGCGAGGCCGGTGATCACCCCGCAGCCCATGATGACCGCGGACGTCACGGCGGTGCGAACCACGGCCGCGCCGCGTGGCGGCGAATCCGAAGGAACCGGCATCAGCGTGCAGCGCTCTGCGTGCTCGTGCCGCGCCTGCCCAGCGCCTGCGTGCATGCCGCGACAACGCTGTCGGCATATGCCCCCCAGCCGCGGGCTCGCTCCATCCGCCGGCGCGCCTCGCGTCCCATCTCGGCGAGGGCGTCGCGACGCTCGTAGCAGCGGGTCAGGGCCGACACGAGCGCGTCGACGTCGCGCGGCGGGACGATGAAGCCGTTGACGCCATCCTCGATCAGGTCCGGTCCTCCCGTATGCGTCGTCGCGATGACGGGTGTGCCGCACGCCAGCGCCTGGCCGATCACCAGACCGAAGCCGTCTTCGATCGACGGCAATACCACGACAGACGCGTTGGAATACGTCTGCTTCAACTCGGAGCGCGGCTGAGGAGGAATCACCGACAGTGGGATGGCGCCTCGGTAACCGGCCAGCAGCGAGGGATCGCCTTCCGCCTCACGGCCCCGAAACGCCAGTTCGGCGTCACGCCATGGCAGTCTCGACACCGCCTCCAGCAGGTACGGCACCCCTTTGCGGATGGAGATGTTGCCGACAAACAAGATACGGAACCGGCTGTTGGTTCTCGGCACCGGAGAGAACTCGCGGCAATCGACGCCATACGGCGTCAGCGCCAGCTTGGCTGCGGGCACGCCGTGGCTGACGAAGCTCTGGTACGCGAAGCGCGAGGGCGCCAGAATCAGATCGCTTTCCGCGTACTCGGCCTCGACCGATTCGATCTTCCGGTCGTCGAAATCTTCGACTGGTCGCCCCCATCTCGCGTATTCGTCCTGCAGGAGCGCCTTCCGGTATCTCACGTGCGTGGTGGGGGAATCGCACACGGCGAGCGCGCCCAGCCGCTGCTTCGCGGCCCGACGCAGACGCCGGCCGGCGCCGGCGAGCGCGTGCACTGCGTCGGCCGGGACGAGATGCCGGCTGACCCAGCGGTCGAAACGCTGTTCGATGAGGCTTTCGAGCCGGTACTCGGATATGGGCGACCAGCCCTTCATCAGCGCATAGAGCGGGACGAGCAGCGCGAGGTGCCGGTGCACGAGGCCGGGCGGTACTCCCCGCGTGCGGGACGGCGGGAGAGCGGTGTAGTACGCCGCGAGCGCGCCCTGGGCCGCAAGCTCGCGGGCCAGATACAGCGGGTGCGTCCCGGTCAACCACGCAACGCTGACCGCCAGAGGGGGCTTCAGATCGAGAATCCCGCGGCGGCGGCGTCGTTGAAGAACATTTTCACCGTCTCGAGCGAGTACTGGTCCAGCGGCGTGCCGACGAGCGACAGCTTCCTGAGAATGTCGTGCGTGACGGTGATGATGTGACAGCCGATGCCGTTCGCGTGGAAGATGTTCAGGAGTTCGCGCGGGCTGGCCCAGATGAGCTCCGCGGAGGGGGCGCGCTCCATGATGCGGAGCGCCTCGGCCATCAGCGGCACGGGATCGCGGCCGGTGTCGGCGATGCGCCCGGCGAAGACGGAGATGCAGGACGGCGCACCGCCGGCCAGCGCGCTCGTGACGCACGTTACCTGCTCGAGTGTCATGAGCGCCGTGACGTTGATCTGCAGCCCATCGTGCGAAAGCCGCCGGATCAGCTCGTAGGACGGCTCGTTCCGGGTATTCGAGACCGGAATCTTCACGTAGACGTTCGGGCCCCAGCCGGCTATCTGCCGCGCCTGCCGTTCCATGTCGCGGAACTCGTCGGAAAAGACCTCGAACGAGATCGGCCGGTCGGGGATGGCGCGCACCACCTCGCGCGCGAAGGCGGGGTAGTCGGTCACGCCCGCCTTGCGCATCAGCGTGGGATTGGTCGTGAAGCCCTTGATGTAGGGCTGGCGATAGAGCTCGAGCATCCCCGGCAGGTCGGCTCCGTCGGCGAAGATCTTGACTCGGAGCGCTTCAGCCCACTGCATCGCCCGCCTCGCTGCGCGAGAGAATCCACAAGGCCGCCTGGCTCAGGTCGTCAACGCTGACGTGCGGCTCGACCGTGGTGGCTTCCCGCGGTCCGGTCACGAGTATCGTGGTGCAGCCCGCCCGGCGGCCTGCGGCGATATCCCGCCATCGATCGCCGACCATGTAGCTGTCCGCCAGCCTGATGCCGCGCTCCACGGCGGCCGCGTAGAGCATGCCGGGCGCCGGTTTTCGGCACGCACAGCCGTCCTCGTCGTCGTGATAGCACACACGGATGTCGTCCACGGACAGCAACGACCGCAGCCGTGCGTGAATCGCTTCCACCGCGTCGCGCGAGGTGCGTCCCCTGGCCACCTCCGGCTGGTTGGTGACGACAATCAGCAGGTACCCGGCCTGTCGCAATGCCCGCAGGGCGTCGGGCACGCCTGGCAGCACGTCCACCTCGGCAAGGCGTGCCGGCGACGAGGGACCGTCCTCGCGGACGACCCGCCTGTTGATGACGCCGTCGCGATCGAGGAAGACGGCGCGCCTCACCGCGTCGATTCCCACTTGGTGTTCGCGGTCTTGACCTTCGGATGCGAGACGAGCAGATGCCAGACGATCGCCTGGCACGCTTCGGTGTGCGGCGTTACCCGGTCGGGATTGACCGTGGGCACGATGACGCACGCGTCGGCCACCGTCGCCGTGTATCCGCCGTCCCGGCCGACCACGCCGACGATGGTGGCCCCCACCGTCTTCGCGTATGCGAGCGCCTTCACGAGATTGGGGCTCACGTTGTGCTCCAGGCTTCCGCCGCCGACGGAGAACACGAAGACCATGTCGTCGGCCCGAAGCCGGCTCCCCTTGAGCCAGTTGACGAAGACGGTGTCCCATCCTTCGTCGTTGGCGCGCGCGGTCAGCTCGGCCACGTTGTCGACCGGCGTGTACGCCTCGATGCCCGCGAGCTTGCGGAAGTCGTTGACGGCATGCGAGGCGTTGGCGGCGCTCCCGCCGACGCCAAGGAGGAAGAGCCGGCCTCCCCGTTCGCGCAGGGCGGCCAGCCGTGTGGCGATCTCTTCCAGCACGGCCGGATCGAGCGCCGCAACCAGACGCGCCGTTTCCTCGAGGTGCTCGCGGGCGTAGGAGGTCATGCGGCGCCGCCGAGATGCCGCCGGGTCTCGGCGAGCCCGGCGAGCGATCCAATCTCGTAGAACCTCGTCGTCACTTCGTACGCCGCCAGCTCGTCACGCGCCACCAGGTCGCTGTAAATGCGCTCCAGATCGAACGGCTCGCCGCCGGGATAGGGCCGCAGCGCCGCGGCGCGGATCGCCGCAAGGCCGTAGTCGACGTGCCGCATGTCCGGCGTCGGCTGCGACTTGCTGTAGCCGACGATGCGCCCGTTGCGGCAGGAGACGTTGCTGCGGTCCCACCGGTTGTCGTTCGGGAGGACGGTCAGCAGGGCCAGCCGGGCGCTCGCGAGAAACGCCCGCGCGATGGCGGCATAGTCGCACTCGAGATACGAATCGCCATACAGCACGAAGAAGGCATCGCCGAGGAGCGGAAGCGCCCGACGCAGGGCGCCGCCCGTGCCGAGAGGGCGCGGGCCGTCGGGTGAATACCGTATGCGGACGCCGTGCTGCGAGCCGTCGCCGAGCGCCTCCTCGATGCGGACGCCGAGATGGCCGGTGCACACGACCACGTGAGTGATCCCGTGCCGCCGGAGCAGGTCGAGCTGGTGCGCGATGAACGGCCTGCCCGCGACCTCGACGAGCGACTTGGGCGTGTCTTTCGTCAGATCGCCGAGCCGGGTCGCCCGACCGCCGGCCAGGATGGCCACGGGCAGCGTCACGAGAAGACCACCTTCGTGCCCTCGAAATCGAACCGGAATCGAAGCTCCTGCAGGCCGGCGCTCCGCATCGCCTCGCGCAGTTGCCGATGACGTTCCGTATAGAAGAGCAGGACGCCGCCGCCGCCCGCGCCGACCAACTGGCCGCCGAGCGCGCCGCTCGTGCGCGCCAGCTCGTACCATTCATCCACCTGACCCTTGCTCATCTGCGCCGAGCGCTTCTTCTTGTGTTCCCAGTGCTCGTGCATGAGCGCCCCGAATTCCTCCAGGCGCCCGGCTTCGAGCACCCGCCGGCTTCGCAGGCCCAGCTCTTTGACGTAATGCAGATGCGCCAGCAGTGGTCACCGGAGGTGGAGGTTCGTATGTCCTGTTTCCGCAGGATGCTGGTGGCGCGACGTGCGGGCCAAGGCTCGACGTCGTCATGGTGCCGCTGACTCGCAATCGGCGGGTGAGGTCGCTTGTCGCGACGACGTTCAACGAGCGAAACGCTGATCTCGGCGACAAGGCGCTCCCCCAGGGTAATCGCCGCGACCGTCCACAGTGTCAACGCGAGCTGACGGCGCTCCATCGCCTCAGTTGTGTGAACAGTTGAACCCCACGCGTGACGAACCCGAGTGCCTTCATGCTGGAGGTGCCGGCGCTTCGCGGCCTGAAGTGAATGTCCACCCAGTGGATCCCATGCCACCGCTGCTGCAGCACGGCCACCAGGACGTTGGCCAGGTGGAAGTCGGACGGCACCTGACCCACGATGTCCTCGAGCGTGCGGGCGTGCATCAGCCGGTAGGGCACGTTGGGGTCTCGCACCCACGAGCCGGTGGCGGCACACACAGTCAGACTGACGACGCGCGAGATGAGATGCCTCCAGTGGCCGTCGCGGCGGATGCGGCGAAAGCCGTACGTCACCGGATGCCGCGATGATGCTTTGACGAACAGCGGGAACAGCGACGCATCGCATTGCCCGTCGCCGTCCACCTGAAGGATCCACTTCGCGCCGTGCGCAAGGGCCGTCCGATAGCCTTCCACGCAGGTTTGTCCATGTCCGCTGTTGGGCTTGTCGATGACGACAAGCTCACGCTCCCTCGACGCCAGTTCGTGGAGTATCCGCAACGTGTCGTCGGTCGACCCGTCGTTCAGCAGGCACAATGTGAAATCGATCGCCGCGCCGCGCAACTCCGCGAGCCATTCCCCCACGACGGACGCGACGCAGTCCCGCTCGTTGTACACGGGCATGACGACCCAGAGGCGATTCATGGAGCATGTCCCGATTCCCGCCTGATCTCCTCGAACATCTGCAGCGCGCGCTCGATCGCATCGTCGGGACGATAGACGATGAGGAACTAGTTCATGGCCAGCGCCAGAAGACGATCAACAACGTGGCCGCCGATGAAGCCGGCTACGCCGGTGACGAGAGCTCTTCACCGCACGTGCAGCCTCTCCAGCACTCTGATAAGCGGCATCATTGAAGCCGATCCCACCCCCCGGCCGAGTCGGGAACGATTACATCCCAAGCGCCACGATCCACTGCCACGCTCACTTGCGTAGGGGAGTGAAACGTAACAGGACCGACGCCGTTCAGCGTCGTGTGGACGCGTGCGCCTGGCGCCGGCTGGCCACGATAATTGGGGAGTGCGAGCTCACACGGCGGTTGCGTCGTGGCCCTTACCACCGACGACGCCTGGTGCACGACGATGGGACAACGATCCTCCGGAGTCTGCGATGCAATCAACCCGACAGCCGGCTGCTGCCTCTGCGGCATTGTGACCTGCAGCGCGTCGTCCAAGGACCGATGGAACACGGCCATCCCTGCGGCGTCGCCCGGATAACCGACGATGAGGGCAGGACGGGGGGATCCCTCTAGCAGCGCTGTCAGTGCGGCGAGTTCGGCAACTGTACGGCGACTGGCCGACTGCATGTTGCGAAGCTGCGTTCCATAGACGAATAGGAACTGTACGAGAAGTAATGACGCAGCCCCGGAGGCGATGACCCGGCGTGCATGCGAGCCGGGTGCCGACACGACGATCGCAATTATTAGTGCGAGCATACCTGCGGGGATGAATAGAAGCCGCGCATAGGTGTGGGTCACGAGGGCCGGCACACTTGCAGCGACCGCAATGAAAACGATCCATCGAAGACCAGGCGTCACGTTCTCCATCGCCGCCCGGAGGATGAGTATGAGAAGCGCCGCGGCGGCGGTCACGACCGCGGCGGTTACCGGCAAGTTGGCGACGAATTGCTGCCGATTGAAGAACAAGAGTCCCACGGCAGTACGTGCCACGTTCGCCGGCACATTGACGACACTTGGGGAAATCGATCCGTACTGCCCGCCAACGCTGTCGAACAGAATCAGCCGCACGACAAAGTAACCGGCCAGCACGCAGGTCAGGAGGATCGTTTCGACGAAGAACGCGCGGCGTCGACGGCGCCAGTCACCGAGAACTACCGCCTGTCCGGTGAGAATCCACGGGGCAAGGGCAGCCGTTTCCTTGGAGCCCATTGCCGCAATGCAGGCAGCGACTGCCGCTCCAAACCATGCCGTTGCGCTGGTTCCTGAACCCGCCAACCGGCATCGGTGATACGCCAGGAGCGCCCACAAGAGTGACAAGCCGGCCAATACATCGGGGTGATCGGCAATCGCCAGTTGCGGCGAAATGGCTCCTGGACTGATCAAGAAGACGACGGCTGCGGTAAGAGCTACAGCGGATGGCAGCTGAATCATGCGCGCGCAGCTGTAGAGGGCCCAACCAGCAAGCGCCACGAGCAGCACGTTGCCCGCAGCCAGGCACCTGGCGGTGGGACCGCAGATCAACACGTTGGCATAGAGCCATACTCCGGTCGTTGGCCTGAACAACTGTTCGGGGTGCCCTGCCACCCACGGTGAAGCGAACAGCTCGTCCCACGTAAAGAACACGTTACGCAACTCACTGAATGTGTGGATCAGGCTGAAATCGTCCCCGCGAAGCGCGTGCGCCCGGATCGCGAACGCCATACCGGCCAGCCCGCACGTGCCTGCGATGGCCGCGATTGCCGCGAGCATGCGGGTCGCCGGATGCCTGCAATCCGCGGCGCTCTGCACAGCGGCTGTGCCTCGCGTGGTCGGCCGCATAGCGGACTTCGGTTAAGAGGCCATTGAAGGACGATTGATTATGCAGCCACTGAGGACCATGAGGCGCCCGCCTCGCGTGGCCGCACCCACATCCGGCCGTCGTGTCGTGCGCGGCTTGGCAACGGACACCGGTCGGCGAGACTCGGCTCCCATGTCAGGCCGTCCTCGACAGCAACGTCGGCAAAAGGCATTCGGGCTAACCGGCGTCGACACGAAATCGCGGCTTGTACGCCTCGAGGCGAATCGAGAAGTAGGGCCACCCGAGCAGGCGGGTGACGGGTCGATCCACTACTTGGAGGGCGCGAAACGGCAATGCGACAGCCCACCCGACGAGCGGGTGAATCCGGGCGAACATCCTCTGAATGAGTGTGACCTCTTGGCTGATGAATCCCGAGCCGAACGAGATCGCTTCGGGGAGCAGGTTGGCCTGAGCGCACAGTTCCCGAAGCATCATTTCGGTATACCCTCTGCGTACGTGACCGCCGTCTCCAACGGTCGACCAGGGTCCGTTGTCTGGCCCGGTAATAGCGCGGTTGAGCAGGTACGGAGTCGTCAGAATCAGACGCCCGCCCGGCTTCAAGCACGCAGCAACGTCACGCATCAGCTTCCGATCGTCGAGCACGTGTTCGATGACTTCGAGACAGAGCGCCACGGCGAACACACCTCGGAGCTCGTGTCGAGTGTCAAGGTGACGGACATCCAGCACCTGAAACTTCGCTGTGTGCGCATTGCAGATGCCCGCGCGTTCAGCGGCTACGCGCTGGTTGCGCTCGTCCCAGCTCAATCCCAGAGCTTCGTAACCCCTGAGCGCTGCACCGATGGAAAAAGCGCCGCTGCCGCATCCCACATCGATGATTCTTTCTGCGTTGCATGTCTTCGGCAGTCGCGTTCGGACCCACAGCCATCGATCCAAGACGCCCGGATCGCCGTGCAACACCGTCGCGGCAAAGCCGAACAGCCTGACCAACGTTGATTTGTCCATTCGAAAGCGATCACGGCCTCATCGATTCATCGGTGAGCGAAGCCCTGACTCCTTTCATTTCGATGTGATGCAAGGGCGGCAACCTGTGGGCCCTACTGGACCGCTGTCCGGGGGAGTCGGATCTCCGGCGACCATACAATTCGGAGCCTACTCTCATGCCTTTCGGAAGTCCGCTGATGTGAACACCGTGTTGCTCCTTACACGTGCACTATCCGCGGCACAAATAGGGCATTGGTCAACAGGTGGTACCGAAAGGGCTGGTGGCGACACCGCCGGTGAGAACGGCCACGGGCAGCGTCATGAAAAGAGCACCGTCGTGCCCTCGAAATCGAACCGGAATCGAAGCTCCTGCAGGCCGGCGCTCTGCATCGCCTCGCGCAGTTGCCGCTGTCGCTCGGTGTAGAAGAGCAAGAACCCGCCGCCGCCGGCGCCGACCAGTTTGCCGCCGAGCGCGCCGCTCGTGCGCGCCAGCTCGTACCATTCATCCACCTGACCGTTGCTCATCTGCGCCGAGCGCTTCTTCTTGTGTTCCCAGTGCTCGTGCATGAGCGCCCCGAATTCCTCCAGGCGCCCGGCTTCGAGCGCCTGCCGGCTTCGCAGCCCCAGCTCCTTGACGTAGTGCAGATGCGCCAGCATGCCGTCGTCAGAGGCGGAGGTTCGTGTGTCCTGTTCCTGCAGGATGCTGGCGGCGCTGCGCGCGAACCCCGTGAAGAACAGCAGCAGGTTGTCTTCGAGCTGGTGGAGCAGTTCGTACCGGAGGTGCAGGGGCTCCACCGTCACGCTGTCGTCCTGATTGAAGGTGAAGCAGGTGAGGCCGCCGATGGCGGCCGCGTACTGGTCCTGCCGGCCGATTGGCTCGTGCAGTCGATTGATTTCGATCTCGCACGCCAGTTCGGCCAGCTCGGTGGGATGGAGCAGCCGCCGGCGGTGGGCGTGGAGCGCCTTGAGCAGCGCCGTCGTGAAGCTTCCCGACGATCCGAGCCCGGTGCCGGCGGGAATATCGGCAAGCGTCGTGATCTCGATCTGCGGGCGCTCCCCGTCCACGAGCCTGAGCGCCTCGCGGACGATCGGATGCTGCACCTCGGAAACAGTGTCCACCTTCTCGAGCTGCGAGTATTTCAGGTAGATCCCCTTCGTGAACGGTCTCGTCACCGTGACGAACACGTACTTGTCGATCGCCGCCGTGATCACGAACCCGCCGAAGCGGCGCGAGTACGACGGGAGGTCGGTGCCCCCTCCGCCGAGCGTGATGCGAAGCGGGCTGCGGGTGATGATCATCTGGATCTGACCGGTCCGGCCGCGCCCGCGAACACGGCGCCCGACTGCCGGTAGACCGCCTCCACGATGCGCAGCGCGGCGCGGGCGTCGGAGAGTCCCGCGGCAGGCGGCCGGCCGAGGCGGATGTCGTCGAGAAACTCCTCGAACTCCATCTCCCACGACCGATCGCCGCCTGGATACTCCCAGACCTCGGTATCGGGAGGCCCCATCTCAGGCCGCATCCTGAAGTACGTCAGGCGCTCCAGGCCATAGCTGCCGCCGAGCCCTTCCACCTGCAGCTTCCCGGTTCGCCCGTAGATCTCGAACGAGAACAGGTTCTTCCATTCCGTGCAGCTCACGTGGAGAAAGGCCGCCCGTTCCGAGGGGGTCCTGAGCAGCAGGAACGCGTTGTCGTCGACGGGCATCTCCCAGAAGTAGGTGTGCGCAAAGCCGCCGACGGTGGTGAACTCGCCGAGCATCCAGCGCGCCAGATCGATCAGGTGCACGCCCTGATCGATGAGCTCACCGCCGCCTGACAGCGCCGGGTCGGCCCGCCATTCGCGCTCGTAGCCGAGTCGGCCGCCATGGCCGTACCGGCCCCGTACGAAGAGCAGCGGTCCCAACGCCCCCACATCGACGAGCTCCCGCGCCTTCCTGAGCGCTGGATGATAGCGGTGGTTGAATCCAACCCGTACCCGCACGTGTGCCCTGGCCGCGGCGGCAGCCACAGGCTCCAGTTCGGTCGACGTCCGCGCCGCCGGTTTTTCCACGAGCACGTGCTTGCCGGCTTCAACCGCCGCCAGCGTAATCGGCGCGAGCGCATCGTTGGTCGTGGCCACCACGACGATGTCGATGTCGGACCGGGACAGCAGGCGCTCCCAGTCGCGCTCCACGTCGACGCCGCCGGAGGCGCGCGCCAGCGCCTCGGCCCGCGCGGGATCGCGATCGGCGCACGCCACGAGACGGGCGGTTGCAAGCGCTTCGGCGCGGCGGCGGCCAATCCGCCCGCATCCGACGATCCCGACGCCCGCGCTCACAGCCCCCGCCACGACAGCGCGCGATCCTCGGGAAGGATGCGACGTATCGTATACACGTCGGTGGCGCCCAGATCGGCTCGATGCTCGCCGAACGATTCCCAGGGATCCCAGATCGCGCTGATCAACTTCCCGGTGATCCCGTCGCTGGCGTCGGAGGCCAGGAACGCGCACAACTCCGCCGCGCGGAGCCGCCCGTCGGCCGCCTCCTTCAGGACGCGTTCAGCCTTCCCGTGCTCCTCCGGGCCGGCGCGCTCGGGGCCGGCATCGAGCACGGCCTGGCTCATCCGGCTGCGGAGCACGCCGGGCGCGATGCAGTTGACGTCGACCGACCGATCGGCCACTTCGTGCGCCAGCGTCTCGGAGAAGCGAACGAGCGCGGCCTTGGCGGCGGCGTATGCCGAGAATCGAGGCCGCGGCGAGGTGGCGCCTCCGCCGGCCACGTTGATGATCTTTCCGCGGCCGGCGCTGCGGGGCATGGACCGAACGCAGAGCTGACAGAGGCGAGCCGGCGCGCAGAGGTTGATGTCGATGGCGCGGGTCCACTCCGCCCAGTCCACTTCCCAGAGGGGACCGACCGGTCCGAGCACGGCAGCGGCGTTCACCAGAACATCGAGGCGGTCGAACAGGCGGCGCGCTTCGTCGGGCAGGCGGCGGATATCGGCGGCGTCCGACAGATCGCACGGGTGAACGGCGACCTCCGTCGAGTATCGCGCGGACAGTTCACCGGCCAGCCCTTGCAGTGGGGCGTCGTGGCGGGCGGACAGGAGCAGACGCGCTCCGGCGCGGGCGTAGGCGTCGGCAATCGATCGCCCCAGCGTGCCGGTGGCGCCGGTCAGCAGTACGGTCCGGCCGTCGAGGGGCTTCATCGGCGCGCGTCGAGCAGCCATTCGTTCGCCCGCAGGTACCGGACCGTGCGCACGATCGCGTCCTGAATCGACAGGGCCGGCCGCCACCCGAGCGAGCGAATTCTCCGGCAGTCGAGAAAGATGAACGGGCTGTCCCCGACCCAGCCGCGGGCGCCGCCGGTGTACGATAGAACCGGCGACAGACCGAGCTCGCGGGTCAACCACCGGACCGAGTCGTTCACCTCACAATACTCGTCGGTTCCCAGATTGAAGATGTTCACGCGATTGACCGCGCGCTCGAGGGCGCAGAAGATGGCGTCGAGACAGTCGTGCACGTAAATGTACGACTTGCGCTGGTGGCCATCGCCCAGGACGTGGAGCGTGTCCGGGTGCGCGCGCAGCTGCCTGTAGAAATCGAACACGTGTCCATGCGAGTAGCGCTCACCGAGAATCGACACGAACCTGAAAATGTAGCCCTGGAAGCCGTATCCCTCGCAGTACGCCTGCACGAGCGCTTCGCCGGCGAGCTTCGCTGCGCCGTAGAGCGACGTCTGGCGCGGAAAGGGCGCGTCTTCCGGCGTCGGGAACACGTCCGGCTCGCCGTAGACCGACCCGGTCGAGGCGAACACGATGCGCGTCACCCCGTTCGCGCGCATCGCCTCCAGCACGTTGAAGGTCGCGACCGCGTTCTGCTGCAGATCGCGCTCGGGCCACTCGAGGCCGAACCTGACGTCGGCATTGGCCGCGAAGTGAAACACGAGGTCGATTCCCTGCGCGCCCGCGGCGAGGGCGGGCCGATCGAGCAGGTCCCCCCGAATCAGCTGAAATCGCGGGTGCGTGAGCGCCTGGTCGAGAAAACGCTCCTGGCCGGTCGAGAAGTTGTCGTAGGCGACGACGTCATGCCCCGCCGCGAGCAGCCGATCCACGAAGTGGCTGCCGATGAAGCCGGCTCCACCCGTCACGAGGGTTCTCACGCCAGGCGCCTACCTCGCCTCCATGATTTGCCTCAGCTCGACCTCGGGCAGACTCCGGCAAGCCGTCCACCCCGGAGGCTTTCGCGCCACCAGCAGCCAGGAATCCTTGCAGCCGGAAAACACCCGGCTGACGACGCGATATGCGGGCCGCAGGAGCACGGGGATGCGTTCCAGCATGTTGTCGCACGCTCGCAGCTCGAGTACCTGCAACTGCACCTTCATTCGAGCCGCACCCACTGCCCCGGCGCCTTCGGAACGATCACATCCCACTGGCTGCGATCGACGTCGACGACCACCCGCGTGGGCGACTCGACGGTAACCGGACCAAGGCCCGTGAATCTCGTCGCGACAGCGGCGTCTGCCAGCGGCCGGCCCGGATAGTTCGGAAGCACGAGCTCACACGGAGGTGTCGTCGACGCGGCCACGGTGGAAGACGCGAACTCGATGCGGACATCGCAGCGTGGCTGCGGCGTTTGCGACCCAATCAGCCCCACGATCGGCTGCTGCGCCCTGGTGGCGGTCGCTCGGATCGCCACGTCGAACGACCGGTGGAAGACGGCCATCCCCCCGGCGCCGGCAGGGAACCCGATCACCACTGATGGTCGTGGACTCTGCTCCACGAGCCTCGTCAGGGCGGCGAGCTCCACCGTTGTCCGGCGGCTGGCCACCTGCATGCTGCGAAGCTCGGTCGCGTAGATGTGGAGAAAATTGAGGAGCACCAACGACGCTGCTCCGAACGCCGCGATCTGCCGGAGACGGGCCTGTGGGGCCGCCGCAGCCAACGCGATCGTCAGCGTCAGCATGGCCGCAGGAATGAAAAGCAGCCGCGCGAACACCTGTGTCGCCAGCGCCGGCGCGCTCGCGGCGGCTGCGACGAAGGCGATCCACGCGAACCGCCGCAGCGAGGATGTCCGGGCTTCGGCCGCCGCTATGAGGACGAGCGAGACGATCGCCCCTGCAACCGCCGTCGTCACGAACGGATTTGCAGGCAGGTGCTGCCGATTGAAGAAGAGCAGTGCGCCCGCCGCACGAACCAGGTTTACCGGGATGTCGGCGATACCGGGAGTCACCGATCCGTACTGCCCGCCCACCGTACCCAGCACCGCGGCCCGCGCGGCGAGGTATCCGAGCAGGAGGCAGAGCAGGACCACGACCTCGCCGGGGAAGAACCGTCGCCGTTGTCTCCAGTCGCCGAGTATGAGCGCCTGTCCCACCAGAATGCCCGGCGTGAGCACGGCTGTTTCTTTCGCGCCCATGGCCGCGGCGCTGGCGGCGACAGCTGCCGCAAACCACACGGCCCAGTACCCCGTCGAGACGGCGCGTCGACACTTGTGATACGCGAGCAGCGCAGCCAGCAGCGCCAGGCCGGCGATCGCCTCGGTTCGGTCGGCAATTGCCAGCTGCGAAGAGATTGCGCCCGGGTTCACCCAGAAGAGGACCGGCGCAGCGAGCGCGGCAGTCTGCGGCAACTGAATCATCCGACCGGCCGCGCACAGCGCGGCCCCGGCCAGCAGCAGAAGAACCACGTTGCCCGCCGCGAGGCACGCGGGTCCGGCGCCGCATACCTCGGCATTCACGAAGAACGACAGCCCCGTCGTCGGTCGAATCAACTGATAGGGCTCCGCACCAGCCGCCCAGGGCGATGCGCCCAGGACGTCGTCCCAGCTCGCAAACGCGCGCCGCAGGGACCGTTGGAATGGTTGTCCCGTGAATGCCTGCACGAGCGCGAAGTCGTCGCCTCGGAGCGCCTGCGCGCGTATGGAAAACGCCATGCCGAAAAGCGCAAGCCCGGCGACCAGGACGACGGCCACGCAGAAGGCGCGCGGAGTAGCCTGCCTCCGCGTATTGCGCGGGCGCGTGGCGCTGTCCGGGCTGCTGTGACGAACGGCGCTCGACGTCAGCATCGGGGCCGAAGCGGACGCTCAGCCGAGAAGACGACGAAGCTGCCGCGACGGGGTTCTCGATCCGCGGGATTCATCATGCTCCCTGTCCGACCGGGCCCGGGGAGGGCGCGAGCGGTGTTGCCGCGGCGATCGGATCCGTGGTCGGCATGGAATCGAGAAACCGACGACACCAGGTCTCGAATGCGAAGAGCGAGAACAATGGATACGCGCCGTCGACCTCGCCTGTCTGGGTTCGCGCGATCAGGCTCTGCACGACCGCGCCGTTGAACACGCCCCGATCCCGGATCGCCTGGGGCGTCAGCACATCTGAGACCGCCTCCCGCAGGTCTCCGGCCATCCACCGGCGCAGCGGAACACCGAACCCGGTCTTCTGCCTGTAGATCACTTCCCGCGGGAGGTAGGGCTCCATCGCCTTCTTGAAGAGATATTTCCCCTCGCGACCGGCCACCTTGAAGCGCGAAGGGACCGTCGCGACGAATTCCACCAGCTCGAGATCGAGCAGGGGCACGCGGCCTTCCACCCCAAACGCCATCGTCGTCTTGTCGAGGTAATTGAGATTGTGGTCCGCCAGGAAATGGCGCTGCTCCAGATGCAGCATCATCGTGAGCGGATCGGCGTCTGGCGGGAGATGGTCGAGGGTCTCGAGCAGCGGCAGCGCGACGCTCCCCGCGGGCAGATCGGCGAGGAGAGACGGGCTGAGCAACGACGCGTGCAGGCGCGGATCGATCGTCTGGAGACGCCCGATCAATCGGAGCGCCTGCGGCCGATCCGCCTGGCTCAGCAGTTTCACGAGCCGGCGCGCGGAAACCGCGGCGCCGGACATCGCCGCGTGCCCATCGCGCCGCCGCCCCGCCCACGCCGCGACACGCCGGCGGAGCGATGCCGGCATTGCCTCCCAGAGCCGCTCGCTTCCGAGCCACAGGTGCCGCCGGTAGCCGCCCAGGATATCGTCGGCCCCGGCGCCCGAGAGGAGCACCTTCAAGCCGTCGCGATGCGCCCGCTCGGAAATGAGATACGCGTTGATGGGCGCCGGGTCCCCCGTCGGCTCGTCGAGGGCGTGCATCACTTCTTCCAGCCGATCCACGACTCGCGGCCCGGCGTGGACCGGTATGAGGTGGACGTTCAGGTGGCGCGCCACACGTTCGGCAAACGGGAGATCGGACGGACTGCCTTCGGCAGCGAAGTCATCGTCGAAGGCCATCGTATAACACGGCACTCGGTAGCCCGGCTGTGCCTTGTGGACCATCGCTACCACCGCGCTCGAGTCGAGTCCTCCGGAGAGGAACGCGCCGATCGGCACGTCGGAGATCAGCTGTCGGGATACGGCGGCGATCAGCTTCTCGCGGAACCGATCGGCGAGCGTGTCGAGCGTCTCGGGCGATCGCGTTGCGGGCGCCGGCAGGCGGTAGAAGGTGTTCCGCGCCTCGATACGCCCTCGCCGCACGACCAGGAATTCTCCGGGGTGGACCTTCCGCACCGATTCCAGCACCGTGCGTGGCGCAGGCACCGACTGGTAGGCCAGATACTGGCTGACGGCAATCGGATCGAGGCTTCGCGCGATGTACCCAGGGCCGCAGTGCAGCAGGGCCTTCAGTTCGGAGGCAAACAGGACGCCGCGGGCGGATTCGCTGTAGTACAGCGGCTTCACTCCGATGCCGTCGCGGGCCAGGAGCACATCGCCGGAGCAGATTCCCGCGCGATGTCCGGAGGTGCGACCGTCGTAAATGGCAAGAGCGAAGATGCCGTTCAACCGCGCGAACATCTCCGGTCCGCATGACGCGTAGAGGTGCAGAACGACCTCGGAATCGGAGCGCGAGAAGAAACGGTGGCCCGAGCGTGCGAGCTGCTCGCGAAGCTCAGGGAAGTTGTAGATCTCGCCATTGAACGTCAGCCAGATCCGCTCCTCGTCGCGTGCGTCGACCAACGCGCACGCAGGGCAGCGCAGGGTCATGGGCTGGTGGCCGGCTGACGTGAGGTCCTGGATGGCAAGCCGCCGATTGACCAGGCCGACGCCGGTTCCCGGCAGAGCGAACACGACCTGGCCGCCATCGTCGGGACCGCGGTGGACGAGCGCCCGCTCCATCCTTCCAAGGAGGCCGGCTGCGAAATCCCCCGTGAATCCGGCTATGCCGCACATGGATGTCGAGCTGAGGGGGCCGCGGGTTCGCGGCTGCTACGAGCCGCTGCCCGACAACACGGTCCAGACCGTGCGGGCGAGGATGCGCGCGTCGAGCCAGAGGCTCCAGCGCTCGATGTACTCGAGGTCGAGACGCACCCAATCGTCGAAATCGCTGATCCGGTTGCGGCCGCTGACCTGCCAGAGGCAGGTGATGCCCGGCTTCACCGAGAGCTTTCGCTTGTGCCAGAGCTCGTATCGGGCCAGCTCGTGCGGTCCCGCCGGCCTCGGTCCCACCAGGCTCATGTCGCCTTTCAGCACGCTCCAGAGCTGCGGCAGCTCGTTGAGACTGTACTTGCGCAGGAAGCGGCCGAGCGGCGTCACCCGGGGGTCGTCCTGGATCTTGAAGACGGGGCCCTGCATCTCGTTGCGGGCCATCAGGCGCCGCTTCTGCTCGTCGGCATCGGCGACCATCGTCGTGAACTTGTAGCCGGTGAACGGACGGCCGCTCAGGCCGACGACGTGCCAGGGATAGAAGGCGGGGAGGTGCGGCGTCGTCATCTTGATCGCGACGGCAATGAGAAGAAGGAGCGGCGACAGCAGCACCAGCAGCGTCGCCGACACGACGATGTCGATCAGTCGCTTGACGAACAGCACATCGGCGTCGACGTAGGGGGGCGACAGCACCACTTCGGGCAACCGCAGCGGATCGGTGGGGAAGGTGAGCTGCAGGTGCCGGAGGTTCGACATCAATGCGTCGGGCACGACGCGAAGCCGGATGCGGAAGTACCCGCATTGCTCCATCACCGGCCTGAGCCAGTTGCGATCGATCAGCGATTGGATGGCCACCACCTCGTGAATGGGCTGGTGGATCAACAGTTCGCCCAGTTCTTCGACCTCGCCGAGCCGCTCGATCGGAATCTGGCGGAGCGCGTCGTCGCGGCGCCGCTCGGGGACGTGCCCGGGCGGTGACGGCACACGCAACCATCCCGCCAGACGGAAGTCACGTTCCGATACGTGCCGGCGGAAGTGCTCGACCATCCATTCGATGGCGCGCGGCTGCCCGATGAGCAGCACGTTCTTCGCGTAGACGCCTGCGGCGGCACGGCGTCGCTGATAGCCCCAGACGGCGCCTCGATAGGCGATGAGACCGAGCGCCGACAGCGCGCCGTACGTGAAGATGACGACGCGGCTCGAGCTGGACAGTTTCAGCGCGACGCCGATCAGCGCACCGAAGCTGATGGCGATCGTCTGGGCCAGTGCCGCGGTGCCCACGAGCCGCAGCACCGACTGGGGGAGCAGCCGGCTGTAACCGCCCGCCAGCTCCATGACCACCAGCGTGGCCGGCGCCGTGGCGATGAGCAGCCAGATGACCTCCTCGAGGGGAACGAATTCAGGCGCGAGAGCGGGTGGAACCGGGACGATCGCCGGGAGCAGGCCGGCAAGCCGGCCCCCCGGCAGCAGCGCGCGCTGTACTGCCGGCGCCAGGGCGTAGGCGCCGAGAAACGTCAGCCCGAGCACCGCGACGTCGGTCGCCCCGAGGAAGAGTCGCGGGATCCGGTCGTCGTCGCCGGCCGGAATCGCGCCGGCGCTGAGGGGCGGAGTGGCACGCTGCGCCGACGGCGGATTGACGCCGCGGTGATCGATCGTGTGGGTGGAGGGAGCGGTCGGGTTCAGAGCCTAGAAGAACCGTTCGGGAACGATGATGGTGTCGCGCGGCAGCACGAAATCGGTCAGGTCGGCGTCTATTTCCTGCTTCTTCCCGTCGACGATGCGGATGATCTGGATTCGGCCGGTGGCGCCGCGATCGCTCACGCCTCCGGCCAGCGACAGCGCCTGGAGCACGGTCGTGTTTTTCTGCCGCAACGGATACGCGCCGGGATTCCTGACCTGGCCGAAGACGTACACGCTTTCGGCGCGCAGCACGAAAATCGTGTCGCCGCTCCGGAGCTGTACGTTCTGCGTCAGGTCGCCGTTCTCCAGCTCGCGCAGGTCGACCCGCACGACGTTGTCGGAGCCCCCATCACGCGACTCCGCCACCGCGGCCGATGTCGGCTGGAGCACCAACGACTGATCGGATTGGTGCACGATGACGGCCTCACCGCTCGCCGTGGGCAGCGTCGACCCGGCAAGCGCGAGCGCCTCGACCAGGCGCATGTCGCCGGACAACGGGTACGCGCCGGGTGTCCGGACCTCACCAACGATGTAGATCCGCTGGCTCCGGTACGACTCGACAGCCACGAGCAATTGCGGGTCCCTGAAGAAGCCCCGATTGACGAGCTCCCGTCGGAGCTCCGCTTCGACGCCACGGAGGGTCATCCCGCCGATGTTCACGCGGCCGATCAGCGGGAAGGTGAACGAACCGTCGGTTTCCACGGTGAACTTGCCGGTCAGTTCGGGCTGGTCGTAGAAGGTGATGACGAGAACGTCCTGCGGGCCCACGACGTAGTTGGCGCCGGGCTGGCCGCCAGGCGGCGCGACAGGGGTCGGCGGCGCAGCCTGCGGCGGTCCCTGTCCCGAGGCGGGTGCGGTCGCGCCGAGTGTCAGCGCGACCAGCACCCAGGCGCCCGCTCTACCGCTCATACGTCAACGACATGCCGAACCGTACGCCGGCAAACTGGTTCTCGTCGAGGTTGGATCTCCGATTCTGTCGTTCGATGAGGAAACCAACGCGCTTGTCGGTCCCAAGTCGGTATCCGCCACCGATGCCGAATCCGCCGACCCGATCCGTCCGATTGGCGACCTCCAGGCGGACGCCCAGCCGGTTCCGATAGGCGAGGCGCCGGGTGGTCACCCGGCCCAGCAGGTCGAAGGGGCCGAACACCTGCTGCTGCACGGACAGCGTCAACCCGGTGTCCACGTAGTACGGATGCTCGAACTCGAAGGACGGCTGTACGTCCCGGTTCGCCTCGACGCCAAAACGGGTGGTGCCCAGCAGGCTGTACGACAGCGCCATTGCGGTTGTCGCACCCCGGAATGGAGGGACATCGGTCACCAGCGGGGTGAAGTGGCGGTACCCGACCGTCGCGCTCCCGTTGAGGAGCGCCAGCGGCTGAAAACTGGCCGTACCGGTGACCCGGGTCGAGTCGGCGTCCCGGAACGGCGAAAAGACGAACCGGTCGTGCTCGCGGCCCACTTCGACGAGTACGGTGGTCAGCGGAGTCATCGCATACCGCACGAAGACCGCTCGCGCCGTGGTCGTTCGGTTCAGTTCCTGCGCGAGGTTCGTCTCGCGGAACATCGCAAAGCGGTCGAACTCGACACCGCGTCGCGACGTTCGGACACCCACGAAGGTCTTTCCAAGGGTGCGCATTTCGACGTTGCCGTTCCACTCCACTTCGAGGCGCTGCGACCGCGCGTCGATCTCGAACCCTGGACGCTCGCGGGTGCTGAGGCGGCGCACGGCGCCCCCGAGCGAGAGGCGGTTGAACGTCCGCGCCACGCCGACCTGGTAGGTCGAATTGGCGGAGCGCTCCGACACGAACCGGCGGTAGTACACCCAGTCAACGTTGACCAGGCCGGTGATCCAGGTCCGACCCATCCGGAACCACAGGTTGGTCGTCGGCGTGAACGTCATCGTGAAATCGCTCTGGGGAGTCGCGGTGTCGGCTTCGTTGAACACGTTCGTGTCGACGCCGATATTGCGCAGCGCGAAGGTCGATCTCAGCGAGAGGGGGCCGAAGCGCATGCTCGCCTCGGCATCGGGATCCGGCGTGGTTTGACCGAATGCCGGAGCCGTGCCGAGGAGCACGAGGACAATCGCGTCCCGGACCCGAATTGGACGCTCGCTCAGCGCGATGGACTCGCAGTCGGAACCGCCGGCGGCGCCACGACTCCGGCGACCCCCGCCGCGGCCGCCGCGAACTTCACGCTCTCGGCCGCCGCAGTCGTCAGCGTGGCCGCGAGACCGGTGACCGTGCCGACGGCGCTCAAGATGCCGCTCGTCGCGGTGATGGACGCTGCGACCGTGGCGCCAGCCGCCGCGGCGACGTAGGCGCTCACGCCGATGATCTGCCCATCGACATCGACGATTTCCATCACGTAGATGCCGGGCGGCAGGTTCGTGATCGTGTATGCGCCCGTGCTGCCGGTCTCCGTCGATCCGCTGATCTGCGCGGTCAGCAGATTCCGCGCCTGCGCAACGACGTTGGTGAGCGGCTCACCCGTCGGGCTCACGACCGTACCATTGATGGTGGCGGCCTCGTTTGGAGGGACCACCGTCCCGCCGATGAGGGTCTGGGGTCGAGCAGCGGCGGCCGGCGCCTGCGCGCTGGCGCGGTCCGATATCGCCAGCCACGCCGCTGCGGCCAGAACAACGACAGCAATGTGACGCATGATGCTCCTCGCTCGTAAATGCCTTCCCTCGTCCCGACGATCGGTCAGCCCGCGCAATTCCTTGTACCTGTACAGTTTCGGCTGGATGGCCGCCCGACTCCACTCCCCACGCCCACCAGCGGTCGACAATCTCCCGAATAGTGAATTATGCAATAAAGAGACCACTACGGTCGAGATGGCGTCGTCCCGGGCAGTAGTTCCAGCCGCGCGCTGCCATCGGTGCCGTAGACCAGGCGTCGATCGGGCGTACCACGAAACGTGGTATCGAATGCGACCGAGGCGAGGCGGCGACCGTCATAGCTTTCCCACTTGTCGACCCGGGCGTCGCCGTTGGTGTCCTCTTCGGCGCGGACCATGGCGCCACTTGCGTAGTACTCGATACGATTGATGTTTCCGTTGCGCTTCATCGAAAGCTCGACCCGGCTCAGCGTTCCGTCAGCGGCGTAGTACGCCCAGGAATCCGGAGTCCCGTCCTCGAGGCGTGACGACCCGACGCGCTCGATCCGCTGGTCGGCGCCGTAGTACTCCCACCGGTCGATTGTCTGGTCGTGATTCGTATCGAGCTCGATCCGGACGACGCGCGCCCCGTCCATGTAGCTCCATGTATCGACACGTCCGTCGCCGTTCGCGTCGTACCGCAGCAGTTGCAGGCGGCCGGTGCTCCGGTCGTAGACCGGCTCAATCCGCTTCGCGTCGCCGTCGGACATCCGGCAGCCTCCGGCCGCCACCGCGCAGGCCACCAGCACTCCTGTGGAGCGCCCTACAGGTCGATGAGCGAGCACACCAGGCACAGCTTCGCCCCGTCACTTACACGACAAGTCTTCACTTACACGACAAATCTTCGCCCGGTTCCGCTGAACCAGCCCACCGAGCAGAGGGAACCCGCAGCCAGCATGAGATTTATCGGCTTGATGTGTAAGCGAAATCATTGTACTGGCAGGCTGGATCTGAGGCAATTCTGCTTCATAGAGTCATAATAACGACCACAGACGCCCATCCGGCGGTGGTAGAACCCACCTGCTGGTCGCTTCAAATTGGAGACGATGGAGCCGGTGGGGACGAGGAATGCCTAAGGATTCTTGGGTCGCATCCAGGAGGGTTCGCTCTTGGCGACCTCGGACGCAGCAGGCACCGCGGCCGGAGTGGGCGTTGTGAGGGTCGATTCCGACCGTTTGGCTTGCGACCGTCCGGCGCTGATGGCGGCCAGCGACTGCGCCAACGCTGCGATCGTGGCTACTTCACCGTACGCTTTCGCTTTGAGCGCGTCGGTGATGAGCGAGTGCAGCGACGCCTCGGTACGGTCGAGGGCTTCTATGGCGCTGTCTATGAATGACATGGGCGGTAGCCTACAACGGCCGTGCCAGGGTGGTCAAGAATTGCGGAAAACGTTCTCCTACAGGTGTCGGATGTCGCCCCGCGTTCGCAACCCCGGCTGCAGCGTTCCCGAGGCGCTTTCGGCCGTGCGCCGCACGAGTCTTGATCCGACGGTGGCCGCCACGCTCGCGGCCTTCGCGGCCGTCGCGGCGGCGACGCGAGCCGCGCGGGTCCCCACCCCGCCGCTGTTGGCGGCGGGTGGTCCGGCACCGGTGCCGGTCTGGGTACCGCCCGGCGCCCCCGGACCGTAGTAGCCGCCGTACTCGGGACGGTAATAGCGGGAATAGTAGTAAGAGTTGTGCTCGAGATCGACGCGGTTGAGCACGGTGCCGAGGAACTTGGCCTGTCCGAGCTCGAGTTGTTCGACAGCCCGCTGCGCGACGCGCCGGCTCGTCATCTCGGAGCCAACCACGAACAGCACGCCGTGTGACAGGTTCGCGACAATCGACGCATCGGTGACGGCCATAACCGGCGGCGTATCGAGCAGTACCCAATCGAAGTACTGCATCAGGAACGCCGCGAACTCCTTGAATCGCTTCGATCCCAGGAGCTCCGACGGATTGGGAGGGTGAGTACCGGCCGACAGCACCCACAGGCCGGGCGTCGACGACTCCTGAATCACCTCCGACGCCGTTGCGTTGGCGACCATCAGATTCGACAGCCCCGGGGAGCTGGGCACGCCGAACACCTCGTGGACGCGCGGCTTGCGCATATCGGCGTCCATGAGCAGGACGCGGTGCCCTGCCTGTGCGAGCGCCACCGCGAGGTTGGTGACCACCATCGTCTTGCCCTCGCCCGGCGCCGAGCTCGTGATGACGACGAGCCGCCCTCCTTCCTCGGTGGACGAGAAGAGCACGTTGGTACGGATGGAGCGGAAGCTCTCGGTGAAGAGGGCCGACACGCCGCGGCCGATGAGCGGCGTGTGCGCGCCCTTGTCGAACAGCGCCGGCACCATGCCGAGGAACGGCAGGCCCAGGTGCTTCTTCATCTCGTCGGGGTTCTTGATGCGATCGTCCGCGTACTCGAGGCCGAATGCCAGACCGACGGCGAGCGTGAGGCCGCCGAGCAGCGCCATCAGCAGGCTGTTGAAGATATTCGGCGAGATCGGGCCCGTGGGGTTCTCGGCAAGATCGACGACCCGAATATTGCCCGTCTTCAGTTCCTCGGAGACGCCGGTCTCCTGCGTGCGCTTCAGCAGCGCCTCGAACATCTGCCGGTTCGCCGCGGCATCGCGCTGCAGCGCGCTGTAGTCGATGCTGGTGCGGTTCAACTGCTGGGCCTCGATCTTCTGGCGGTTCAGCTCGTTCGCCAGCGTCCGCTCCTCGGTCAGCGCCGCCTCGTAATCGTTCCGCATCGCCTGGAGGACCTGGGCGACCTCGGCCTGCAGTCGCGTTTCGGCGAGCTGAATCGCGGTGTTCACCTTGATCATGTCGGGGTGATTCGGTCCGAGCTTCTCCGACAGCTGGGCGCGCTGGCGGAGCAGTTGCGCCAGCTCGGTCTTCTGCTGCTGCACGAACGCATTCGAGAGAATGGCCGGCACCGTGTCGATTGCCGCGGGATTCTCGAGCACGGCTTTGACCTGGTTGTACGTGGCTTCCTTCTGAATCCGGACCGTATTAGCTTTCGTCACGGCGGCATTCAGATCCGCGAGCCGCTGCACGACGACGTTCTGGCGTTCCTCGAACGAGACCGAGCCGGTGCGCTCGCGATAGGCCTGCAGCGCCTGCTCGCTCGCTTCGACCTTGTTGCGCTGTTCGGCCAGCTGCTGCACGAGGAACTCCGATGCTTCTTTCGTCGTATTCGAGCGCAGCTCGACGCTCTGCTTGATGTACTGGTCGGCCAGGGCGTTGGACACACGTGCCGCCAGGGCGGGATCGTTCGACCGGAACGACACGTCCACGAGCCGGCTGTAGCGCACCGCGGATACGTCAAGAGCGGCGAGGAACCGATTGATGACCCTCGACTGTACCCGTGTTTCTGCCGCATCCGGCGGCTCCACCGGGCGGGGCGGCTCGAACCAGCGGGCGACCGCGTTCACCGGCATCATGATCACGCTGCGCACCGTTGGCCGCGCCGGTTGGGTGAACTGCGGGTGCGACCAGAGATTGAGGGCGTCGATGGTGCGGCGCGCGAGGCCGCGGCCCTGCAGGAGCCGGTACTGCGTTTCGTAGTAGTCGTCGGTGACTTCGTTCTGCTCGAGCACTTCCTGGAACGACACGACGTTCGGGTCGTCGCGCTCGATGAGAATGCGGACGGTTCCCTCGTAGATGCGCACGGCGGTGAACGTGTAGAGCGCTACGCTCAGCACGACCACGAGGAACGCGGTGGCCGCCACGTACCGCCGACGGTACAGAACCTGGAGATAGTGGATGAAACTCAGCTCGGAATCGCCCGAGGGCATGCTACCGCTGTACCCATAGCCGTAGCCGTACCCCGACCCTCCCGTCGCGGCGCTGGGTTGCGGCGCCAGTCCAGCGTCGGGCGCTGCATCCAGACCAAGGACGCTGCTCTCCGGGCTCTTTCGCTCGAACTGCGAGGGGACGCTCATCTCGCCGGTGTTCCTACACCGTCGTCACTCCAGACACAGTTTGCCCTGGAGGACACAAGACCGCCCATCGGCGGTACATACATCTTGCGGCCAGTCCGACAGATTTCCAAGGCCGGAGTCTGGTACCAGCACCGGGATTGTAATGCCAATCTGTCATTTTCTGGCATACAGTCGAGACCCTACAGGGCGCTCTCCAGTTGCCCGGATTTTCACCCGTTTGGGGCACTTGGCGGCCGTACGTCCCTCTTATCGGACGTTCAGGAGTTCGACCTCGAAGAGCAGGGGGGCATTCGGGGGGATCACGCCTCCCGCGCCCCGGGAGCCATACCCCATTTCTGGTGGAATCGTCAGGGTCCGCTGTCCACCGACACGCATGCCCGCCACCCCCTCATCCCACCCGCGAATGACTTCGCCGGCGCCGAGAGTGAACGTGAAAGGCTCGTTGCGGTCGCGGGAGCTGTCGAATTTCGTCCCCTTGTGGTCCGGCCGTGCCGTGTCATACAGCCAGCCGGTGTAGTGGACAGTGACGCTGCGGCCGGGTTGCGCCTCCGCGCCCGTACCGGCGCGCGCGTCGTTTCTGATGATCTCGGTCACGCTGCTCTTTTCTGCGCCGTTGCCGCAGCCGATGGCCGGGACCATCGCGAGGATGGCTCCGAGGACCGTGAGGGGGTACCGCATGCCGGCGCATTATATGGTTGTCGGTGGTCGGCGGCCAGTTGTCGGCAAGGCAACCGGCAGCTGCAAGGAGGTTCATCGTGGCCCTGCGCCGTGGTATCGCGCTCGTCTTCATCCTGATCGGGCTGGCGGTCATCGTTTCGATCGCCGGCATTCTCGTCCTCTACGCGCTGACGGCGCGCGGTCCGTCCGTGCCCGAGCGCGCCACCCTCGTGCTCAGGCCTGGCGGCGCGCTGCTCGACCGGCAGCCGGACGACATCGTCGGCCAACTCGCCGGGCGCAACGCGGCGAGCCTCCGAGGTTTCGTTGAGAGCCTGCAGAAGGCCAAACGTGACCCGCGGATCGCCGCGCTGCTCGTGCGCCCCTCGACGCTCGAGACGCCGTTCTGGGGAAAGTTGCAGGAGCTGCGCGATGCGATTGTCGATTTCCGTCGCTCCGGCAAGCCCGTCGTCGCCTACCTGGAATACGGGGGCGATCGCGAGTACTACCTCGCGAGCGCGGCCGATCGGATCTTCCTGCTCCCCACGAGTCCGTTGGATCTGACCGGCATCGCCTCCTACGAGATCTTTCTTCGCGGAACGCTCGACCGGGTCGGCGCGTATCCGGACTTCCTCCGCATCGGCGCGTACAAAACCGCGCCCAATCAGCTCACCGAACGCGGGTTCACGCCGGCCCACCGCGAGATGGCCGAATCGCTCAATCGCGATCTCTACGATCAGCTCGTGGGTACGATCGCCGAGGCGCGGCGCAAGACGGTGGACGAGGTGCGCCGGCTCCTCGACGAGGGGCCGTTCTCGGCCGACGCGGCGCGCCGGGCGGGCCTCGTGGACGAGCTCGGCTACCTCGACGAGCTCGACGATCGCGTCCCGGCGCTGGAGGGCCCGGACGCGGGCCGGCGCCTCGTCGAGGAGTCGGCCTATCAGCGCGTCAGTCCCGCCGCCGCCGGAATCCGGCCGGCTGCGCGCATGGCGGTGCTGCACCTTTCGGGACTCATCGTCTCGGGGAGGAGCACCTACGACGTCGTGAACGGGCCCGCCACCGGGTCCGACTCGGTGGTCGAGCAGCTGCAGCGTATCCGCGACGACGACTCGGTACGCGCGATCGTGGTCCGGGTCGACAGCCCCGGAGGATCGGCCGTTGCCTCCGACGTCATCTGGCGCGAGCTGACGATCACGCGCGACAGCCGGCCGTCGCGCCCGCTCGTGGTGTCGATGTCGGATCTCGCCGCCTCGGGGGGGTACTACGTGTCGATGCCGGCGCACGTCATCGTGGCGCAGCCGGCGACGCTCACCGGATCGATCGGCATCTACGCCGGGAAGTTCGCCCTCGGCGCCGCGATGGACAAGCTGGGCATCGCCACCGAGACGGTCGCCTCGGGCCGCAACGCCGACATCAATTCGCCGTTCACGCCGTTTACGCCGGAGCAGCGTGCCAAGGTGGGGGAATACATGGAGTCGTTCTACGACGGCTTCGTGCAGAAGGCGGCCGCGTCGCGCCGCATGCGTCCCGCCCAACTCGACGCGGTGGCGCAGGGGCGTGTCTGGACCGGCCGGCAGGCACGAGAAGTTGGGCTCGTCGACACGCTCGGTGGGCTGGACCGCGCCGTCGCCATCGCCAAGGAGCGGGCGGGGATTTCGGCGGACGAGGACGTAGAGCTCGTGAGCTACCCGCCGCGGCGGACCCTCTTCGAGACCCTGGCGGAGGAGCTTCAGTCGTCCAGCGCGCCGGTGTGGGAGCGCCTCGTCACGGGCGCCGATCTGCGCGCGATCGCCGCGCTCACCGCGCCGTTGCGGCTCTTCCGGCGCGGCGAGCCGCTGGCGTTGATGCCGGGGGTGTTCCTGCGCTGACGGGGCCGAGGGGCTACAGCGTGGCCGTGGCCGCGAGCATCCGCTGCACGACGTCCTGACGAATCTCGATCTGCATCCGTTCCTTCGCCCGGTTCATATAGGCGGTGAAGAAGCGGCCGCGGCGTTCGGTCAGGAGCTGCTCGCGGAACGCCTCCTTGCCCTGCGCGAGTTCCCCGGCCGTCACCTCGTCGCGCTCGGCGACGCGCACGATCACGGTCGCGTCACCCTCCGTGACGGGTCCGCTGACGCCGCCGGCGGGGAGGTCGAAGGCGACCGTGTCGATGGCGGCGCTCACGCCGACGTCCGGGAGGGGCGACCCGCGCGGAACGAGCTGCGTGTCCTTCGCCTCAAGTCCCTGCGCCTTGGCGGCGGCGGCGAAATCCGGCGCGCTCCGCAGGACGGCGGCAATCTGGGCGGCTCGCTGCCGGCCCAGCTCGGTCGCCCGCGACCGGATGAGATCGTCGCGCACCCGATCCCGCACCTGGTCGAGCGTCGGCACATAGGGGTCGCGCGTGCCGGCGAGCGTGATGAACACCGGGCCGCGGGGCGACGGAATCGCCTCGCTCACCCGACCCTGCGGCAGCTCGAAGGCCGCGGCGGCCACCTGCGGCGCCACGCCGAGGCCCGGGACCGGATCGGTGCGGCCGAAGAAGTCGCTCTCGGTGACGGTCAGCCCGTTCTCGCGCGCCACGGTGTCGAGATCCCCGGGATCCTCGATCTGCGCCGCCAGCTGCGCCGCGCGCGCGGCGAGCTGCTCGTCGGCGCGCTCGGTCTTCAACTGCTCTTCGATCTGCGGGCGCGCCTCCTCGAAGGGGCGCGTCACCGCCGGCTTCTTGTCGACCACCTTGATGATGTGGAACCCGAACTGCGTGCGGACGATGTCGCTCACCTGGCCGGGCTCGAGCGCGAAGGCCGCCTGCTCGAACTCCGGCACCATGCGGCCGCGGCCGAAGTAGTCGAGATCGCCGCCCATCGCGCGCGTCCCCTCGTCGTCGGAGAACTTGCGCGCCAGTTCCGCGAAGTCGCCGCCCGCCTTGACCTGCTGCAGGAGCGCCTCCGCCTGCGTGCGGATCCCCGCCTCCTCCTTGCCCGCGACGTTCAGCAGGATGTGACTGGCGCGAACCTGCTCCGGCGTCTGGTAGAGCGCGATGTTGTTGTTGTAGGAGCGCTGCGCCTCGGTGAGCGGAATGACGACCCGACTGCGCGCCTGGTCGCGGTCGAGCAGCAGCACCCGGACCTTGCGCTGCTCGCCGACCCGATACTCCGCCGTGCGCGTCTCGAAGTACGACGCGACGTCGGCATCGCCGACGCTCACCTGGCTGCGGAACCTGTCCGCGGTGAGGGCGACCACCTGCAGCCGGACCTTCTCGTTGCGGAGCCTGAAGTCGCGTTCGACCTCGGCATCCGACACCGTCATCCAATCGGTGATTGCCGCGCGCAGCTTGTCGATCATGAGGCTGCGGCGCAAGGTGTCCTCGAACATCGCCTTCGTCATTGGCGGCACCTGGCTGCGGAGGATCTGCTCGTAGCGGGCCTCGCCGACGAAGCGGCCGTTCTCCTGCAGCCCTGGAATGGCGAAGATCTGCTGCGCCAGCTCCTCGTCGCTCACGGCGAGCCCGTGACGCTCGGCTTCGATGAGCGCCGCCTGCTCGTCGATCATCTGCTGGAGCACCTGCTGCTCGACCCCGAGCTGCCGCAGCAACTGGGCGCTCAGACTGCCGCCGTAGGCCGAGCGGTACGCCTGGATCTGGGCGTTGTAGCGCTGCTGGAACTGCCCGGCCGTGACCGTGCGCCCCTCGACGTCGGCGAGGACCTCGCCCGAGGCGACGCCGACGCCGACCGCCGTCGGGTCGTCCAGGAAGCTGGGGATGTAGAAGACGATGAAAGCGAGCACCACGAGCGCGAGGCTCCATTTGAGCCACCCCTTGTGGCGCCGCATCCGGTCGAGCATGGTCATCGGAAGATCCTCTGGGCTTTGGGCTTTGGGCTTTCGGCGTTCGGCCTTGGGCGTCGGGCCGTTCCGGCCGCTCCTGAACGCTTCATCTTACAAGGGCTTGCGGCGTCGGTCCAAAGCCCCGTCCTTCCGGGCCCGAAGCCTTGCAGGCGTGGTAATATCAGTCCGGTTTAGAAGGACTTAGCGACATTTTGGTCGACACTCCGGGTGCGTTCTCGCTACACAACGGCCGGCGGAGTCGGCGTCGCGGCCGGCGGGATTTTGGGCGGGGACGTGTTCGCAGGTGCGATTCCATCGATTGAGACGGTCCAGTAGATGTCTGAGTGCGTTCCCGCCCTGACGAGCGGTGACACCGATCTCCAAGCAGCTTGACGTCGCGCACCCCATGGCTCGCGGTGCCCGGCGTCTAGACTTCTCCAGCCACGTCAAGGCGCAGGTTCGTACGCTCAGATCGCACTTCGATCGCCGCAACATCGTCATCGACACGGTGCGCGACGCCAACGCGACGCTCGATCCCCAGAAGGTCGCGGACTGGCTCGTGCGACAGGCGGACGAATGGATTCCGGCGCCGTGCTGGGCGGTGGTGGCGCCCGACCTGACGGGACAGCTCTCCGTGCTGGCCGACAAGGGGCTCGTCCCCGCGCTCGGGCCGTCGGTCTCGATGGTGGCGAACTGGGTCGCGGAGCAGGGAGTCGAGCTGATGGCGGCGGACCTGATGAAGGATCGGCGCGTGGACGGCGTCGTGGCGGGAACGGCGATGGCCTTTCCACTGCGGTGCCGCAACCGGACCATCGGCGCGCTGGTCGGCATCGACCCGCTGCCGTCGGCCACCGCGCCGTCGCTCGGCTCGGCGCTGACGGCGACGCTGCGGACGGTGCTCGAGCCGGTGGCGCTCGCGCTCGACAACGCGCTCGCGCTGCAGCGCGCCGAAGTGCTCTCGGTGACCGACGACCTGACGGGCCTGTCGAACTCGCGGTACCTGAACCTCGTGCTTCGTCGTGAGGAGAAGCGGTCGATCCGAAGCGGCCGGCCGCTGTCGGTGCTGTTCATCGACATGGACGGGTTCAAGAACGTCAACACGCACCACGGGCACATGGCGGGCAGCCGCGCGCTCGTCGAGGTCGCCGGGGTGATTCGCATCTGCGCCCGGGAGACCGACGTCGTGGCCCGGTTCGGAGGCGACGAGTTCGCCGTCATCCTGCCGGACACCGGGCGGGAAGGCGCAGTCTTCGTGGCCGAACGCGTCTGCGACCGTATCCGGACCTTCCGCTTCCTTGAATCCGACGGCTTGACGGTCCGCCTGACCGCCTCGGTTGGTGTGGCGACGCTGCCCGACGTGACCGGATCGGCCGAAGAACTGTTGCGGGCCGCGGATCGCGCCATGTACCGCGTCAAGGACGCGGGCAAGAACGGCATATTCGTGGCCGAGAAAGGCACGTAGTTGGGACTGGGCTCCTTCTTCTCACTGTTTTCGAACGATCTGGCGATCGACCTCGGCACCGCCAACACCTGCGTCTACGCACGCGGCAAGGGCATTGTCGTCAACGAGCCGTCGATCGTCGCCATCAACAAGATCAACGGGCGTGTGGAGGCGGTCGGCAAGGACGCCAAGGAGATGCTCGGTCGCACTCCCGGGAACATTGTCGCCATCAAGCCGATGAAGGACGGGGTCATCGCGGATTTCGAGGTGACCGAGAAGATGCTGACCTACTTCATCAAGAAGGCGCACAACCGCAACGTGTGGGTGCGGCCCCGGATCGTCATCGGCGTCCCCTCGGAGATCACGCAGGTCGAGAAGCGCGCCGTGAAGGACAGCGCCTACCGGGCCAAGGCGAGCGAGGTGCACCTGGTCGAGGAGGCGATGGCCGCGGCGATCGGCGCCGGCATGCCGATCACGGAGCCCTCGGGCAACATGATCGTCGATATCGGCGGCGGCACCACGGACATCGCGGTGATCTCGCTGGCGGGCATCGTGTACAGCAAGGCTGTGCGCGTCGCCGGCAATGAGATGGACGAGGCGATCATCCAGTACATCAAGAAGACGTACAACCTGCTCATCGGCGAGCGCACGTCGGAGCAGATCAAGATGGAGATCGGCTCGGCCTTTCCGCTCGACGAGCGGATGACGATGGAGATCAAGGGGCGGCACCTGATCGAGGGCGTGCCGAAGACGATCACCATCACCGACGAGGAGATCCGCGAAGCGCTGGCCGAGACCGTCAACGTGATCGTCGACGCCGTCCGCGTGGCGCTCGAGCGGACGCCTCCGGAGCTGTCGGCCGATATCGTCGATCGCGGCATCGTGCTGACCGGCGGCGGATCCCTGCTCAAGAATCTCGACAAGCGGCTGCGGGAGGAGACCGGCCTGCCGCTCGCCATGGCCGAGGACCCGCTGTCGTCGGTCGTGCTCGGTGCGGGGAAGATGCTGTCGGATTTCAATCTGCTGCGGAAGATTTCAATCGATTAGCAGGCCGTGGCGCTTCTCGATATCCGCCAGCGCACCGGGTATCTCTTCGCCGGACTCACCATCGGCCACATCGTGCTCATCTCGGCCCAGGTCAACACCGAGCGCGGCGTGCCGGTTCTCGAGGCGGTGACGTTCGGAGTCTTTGCCGAGGTGCAACGCGTGGCGTCGGGCGCCCTCGGCGGCATGCGAACGTCGTGGAGCGACTACGTCGCACTGCAGCAGGTGCGGCGGGAGAACGAGCGCCTGCGCAACGACGTGGCGCAGCTCCGCGTGCGGCTCCAGCAGGAGCGGGCGCTCGCCCAGCGCTCGCGCACCCTGGAAGAGCTGTTGGCGTTGCGTTCCGAGGCCGATCTGGCCACTGTCGCCGCCGCCATCATCGCCGGTGGCGCGAGCCCGGATTTCCGCACCATCACGATCGACCGGGGCACCTCCGACGGCCTGCGGCCGGACATGGCCGTGATTGCCCCCGCAGGGGTGGTCGGACGCGTGATCACGCCGAGCGCCCGGGCGGCCAAGGTCCAGTTGCTCATCGACCGCAACGCTGCGGCAGGGGCGCTCGTGGAGCGCTCCCGGGCGCAGGGCGTGGCCGTCGGCACCGGCGGCGGACTGGGCCTGAGCTATGTGTCCGGCACCGCGGATGTCCAGGCTGGAGACACGGTGGTCACGTCTGGAATCGATGGCATCTACCCTAAAGGCTTTGTCATAGGTCAGATAGAATCTGTAGAGCGAGGCCAGGGAGTGTTCGGTGCCATCGCCGTTCGCCCGGCCGTCGATTTCTCGTCGCTCGAGGCGGTGCTCGTGGTGCTCGCGTCGTCTTCGGCCGCCGATGCGGGGGCTGGCGCCGCCGGCGAGCCCGCCGCACCGGCGCAACCAGTCCCGGATGCGGGACGTGCGCCGCCGGAGCGCGAACGCGCGGGAGCCGCGCCTGTCGCGCCGTAACGTGTCCGTGCGGAGGCGGCGGTGAAGGCCGTCGGGGTCCTGGCCGCGATCGCCGTGGCGCTGGCGTTGCAGACGACCCTGGCCCGGTTCCTCGTCGGCGGCACGGCGGCGCTCGACCTGGTGCTCGTCGTCGTCGTCTACGTCGCGTTGACGAGCGGGCCGGTCACCGGGATGTTCGCGGGAAGCCTGGCAGGCCTGATTCAAGACGCCCTGTCGAGCGGCGTCATCGGCATTGGAGGCCTGGCGAAGTCGATTGTCGGGTTCCTGACGGGCGCGATCGGCCAGCAGTTCATCGTCACGGCGGCTCTGCCGCGGTTCATGATGTTCGTGGCGGCGACGGCGGCGCATGCGGCGGTGTTCATGGGGTTGTACGTGCTGCTCGGCTTGCGATCGTTTCCCTCGCCCTGGGCCGCGGTCGCGAGCCAGGCCGCCGGGAATGCGGTCGTGGGCATGGTGGCCTTCACCATCATCGAATCGCTGCCCGGGATCGTGGAACGCAGGCGAATGAGGAAACGGCTGTAGGCTCATGGCTCTGACCGAAGATCGGCGGCGAATGGCGATGCGCCTGATGGTGCTGCAGGCGAGCGTCGTCGTGGCGTTTGCCGCGCTTGCGGTCAGCTTCTGGTTCCTGCAGATCGTCCAGCACACGCAGTACGAGGAGATGGCGGAGAACAACCATCAGCGGACGCTCGCCCTGCGGGCGCCGCGCGGCGTGCTGTTCGATCGCAACGGCAGGGTGCTCGTCGAGAATCGCCACTCCTTCAACGTCTCGATTGTCCGCGAGCACACCAAGGATCTCGACCGGACGATCCGGCTCCTCGCCGGCGTGGGGGGGCTGGACGCCGACGTGGTGCGGCAAATCGTCGCTCGCCACCGCCACGAGCCGACGTATCGCCCGATCGTCGTCATCGAGGACGCATCGCTCTCGCAGGTGGCCGCCATCATGGCGCGGCGGCTCGACTTCGAACTGCCGGACGTCGTCGTGGAGCAGGTGCCGACGCGGCAGTACCCGATCGACGCTCTGGCGGCGCACGTCTTCGGCTACGTCGGCGAGGCCAGCGAGACGCAAATCGGCAACGGGATCCGCAGCGGCTCGATCATCGGCCAGTCGGGCGTCGAGCGCGTCTACAACGATCTGCTCATGGGGGAGGACGGCGCGCGGCGGGTGGTGGTCAACAGCGTGGGGCGCGAGATCCGCACCGAGGCGGAGGTGCCGCCCAAGGAGGGCCGGCGCGTCCAGCTGACGATCGACTACGACCTGCAGAAGGCGGCCGAAGACGGCTTCCGGCACGCGGGTTTCAACGGCTCCGCCGTCATCCTGGACCCCCGGAACGGCGAGGTGCTCTCGCTCGTCAGCCTGCCGGCGTACGACCCGAACGACTTCGCCGCCGGGATCGATTCTGCCACGTGGGCGTCCCTGAACAACGACCAGCTGAAGCCGCTGCAGAACCGCGCCATCCAGGGGCGCTACTCGCCCGGCTCGACCTTCAAGCTCGTGGTGGCCACCGCGGCGCTGGAAGAGGGCCTCGTGACCCCCGACTACAAGGTGTACTGCGGCGGCAGCGCCACGTTCTTCGGACGCAATTTCCTCTGCCACTTGAAGGGCGGGCACGGCGTGATCGACATGCGGCACGCCATCGAGAAGTCGTGCAACGTCTATTTCTACACGCTCGGCAACATGCTCGGCGTCGACCGCCTCCACAAGTGGGCCGAGACGCTGGGGCTGGTCGGCAAGACCGGCATCGACCTGCCGAACGAGCAGGAAAGCCTCGTGCCCTCGACCGAATGGAAGATGCGCCGCTTCGGCGAGAAGTGGTACGCCGGGGAGACCATCTCGGTCGCGATCGGGCAGGGGCAGGTGAGCGTGACGCCGGTCTCGCTCGGCGTCATGATGGCCACGATCGCCAACGGCGGCACGCGGGTGATCCCCCACATCGTTCGTGCGGTCGACGAGGGGGGCGGCTGGAAGATGGCGACGCCGCCGGCCGTGGCCGAGCACGCCGCGTTCCGGCCCCAGACCCTGTCGGCGCTGCACGACGGCCTCTGGATGGTCGTCAATGCGGCCGGCACCGGCGGTCGCGCCCGGATTCCGGGACGAGACGTCGCGGGGAAGACCGGGACGGCGCAGGTGATTTCGATCCAGGGACGGCAGGCGGCGCGCGGCAGCGGTCTCGACCTGCGCGACCACGGATGGTTCGTCTTCTTTGCGCCAAAGGACGATCCGGAGATCGCGGGGGTGATTTTCGGCGAACACAGTGAGCACGGCTACCTGGGGGCGCCGATCGCCAGGCACGTGATCGAAACGTACTTCGCCAAGAAGGAAGGGTCGCCGCTGCCGGTGCTCGTGCCGACGCCGGCGCCCGCGCCGCCCGAGGCCGATCCGGACACCGCGCCGGTCGAGATTGGCCCCGCCATTGCCGCAGCGCCCCGGGCCGCCGCGGGGCCGGGTACGAACTGATGTTCGAGCGACGGTTGTACCATCACGTCGACTGGGGCCTGCTCATCGCGGTGCTGTTGCTGTGCGCGATGGGTCTCGCACAGATCTACAGCGCCACGGGAGGCTGGACGACCACCCTCCAGACGCAGCTCTACGGGATCCTGCTCGGGTTGGTGGCGCTGGTGGTCTGCCTGAGCGTGGACTACCGGTCGGTGGCGGACAAGTCGCACTTCATCTACATCGGCGTCGGCGGGCTGCTCGTCTACGTGCTCTTCTTCGGCGCCGTGCGCGGCGGCGCCCGGCGCTGGATCGACCTCGGCATCTTCAACATCCAGCCGTCGGAGTTCGCCAAGGTGGCGCTGGCGCTCGTGCTCGCCAAGTTCTTCGGTGAGAGCCGGCGGGGCAGCGTCACGCGGGTGGATCTGGCGGTGGCCGCGGCCCTGACCGCCGTTCCGCTCGTCGTGATCGCGCAGCAGCCCGATCTCGGCACCGCCGCGACGCTGCTTCCGGTGGCGTTCGCCGTCGTGTACGTCGCCGGCATGCCGGTGCGGTTGCTGGGCGCGCTGACGCTCCTCGGCCTGCTGGCGGTGCCGATCGTCTGGCAGTTCGCGCTCCAGGACTACCAGCGGGAGCGGATTGCGACGTTCATGGATCCGGCGCAGGACGCCCGCGGCGCCGGGTACCAGCAGATTCAGGCCCGTATCACCGTCGGATCCGGCGGGCTCTGGGGGAAAGGATTCAGGGAGGGGACGCAGGGCCAGCTGCGCTTCCTCCCGGTTGCGCACAACGATTTCATCTTCTCGGTGCTGGCTGAGGAGCAGGGTTTTGCCGGCGTGATCGTCGCGCTCGGCCTGTACCTGTTCGTCATCTTGCGATCGGTCGAGTCGGCCCGGCTCGCCAAGGACCGGCTCGGCGCGTACCTGGTGGTGGGCGTGCTGGCCAGTTTCGCCTTCCAGGTGATCTACAACGTGACGATGTCGGCCGGCCTGGCGCCGGTCAAGGGACTGACGCTGCCGCTCATGAGCTACGGGGGCTCCTCCATGGTTGCCACGCTGGCGGGGTTCGGCCTGATGCTCAACGTGCGGATGCGGCGTTTTACGAATTAACCGGGCAAAGACTTTCCGCGTCGGATGGTGGGCGGTGGGCGACCGAACGCCCGAGCCCACAGCCGACGCCGGAAGCCTGAAGCCCAGAGACAGAGGGCACACAGTGTTGACGGCGCCGCTTGCGACCGTGCTGACGCACCTGCCCTTCGATCTCCGCTCGGGGCACCCCGAGCGGCGTCGAGGGGTGCGGGTGCGGCCGGCCGCATGGCGCCGTGCGCCGGCTGTGTCGCCCGCTGGGAGTTGCGGGCATGACCAAGGAGATGATCATCTCCTCGAGCGCCCACGAGACACGGGTCGCGATCCTCGAGGACGATCAGGTCGCCGAGATCTTCATCGAACGCGAGCGGCATCGCGGCGTCGTGGGCAATCTCTACAAGGGCCGGGTGTCCAAGGTGCTGCCCGGCATGCAGTCGGCGTTCGTCGACCTCGGCCTCGTGCGCGACGGCTTCCTCTACGTGTCCGACGTCATCGCGTCCACCGAGGAGCTGGACCGCTTCGAGACGGAGGACGACGAGGGGCCGCCGCAGCCAGGGGACAACGGCGCGCGCCCGTCGGCCCCGGTCGGGCGGAGAGGAGGACCGTCAGGGCCACCTGACAGGAGCCGGCGCGATCGCGACAAGGGCCCCGAACCGAAGATCGAGGAGCTCCTGAAAGAGGGGCAGGAAGTCATCGTCCAGGTGGCGAAGGAGCCGCTCGGGACCAAGGGGGCCCGGCTCACGTGCCATGCCACCATGCCGGGACGCTTCCTCGTCTTCATGCCAACGGTGGACCACATCGGCGTGTCGCGGAAGATCGACTCGCGCGAGGAGCGCAGCCGGCTGCGCGGCATCGTCCGGGAGTTCCGCCAGCAACATGGCTTCACCGGCGGCGTGATCATCCGCACCGCCGCCTCCGGACGGTCCAAAGAGGACATCGTCGCCGATCTGAGCTACTTCCACCGCGTCTGGACCGACATGCGCCAGAAGGCCGAGTCGTCCCGCGCCCCGGCCGTCGTGTACCAGGAGCAGAGCCTCGTCGCCAAGCTCCTGCGCGACCTGCTGACGGAGGAGTTCTCCGCCATCCGTATCGACAACGAGCTGGAATATCGCCGCGTGCTCGAACTCGTCGAGCGGATGATGCCGGCGCTGGCCCCCCGCGTGAAACTCTACGAAAAGGAGTACCCGATCTTCGAGGAGTACGGCGTGCAGGCGGAGATCGATCGGGCGCTCCGGAGCAAGGTGTGGCTGAAGTCGGGCGGCTCGATCGTGGTCAACCAGACCGAAGCGCTGGTCGCCATCGACGTGAACACCGGCCGGTACGTGGGCAAAAAGACCGCCGGCCGCCTCGAGGACACGATTCTCAAGACGAACCTCGAAGCCGTCAAGGAGATCGTCCGCCAGATCCGGCTGCGGGATCTCGGGGGCATCATCGTGCTCGACTTCATCGACATGGAGGAGAAGAAGAACCGTCAGAAGGTGTTCCAGACGGTGGAGCAGGAGCTGCGCAAGGATCGCGCCCCCTCGAAGGTGCTGCAGGTGTCCGATTTCGGGCTCGTGATCATCACCCGCAAGCGCGTGAAGCAGAGCCTCGAGCGCGTGCTGACCGAGCCGTGCCCCTACTGCGCGGGCAGCGCGGTCATCAAGTCGAGTTCGACGATCTGCTACGAGATTCTGGCGGAGGTCAAGAAGATCAGCGCCGATCTCGACGGGCAGTCGCTCGTGCTCCGGGTCAATCCCGACATCGCGCGGGCACTCCGGGACGAGGAACGCGCCGTGTTCAGGGACCTGAAGCAGTCGCTCGGACGCGAGATCGCGCTGCGTCCCGATGCGCAGCTCCATCACGAACAGTTCGATCTGATGGCCGTCGGATAGGCACTGGGCCTCGGGCTCCGCGGCAGTCCCGGGCCCGGACGACCCTCCTTGACTCCTACCTGTGGCGCCGCGAGAGGCGTCTCCAGCGAATGTCGCGGAATCCTCTGATGCGTCTGGTCGTCACGACGACGCCTTCCTCGCGCAGCAGCTCGCCCTTCAGCTGGAGGTTGCCCGCGCTCCAGCCGCCGAGCGTTCCGGCGGCGCCGACGACGCGGTGGCACGGCGTCGCCGGGTCTCGGCAGTCGCGCATGATGCTGCCGACGGCGCGCCATGCCCGGGGATGGCCCGCCAGCTCGGCCACGTCGCCGTAGGTCGCCACACGGCCCGCCGGAATTCGTCTGACGACGGCGAGCACCCGGGCGCGGAACGAAGCGACCTTCATCGACCGATGACGACCTTCACGCGGACGGTCGCGCCGCCCAGGTCCGACTCCTGGAACTCGCGGGACACGCTGTCCGGCGCCGTGCCGAGCGCGTCGGGCACCGTCGTCCATTGCGCTTCGACGGCGGCGCTCACCCAGCGTGTGACCCGGACCTCGCCTCCGGCCAGGATCTCGTACCCCTGGAACCGCTCGCTGACGTTCTCGACGGTCTCGGCGAAACGCGACGTCTCCGTGTAGCGGTGCCACCCGACGCCCGCGGCGGCGTACGGCACGATGCGCCATCGGTAATCGAAGCGGTATCCGCCGGCGAGCTCCAGCGGCGTCACGGTCACCGTCGTCGGGATGCCGAGGCGGAACCGCTCGCCGTCGAACAGGAAGACGCGCTCGCCGGTCGCGCGGAAGCGCGAGGCCCGGAGGTGGACGAAGATCCGCTGCGGGAGCACGGCCTCGACGCCGCCCCCGAAGACGGCGCCGCGCTCGCTGCCGAGGACTGCCTGGAAACTCCGCTCCGCTGAGAAGGTCGTCCGTCCGATGTCGGCGAAGCCCCGGAGCATGAACTCGCCGGTCTGCGCTCCTACGACCGACGGACCCATGAGGCACATCGCGGCGACAGTCACTCCCACGGGCCACAGAGACACAGAGGCACGGAGAACATTGTTCTTCCCGGTCCTCGCGTTCCTTGCGCTTCTCGTGGCAGCAACGGGACGCCGGCCGAGAAGCGTCCAAGGAAATGGCCTGGTCTCTGTGGCTCTGTGGCTCTGTGGCTCGTGATTCGTGGAGCACGCGCGAATCGTGGTCATCTGGCCAGCCCCAGCCCCCGGAGCGAGGCGCGCGGATTGATCAGTCCGTGGCCATATTCGTCGTCCCGACCGGGCGGTCCGAGGTCGGTGGCGAACCGTTTCATGGCGGCTTCGATGGCGGCGGGGCTCGTAATCCCCTGCTGCATCAGCAGCGCCGCGAACCCTGCCACGTGCGGGGCGGCCATCGAGGTCCCCTGCAGGAAGTCGTACGTGAACGCGTCGAACCGCGGCGCCTGGAACCGGGCCGGGCCTCGGAGATAGGTGTCGACCAGGTCGCCGTCGAGCGTCTGCTGCAGGACGCCGCCCGTCGTGCCGCCGACGCGCGAGTTGCCTCCCGGCGCGGCCAGCTCGACGTACGCGCCGGTATTGGAGTAGAACGCGCGCCCTCGGTCGCGCCCGATCGCGCCGACGGCGACCATGCCGTCGATCTGCGGCGCGAACTCCGCGAGCCGCTCGATCCGGTTGCCGCTCTCAAAGTCGTTGCCGGCCGCGACGGCGACGAATGCGCCGTGGGAGACGGCGTAGGCAATCGCGTCCTGGAGGACGGGCGCGGGCGGTCCGAGCCGGCCGATGCTCAGGTTCAGCACCTTCGCCCCGTTGTCGACGGCGTACCGGATCCCGCGCGCGACGACGTCGTCGGTCCCCTGCTGCGGGCTGCGGAAGATCTGGTCCCAGGTGCTCGCAATGACCTTGACCGGCATGATGCGCACGTTGAACGCCATGCCGGCGGCGCCGACGCCGTTGTTGGTCAGTTGGCCGATCGTCCCGGCCACGTGCGTGCCGTGCCCGTCCAGGTCGAACGGCAGGGTGTTCTCCCAGATGAAGTCCCGGGGCGAGACGAACCGATCGGGCCCGACGAGATCGGGCGCGGCCGCAAACGGCACCTGAATCGCGCCGAGCGCCGGAAAGATCGCCCCGCCGCGTCCCAGCCGGAACGCGCCCGCCTCGTAGCGCATGATTGCGGCGCGAAAGGCCACGCCGCTGTCGATGACCGCGACGGTGATGGCCGGAGTGGCGCCCGCATTGATGTCCCAGGCTCGTTCCATGTCGATGGCGGGGTAGTTCCACTGGCGCGAATACAGCGGATCGTTCGGCACGAGCCGCGGGTACACGCGGTAGCGCGCCTGGGCGTACTCGACGTCCGGCTCTCTATCGAGCCGCTCGGCGACGGCGACGGGGTCGGCCCGAGCGTCGATCGACACGATGTCGAAGTCGGCGTAGCTTGGCGGCTGCTCCGCCGCTCCATCCACCTGCGCGAGCAGTTCCCGCCGTGCTCCCGCCGACGAGCCCGGGCGGAACTTGACGATGACGCTGCCGCGGAGGAACGGCTCGGCATCAGCGGAATCGGCGCGCGGCGCCCGCGGCGCGTCGAGCTCCCGCAGGCCGCGATCGATGCCTGGCGGGGCCGTTTCCGACAGCAGGCCCTGGAGGGAGGGGGCCGGAGCCTGCTGCGCGGCTGTCGAGGCCAGCCAGAGCGCCGCGGCGACGCCCGCCAGCGGGAGTACCGCGATCGTCCGGGAGCGTGCCATGCCGGTCGCTGGGTCTTCGGCCTAGAGGTAACTGAGGGGATCCACGTCGAACTGAGCCGGGTCGACAGGCGCCTGGATCGACTGGGGCTCGCCCTCGCGCGCCTCCCAGAGGTTCACCTCGACGGGACGCTCCACTCGAGCGCCGGCGTTGTCGAACAGCATGCGCACGCGCGGCCGGTACGGGTCCGGGGCATACGCTTTCAACACCACCGCGATCTCGCCGGTCGTCAGCCGTACGAGATTGCCGACCGGATAGATGCCGACCAGCTGCACGAAGCGCCGGACCAGGTTCTGATCGAACTGCTTGCCGTCGTTCCGCTGCAGCACGGCGAGAATGCGATCGGTGGGAAACGCCTCCTGGTAGACGCGCTGCGAGCGCATCGCGTCGTAGACGTCGGCAATCCCGCAGATCATCGTCCCAAGGTTCAGTGACGGGCGCGACACGCCGTTGGGATATCCCGTGCCGTCCAGCCGCAGGTGGTGCTCGAAGGCGACGATCGGCGCGAGTGCGGGGATCTCGGGCGTGCGGCGGAGGATCTCCGCGCCGTCCACGGTGTGGTGCCGCAGGAGGTCGAACTCCCGATCGGTGAGCTTGTCGGACTTGTTCAGGATCTCCGACGGCGTCCTGACTTTGCCGATATCGTGCATCAGCGCCGCCAGGCCGATCTCGCGCAGCAGCGCTCCCTCGATGCCGAGGCCGCGTGCCTGTCCCATGGTGAGGATCGACACGTTCACCATGTGCGTGAACGTGTAGCTGTCGTAGCTCTTCAACGCGGTGAGCGCCAGCAGCGCCGTCCGGTTGTGCGACACCTCGTGGGCGAGCGCATCGACGATGTTGCGGCCGGCGTCGGCGTCGGGCATCCCTTCGGTCTGGGCGCTGTCCCACAGCCGTCCCGCCACCGAGACCGCCTCGTTGTAGAGCCGTCGGTAGTCCTGGATGTCGACCGCCGGCGCCTCGCCCCTGTCGAGCTGCAGCCGGCCGACGCGGATGTGCCGCAGCGCGAGCGCTCTGGTCGTCTGGCTGGCGTCCCGGCCGCCCAGCGTCCGGACGAGCTGCGCCAGTTCGTCCGGGGTGACGCCTTTCTCGATGACGACCCGCTCGATGCCGGCCTCCTGCAACTGGCCAATCAGCTTGCCCATGCTCTCGCCGGCGCGGGCGACCGGAGTGTCGCTGACCACGATCTCTTCGCCGACGAGGCCGATGGCCACCGTCGGCGTCGTGGCGTGCGCCAGTTCCAGCGCATCGGCGAGCGCCTTGATGCTGCGGCCGACCAGTGGATGCGTCGGCGCGTACAACTGCACGGCCCGGAGTGCCGCGGCGAATCGTCGCAGCAGTTCTTCCGCGAACTTCGCCTTCTGCATACTGCTCATGCGTGCTGTCGCTCCCGGGGTGACGGCGACCGCGGCTGCGACCGCACCGCCTTTCGGACGCCCCGGCTCCCGTTTCGAGCGGCCTCCTCCAAGATCGCCAGCGTCTCGGGCGAGCCAATCCGTCGCAGCGCCGCGGCCGCGGCCGCGCGCAAGGCGGCGGTGCGGAACGGCGCCCACCATTCGCCGCGATAGAGCGCTGCCCGGAGCACCCTGGTCGATTCCGGGTGGCTGCCGAGCCCGCCGAGCGCCTCCATCACCTGCGCGTGCAGCTGGACGAGCGCACCGCGCGGGATCGAGCGGCCCAGGACGGCGCAGAGCAGCGGCGCCACGCGCTCGTCCCGCAGTCCGATGACCTCCTGCAGCACCGTCATCCGCGTGGCTCCCGCGACCAGCGCGCGCTGCAGCAGCGCGAACGCGTCCGACGACCCCATCTGGACGATAGCGCGAATCGCCTCGCGCTGCACCTGCGGGTCGTGGTCCTCGAGCATCGTCGACAGCTCGGCGAGCGCGTCCGCGCCGCCGAACATGCGGAGCAGCTCGATGGCCGTCCGCCGGACGGCGGGATTCGCCGAGAGCTTCAACTGCTCGACCGATTCGCGGCCCGCGGCGCCGAACCCGAAGAGCAGCTCCCGGAGCCGCCGAATGGCCCGGGCATTGTCCTCGGTCACCAGCGTCTGTGCGAGCGGCTTGATGATGCGGGATCCGATCGTCCGGCACAGCCGCGTGACGGGCTCGACCTCCGCCTCCTCGACGGCGCGCAGGCGCGCGACCAGGTGCCGCACGAAGGGTCCGCCGACGAGCGCCTCCAGGACCGCGTCGGCGGTCTGACGGAGCCGCTCGCGTCCTTCCGGCCCGGTTTCGCGGACGAGCGCGTAGGTGAGCTGCTGCGCTTCCTCCAACCCGCCGACCCGGACCTGCCGATCGATCTCGCCGGCCGCGATCCGCGCGACTTCGCCCCACGGCGCCGGCTCCTGTTCCACGGCGAGGAGGTCGAGCACCAGCCGGTAGTCGAGCTCCTTCACCGCCGGCTCCGCCACCGTGTCGATCCAGCCCTGGATGCGCTCCGGCGGATCGTCCGATACGCGTTCGACGTCGATCGCCTGCTTGCGTGCGTTCGACAGTTCACGGGCGTACTCGGTCGAGACGAACCGCTCGTCGGAGTAGGACGTGAGCATCTGATGCGCCGACTGCCACAGCTCCTCGAAGCCGGAGTCGCGCCCGAGCGAGCTCTCGGCCGCCTCCTCCTTGGCGAGGTCGAGCAGCCGCTCCTTGCGGTCGATCTCGGGCACCAGCGCCTCGAAGGCCTGGGCCAGCCGTTCCGAGGCGCCCTGCTCGTTGACGACCGATCCGGCGACGAAGGAGGCGATCGTCTCGTCCTTGATGCGGTTGACGACGGCCGTGGCGAGCTGCGCCTGGGCCGGCTCGGGCGAAAGCGTGTGCCGGATGAGGGCGAGGAGCATGTCGGGCGTCACGCGCGACATGGCGTCGGCGGCCGTCTGCAGCACCGCGTCTTCTCCGTGCGCCTTGGGCCACTGTGCGGTGGCGTCGAGCAGCTGCTCGACCAGGCGCAGCAGCGCTGCGGCGCGGGAGCCCATCGCCACGTCGCCGGGCGCCGCCGCGCGCTGCAGCCGGTCGAGGAGGTCCGCGAAGCGACCCGAGTTGCCGAGCGTGTCGAGCAGGGCCGCGAGGCCGTGCTCGTCCAGCGGGCCGGCGCTCCCCTGCAGGCAGTAGTTGACGATCGCGTCCCACTCGCTGCCGTCGCGGCCCGCGCGCTCCCGCAGCACCTCCGCGTAGTCGATCTCGCGGAGCTCGAAATGGGCGCGGCCCGCGGCGGCCCACGCCACGGCGATGCCCCCCTCGGCCATGAGCTCTTCGAGCGGCCGCGCGAGGAGCAGGAGCAGGGCGTGCCAGTCGTGCGCGTCGGCGGCGGCATCGATGCGCACGGCGCCGAGCAGGCGGGCGTGCATCAGCTCGGCGAGTTCGACAACGGCCGGGTCGGGGCGCGCCGGCGCGCGGCCGTCGATCGTCAGCGTGTCGGGGAGCACGGTCAGCAGCAGGTCGCCGGCAGGAATGAGGCGCCTGGCAGCCGCCATGACCCGGGCGAGCGAGGCCTGGATCGCCGGGTGCGTCGCCGGATAGAGCGAGACCGACCGCGCGGCCGCGCGGCCGGCGCGGGCGAATTCCGCGAGCGCCGCGCCCTGCTCGGCGGACATCGGATCGGCGGGGGGAGCGGCTGGCATGACGGATTGTCAGATTATACTGGGCGCTCTTCCATGGGCTTTGTCGACGTGATCGCGAACAAGCGCGATGGACGCGCGCTTTCGCGGGCGGACATCGAAGGATTCGTCACCGGCGTCACGGCGGCAGAGATTCCCGATTATCAGGCGGCGGCCCTGCTGATGGCGATCGCCATCCGCGGGATGTCCGACGAGGAGACCGCCTGGTTGACCGAGGCGATGGTCCGGTCCGGCGACCGGGTCGACCTGTCGGGTATCCCCGGGGTGAAGGTCGGCAAGCACAGCACCGGCGGCGTCGGGGACAAGGTGTCCCTCGTGCTGGCCCCGCTGGCCGCCGCGTGCGGCGTCGTGGTGCCGAAGATGTCGGGGCGCGGCCTCGGGCACACCGGTGGGACGCTCGACAAGCTGGAATCGATTCCCGGCTATCGCACGGACCTGACGATCGATGAGTTCAAGGACGTGTTGCGGCGCGTCGGAACCAGCATCATCGGACCGACGGCGGCGCTCGCGCCCGCCGACAAGCGGCTCTACGCGCTGCGCGACGTCACGGCCACGGTCTCGAGCGTGCCGCTGATTGCCGCATCGGTGATGAGCAAGAAGCTCGCCGAAGGTGGCGACGCGCTCGTGCTCGACGTCAAGTGCGGCCGGGGCGCCTTCATGAAGTCGCCCTCCGACGCGCGCGAGCTGGCGCGGCGGCTCGTCGCGATCGGCGCGCATGCGGGCTTGCGCACCGAGGCGTTCATCACGGCGATGGACGCGCCGCTCGGACGCGCCGTCGGCAACGCGCTCGAGATCGTCGAATGCCTCGAGACGCTGAAGGGACGCGGACCCGCCGACCTGGTGACGCTCGCGGTGACGCTGGCCGCGCGCATGCTCGTGCTCGCCGGGCGGGCGGGCGAGGCGGAGGCGGAGGGCGTCGTGCGCCGGGCGCTCGCCTCGGGTGCGGCGCTCGACACGATGCGGGCGCTCATCGAGGCGCACCGCGGCGACAGCCGCGTGGTGGACGACTACGCCCGACTCCCGCACGCGAGATGCCGCTCGACCGTTCCCTCGCCCGCTGCGGGCTACGTGGCGGCGATTCACGCGGACCTGGTGGGCCGCGCGTCGATGGCGCTCGGCGCCGGACGCCAGCGCATCGACGCCCCGATCGACCGCGGTGCGGGCGTCCTCGTGCTGAAGAAGCCGGGGGAACCCGTGGCGGCCGGCGAGACGGTGCTCGAGTTGCTCTACAACGACGACCGGGGTCTGTCGCAGGCGTCGGCGCTCGCCCGCGAAGCCATCGAGGTCGCCGAGGCGCCGCCGGCGCCGCCGGCGCTCGTCCTGGGCAGGGTCGCGTGACGGCATGACCGGCACCCAAGACGCCCCGTTGACCGACTCCGGACACCGCCTGCGCGTGGCGGCGGTGGTGCTCGTGGCGGTGCTCGCCGCTGCGGCCTGGCTGCTCGGGTCGGTGGCGGGCTACCGCGCGCGGGCGGCGGCCGGGGCGCTCTGCTTCATCGCCATCGTCGCCAGTTGTTCGCCGAACCTCCGGCTCGTCAACTGGCGCACGGTGCTCTGGGGGATGGGGCTGCAGTTGGGGCTCGCCCTGGCGATCCTGAAGCTGGAGGTGGCCGGCCGCCGGCCGGGGTACGAGTTCTTCAGCGCCGTGGGCGCCGGCGTCAGCCGCTTCCTGCAGTTCACCGACGCCGGGTCGCGGTTCGTCTTCGGCCCACTGGCGAACCCTGAGACGCTGGGCAAGGCGGTCGGACCCGAGAACGGGTTCGTCTTCGCCTTCGTCGCGCTGCCGACCATCATCTTCGTCTCCTCGTTCTTCACCGTCCTGTACTACTTCGGCATCCTGCAGTTCGTCGTCCGGATGATGGCGCGCGCCATGATGCGCCTGATGCGGACGAGCGGAGCCGAGACGCTCTCGGCGGCCGCCAACGTCTTCATGGGGCAGACCGAGGCGCCGATCATCGTCAAGCCGTTCGTGCCGCGGATGACGCAGTCGGAGCTGCTCGCGATGATGGTCGGCGGGATGGCGACGATTTCCGGCGGCGTCATGGCCGTGTACATCGCGCTCGGCGCCGACCCGGTCGCCATCCTGACGACGAGCGTGATGGCCGCGCCGTGCGGCCTCTACCTGTCGAAGCTGCTGCTGCCCGAGTTGGAGCAGCCCGAAACGCTCGGCTCCGCGACGGTGCACGTCGAGAAGCGGCACGTCAACGCGGTGGATGCGGCGGCGAGCGGCGCCTCCGACGGGCTCGTCCTGGCGGTGAACGTGGCGGCGATGCTCATCGCGTTCCTCGCCTTCATTGCGCTCGTCGACTTCCTGCTCGGCGCCGTCCGCCCCGGCCTGACGCTCGCCCGGGTCTTCGCGGTGGTGTTCGCGCCGGCGGCGTTTCTCATGGGGGTGCCCGCCTCCGACGTCGGCCCGCTGGCGGACCTGCTCGGGACCAAGCTCGTGGCCAACGAGTTCGTGGCGTTCGTGAAGCTCACCGGCGAGTACCGGAACGTGATCAGCGAACGGTCCTACGTGCTCGCGACCTTCGCGCTGACCGGCTTTGCGAACATCGCGTCGATCGGCATCCAACTGGGCGGCATCGGCGGCATGGCGCCGAACCGCCGCGGCGATCTGGCGCGGCTCGGCGGGCGGGCGCTGCTCGCCGGCTTCATCGCGACGCTCGTCAATGCGTGCGTGGCGTCGATGCTCCTGTGAGCGTATTCGCGCGCGTCGAGGCGGCGGCCGAGGCGATCCGGCGGCGACACGGGACGGCGCCCGAGGTGGCCGTCGTGCTCGGGTCGGGGCTCGGGGACCTGGCCGACGCGTTCGCCGAGGCGACCAGCATTCCGTACGCGGAGCTGCCGCACTGGCCGGTGGCCGGCGTCGTCGGACACCCGGGGCGACTCGTGATCGGCAGGTTTGCCGGCCGCTCGGTGGCGGCGCTGGCGGGACGCGTGCACCTGTACGAAGGTCACGACCCGGCCGACGTGGTATTCGCCACCCGTGTGATGGGACGCCTCGGCGTCGGCGTCCTCATCCTCACCAATGCGGCCGGAGGCGTGAACACCGCCTTCCGCGCGGGCACACTGATGGTCATCGACGACCACATCAACCTGCTCGGCGCCAATCCGCTCGCCGGCGAGAACGACGAGCGCTTCGGACCCCGGTTTCCCGACATGACCGAGGTGTACTCGCGCCGCCTGCGGGCCGTGGCCGATCTGGCGGCGGCCTCGCGCGGCGTTCCGGTCGCCCACGGCGTCTATGCCGCCTGTCTGGGTCCGAGCTACGAGACGCCGGCGGAGATCCGGTCTCTCCGCACCTCAGGCGCCGATGCGGTCGGGATGTCGACGGTGCCGGAGGCCATTGCCGCGCGGCACATGGGCATCGAGGTGCTGGGCATCTCGTGCATTACGAACATGGCTGCCGGAGTGCTGCCGCAGCCGCTCCGGCACGAAGAGGTGCTCGAGACGGCTCGGCGCGTCCGCGGCGCCTTCACGGCGCTGCTCGAGGGCATCATTGAGCGACTCTGATCTCGTTCGGGCCGCGCGGCAGGCACGGCGCCGGGCGCACGCGCCGTTCTCCGGGTTCAAGGTGGGTGCCGCGCTCGAGACGGCGGACGGCACCATCGTGACCGGGTGCAACATCGAGAACGTGTCGTACGGGCTCACGATCTGCGCCGAGCGCGTCGCGATCTTCAAGGCGCTCTCGGACGGACATCGCCGGTTCCGTCGCATCGCCGTTGTCGCCGACGCGGCGCGACCGACGCCGCCGTGTGGCGCCTGTCTGCAGGTGTTGTGGGAGTTCGGCGGCGACCTCGAGGTGATCCTGGGGAACCTCCGGCGGCCGACGGGACGCCATCGCCTCAGCGACCTCCTGCCGTTGCCGTTCGATGCACGACTGCTGAAGCAACTGAAGTAGTCAGTTGTCGGTTGTCGGCTGTCAGGATTTGGGCCCGCACTTCTCTGAACGCAACGTCGGCACGGTTCTCGCATCGTCTCGCGTGCTATGCGCAAGTACGACTACACAGAACTGCGTGCGTGGCAGCGCGCCGTGGACTTGGCCGTCGCCGTGTACGAGGTCTCCCGCTCGATGCCCGCGGAAGAACGGTACGGATTGACTGCACAGATGCGACGAGCCGTGGTGTCAATATCTGCCAACATCGCCGAAGGGCAATGTCGCAGAACGTCGGGAGAGTTCCTGAATAGTCTGTCTGTGGCGTACGGGTCTATTGGAGAACTCGAAACTGACGTCATCCTTGCGGGGCGTCTCCATTTGCTCAACGACGGGTCTGTCAAGGGTATCCTAGAACAATGCGCCGAAGTCGGACGGCTCGTAAACGGCCTCGCAAGTTCTGTAAGGCGGAGCGTGGCCGCCGGATGACAACTGACAACTGACAACCGACAACCAGAAATGCTCCCCACCATCGAATGGAACGGCGACGCCGCCGTGATGATCGACCAGCGGAAGCTGCCGTCCGCCGAAGTCTACGTCACGTGCAGGACCGCGCCCGAGGTGGCGAGGGCGATCAGGTCGATGGTCATCCGCGGCGCGCCGGCAATCGGCGTCGCCGCGGCGATGGGCATTGCGCTCGGCGTGCGGCGCAGCAGGGCGACCGGCACGAAGCGGTTCGCCGCCGAGTTCCAGAAGACGTGCGATCTGATGGCCGCCACGCGGCCGACGGCGGTGAACCTGTTCTGGGCGATCGACCGCATGAAGCGCATGTTCGCTGCCGCCGCCCAGGCCGGCTGCTCGGTGGCGGAGATCGCGCAGCGTCTGGAAGCCGAGGCGCTGCGGATCCACGACGAGGACGTCGCCAGCTGCCGGTCGATGGGCGCGCACGGCGCGACGCTGGTGCCCGAGTCGGCCACGATCCTGACGCACTGCAACGCCGGCGCGCTGGCGACGGCCGGCTACGGCACGGCGCTCGGCGTCATTCGCGCCGCCGTCGAGGGCGGGAAGAAGGTGGCGGTGCTCGCCGACGAGACGCGGCCGTTCCTGCAAGGCGCCCGGCTGACGGCGTGGGAGCTGGTCAGGGACGGGATCGACACGACGGTCATCACCGACAACATGGCGGCGGCGCTGATGCGGCAGGGAGAGGTCGACCTGGTCGTCGTCGGCGCCGATCGCATCGCCGCCAACGGCGACGTCGCCAACAAGATCGGCACCTACGGACTGGCCGTGCTGGCGAAGGAACACGGCATCCCGTTCTACGTGGCGGCGCCGATCTCGACCTTCGATCTCGGGACGAGGGACGGCAGCCGGATCCCGATCGAGGAACGACACGCACGCGAGGTGACGCACGTCGGCCCGACGCGAGTGACGCCCGTCGGCGCGCGCGTCCGCAATCCCGCCTTCGACGTCACGCCCGCGCGGTACGTCACGGCGATCGTCACCGAGCGGGGCATCGCGCGGCCGCCCTACGACGTGTCGCTGGCACGGTTGGCGGGCGGCCGGCACGGCGCGGCGACGCCTGAGTCGTCGCTGCCCTGAGCCATGCGGGTGCTCGGCATCGAAACCTCGTGTGACGAGACGGCCGCCGCGGTGGTCGAGGAGACCGGCGACCTCGATCGGCCGTGGCGCGTCCGGGCCAGCGTGGTCGCATCGCAGGTCGCCGTGCACCGCGAGTGGGGCGGCATCGTGCCGGAGCTCTCCGCCCGACAGCACGTGCGTGACATCTGCGGCGTCGTCCGGCAGGCGCTCGACGCGAGCGGGGGCGGGTTCGACGCGATCGCGGTCACCCAGGGGCCCGGCCTGGTGGGATCGCTGCTTGTGGGGCTTGCCTTCGCCAAGGGGCTGGCCTGGGCCCGATCGGTGCCGCTCGTTCCGGTCCATCATCTGGGGGGCCACATCGAATCGCTCGTGCTCGAGCACGGGGAGATGCCGCTCGCCTCCGTCGTGCTGGTCGTCTCGGGCGGGCATACGAACCTGTACCGAATCGAGCGGCCCGGCCGCTACGAGCTGCTGGGGCGCACGCGTGATGACGCGGCGGGAGAGGCGTTCGACAAGGTGGCGAAGCTGCTCGGACTCGGGTACCCCGGCGGGCCCGCCATCGATCTGATCGCCCGCCACGGCAACGACCGGGCCGTCCCGTTTCCGAAGACCCGGCTCACGCATGCCGATCGCAACGCGCCGCACCTGGCCGGCCGGCGCGACTTCAGCTTCAGCGGGTTGAAGACGTCGGTCGTGCGCCACGTGGCCGCCCGCCGCGCGGAGCTGGGGGTCGATGGCGCGCACCCGCTTCCCTTCGCGGAGGTGGCCGACATCGCCGCCAGCTTCCAGCGGGTCGTGGTCGAGACGCTGCTCGACCGGCTGTTCGAGGCGGCGCGGTGGTACGACGCGCGGAGCGTCGGGATCGCCGGCGGCGTCTCCGCCAACAGCCGGCTGCGGGAGGAAGCGGCCTCGCGCGGCGCCTCGCGCGGCCTCCCGGTGTTCGTTCCGAGCCTGGCGCTGTCGACCGATAATGCCGCCATGATTGCGGCCGCGGGACTGCGCCGCTACCGGGCGGGCGTCGCCGGGGGTCTCGACCTGAACGCCGACCCCTCGCTGCCGCTCCACGCTGCATGAAGGCGCTCACCGAGTACCTCTGGTTCGAGACGAAGGAGCGGCGGGAGTTCATCCGCATCACCGATGAAGTGGCCGACGCCGTCCGCCGAAGCGGCGTGGCCGAAGGCCTGGTCCTCGTGTCGCCGATGCACATCACGGCCGCCGTATACGTGAACGATTGGGAGGACGGACTGATCCACGATTTCGAGACGTGGCTGGAGACACTCGCCCCCGCGGGACGCGACTACCGCCACCACCAGACCGGCGAGGACAATGCCGACGCCCACCTCAAACGCACGCTGATGGGGCATCAGGTGATCCTGCCGATCACGAACGGGAGGCTCGACCTCGGGCCGTGGGAGCAGGTCTTCTACGCCGAGTTCGACGGTCAGCGCCGCAAGCGGGTCGTCGTGAAGGTCATTGGGGAGTAGTGGACGAGGTGCGACCCGACAGGCGGGAGTATCCTGAACGGCCGATCGTCGGCGTCGGCGCCGTCATCGTCAGCGGCGGCGGCGTGCTCGTCGTCCGGCGCCGGTACGAACCGCTGGCCGGACGCTGGAGCCTGCCCGGCGGAGCGCTCGAGCTCGGAGAGACGCTCGAGTCGGGCGTTCGGCGCGAGATGCTCGAGGAAACCGGGCTCGAGGTGGAAGTCGGTCCCGTGATCGAGGTGTTCGATCGCATTCTCCTGGACGAGACGCGGCGCGTGCGCTATCACTTCGTGCTCGTGGATTATCTCTGCTGGCCCGTCGGCGGCGAGCTCGGTCCAGGGTCGGATGTCGACGCCGCCGTCTTCGTGCGCCCCACCGAACTGGACCCGTACGACCTGACGACGAAGGCTCGCGCGGTCATCGACCGCGCGCTCGAACTGGCGCGCGAGGCGCCGCGGGTGGTCCGGTGAACGACATCGTCTCTCGAGACGCCGCCTGGCAGCTCCTGACGGAGTGGACCAGGAGCGAGAGTCTCCGCAAGCACGCCCTCGCGGTCGAAGCCGCCGTCCGCGGCTACGCCCGCGTGTTCGGCGAAGACGAGGAGGCGTGGGGGGTGGTCGCGCTGCTCCACGACTTCGACTACGAGCGCTATCAGACGTCGGCGGATCATCCGTTCCGTGGCTGCGAGGAGCTGCGGCGTCGCGGATATCCCGAGTGGGTGACGCGCGCCATCCTGTCACACGCCGACTACAGCGGCGTGCCGCGGGAGACCGAGCTCGAACGAACGCTGTATGCCTGCGACGAAATGGCCGGGTTCGTGACAGCGGCCGCGCTGGTCCGGCCGACCAGGAGCATCCTCGATCTCGAGGCCTCCTCGGTCCTCAAGCGCATGAAGGACAAAGCCTTTGCGCGGGCCGTCTCGCGAGACGACCTGCGTCGCGGCGCCGAGGAACTCGGTCTGACGCTCGACGAGCACGTCGGACACGTCATCGCCTTCATGCGTGACCGCGCCGACGCCCTGGGTCTCCGCGGCACGCTGTGAGGCGCCCCAGGCCATCCTGCGCCCGCGCGTAAACGCCAGCCCGGGTGGGGGCGTAAGTGCCTACAAACCACCCCTCTCCGAGGCATGGTCGACCTCGTATTCTTCTACGGGACGTTGATGACTCCGTTCCACCGGACGGGACAGCTCCGGGTGGATCAGCACCTGGATTATCTCGGGCGCGGCACTATCGCGGCCGCACTCTTCGACCTCGGCATCTATCCGGCGGCGGTGCCCGCCTCCGACGCCCGTGTACGGGGCGAGATCTACCGGATGGCCCATCCCGCCATCGTGCTGCCGGCGCTCGACGAGTTCGAAGGGTGCCGGAGCGGCGAGCCGGAGAGCAGCCTCTATACGCGCGAGCTCACGCCGGTAACGCTCGAGGGCGGTCCGGTCGTTGACGCGTGGGCGTATTTCTACAACGCGCCGCTCGGGCGAGCTGCGCGGATCCTGTCCGGCGACTATCTGCAGTACCTGCAGTCCAGGTAAGGAAGCGGAGGCCGTCAGACCTCCGGGCAGGCTACATGCCGCTCCGGTGTGCTTTCACGCTCTCGATGAACTCGACGACGGCGCCGATCACGGCGGAGGACGGCTCGACGAACTCGAGGCCGGTCCGATAGACGACGATATCCTGGTCGACGTCGCTGATGTGCGAGTGGACCACGCGTCCCTTGAGAATCACCGACCTGTCGCCGAGCGTCAGCCGCACGTCGTGCAGCGAGTCGATTTGAAGGGGAAACCGGGTTTCGACCGTGACGCCGCCACGGCTGATGTCGCGTACCAGCATCGGCTGGAACACCATGACTTCGCCGTACAACTCGCCGAGCATCGGCACGCGCTCGGCCTGCCGCTTGTCGCTCATAGTAGGCAGGGGCAGTGACCAGCCGGCCATCGGCGGCACGGCCGAAGATCGTACGCAGTGTATGCGATCCACCGTCGCCCGCCCATCGCCTGCTGCCTGCTAGTTCATGCGGAGCGCGGGGGCGGGGCGACCTGGGAGCAGGTCCTCCTCGTCCTCCGCGGGCTGCGCCACCACGCCGGCGCCCTGGTGTCCGTTGCGCTCGAAGGTGCGGGTGTGAGTGAGTACCGGGATGTCGCGCGTCTCGGGATCGAGCTTGAGCATCGTCAACAGCAGGAACGCCCCCGGCTCTGCGATGTTGGCGCAGACAATCACGAGGTGCGGACGCACCTTGCGAATCTGTGCATAGGCGTGATCGCTCGACTCCACGAAGACCATGTCATAGCGACCGGCGTCGAGCACCGCTTCGAGCATGCCGAGCACCTCGGCGTTGCCGTTGACGACAACCACCTTTTGCACCGGCGCTGCCACGTGGGCTGTGTGTGCCACCTGATCCCGCCTTTCCGACCGGAGTGGATTCAGGATCCGTGCCACACTCGACGTGCCGGTTTGTATGGGCTGTCGTCGTGGTTCGGTTGAGTACCGCTCACAGGTTCTGGTGGGGCCAACCGACCGATAACCCCTTGTCATTTCGCCAGATACCGGCGGCGTGCCGCCACGTTCGTCGATGGGCGCGGTGGAGAATATCACCCATGACATTCAGCAACTACATAGACGGCCGTTGGGTGCCTTCGCGCGGCGGCGCGGTGTTCGAGAATCGCAATCCCGCCGACCAGGCGGATCTCATCGGGGTCTTCCAGGAGTCGACGCCGGAGGACGCGGCCGACGCCGTTACGGCCGCGGCGCGGGCGTACCCGTCCTGGCGGCTCGTGCCCGCGCCCAAGCGGGCCGAGATCCTGTTTCGCGCCGCCGCGCTCATCGCGGCGAGCAAGGAGCAGTTCGCCCGCGACATGACGCGCGAGATGGGGAAGGTCCTCGAAGAAGCCCGGGGCGACGTCCAGGAAGCCATCGACATGACGTACTTCATGGCGGGCGAGGGGCGGCGGCTGTACGGCCAGACGGTGCCGTCGGAGCTGCGGAACAAGTTCGCCATGTCCATCCGGCAGCCCGTCGGCGTCTGCGCGGTGATCACGCCGTGGAACTTTCCAATGGCGATCCCGTCGTGGAAGATCGTTCCCGCACTGGTGTGCGGCAACACGGTCGTCTTCAAGCCGGCGACGCTCACGCCTTTGTCGGCGGTGAACTTCGTCAGGGTGCTCGAGGAAGCCGGCGTTCCGCCCGGCGTGGTCAATCTCGTCACCGGCGGCGCCGACGTCGGCACCTCGTTCACCACGCACCCGGACGTGTCGGTCGTCTCCTTCACCGGATCCACCGCGGTGGGCCGGCTCGTCGGCCAGAAGGCCGCGTCCGCCTTCAAGAAGGTCCACCTCGAGATGGGCGGCAAGAACGTCATCCTGATCATGGACGATGCCCAGCTCGATCTCGCGGTCGACGGCTGCCTCTGGGGTGGATTCGGCACGACCGGGCAGCGCTGCACCGCCGCCAGCCGCGTCGTCGTTCACGAGCAGGTGTACGACGACTTCGTCGAGGCGTTCGTGGCGCGCGCCCGCGGGCTGCGGGTCGGCAACGGGCTCGACCCGGACGTGCAGATGGGCCCTTCTGTGAGCGACGCCCAGGTGGCGACCGTCAGCCGGTACGTCGAGATCGGACGGCAGGAGGGCGCGCGGCTGCTGACCGGCGGCCGCCGGCTGTACGACGGCGCGTCGGCGGGCGGCTTCTTCCACGAACCGACGATCTTCGGCGACGTGCAGCCGGCGATGCGCATCGCCCAGGAGGAGATCTTCGGCCCCGTCGTGTCGCTCATGCGATGCCGATCGCTCGACGAGGCGGTCGCCATCGGCAACGGCGTGACCTACGGGCTGTCGGCGTCGATCTACACGCGCGACGTCAACCGGGCGTTCACGGCGATGCGCGACATGTACACCGGCATCTTCTACGTGAACGCGCCGACGATCGGCGCCGAGGTGCACCTGCCGTTCGGCGGGACGAAGGCGACCGGCAACGGCCACCGCGAGGCGGGCACGGCCGCGCTCGACGTCTTCTCCGAGTGGAAGTCGATCTACGTCGATTTCAGCGGCCGCCTGCAGCGGGCGCAGATCGACACGGACAACCTCTAACAGGCAGACGCGCGGGCGTGCGTGGCTTCTCCTCCAGGGGTCGTCGCGACGTGCGGGAAGAGCAGGCGGGAGCGAGGAGAAGAGGGGAGCCGAAGCTCCCCTCCAGTGGTGCCGCGTCCGAGCCGGGACTAGAACTCGAACTTGATGAGGATCTGCCCGCGGGTGCCGTCCTGGAAGATGTCTTCCATTCCGTACCGCGGCTCGTACGCGGCGGTGCCGTCCGGCGAGGCGAGGATCAGCCTGTTGTAGTCGTACCCGTTGAGCAGGTTGGTATTGGTCAGATCGGCGAGCGACGATCCGCGGTCGACCCCGACGCCGCGATTCAGGTGCTGGATGATGTACCGGGCCGTCTTCTGATTGAAGACGTTCAGCACGTTCAACTCGAACCGAAGCCGGCGGGCGCCCTGCAGATTCATCGTATGGGCCACCAGCAGGTCGGTCTTGGTCAGCACCGGTGTTCGATAGTCGCGGAGGATACGACCCGACTGACGATCGTAGAAGTTGCCGCGCCCCTCGACGAAGACGTCGGCCCCATGGACGCTGGTCATGTACGTCGATATCGGGGTCCCGCTGCCGCCGTAGAAGAACGCACCCACCTGGGTGCCGAACGGGAAGTCATAGGCCCCGTACACCTTCACGACATGCGGACGGTCGGTCGCGAGCCGGCCGCGGACGTCCAGCGTGCCGTGCGAGTCGTAGAGGAGCTCGTCGAGGTCCCACGCCCGGTTGACGTTGCCGCCGGGACGCGCGATGCTCCCCGACTGCTGCTGCGCCGTCGCCGAGCTGACACCTGAGGTCGGCGCCGTCACCTCGTCCGACGAGGCGAGGCCCGCGTAGTTCCCGTACAGCCGGCTCAGCGTGTAGTTGGCGCTGAGGAACCAGTTGTTCGAGAATCGGCGGTTCCAGCCGACCTCCAGCGCGTCATAGGTCCGCTCGGGCCGTGGAATCGCCTGGCCGAGCGGCGTGGCGCCCGTCGGGAACTGCCGCGCCGCCTGGCGCTTGCCGGGGTTGCTGATGAGATACCCCTCGTCGCCCTGCGCGTTCAGGAAGCCGACGTCTTCGATGGTTTCGAGCAGGTCGTTGTGCACGTAGTGCACCGTCAGGACGCTGTTGCCGAAGAACTGGTACTCGGCGCCCACGCTCGTGCTGGCCTGCCGCATCGGTTCCAGCTCCGGGTCGATCTCGTCCTGGAACGACGGCACGCGCCGGTCGCGGCAGTTCCCCTGAGACACCCACAAATCCGCGCCCGGGCGGTTGCTCAGGCTGAGGCTCCCGAGGTCCAGCGTGTCGAGGCCGCGGTAGTAGATGCACCACGTCTCGGCGCCGAACGAGCCGCGCGGCAGCTCGTACTTCGTCCAGTCGTAATAGAGGCCCCAGCTCCCGTACAGCTTCATCCGGCCGTCGCCCCACACGTCGTAGGCGGCGCCGAGGCGCGGCGCCATCTTGTCCTTGAAGTTGAACACGATGGCGTCCTTCAGGATCTCCGGACGGAAGGTCGGGACTCGCTCGTCCTCCGTGCGGAGGCCGAGGTTCAACGTCAGGCGGTCGTTGACCGTCCACTGATCCTGGACGTACAGGGAGTTGATGTTGCTCCCCGCTCTGTTGGTGATCCGGCGGTCGTTGACCTCGTAGTACCCGTACGTGCCGCGGCCCCGGTTCTGGCCGCCGAAGGTGAATGCGCGGTCCCAGAAGACGAACACGTAGCCGCCCGGATAGAACGAGTTGATGTCGTTCACGGTGTGCTGGAAGCCCCAGCCGCCCTTCAACGTGTGCAGACCGCCGCCGTTGAACGCATGGTTGTAGTCCACGTTGACGGTGGACCGCTTCGTGGTGTCGAACTCGGTGATCTGCGCGCGCGGAGTGTTCGATGTGCCGATGCCGCCGCGGACCGACGCCGGAAGGATCGCATTGAGCGGCGTCGTCGGCGTCTGATACGTGAACGACGTGGTGCGCGGGATGCCCGTATCGCTGAACCGGTCGTGGAAGTAGCCACCCCGGAAACTGAAGAACGAGCTGTTGGTGAGCGACAGGTCGAGCGTTCCGCTCGTGTTGACCTGGTTGATGTCGTATCCGCGGGCGTTGTTGATGGCCAGTGACGCTTGGGGGCCGATGTAGGCATTGGCGGTGGCGCCGTTGTACGCCGCCAGCGTTCCGTCTGCCTTGGTCGGTGTCCAGAGCGCCGACCAGCTCGCGGACCCACGGCGCATGGCATAGGTCAGCTTGCCGAAGGCCTGCTGTCTCCAGATGTCACGCGACATGTCGGTCGAGCCGTCCGTGAAGCGGTACGGCTGGGTCCGCCGCTCGTTGTTCGGTGAATACGCGCCGAAGAAGAACAGGCGATCGCGGACGATCGGTCCGCCGAGTGAACCGCCGAATTCGTTCACGGCGCATTGACACTCTTCGTCCTGCACGTAGAAGGCCGTGCGATCCCCGATCGGGTCGAGGACGAGACGCTTCACGGGCCTCGCGAACAAGGGGCTTCCCGAATAGTAGTAGTGGCCCTCGCCGCGGAAGACGTTGCCACCGCTCTTGGTCACCGCGCTCATGACGCCCCCGAGCGCGCCGCCGTATTCCGCCGAGATGCCGGTGGTCTTGACCTGCACTTCCTGCAGGTACTCGAACACCGTGTTCTGGCGCGACTGTCCGTTGATGAGGCTGTTGGTGACGATGCCGTCGACCGTGAACGCGTTCTCGGCGCCGCTCGCGCCGTTGACCTGGAATCCGCCTTCGACCTCGCCGGCATTCACCGACGGCGCCGTCAGGGCGATCGACTGGAACGAACGGCTCTTCGGCAGGCGATCGAACTCTTCCGCCGTCACGTTGTGCCCGACGAGCGTGCTGCGCACGTCGACGAGCGGCGTGGCCTGCGCGGTGACCTGCACGGTTTCGGTCACCTGTCCGATGCGCATCTGCGCGTCGACCTCGAACGCGCGGCCGAGCAGCACGCTGACGTCGGGTCGCTCGACCCGGGCGAAGCCAGTCAATTCGAACGCCACGGTGTAGCGCCCCGGATTCAGGTCGGGCGCCACGTACTGGCCGTCCGTGTCGGTGACATAGGTGCGGGGCTCTCCGGTCACCGTATTGGTAATCGTGACGCTGACGCCGGGAACGGGCTGACCCTGTTGGTCGGTCACCGTCCCGCGGAGCGTTCCAAAACGTTCCTGGGCGGTCGCGATGCCGGCCACGGCGATCGCGAATGCCACGAGAAACGCACTGATGCGTGCGTACATGGGACTGTTCTCCTTGGAGAAGAGGGAAATCGAAGCCTTGGCGGCCATAGGGAGGATGCGTCTCCTTGACAAGAAGCGGACGTTGACCGCTTTCGCTGTTCCCCGGGCCTTACGGAAGATGCGTACCAAGTGCCTCCTGGCACGTAAGGACTGTAATATCAATTACTTACAGAAATAGACCCCTGACGGGACGAGCAAATAATCCATGGAGACCGACGTTCCGGCCCAAAATCATGGATTAGGGAACACGCTCTCCCGCCGGACGGTCGTCTCGCCACCGACGGAGTTTCTCGGCGGAACTCGAAGCCGTCATCAGTCCCAGATGCGGCTGTAAGCCCTAAGATGGCTTATATCAATGAGTTAACGAATACAGCGTAGAGATCACAAGCAGGAGAGGTTCACACTTCTTGGCACCGAACCCCGAACACGAACCCCGAACACGAACCGAGAAGCGAGAACCAAGAAGCGTGAACGACGGTTTCAGTAGCGCTTCTTGAGCTGCCGCATCAGGTCGAACTTGGCGGTATCGGCGATCGCCATGACGGCCATCACGCCCGCCTGCACCGGATCGCTCACGACCAGATCCGCCGCGTCGGGGACGCTGCCGGCCATGTTCAGCGAGATGACGTAGAGCCCCTGCGTGCGGACCTCGTGGACCGCGTCGGTGATGTCGCCGCCCATGAGCGCGCCGGCCAGGACGAGCAGCTTCACCCGCGGCAGGCGGACGACGGAGCGGACGGCGGCGGCTAGCTCCTGCTCGCCCACGAGCGGAATGGTGTCGACCGAGATCCGCTCGCCCCGGATGTTGTGGCGATCCGCTTCCGAGATGGCGCCGAGCGCCACCAGACCGACCTGCGCGCCGCCGCCCATCACGATGATCCGCTTGCCGTAGATCTTGGCGAACGACGGCGTTTCGACCACCGACGAGACGCCGGGTACCTTCCGCAGGTCCCCGAGCACGGCGTCGAGCGCGGGCGCCTCGAGAGTGAACTCGAAATACGTCGTCGTGTGCGGCTCGCCGCCGGGGATGTCGACGTAGGTGATGTTGGCGTGATGATCCGCGAGCACCTTGGCCATGCCGTACAGCATGCCGGGACGGTCCTCGACGGTGGCAAGAATGGCGTGAGCACCCATGCGCGGGTGCCCACAAATCTAGCATGAACGATCCGAACGCCCGAACGAACCGAACGCGTTAGGTGCGCGCCTCCAGTGCCGCCTTCACGCGTTCCGGCGTGAACGGCGACTGGCGCACCCGCGCTCCGGTCGCATCGAAGATGGCGTTGCCGATGGCGGCGGCGGTCACCGTGACGGTCGTTTCGCCCGCGCCCATCGCCTCGGCGTCGGGGCGGTTGACGAGGACGGTCTCAATCACCGGCACCGGATCCCCGAGGAACCAGGGACGGTACGTCCGCCAGTCCACGGAGGTCACCCGGTCGCCGCTCCACGTCACCTCTTCGCGCAGCGCGCGGCTGATGCCGTGGATGATCCCGCCCTCCATCTGGTTGCGTGCGCCGTCGGGGTTGGAGACGGGTCCGCAGTCCATGGCGGCGACCGAGCGCCTGACGGTGACGAGACCGGTGCTCAGGTTGACCTCGACCTCGGCGACGAGCGCGCAGTAGCCGTTGTCCCCTTCGTAGAGGACGCACGCCATCCCGCGGCCGGCCGCCACGCCGCTCCGGCGGCTGCCGTTGCCGTTGCGCGGCGAGGGACGGCGATCCCAGCCGGCCTTGGCGGCGGCGGCGGTCACGACTTCCCGCAGCCGCGGATCGCGGAGGTGGCGCAGCCGGTACTCCACCGGGTCGGCCTTCACGGCCGCGGCGATTTCGTCCATGAAGGACTCGTGAGCGAACGTGTTCTGGAGGCGCGCGGGCGAACGCAGCGGTCCCGTGAAGAACGGCGACAGCACCACGTGCGACAGCACGCGCTCGCTGCGCACCGTGCCCGTGCCGCGGCTGGATCCACCGATCGCGCCCGTGCAGTACGACGGCACGGTGTTGCTGCCGTTGTCGAGCGCGCCCGTGGGGGCCGGCGCCGGCGAGCGCGGCTGGACGCCCTGCGGCTGGAAGCCGGCGAGCCGTCCGCTCACCACGTTGCCCGGCGCGTTGTAGCCGGGTCGGCCACCCAGGCTGAGCGACCACCCCTCGTAGTCCCACGCCACGATCGTGCCGCCTGGGTCGAGACCGACGCGCTGCTCGATGATGTAGGCCGGCCCGTAGTTCTCCCACGACATCTCGTCCCGGCGCGACAGAGAGACGCGCACGGGACGGCCGACCGCCTGCGACAGCAGCGCCGCGTCGTAGGACACCGTGTCGGCGCCGTTGACGCCGTAGCAGCCAGATCCCATCCGAAAGATGATCCGCACCTCCTGCGGCTTCAGACCGAGCAGCGTCGCCGCCGTGTTGCGCAACGGCCAGACGGCCTGCGTCGCCGACCAGATGGTGGCCCGGGTCCCCTGCACGTCCGCCACCGCGCACGCGGTGCCGACCGAGGCGTGCATCTGATACGGGTGCATGTACGTCGAGCGGAGGACGGTGGCCGCGCCGGCCAGCATCGTATCGACGTCGCCCGAGTCGACGCTGAGCGCATCCCGCGTCGCCGTCTGGCTGCGCAGGTGTTGGTGGAACGTGCGCTGGTCCGGCAGCGGCGTCCCGGCCGTCCACTCGACCTTCAGCCGCCGCGCCGCCTGTTCGGCCTGCCACGGCTTGTCGGCGACGACCCCGACGAAGTTCTTGCGGACGACGACCTTGACGAGTCCTGGCATGCCCTGGACCGATCCCTCGTCGACCTGGACGAGGGTCGCCCCGATGGCGGGCGGCCGGACGACGCGCCCGTGCAGCATGCCCGGCACGCGCACGTTGTGCACGTACTCGAAGCGGCCGGTCGCAATGGCGGGGAAATCGACCCGTGGCACCGATGTGCCGAGCACGGTCCACTCGCTGGCCGGCTTGCGCCGCGCCTTCGGATTGAGCTGCAGGTTGAACGTGTTGCCTCCGAGCAGGTCGCCGTACGGCACGCGCCGGGACGGGTCGCCCCGTACGGCGACGGCGCCGTCGGCGGCGGCCAGTTGCTCGATCGGGACACCGAGCCGCTTGGAAGCCATCTGCACGAACGCTTCCCGAGCGGTTGCGCACGCCAGCGCCAGATTGGCGTGGTTGAAATTGCTCGGGTGCGACTGCGCGCCAGACGTCGTCCCCTGGTCCGGGGTCATCGACGTGTCGCACTGGATGAGCGTCACCCGGTCGATCGGCACCGAGAGCTCTTCGGCGACCAGTTGCAGTTGCGCCGTGTACAGCCCGGTGCCGAGCTCGCACTTGCCGGTGTACGCGGTGACGCGCCCGTCGGCGCCCACGGCAATCCACGAGTCGAGGTTCGGGCTGCCCACGCCGTTGATCCCCTGCGCCGACACGCTGCCTGGCGCGAGGCCGAGGTCGGTGGCGAACCGCGCCGCGCTGAAGGCGACGACGAGCGCGCCCGAGCGCTTCACGAACTCGCGGCGGGAGAGGGCGGCGCGGGCATCGGGCGTCAGGAGCGAACTCATGCCGTCCTCCTTTCCCCCGCCCCGGCGCGCTCGGTCCGCGCGCTGGGGACCCCGGCCTGCCGCTGCTGCTGGTAGCGCTTGATCGCCGCGATCATGCGCAGGTTGGCGCCGCACCGGCACAGCACGTTGGCGAGCGCCTGCCGGATCTGCGCCTCCGTCGCGTTCGGCGTCCGGTCGAGCAGCGCCTTGGCCGTCATGATGACCCCGCTGATGCAGAAGCCGCACTGCATCGCCTGGCCGTCGATGAACGACTGTTGAATTGGATGCGGGTTCTCCGGCGACCCGAGGCCCTCCAGCGTGGTGATCTCCGTGCCGGCCACCGACTGGACCGGTATCGAGCAGGAACGGACGGCCTCGCCTTTCAAAATGACGGTGCAGGCGCCACACTGGCCCAGGCCGCAGCCGAACTTGGGGCCGCGCAGCTCGAGATCGTCACTGAGCACGTACAGCAGGGGCGTGGTCGGGTCGACGTCCACCGTGTGCGCGCGGCCGTTGACGGTCAGGCGGATGACGCTCATGCGGGATCCTTTCGCGAACTGGCTCTGGCGAATGCTACCAGAAGGCGGCGTTCCGCTGAACCTGGACCGGCCACCGGCCCGCCACTACGTCGGGGCTCCGGTTCATGGAGATCGCCGCCAGTCGGCCGAATCGCACCTCTGCCTCCACCGACATGGGAGGTACGTTCGACGAGGCCGGGGTCGGGGGCTTTGGGCTCGAGGCGTTAGGCTTTAGGCTTAGGGCGTCTGACATGGCGCCCCGCACCGTCCGCCGCTCCATGAAGCCTGTCGACGTCGTCCGCGTCGGCCCGCTCCACGACGCACGCGAGCGCCGCCAGGACGTCGCGGCCGCGGAGGAGCCGCTCGAGATCCGGCTGCAGGGCTCGACGTTCGTGGTCACCATGCGGACGCCCGGCGCCGATCGGGAGCTGGCGGTCGGGTTGCTCGTGTCCGAGCGCGTGATCGCCGGCCCCGAGGACATCGGCACGATCCGGCACTGCGGCGGGGCGACCGACGAGGGCGCGGAGAACCTGCTCGACGTGATGCTCGTCGGGGCGGCGGCGGTTCGGGCCGAGGCGGCGCTCGGCGGTCGGCGGCTCGTGACGACGACCTCGGCGTGCGGCGTCTGCGGGAGGCGCTCGATCGACGAGTTGATGCAGGATGTGCCGCCGGTCACCGGGCGCTGGGCGATGGCGGCGGCCGTCGTGGCGGCGCTCCCCGGGCGGCTGCGCGGCGGCCAGACGCTGTTCGACGAGACCGGCGGCCTCCACGCGGCCGGGCTGTTCGACCGGCATGGAACGCCGGTGGCGGTGGCCGAAGACGTCGGCCGCCACAACGCGGTCGACAAGGTCGTCGGCGCGCAGTTGCTCGGGGAGCGGTGGCCGCTGCCGGACCTGGCGCTCTTTGTGAGCGGCCGCACGTCCTTCGAGATCGTGCAGAAGGCGGTGGTGGCCGGCATTCCGATCGTGGGGGCGGTCTCGGCGCCGTCGAGCCTGGCGATCGAGCTGGCCCGGGCGGCGGGCGTCACGCTGCTCGGCTTCGTACGGGACGACACCTTCAACATCTACACGGGTGAAGAACGGGTCGCTGGCCGGTAGGTGGTAGGCGGTAGGCGGTAGCCGGTAGGCGTGGCGATTCCGGGTTCTGCTACCGGCTACCGGCTACCGCCTACCGGCTACCACCTACCACCTACCACCTTGCTATCCTTGACCCCATGCGCATCCTCGTTGTCGAGGACGAGCTGAAGGTCGCCGACGCGCTGCGGGAAGGGCTCCAGGGCGAACGCTACGACGTCGTCGTGGAGCGCACCGGCGAGGGGGCGTTCTTCCGCGTCACCACCGAGCAGTTCGACGCCATCCTGCTCGACCTGACGCTGCCCGGGCGCGACGGCCTCGAGATCCTGAAGGCGATGCGGGAACGGGGGATCAAGGCGCCCGTGCTCGTGCTGACGGCGCGCGATACGCTGCAGGACCGCGTGCGCGGCCTCGACACCGGCGCCGACGACTACCTCATCAAGCCGTTCGCCTTCGCGGAGCTGCTGGCGCGCATCCGCGCGCTCGTCCGCCGCGGCCGCGCCGCCGAGTCGCCGCGGCTGACGGCGGCCGATCTCGAGGTGAACCTGATCACGCGGAAGGTGACGCGTGGGGGGCGCCCGATCGATCTCACGGTGCGGGAGTTCGAGCTGCTCGAGTACCTGCTGCGGCACCAGGGGCAGGTCGTCCCGCGGGAGACGCTCGCGCGCGACGTCTGGAAGGAGACGGCGCGGACGACGCCGCTCGACAACGTGATCGACGTGCATATCGCGCGCCTCCGGCGGAAGGTCGACCTGGACCAGCCGATGAAGCTCATTCACACCGTGCGCGGCGTCGGGTTCATGCTGCACGAGGGAGAGCCGTGACGCGCTGGTGGCGCTCGCACAACGTCCGCGTGCGCCTCACGCTGTGGTACGTCACGGCGATGCTCGTCGTGCTCGCCGTCTACGCCGCCGTGGTGTTCTGGTTCGTCAGAGGGAACGCGTCGGAGACGCTCGACAGCCGGATTCGCAGCGACTTCCAGTGGGCGGCGGCGATGGTCGACCAGACGCCCGAGGGGGGCATCGCCTGGTCGTACGACGACATCACGGAGGAAGAGAGCTTCTGGTTCCAGGTGTGGAGCCCCGAGGGCGCCCTGTTGTTTCAGAACGTCGAGGCGCGCAACAGCCCGCTGCCGCGCAGCCGCGAGCTCGCCCTGCAGACCGACGACGGCATCGTCGCCGTCGAGCATCCCGTGGCGCCGGTCCGCGTGCTGACGCGCCGCGGCCGGATCGGCGACACGCCGGTCGTCATTCAGGTGGCGCGCTCCGAGCGGGCGATGCGCGACGAGATCGGCCAACTGACGCTCATCCTGACGCTCGGGCTCCCGCTCGCCGTCGCGATTGCGGGCCTCGGCGGCTACACGCTGGCGCGGCGCGCGCTGCTGCCGATCGAGCGGATGACCGGCCGCGCCCGGACGATCACCGCCGACCGCCTGCACGACCGCCTGCCGGTCCACAACCCCGACGACGAGATGGGGCGGCTGGCGACGGTGTTCAACCAGACCCTGGCGCGGCTCGAAGAGTCGTTCGAACAGATGCGCCGCTTCACCGCCGACGTCTCGCACCAGCTGCGCACGCCGCTGACGGCCATCCGGAGCGTGGGCGAGGTGGGGCTCCGCGAGCGCCGCGACGAGGTGGACTACCGCAGCATCATCGGCAGCATGCTCGAAGAGGCCGACCGGCTCGCCAGCCTGGTCGATCGGCTCCTGATGCTGTCGCGCGCCGAGACGGGGGAGGCGCGCGTGTCGGTCGCGGCGTTCGACCTCTACGACCTGGCGCAGGAGGTGGCCGCGCATCTCGAGGTGCTCGCCGAGGAGAAGCGTCAGACGATCGTGTGCGAGCACGCCGGCCCGCCCCCCGACGCACACCGCGACCGTCCCCATGCCTTCGCGGACCGGTTCGTCATCCGGCAGGCGCTCATCAATCTCGTCGACAACGCGATCAAGTTCAGTCCGCCCGGCGGGCAGGTCCGGATTCGGGTGGAGGAGACGCGAGCAGAGGCGATGGTCGAAGTGATTGACAGCGGCGGCGGGATCGACCAGGACGCGCGGGCGCGCATCTTCGACCGCTTCTACCGGGCCGCCAACGCGGAGACGCCGGGTGCGGGGCTGGGTCTGTCGATCGCCAAGGGCGCCGCGGAGGCGAGCGGCGGACGCCTGACGCTCGCCGCGTCCGGACCCGGGGGCAGCACGTTCCAGCTTGCGCTGCCGCGCGCCCGTCCGGCGCCGCGGCGGGCGGTGGTCTGAACCAGCCAAGGGGCTCCGCCCCTTGATATCCCCGCGGAACCCCTTGGCTGGTTGCCAGTATCTTCTGCCGCGCTTCGCGCGGCTAGGACCGCTATGCGGGCGGACGCAACGAGTACGAAATTCCCGTTCCGGCCCGCATAGCGGTCCAACGAACCACGGCCGCGGCGCCTCACCCGGACAGTAACGGCAGTCCCGCCGCCTCCCACGCGGTTATTCCTCCAGCCAGCTCGCTCACCTTCGCCCGTCCCGCGCGCTGCAGCAGGCTCGCGGCAATCGACGAGCGGTATCCGCCGGCGCAGAACACGAGCACGGGTCGATCCGCAGGGATGTCGGCCATCCGTTCCGTCAGGCGCGTCAGCGGAATGTGCAGGCTGCCGCCGATGTGCTTCTGTGCGCGTTCGCCCGGCGCACGCACGTCGACGAGTACCGGCGCACCGCCTTCCGCGAGGCGCCTGGCGGCGACCTCGGCGCTCAGCCGTTCGGTCGAGACGATGCGCGCCTCCGATCCGTCGGCGCTGCGCAGTCCGCCGGCGAGGTAGCCGATGACGTGGTCGAACCCGATCCGCCCGAGGCGCAGCGCCGATTCGGTCTCTGCGCCCGGGTCCGCGACGATCGCGATCGGCCGCTCGCGTGCGAGCACGGTGCCCGCCCACGTGGCGTACTGGCCGATCAGGCCGATGTTGATGCTCCCGTCGAGATGCGCCGCGGCGAACTCCGCCGGATCGCGCGTGTCGAGCAGTTGCGCGCCCTGCTGCTGCGCCGCCAGGAGCTCGTCGATCGTCAGCGGGTTGAGTTCGCGCGCCAATGCCTGCTCGAGCGTCTGCCGCTCTCGGCTGTTGAGCACCGCGTCGTACACGAAGTACGACGGGGCGTCCGGCTGGTCTATCGTGACGAGCGCGATGAACTGCTCCTTGCTCATCGGCCGCAGCGCGTAGTTCGAGCGCCGCTCGTCGCCCACGGTCGACATCGTCTCCTGGCTGAGCGCCTTGCCACAGAGCGACCCGGCGCCGTGGGCGGGATACACGAGGCACGAGTCGGGGAGTTTGAGCAGCTTGTCGTGGAGCGAGGAGTACAGCAGCGCCCCCAGTTCCGCCGCCGTCCAGCCCAGCACGCCGTGCAGGTCGGGGCGGCCGACGTCGCCGACAAACAGCGTGTCGCCGGTGAGCACCGCCTTCGGGGCGGTGCCGCTTTCGGTCAGGTCGTAGACCGCCAGGCAAATCGATTCCGGTGAATGGCCCGGCGTCTCGATCGCGTCCACCCGCACCTGGCCGAACTGCACGGCGTCGCCATCGCCGAGCGGCTGGAAGGCGTATTCCGCCCTCGCGGCCTTCCCCAGGTAGATCGTGGCGCCCACTCGGTCGCGCAGCTCCAGGTGGCCGGCGAGGAAGTCGGCGTGCAGGTGCGTCAGGAACACGTGCGCGACTCGCAGGCCGTGCTCGGCGGCAAAGGCCAGGTAGCCGTCGACGTCACGCTGCGGGTCGACGACGGCGGCCGTGCGGGTCTGCTCGTCGCCAATCACGTACGACGCGTGGGCCAGGCAGTTGAGGTAGAACTGCTTCAGGATCATAGGCTTTGGGCTGTTGGGCTACCGGCTACCAGCTATCGGCTACCGGCTATCGGCTACCGGCTACCGGCTATCGGCTACCGGCTACCGGCTAGATACACGTTACCCCGCCTGGGTGTAAACTCGTCGCGAGTTTTTTCACGCGGGCTCAGCCTATGTCGCTCTCACGACGCAACTTCATCAAGGGCGTGATCGCGGGGGGCGCGGCGGCCTCCTCCGCCGCCTACCTGTTCCGCGGCGCCGGGTCGCTCTTCGGCCAGACGTCGGCGCCCGGGTCGGTCGAACGTCTCCTGTCGCTGACCGTCAACGGCCAGACGCGGCGCGTCGACGTGCTGAAGCAGGAAACGCTGGCGATGACGCTCCGCTACAAACTGGGGCTCACCGGCACCAAGATCGGGTGCGACCGGGCCGAGTGCGGCGCCTGCACCGTGCTCATCGACGACGTGCCGCACTACTCCTGTTCTGTGCTGACGCACACGGTGCGCGGGCGCCGGATCGTGACGATCGAGGGGCTCGAGGGGCCCGGCGGCGTCCTGCATCCGGTGCAGCAGGCGGTGGTGGACGAACAGGGGTTCCAGTGCGCGTTCTGCCTGCCCGGCTTCGTCATGGCCGCCGTCGGCGCTCTGAAGACGAACCCGAACCCGACGCGGGAGGAGCTGGCCCACGCCGTCTCGGGCAACCTGTGCCGCTGTCAGGACTACGACAAGATCCTGACCTCGCTCCTGCGCGGGGCCGAATACATGCGGAGGACGACGTGAAACAACTCCCAACGCCCCACACGCCAACTCCCAATTGGGAGGTGTGGAATTGGGGGTTGGAAGTTGGGCGTTGGGAGTCTTCGTAGAGGTCTGATATGGCCGGCACGCTCGTTGGTCGCAATTACACGCCTCCCGATCTGGTCGCGAAGGTGACGGGCCGCGCCAAGTACGCGGAGGACTTCCGCGCCGAGGGGATGCTCTTCACCAAGCTGCTGCTCAGCCCGATGCCGCACGCGCGCGTGCGGGATATCGATACGAGCGCGGCGCTCTCGCTGCCGGGCGTACGGGCGATCCTCACCGCCTACGACCTGCCGGATCTGGACGGCCAGGAACGCGCGCTCACCAACGAGCCGCGGTACGCCGGCGAGCCGATCCTGGCGGTCGCCGCCGTCGACGAGCTCACCGCCGCCGACGCGGTCGAACGGATCCAGGTCGATCTCGAGCCGCTGCCCTTCGTGACCAACGCGCTCGACACGCTGCGCCCGGGCGGTCCCAACCCGCGTCTGGACGGCAACGTGTGGGGCCCGCCGCCCCCGCCGCGCGAGGGCGCGCCGCCGGCGGCGCCGCCGTTTGAAACCCTCAAGTGGACCACGGAGGACTTCGCCGAGGAGGCGCAGGGACGGCTGCCGATGGGGAAGCCCGCCGAGGAATGGTCCTACGGCGACCTCGAGGGGGGCTTCGCCGCCTCGGCGCTCGTGCTCGACGAGACGTTCGTCGTCCAGTCCACGGGCCACCACCCGATGGAGACGCGCAGCGCCATGGCGTACTGGCGCAACGGGAAGCTGTTCATCCACGCCTCGACGCAGAGCGTCGCGCAGACGCGCGGGAACATCGCGCGGTGGGTCGGGATCGCGCCGGAGGACGTGATCCTGATCTGCGAGTACACGGGCGGCGGCTTCGGCAGCAAGGGGGGCGGCGCCGTGTCGATGTCGATTCCGGCGCTCCTGGCGCGGAAGGCGAACGCGCCGGTGATGATGCGGATCACCCGGGAAGACGAGAGCTACATCGGCCGCGCCCGCACGAACATGACGGGCCGCGTCAAGATCGGCTTCGCGAAGGATGGCCGGATCACCGCGCTCGACTTCTTCATCGTCCAGGACACGGGGGCGTACGGGCCGCTCGGCGATCACCGGTCGGCCGGCAATGCGGCGTCCCTCATCTATCAGCCGCCGGCGATGCGCTGGCGCGCCGTCAACGTCGCCACCAACACGCCGCCCCGCTCGCAGCAGCGCTCGCCCGGGCCGATGCAGGGCAACGGCATCATCGAGCCGGTCATGACGAAAGCGGCCAAGCAGCTTGGCCTCGACCAGGTGGCGATCCGGCGGATCAATTCACCGGAGGGCAAAGCGCCGTTCGGCCCCGTGCTCCCGAGCGGCCGGCGCAACCACGTGACGAGCGCCTTCGTGAAGGAGGCGCTCGACCGCGGCGCGGCGCTGTTCGACTGGGAAGAGCGGAAGGCGCGCGCGGGCAAGCGCCAGGGGTCGAAGGTCCGCGGCGTCGGCGTCGCCGTCGGTCCGCACGGGGCGGGGTCGATCGGCTACGACAGCATCATGACGATCCGGCCCGACGGCCGGCTCTACGTGCAGTCGGGCGCCGGCAACCTCGGCACGCACTCGATGATCGATCTCGCCCGGGTGGCGGCGGAGATCCTCGACGTGCCGTGGGAGAAGGTCGAGGTGGTCTGGGGCGACACCGGCAAGCACCTGCCGTGGACGTGCCTCTCGGTCGGCAGCCAGACGACGCACGCGATGACGCGGGCGAACCATGCGGGCGCCATGGACGCGCGGCGCAAGCTGCAGGAGATCGCCGCGCGCGATCTCGGCGGGTCGCCCGAGGACTACACGGTGGGCCGCGAGCGCGTGTACCGCCGCGACGCCCCCTCGCGCGGGTTGACCTACGTGCAGGCGGCGCGCCGCGCCATCGAGCTCGGCGGAAGGTACGACGGCCACGATCTGCCCGGGGACATCAACCCGATGACGCGCGCCTCGGCCACGGCGCTGGCGGGACTCGGCCTGATGGGCGTCGCCAAGGACAACTACGGGCGCGACGGCGTCACCTATTCCTTCGTGATCGGCTTCGCCGAGGTCGAGGTCGACATCGAGACCGGGTCGGTGCGGGTGGTCGACTATCTCGGCATTGGCGACGTCGGCACCGTCGTCAACCCGCGCAGCCTGCTCGCGCAGATCAAGGGGGGCTCGTGCCTCGGGATCGCCCACGCGCTCTTCCAGAAGTCGGTGGTCGAGCCGCGGTACGGCGTGTCGCTGACCGACCGGTTCCACTACAGCAAGCCGCTGACGATCCTCGACGTGCCGCGCCAGATGCAGGCCGACGCGCTCGATCTGCCGGACCCGGAGACGCCGGTCGGCGCGCGGGGGGTCGGCGAGCCGCCGGTCGGCGCGGCGTACGGGGCGGTGATGAGCGCGATTGCCGACGCGGTCGGCGAGGACGTCTTCCGCCGCGCGCCGGTCACCTCCGACATCATCCTGATGTCGCTCGAGCACGGACGACGAATGCATGAACCGCTCCGGATGCACGTGTAAGGGGTCGTTCGGGCCGTTCAGGAGAATGAGTCCATGGCGGTAATCCGCGACGTGATGCCCGCGTTCGAGCTCTTTCAGCCGACCTCTGTCGAGGCTGCGCAGGCGGTGCTCGACCGGTACGGCGCCGGCGCCTGGGTGCTGGCCGGCGGCCTCGACAGCCTCGACTGGCTGAAGGACCGGATCAGGCGTCCCCAGGCGGTCGTCGACCTCGGCGCCATCGCCGAGCTCAAAGGCATCCGCGAGCGCGACGGCGGCCTCGAGATCGGCGCGATGACGACGCTGACCGAGGTGGTGCGCCATCCAGGGGTCCGCGAGCGCTACGCGATTCTTCTCGAGGCGGCCGAGGCCGCGGCCTCGCCGCAGATCCGCAATCAGGCGACGATCGGCGGCAACGTCTCGCAGGACGCCCGCTGCTGGTACTACCGCGCCGGGTGGCCGTGCTACCGCGCGGGCGGCAACATCTGCTACGCCGACACGCCCGACGCGATCAACCGCGAGCACGCGATCCTCGGCGCCGACCGCTGCGTGGCGGTCAATCCGTCGGACACGGCGCCGGCGCTCATCGTGCTCGACGCGCAGATGGTCATCCGTACCGCCGGCGGCGGCGAGCGCGTTGTGAGCGCGGAGGATTACTTCGTCGGCCCGGGGATCGACATCACGCGGATGACGGTTCTCGAGCCGGGCGCTCTCCTCACGGCCATCCGGCTGCCCCGGACGTGGGCCGGCGCGCAGTTCTACTTCGAGAAGATCCGCGACCGCCAGGTCTGGGACTTCGCGCTCGTCAGCGTCGCCTCCGCGATGACGACGAGCGGCAGCACGATCGAGCGGATCCGGATCGCGGTCAACGGCGTGGCGGCGCGGCCGCTGCGCCTGCGGGCCGTCGAGGCGGTGGCCGAGGGCCGGCCCCGGAACGAGGCGACCGCGGTGGTGGCGGCCAACCTGGCCGTCGAGGGAGCACAACCGCTGGGCTTCAACGCCTACAAGGTGCCGCTGATGCGCAATCTGGTGAAGCGCGCGATCCGCGGCGTGGAGGCGGCGGCGTGGACATCCTGACCTGGGGCCGCAACCCCTGGGACCAGCCGGTCCTGACGCACATCTCGTGGAATCTGCTCTGGGCGGCGCTCTTCGCGGGACTCGCGTTCCTCGTCGCGCACGCCAGCTACATGATCTTCTCGGCGCACCGCAAGCGGCACGCCGCCGAGACCGACGCGATGGAGATCGCACGCGCCGATCTGCCCGACCGCATCGTCCGCCATTCGCTCCCCGCCCGCCTGTTCCACTGGCTGATGGCGGCGGCGATGTTCACGCTGCTCATCACGGCGTTCCTGCCGGTCGTGGGGCTCCGCTTTCCGTGGGTGACGTGGCACTGGATCGCCGGCCTGACGCTCACCGGATCGATTCTCTTCCACATCATCCATGCGACCGTCTGGCTCGACTTCTGGTCGATCTGGGTGGGACCGCGGGATCTGCCGGAACTCAGGGCGGAGCTCCTGCGGGATCTCGGTCACGACGTCCCCGGGCCCCGGCCGGGGAAGTATCCCCTCGGCAACCGCCTCTATCATCTCGCGATCGTCGTGGTGGCGCTCGTCGCGGTGGTGACCGGACTGTGCATGATGGTGCGCATCCGCACGCCGTTCTTCACGCGAAACCCGTATCTCTTCAGCGACACCACCTGGGGCGTCACCTACGTCGATCACGGGCTGGCGGGGGTGACGCTGGTCGGCCTGGTCATCGCTCACGTCTACTTCGCCGCGCGGCCCGAGAAGTGGTGGATCACGAAGGCCATGATCCTCGGGTGGATCACGCGGCGGCAGTACCTCGAACACCACGATCCCGACCGGTGGGCGGTAAGACAACTCCCAACTCCCAACTCCGCAACTCCCAACTCCACAACTCCCAACTCTGGACTGGCTAGTCCAACTCTTTAGGATCGTGCGCGAATGGCAGTTCTTGGGAGTTGGCGTCTTGGGGATTGGACGTTGACATCATGCGAGACGACTTCCAGCAGCGGTGCGACACCATCGAAGAGACCTACGAGTTCCTGCTCGCCTATGCCGCGCAAGGCGTGACGGGCGACGGCGGCGCGGGCAGCCAGGTGCGCGAGTTCCTCACCCGCGCATCGCGCGCGCTCGCCGATCTCGGCGGGGTGTTCGGGGCCGTGGTCGAGCGCGAACGCCTGGAGCCGGCCGCTCGATATCGCGCCTACGTGGACGTGCTCGATCGGGACGCCCGCGACAGCCTGGCGGCAATCGAGCTCGTGCTGGCTCAGCCCTCCATCGGCTCGCAGCTCATCGACAACCTCAATGCGTCGATGCACCTGCGGGCGCTGCTCACCGACCTGTTCCTGATTGACGAGATCCTGAAGGTCCGGCTGCAGCCGGACGCCACGGTTCCAATCCCGCCGCGCACGTAGCGTCCGGCGTCAGCCTGACCGCCCGCGGGCGCGGCGATTCGCCACGGCCGCTGCATACGCGCCGTGCAGCGTCGCGGCGGCCCGGTCCCAGGAGAACTCCCGCGCGCGCGCCAGCCCGCGCGCCGCGCACCCGCCCGCGAACGCCTCGTCGGTGAGCATCCGCTCGATCGCCGCCGCCAGTTCCTCCGCCTCGTCCGCATAGACGAGGAGGCCCGCCTCGCCGAGCACTTCCGGCAGCGCGCCCGCCCTGGCCGCGACGACGGGGATTCCCGCCGACATCGCCTCGAGCACGGGAATCCCGAATCCCTCGTCGCGCGACGGCAGGACCAGCAGGCGCGCGCCCGCGTACAGCTCCTCGCGACCCGTGACATAGCCGAGGTGGCGCGCGTGGCCGGCGAGCGGCGGCTGCGCGAGCCGCGCGAGCCACCCGTCCGCGTCCGGCGTCGCTTTGCCCGCGAGCACGAGCGGCGGGGCGGCGGGGCGGCGCTCCAGCAGCCGCGCGTAGGCATCGAGCAGCGCGCCGACGTTCTTGCGCGCCTCGAGGGTCCCGACAAAGAGGATGTATCCGTCACGCGGCACGTGGGGACCCCGTCCCAGCGTACGCCACGCCGGCGGGCCGGGCGAGCAGACGTGGACGCGCGCCGGCGGGATGCCGAAGGTCCGTTCGATGAGCGCCGCCGTGTACCGGCAGGTGGTGACGACTGCGTCGGCGCGCCGGGCGTGCTCGTGCGCCAGCGCCGGGTAATCACGCCGGATTTCCCCGCGCGTCGCCTCCGGCGCCGTCAGGAAGAACAGGTCGTGAATGGTGACGACTTGCGCTGCGTGCCGGGTCGGGATGAGCAGCGGATGCGCGGCGTGCACCACGTCGGCGGCGATGCCGAGCGTCTCGACCGGCGGCCACTCCATCCGGTGCCACAGGTAATTGAGGAGCCGGACCGGCACCCGCCGATCGACGACCCGGACGGCAAGTTCCGATGCCAACCCCGCGGCCGGCCGGTCCTTCCACGAGCTCGTGAACACGGCAAGGTCGGTGCCGTCGCCGGCGTGCTGCCGGGCGTACGCGCCGGCGAGGTTGTGGATGTACTCGCCCGCACCGGTGCGTTCCCTGAGCGCCGGCCGGTAATCGATGAGGATGCGCACTGGTAGCCCTGAGGCCTGGGGCCTACGACATTATCAGGAGAAGGGGCACCAGGATCGGCTGCTGACCGCGGCCCCGGGGAGGCAGGGCGCAACCTCAGGCCAAGGGGGCGGCCGATTCTGCGGCCGGGAGGCACAACTTACCGAAACTGATCGGCCAGCAGCGCCACGGTCAGCCCATAGTAGTGCGCGCAGTTGTAGCGCAGGATCGCGTCGTAGTTCTCGTACACCAGGAAGCTGCGGGTGTCGGTCTCGACCAGTCCGGCCTTCGCGTCGCTCGTCGGGAGCGCCGTGCCGTCGGCGCGCCGGACCCCCAGCCGCCGCCACGCCTCGAGCGGGATCCGCTCGGTCATGTTGCGCATCGCGTAGCACCCCTCCGAGCGCCTCGTCGTCTCCCGCGCGACGGCTTCCCGGACCGCGGGCGTGACGCGCACCTCGCGCCCCCACGTGAACTCGTCGTCCCACCCCCACTGCCGGAGGTAGTTGGCGATCGAGGCGAGGGCGTCGGAGGTCGACCGCCAGATGTCGCGGCGGCCGTCTCGGTCGAAGTCCTCGGCGTACTTCAGGTAGCTCGAAGGCATGAACTGCGGGTGGCCCATGGCGCCCGCCCACGACCCGGTCATGCTCCGCGCATCGACGTCGCCCCGGGAGACCATGGTGAGCGCGTCGAACAGTTCGCCCCGGAAGAAATCGGCGCGGCGCGGTTCCCACGCGAGCGTGGCGAGCGCCCGGAACACCGGCGTGCTGCCGGTCACCCCGCCGTAGCGCGTTTCGATCCCCCAGATGGCGAGGACGAAGCGGCGCTGGACGTCGTAGGCCGCTTCGATTCGGTCGAGCAGCCGGCGGTGCCGGCGCGCCATCTCCCGGCCGCGACGGACCAACTGCGGCGTCACGCGGGTGCGGTAATAGCGCTCGAAGCCGACCACCAGCTCCGCCTGGGAGCGGTCGCGCGTGATGACGCGCGGCAGCGGTTCGAGGCCGGCGAGCGTCTGGTCGATGAGCTGCGGGCTGTAGCCGCGGTCGTGCGCCTCGGCGACGAGCTCCTGCAGCCACTGGTCGAACGGCCGGGGCGGGTCGGCGGGCGCCTCCTGGGCGCGAAGGTTGACGGCGCACACACAGACGAGGGCCGCCAGGACGGCCAATACCCGCACGGAAGCCATTATGCGCCGCGCTCCACGCGGCCTGGACGGGAGTCTCGCCGCGAAGGAAGGGCGAATTCCCCGGCACACTCCGGCCGTTGATGTCGGGTTGCCCGAGGTGTATCTTCTGTTTACGTTTTCCCCGCCGCGCCCGGGTAACGTGCGACCGACTACCGGCTACCGCCTACCGGCTCGCGTGACTGGAGACATCCCGATGACCGAAGACAGGCTGAAGAACGCGTCGAGGCGTCAATTCATCAAAGGTGTCATCGCCGCGGGGGCTGTCGTCTCCTCGAGCGCCTATCTCTTTCGCAGCATTCCGCTCTCGGGCCAGCCCACCGCCGCCGGCAGCGTCGAGCGGCTGATGACGCTGAACGTCAACGGCCAGCAGCGCCGCGTCGACGTGATGAGGCAGGAGACGCTGGCGATGACGCTGCGCTACAAGCTGGGGCTGACGGGCACCAAGATTGGCTGCGACCGGTCGGAGTGCGGCGCGTGCACGGTGCTCATCGACGACGTACCGCGGTATTCGTGCTCGGTGCTGACGCACTCGGTGCGGGGCAGACGCATCGTCACGATCGAAGGACTGGCGGCCGGCGACGGGACGCTGCATCCGGTGCAGCAGGCCGTGGTCGACGAGCAGGGATTCCAGTGCGCGTTCTGCATGCCGGGCTTCGTGATGGCGACGGTCGGCTACCTGAAGTCGAATCCGTCGCCGACGCGCGAGGAACTGGCGCACGCCGTCTCGGGCAACCTGTGCCGGTGCCAGGACTACAACAAGATCCTGACCGCGATGATGCGCGGCGCCGAGCTGATGCGGAGGGCCTGATCGTGGCTGAGCACAAATACATCGGCCAGAACTACACGACGCCCGATCTGGTCGCGAAGGTGACGGGCAGGGCGAAGTACGCCGAGGACTTCCGGGCGGAGGGGATGCTCTTTACGAAGTTGCTCCTCAGTCCGATGCCGCACGCGCGGGTGATCCGGATCGACACCAGTGCGGCGCAGGCCATGCCGGGCGTGAAGGCGATCCTCACCGTCGACGACATGCCGGAGCCCGCCGACAGCGTCGACGACGCCGGCCGCGTCATTCGCGCCAACACGCGCGCCGAACGTGCGCTCACGAACGAACCGCTGTACGAAGGCGAACCGATTCTGGCTGTCGCCGCGGTCGACGAGTTCACCGCCGCCGAGGCGATCGAAAAGATCCAGATCGAATTCGAACCGCTCCCGTTCGCCGTGGATCCGCTCGTCAGTCTCCGCCCCGGCGGACCGACGGCGCGGACCGACGGCAACGTGTGGTTCCGCCCGCCGACGCCGCCGGCGCAGCCCGGCCAGCCGCCCCCGCCGCAGCCGCCGATCGACGTGAAAGATCTGAAGTGGACCGAAGAGCAGTTCGCCGAGGCCGAAGCGGGCCGCTTGCCCATGGGCGAGGTGCTGGCCGACCAGTGGGAGTACGGCGATCTCGACGCCGGGTTCACGCAGGCCGCCCTCGTGCTCGACGAGACGTACGTGACGTCGAACACGAGCAACCAGCCGATGGAAACGCGCACCGCCATGGCGTACTGGCAGAACGGCAAGGTGTACGTCCACTGCTCGACGCAGAGCACCGTGCAGACCGTCGCCGGGATCTCGCGCTGGCTCGGCGTCCCGCAGACCGACGTCGTGGTGATCAGCGAGTACACCGGCGGCGGCTTCGGCAGCAAGATCACGAGCGCCATCTCGCTGGTGATTCCGGCGCTGCTCTCGAAGAAGGCGAACGCCCCGGTCATGATGCGGATCACGCGCGAGGAGGAGCAGTACATCGGCCGCGCCCGGCCGTCGCTGCACGCCCGCATCAAGGCGGGCTTCTCGAAGGACGGCCGGCTGCTGGCGCTCGACTTCTTCGGCCTCTCCGAGTCGGGGCCGTACGAAGGCGGCAACGACCACAACGCGACCGGTCGGATCGTCTCGCTCCTGTACCAGCCGGTGGCGATGCGGTTCCGGGGCATGGGCGTCATGACCAACACGCCGCCCCGCGGGCCGCAGCGGTCGCCCGGCGGTGCGCAGGGCGTCGCCGTGATGGAGCCCGTGATGTCGATCGCGGCCGACCGGCTCGGCATCGATCAGGTGGCCATCCGTCGGATCAACGCTCCGGAGGGGAAGGCGCCGTTCAACGGACCGAACCCGCAAGGCGTGCGGCCGCATGTGACGAGCGCGTTCGTCAAGGAGGCGCTCGACAAGGGCAAGGCGCTCTTCAGGTGGGAGGCGCGCAAGGCGCGCGGCGGGACGCGCGTCGGTTCGAAGGCCTACGGACTCGGTGTGGCCGTGGCCGCGTACAGCGGCGGATCCGTCGGCTTCGACGGGCTCTTCGTCATCAAGCCGGACGGCAAGGTGTACATCCAGTCGGGGATCGGCAATCTCGGTACCGAGTCGGTGAGCGACGTGCACCGCGTGGTCGCCGAAGTCCTCGACGTGCCGTGGGAGAAGTGCGAGATCACCTGGGGCAGTACGTCCAAGCACCTGCCCTGGACGTGCGTCTCGGGCGGGTCGCAGACGGCGCACGCGATGACGCGCGCCGCCTACGCTACGGCGATGGACGCCAGAACAAAGCTCCAGGAGATTGCCGCGCGGACGCTCGGCGGCAGCCCGGCCTCGTACCGAGTGGCCGGTGAACGCGTGGCGGGTCCCGGCGGCAGCCTGACGCTCGCGCAGGCGGCGCAGAAGGCGATTGAGCTTGGCGGCAAGTACGACGGCCACGAGGCGCCCGAAACGGTCAACGTGTTCACGAAGCGATCCGTGGCGGCGCTGGCGGGCCAGGGGCTCCTCGCGGTGGCGCGCGACGTATATCCGCGCGACGGCGTCACGCATTCCTACACCATCGGCTTTGCCGAGGTGGAAGTGGATGTGGAGACCGGCCACTACCGCGTGCTCGACTATCTGGCCGTCGCCGACGTCGGCACGGTTCTTCACCCGCGCTCGCTCGGCGGGCAGCTCCTGGGAGGGTCGCTGCAGGGGATCGGCCACGCGATGGGTCAGAAGTGGGTCTACGACCAGCAGTACGGTGTGCCGCTGGCGAAGCGCTTCTACCAGACGAGACCGGCGACGATTCTCGACGCGCCTGTCCACATGGAGTGGGCGGCGGTCGACATCGCCGACCCCGAGACGCCGGTCGGCGTGCGCGGCGTCGGTGAGCCGCCGGTGGGCGCCGGCTGGGCGGCGGTCGCCAACGCCGTCGCCGACGCCGTGGGCCACGACGTGTTCCGGCGGTTTCCGGTCACGGGCGACATGATTCTGACCTCGCTCGCGAACGGCCGCCGGGTCACCGACCCGCTGACGGCAAATATCTAGGCGGTAGCCGCTAGCCGGTAGGCGGTAGCCGGTAGGAGGAACCAGGAACCGCTACCACCTACCACCTACCGGCTACCACCTACCGGCTACCAGCGAGGAGAGAGTGCGATGGCAGTTATCCGCGACGTGATGCCGGCGTTCGAGCTGTTCCAGCCGGCCACTGTGGACGAGACGCTGGGGCTGCTCGAGCGGTACGGGGCTGACGCCTGGATCATGGCCGGCGGCCTCGATTCGTTCGACTGGCTGAAGGACCGCATCAAGCGGCCGGCCGTCGTCGTCGACCTGAGCCAGATGATGGATCTCCGGGGCGTCCGGGACGTGGGCGGCGGGCTCGAGATTGGCGCGCTGACCACGCTGACCGACCTGGTGCGGCATCCCGCGGTCCAGCAGCGGTTCGGGCTGCTGGCACAGGCCGCCGAACTGGTCGCCTCACCGCAGATTCGGCACCAGGGGACCATCGGCGGCAACGTTTCGCAGGACACCCGGTGCTGGTACTACCGGAGCGGCTGGTCGTGCTACCGGGCGGGCGGCAACATCTGCTATGCCGACTCGCCAACCGCCGTCAACCGCGAGCATGCGATCCTCGGCGCGAGCCGATGCGTGGCCGTGAGCCCGTCGGACACGGCGCCGGCCCTCATCGCGCTCGGGGCCGAGTTCGTGCTGCGAAGCCGCGGAGGCGAGCGCGTGGTGGCGGCGGAGGACTATTTCGTCGGGCCCGACATCAACATCACGCAGATGACGGTGCGCCGGCCGGACGAGCTGCTGACCACGATCCGCGTGCCGGACAGGTTCGCCGGAGCGCAGTTCTATTTCGAGAAGATCCGCGACCGGCAGGTCTGGGACTTCCCGCTGGTGAACGTCGCCTCGGCCATGACGCTCTCGGGCGAGACGATCCAGGAGATCCGGCTGGCGGTCGGCGCGGTGGCGGCGAGGCCGCTGCGCTTGACGGCCGTGGAGCTGGCGGTCGCCGGGAAGACGCGGAACGAGCAGACGGCCGCCATGGCCGGCGAGCTGGCCGTCGACGGCGCCGTTCCGCTGCGCCACAACAGCTACAAGATTCTGCTGATGCAGAACCTGGTGAAGCGCGCCATCCGCGGCGGGCCGATGCAGGGCGAAGGCGGCTAGGCTGACGAGGCAGGCGGACACATGGACTTCCTGACCTGGGGGATCAACCCGTGGCGGCAGCCGGTTCTCACGCACATCTCGTGGGACCTGTTCTGGGCGTCGCTGTTCGCCGGCGTGATGTTCCTCGTCGCCCATGCGAGCTACATGATCCTTGCCGCGCACCGGAAGCGCAGCGCCGAGGAGACCGACGCGATGGAGGCGGTCTACAAGGACCTGCCCGACCAGATCGAGCGGCACACGTTCATGGCCCGGATCTTCCACTGGGTGATGGCCGCGGCGATGTTCGTACTGCTTCTCACGGCCTTCCTCCCGATCGGAGGCATCCGGTTTGCCTGGGTGGAGTGGCACTGGATGGCCGGCCTGGTGCTGGCCGGGTCGATCATCTACCACTTGGTCCACGCCACGGTGTTCCTCGATTTCTGGTCGATCTGGGTCGGTCCCTCGGACGTTCCGGAGCTTCGGGCGGAAGTCCTGCGGGCGCTGGGCCGCGAGGTGCCGGGCCCGAAGCCCGGCAAGTACCCGCTCGGCAACCGCCTGTACCACACGGCGAGCGTTGTCGTCGCCCTGACGGCGATCGTCACGGGCATCCTGATGATGAACAGGATTCGCACGCCGCTTTTCTCGCGCAATCCGTATCTGTTCAGCGACGCGACCTGGGGCATCACCTATCTGCTGCACGGCGCTGCCGGTGTCGCCCTGGTCGGCCTGGTCATCGCGCACGTCTATTTCGCGCTCCGCCCGGAGAAGTGGTGGATCACCAAGGGGATGCTCCTCGGGTGGATCACCCGGCGCGCCTACCTCCAGCATCACGACCCGGAACGGTGGAGGCTCCGCGGAGGGAAGGCGCGTCCGGCGGCGCAGCCGTAGCCGGCCTCTTCCTCGCACGGTCACGAGGGCAGCAACTGATTCGAACCGTTCTCTCGACCTCCGCCGTGCTGCTGGCGGTCGCATGTACGCCTCCACCGTCTTCGGCGCCGTCTTCGGCCCCCGCGTCCACCGCGCAGGAGCGAACACCGGACACGACAGCAACCGCATGGCACACGCTCGGGTCGTGGTCGGGCCGCGGGAGCGTGCAGACGGAATCATTCATCGTGGAAGGGAGCGTCGTTCGAGTCCGCTGGCAGACGCACGGCCCCCCGGCGGGAGGAGGCACGTTCAAACTGACATTCCTCAGCGCCGTCAGCGGCCGTGAGCTTGCGGTGGCTGCAGACCATCGTGGCGCCGGCAGCGGCGAGTTCTACATCCCGGAAGAGCCGCGTCCCGCGTACTTCCTGGTGGAATCCACGGATCTCGACTGGTCGTTCAGCGTCGATGAAGGAGTCGCCGGAACGATCCGCGAGAGCGCCGACGGGGCGACGCGGCAATGAGCGCACGCGCACCTTCGTTCCAGGGCCTCAGCGTCCTCGTGCTCGAGAGCCGCCGCAGCCGTGAGATGGCCTCTCTCGTGTCCACCTACGGCGGCCGGCCGGTTGTCGCGCCGGCGCTGCGGGAAGTCCCGCTCGAGTCCAATTCTGACGCGCTGGCCTTCGCCGACGCCCTCGTCCGCGACGAGTTCGACATCGTCATCCTGCTGACGGGGGTCGGCACGCGGGCGCTCCTCGCCGTCGTCGACTCGGCCCGTGGCCGCGAGGCGTTCGTGGCGGCGCTCGCCCGCACCAGGGTCGTGGCGCGGGGGCCGAAGCCGCTCGCCGTCCTGCGCGAGCTGCAGGTGCCCGTCTGGGTGAGGGTCCCCGAGCCGAACACGTGGCGCGAACTCGTCGCGGCGATCGATGCCACGGGCGAATCGATCTTGGGACGCCGGGTCGCCGTCCAGGAGTACGGCAAATCGAACGACGAGCTGCTGCACGAGCTCGAGAGGCGCGGGGCGCGGGTGACGCGGGTGCCGGTCTACCGGTGGGCGCTGCCCGACGACGTCGAGCCGCTGCGCGCGGCGGTTTCGGCGGTGGCGCGGGGCGAGCTGGACGCCGCGCTCTTCACGACCGGCGTGCAGGTGGTGCATTTCATGGAGGTCGCCGGCAATCTCGGGCAGGCTGACGCGGTGCGCGACGGCTTGCGCCGGATGGTGGTGGCCTCGATCGGCCCGACCACCACCGAAGCGCTGCGCAACCAGGGGATTGCGGCGGATCTGGAAGCGTCGCATCCGAAGATGGGTCTTCTCGTGCGCGAGGCGGCCGAGCGCGGTCCGGCGCTGCTGCGGCGCAAGAGAAGTACGTAGCGTGTCGCCTTCAGCCGGACCCGTGGCGGGCAACGACGGTCTGGACCGCCCGCCGGAACGACGGTGGATCGAGCGCCGGATAGCGAACGAGATCCCGTTCGATCGCATCGAGGAACTCGAGCAGACGTGAGGGTTCGAGCAGGCCGCGACGGAACATCTGCTCGACATCTTCGATATCGATCGCGTGGCCGCGCTCGATCTTCGCCAGCGCCTGCGCGTAGAAATCGTAGTGACAGAAGGTGAGCGCGCCCTCGGTGCGGATGGCACGGCTGCGGGCGTTCCAGCCTGGAAGTTCGGGGATGAAGTCGCCTGGCGACGCCAGTTCCACATTGATCGACAGCTCGTCTTTGAGACGCGGAATGGCCCGGAAGAGCTCGTCCTGCTCCGGAACCATCTTCAGATCGACATCGATGGTCGAGTCGCGCCAGCCTTCCAGCACGGCGCTCGCGCCGCCGGTGAAATAGATGCGACCGGGCTGGCGCGCGGCAGCACCCAGATGCCGCATGAGGACGCCGAGCCGCTCGGCATCTACCGGCGTACGCATTCAGCGGCCCGCTCGAAGCTCACGAGCCGCCGAATCAGCGCGTTGTAGCGGCCGTGCGCCGAGTCGCCGTCGGATCGGGCGAGGAGCTCGTACAGCCGGTGTTCGGGGCGCGCGATCGCGCGCTCGGGTACGTCGATGCCAATCCGCCGCAGCCGGGGCGCACCGATGAGCACGAGCAGCGCCTCGATTGATTCGCGCCCGTGCCGAACGTCGTCGAGCCCCGTGCGAATCAGGTCCGCGCCGGGTAGCTGCTCGTCGATCGGGTCGGTCACAGCGGCAGTATAGCCCGCCGAAGATCTCTGTGCGGGCGTTCTCCGGGACCGGACCCGAAGTCGTCGTCAACTGGATCGAGGAGATGAAGCGGACTGCCGCTGCCCGGGCAGCCTCGACGAACTGAGCCCGGCGCACCTCCGAGCAGGGGTAAGATCGCGCCTATGCCAACCTCCGCCGAACTGCTCGAGCTGGCCGACAACCACGCGCGCCACGTCTGGATGCAGCAGGAGGGCGCCTACCACGTCGGCCTCGCCGTGGGACGCACGCCGCGGCTGCGGTCCAGATCCTAGGCGGTAGCCGGTAGGTGGTGGCCGGTAGGCGGTAGGCGGTAGCCGGTAGCCAAGAACGCGGAGCCAACACCCAAGGCCCAACGCCCAACATCCAACGCCCGACGCCCGATGCCCCTCCAGTACCTCCACTACGACGTCTTCACCGACGAGCCGCTCGCCGGCAACCAGCTCGCCGTCTTTCTCGACGGGCGCGGGCTCTCCACCGAGCGCATGCAGGCGCTCGCGCGGGAGATGAACTTCTCGGAGAGCACGTTCATCCTGCCGCCGGAGGCGCCAGGGACCGACGTGCGCATGCGCATCTTTACGCCGGCCGCCGAGATGCCGGTGGCCGGCCATCCGACAATCGGCAGCACGTTCGCGCTGGCCGAGACGGGCGTCATTGGTCCCGGCGCCGGGCGCGTCGTGTTCGGGCTCGGCATCGGACCCGTGCCGGTCGATCTCGAGTGGCAGGGGGGCCGGCTGCGCTTTGCCTGGATGAGCCAGCTCCTTCCGGCGTTCGGGCCGCCGCTCGACGCGCGCGGCGCGGTGGCTGCCGCGCTCGGCCTGTCGGCGGACGATCTGGCGCCGGAGCTGCCCGTGCAGCAGGTCTCGTGCGGCGTGCCGTTCCTGCTGGTGCCGCTGCGGTCGCGCGAGACGGTCGATCGTGCGGTGAGCGACGCCGCGGCGTTCCGGCGCCTTGCCGGGGCGACCGGCGTCAACCTGCCAATCTATCTGTTCGCGGCGCTTCCGGCGGGCTCGCCGGACACTGTCTACAGCCGCATGTTCGCACCGGAGTTCGGCATCACCGAGGATCCGGCGACCGGCATCGCGGGCGGTCCGGTCGGATGCTACCTCGTGCGGCACCGACTCGTCGGCGGCGATGCCGCGCGGCGCATCGTCGCCCTGCAGGGTGCGGCGATGCGGCGGCCGAGCCGCATTCATGTCGCGATTGGCGAGCGCGGCGGCGAGACTACCGACGTGAAGGTGGGCGGCGCCGCCGTGCTCGCCGGCCGCGGCGAGCTGGTCGTCTGATACGCACTCCGGCGCGGAATTGACGAGGGCGGGACGCGGGAGCACAATGCCGCATCTTCAGGAGGAGGTCGCGATGAAGGTGCGCGTCATGATGGCGGGGGTGATCGGTGCGGGCGTCATCGCGCTCGGTGGCGCGGCGCTGGCGCAGACCGTGCCCCCGCAGTTCGTCGTCAGCGGCAAGGCGGCCGAACAGATCCAGGACTTCACCACGATCAATCTCGCCACGGCGGAACGGATCGCCGAGGCGTGCGAGCGTCTGGCGGCCGCCGAGGGCGTCGCCATCACCATGATGGTGCTCGACAACGACGGGAACCACGTCTATTCGGACCGGATGGACGGCCAGGGGTACCTCAACATCATCACCGCCGAGATGAAGGCGCGCACGGCGCTCATGCAGCGGGCGCCGAGCAAGTTCGTGATGAACCAGGTGACCCGGAACCCGAACGTGGAATTACAGCGCATCCAACTGGGCCTGTTCCCGAACTCCGGCGGCCTGCCGGTCGTCGTCAACAAGCAGATGATCGGCGCGATCGGCGTCGGCGGCTCCGCGCCGCGCGTGCCGGTGTGGAGCGACGAGATCTGCGGCCACAAGGCGATGCAGGAGGTGCTGGGCGCCTCGAACGTCGCGCCGCTCATCGAGGATCTCCCGCGGCCGCAGCCCCCCGCGCCCGCCAGTCAGACGCCCGTCCCGAGGTTTGCGACCCAGACCACCCCGAAGACGAACGTGTCGAACCCCGAGTGGGTCGTCGGCGGCAGGGGCGCGGCGAACGTGTTCGACGGCAACCAGATCTCGCTGGCGGCGGCCAAGCGCATCGCCCGAGTCTGCCGCGATTTCTCGGCCTCCCGGGGCGGCGGCATGTCGCTCTACATCATCGACAACGCCGGCGAGATCGTGCACATGGAGCGGATGGACGGGCAGGTGTTCAACAACATCAGGACCGCGCTGCTCAAGGCGCAGACCTCTCTCGAGTCGCGTGTGCCGACCTCCGTCTATACGGCGCAGGGAAGGAACAATCCCGCGGGCCAGACGCGCACGATCGCGCAGTTCGAGTTCTTCACGAACTCGGGCGGCCTGCCGATCGTGGTCGACGGTCAGATGATCGGGGCGATTGGCGTCGGCGGCGGCGCCGGGGGCGGCGGCGACGAGAACTGCGCCATCGAGGGACTGAAGGCGGTGTTCGGCGAGCACGTGACGCTGCCGGTCTATCCGGCGGCGAGCGCCGCGAGCGGCGGGCGCTGAGCGAAGGCCCGGTCAGTTCTGAAGGAGGAGCCGCGCGACCGCGGCGGCCGCGTCGGACGACAGGGTAAGGAACGTCAGGGCGACGCGGTATTCGATGCGCTGGGAGGCGCCGGCCTCCGGGACCGCGCTCACGACGTGCGCCGGCAGGTATTGGGTTCCCTCGAGGCCTTCGATCGCCAGCGTCGTCTGCGTGTGCGGGCGCGGGGGCCTGGGCAGCCGGACGACGGCGCCCGAATCGGTGAGGGCGATGAGGGTGCCTTCGCAGGTCACGTTGACGCGAACGCGGCGGCCCCGCGGCAGGTGCGCCGTGGGGCTCGGGTCGGCGGGGACGGGGCCGGCGAGGGGGGTGGCCATGGGCGTGGGCCTCGTGGAGCGGGGCCTCGTCACTTCAGCTGGCGGAGCGTGCGGGCGTTGCGGGCGGCGACCATCGCGGCGACGCTGTTGGAGGCGACCATGACGGCGATGGCGGCGGGCTTGTTGGTCTTCCAGAGGCGCTCGGCGGCGACGATGGTGCCGGCGGCGACGGCGGCCTTGACGGCGATGAAGGCGGCGCTGTTGCCGACCACGCCCTGCATGAGCGGGTTCGTTTCGCGCCCGCCGCGGGCGAGGGCCTGCTTGGTGGAATAGACGTCGTAGGCCTGCAGCGCCACGGTGCTCGCGTAGAGCGCCGGGAGGATGGCGGGGCGGGTCACGGCGCGGCCGATCTGGGCCGGCACGATGGTGGTTGCGGCGGCCGGGGCGGCAGCCTCGTCTCCGGCGTAGGCTGGCGCCACCGAGAGGGCGGTGGTCAGGAGCGCGGCGGCGGCGAAGGTGCGAGTCATGGTCGGCCTCGTGAAATCGCCCGGCGCGTCATTGCGCCGGATGCCACGTGGTGGAGCGAAGCCGATGCCGTCGTGCTGGCCGGTCGCAAGTCATTGATACAACACGCATTGGCCGGTGATGGCGTGCGCGCGATGGGTGTGCGAGCGTGCGCGGGACCCGTGCGCGCCGGTGGTGCGCACACCCGGCATCGTGCGCACGGCCGCGGCGGAGGTGCCCGGCGCGGCGCGCGAGGCTCGGTCGCGTGGGTGGCCGGCGCAGGCCGGTTAGTTGGGGCGGTACAGGGCGCGCACTCGGCTGACGTCGCCGGCTGACAACCCAGACAGGCCGCGAATGTCCGCGCGCCGCGTCAGCCGCATCCGGTAGCGGTTGAAGAACGCCGGGATGTCGCCGCCGTAGCCGAAGAAGTACATGATGTCGCGGACGTCGGCCGTGTGTTCGAGTCCGAGGGCGTGCCCCAGCTCGTGCACGCACGTGAGATAGACGACCGTGTCGCGCACGAGCAGGTCGGTGCGCGCCAGCTCCGCCATCTGGCTGCCGAGCGCGCCGGTATCGGGGCGGATGTACACGGCGGCGCCGCGCCGCCCGGTGGCGAGGAGCGGGCGCATCTCGCCGTACGTGCCGGCGTCCGCCGGTACCCAGTAGACACGCACGAGCGCCTCGGCTTCCGGCGCCGGCTCGAACCGCAGAGCGCCGTCTGTGCTCCCGGCCCATGCCTCGAGCGCCCAGACGGCCAGCTCGCGGTCCGAGGGCCGGTAGGTCGATCCCGGCTCACCCTCGGCAATGAAATAGGTAACGCGCCCGGTCGCGTCGAGCGGCTCGAGCGTGCGCGGCCGCTGTGCGGCGCCCTCAACCGGCAGGATCAGGCTGACGAGGACCAGCGCCGGCAGCCGGGTCAGGCGACCCATGCCTCTACGATATTCGCTCCGAGGCCGCTCGGACGCGCGTGGGATAATGGCATATCCTCGGGGCTCGGTCGGGGCGTAGCGCAGCCTGGTAGCGCACCTGCCTTGGGCGCAGGGGGTCGCTGGTTCGAATCCAGTCGCCCCGACCATTTTCCTGTTTTTACATGTCTGGTCGAGTGGCCGACCCTGAAAAACGCCTCTCGGCTGACAAGTGGCTGACAATCGGTACGGTCTCAACGTCAGTTGGGACTGCACTTCTCACCCCAGCCGACCTGTCCCAGGCACGCGTGATTCGATGTCGTATCCGAGATTGTCCCCGCTGACGTCCCGCGGATCGAAACCGAGTGCGCGTTCCGCGTCCATGACTGCCTTGAGGGCCAGTTCCTCGATACGCCGTCGGCCCTCGGGCGTGCTCGCCAACCCGGAAGCGACAACCGCGGGTCGGCTCAGTCGCGCCGAAATGAAGCCCTGCGGGATCACGAGTGCGGCGCCCATGACGACTGGCGGCTGCGACGACACGTGGCGCTCTTGCTCCAGCTCCAACTCGCGTCGCTTCAAACGAGCCTCAAGGTCATCGGCGCGCTGCCGCGCTCGCGCAAGATCCAAAGCCGGAGCGAGACACGCACGATCGTCATCTCGTGCCGAATCTGAGTCGATGCTGCGGGGATTGAAGCGAAGGCAGGGTGCCAGTCCGTAATCAGAGCTGCCTTCGTGTGGGGTTGAGATCAACGATCAGCGTTTCTTCTTGTCCTGCGGCTGCAGCCGTTTCATTGCGCGAACGGCTCGTGCGGTCGCGCCTTCGTGCGCGCCCGGTGGCGACCATCTCGCGGGTCCACTCGATGCCGTCCGAGCGGTCGGCATGGGCGCGCTTCGGCTTTTGAATCGTGACTGTCTTCATAGCTTCTCCGAACGATCCATCGACCACCTCACGCGCTCGGCGATGAACGCGGTGAACGGCCGGATGTTCATGTCGATGCTAGCGCTGTCCAGGGCGGAGAGATACGCATCCCGATCGTCGACACGGATCACCGTCCACGGATATCCGCCTGAGGCTAACATCGCGTTCATCACGAAGCGTGCCATGCGTCCATTCCCGTCCGGATACGGGTGAATGTACCCGAACAGCCAGTGTCCAAGGACGGCGCGGACACCCACGTGCGGCTCACGTTCGAGCAGATCGAAGAGCGCGGGCGTCGCATCACGCACCGCTTCCCAGCGCGGGGGCACGTAGCGCGACGTGCGAAGGTACACCGCGTCGTTGCGATAGCCGGCGAGCGCAGCCGCCGGAATCAGGCCCGCTGCGACGAAGGGCTGGAAGAGCTCGCGGTACCAATCCATATGGGATGCCCGTGCGCGCGCGCCGGCGTTCGCGCCGGTGATGATCTCGGCGATTGCCTCCTTCACCTTCTGAAACGCTTGCCAGTACCCGCGCGCAGCCAGCGCGTCGCGGTTCCGGCGGTCCTCCTCGTCCCTCGCCGGGTTCCAGTCGCCTCGCTGCACGCGCTCGATCAACGCAGGGCTGACGGTGTAGCCCTCGATGGAGAGCGAATGGTACGCATCGCTCCTGTAGATGTCGTCGACCAGGTGAAGGTAGCGGTCACGGTCAGCTGGCAGCCCTGGCTGCTGAGGAAACGTCTCGACAACGGCTCCGCGCATCGATTGCCACATCGCCTGCATACGGCCAACGATTGGCGACGTCGCTGGCGCGAGGGCCGCTACGGCCTGGGTCGCGTCATACGGATCGCTGTCGCGTACGTCGTACCCCGCACCCTTCATCGTCTTCACGATGTCGTCCGCCAATTCCGCGCGGCCGATATGACGAAGACCTCCGGCAATCGCGCCCGCCTTCGCAGAATTGCCGCCGCTGAGGAGCAATCGCAGCACGTCGGAGGCATCGCGCAGACTGACGAGCAGTACTTGCGTCTCGATCGGCTGCCGCGCGAAGAAGGACTCTGGCACTCGTACGAGCGCAGCGGGCGCCGTGAACAGTCGCAGGTCGTCTCGCCGGATCAGTTCCGCCGCAGGCGGAATCTCAGTCGTCTTGAGGTCGTACAACGAGGTGCCGAAGGGCAGCTCGATGTTGTGGTTTGTGCCCTTTGGCGTGTAGACGACGACTTGGCGAGGAATCACCGAGTTTTCGGCAAGCAGGAGGAGCGACTGTTCGGGCGATAGGTGCCACTCATCGCCGAATCGCTCGCCGCAATACCGCGCGCAGAACTCCCAGAACGACGCGTACCACGGCGTGCTGTCATCAGCGCGTGCACCGGGGCTCGAGGAGACCCACCAGCCTTTGATGACCGGCTGCAGGAAACCGTTGGCGACGAGTCGCTCCCTGTGAGTACGGCTCAGCTCCCTCGAATGGACGACCCGGTGACCGGCCTCTTGCAAGGCTTGCAAGGCCGCCAATGAGTCCGCGAGTTTTTCATGGGGGCTGGGCATAACCGTGCAGACGCAAGCCTTTTCTGTCGAGCGAATGCAAGCATATCATGCCGAGCGATAGCAAGCTAATAATGTCGGGCATCTACAAGCTTATGCTGATGCCACCAGCAGAACGGCCGGCTAATCTAACGGTTTGGACGGGGAAGCCTGGGCTCTGCTCTTCTGGCCGGCTGGCCAGGAGGCAGCATTCGCATGCGTGATGCATGGCCAAGGTTGTGACCGAACGCCCGCGCCGCGGTCACGCCGAGAAGAGCAAGAAGACGACGGGATGCCCGATCCGGCGTCACGACCCTGACGCGGACTACGACGAGCCGGTACGGCTGCCCGTCAGTCGCGGCCGTCAGTACGGCTGGAACGCCAAAGAGTTCTCCGACCAGATCAACCCGCTTAAGCGGTACCTTCGGTCCTGCGTCGGCCGGTCGTGGAACAAGGTGCACAGCGAGCTGTCGCAGAAGCTCGATCGCCGCAGCATTTCCGGGTCACACATCTGGGACCACGTCATGCGGGAAATCGAGACCGACTGCTACATCGGAGCGGACGGTCTCGCGTACAGCAACGACCGGAAGTACAGCCGCGGCGAGTGGCCGATCGTCGGCCTGTACGTCCATCCCAAGACGGGTTTGATCCGCGATCAAACCCGGCGCAAAGCTCGCCGTTGTGAACCTCATCTGGGATTCATTCCGGTCTGACGGCCCCGGTAATCATGTGCTCCCCGTCATGTGTGTAGCCAATGTTCAACCGGCTTCGTCAGAAACTCGTCGAGTGAGACGCCGTCACCGCCGACCAGCAGCGTGCGTTTCGGCTTGAAGGTCTTTGAAAACACCTCGAGACCGGAGAACGAATTCGGTGCGCGGCCGCTCTTCACCTCGATAGCGACAACGGTTCGGCCGGCCCGCACGACGAAGTCCACCTCCTGGTTCTGTTCCCGCCAATAGAACAGCTCGCAGGCACCGCCGGCAGCGGCATTTGCCAGATGAGCGCCGACCGCGGATTCGACAAGGCGGCCACGAAACTCCCTGTCGGACCGCGCCTCCTCAGGCGATAGGCCGGACTGCGCGGTCATCAGCGCCGTGTTCAGCACCTGCAGCTTCGGGCTCGACCCGCGCTGGCGCACAGACCTGCCGGCGTACTTCTGTAAGCCAGTGAGCATTCCAGCCCCTGCAAGCAGCTCAAGGTAGTGCGCGAGCGTCGTGGTGTTGCCCGCGTCCTGCAACTGTCCGAGCATCTTGGTGTACGACAGGACCTGGCCGGAATAGCGGCAACCGAGTTCGAACAGCCTTCGCAAGAGGGCCGGCTTGTCCACCCGCGTCATCAGGAGCACGTCGCGAGCAATCGTCGTCTCGATGAGGGAGTCGAGCAGGTATCGTCTCCACCGGAGCGGATCCTTGATCGAGGGCGCTGCGCCGGGATACCCGCCGAAATAGAGGTACTCCTCCAAGGAAAGACCGAAGGCGGTTCGCATCTCGGCAAACGACCAGTGTGGCAAGTGGACGACTTCGAAGCGTCCCGCCAGACTCTCTGTCAGCCCCTGCTGCATCAGAAGAGGCGCCGACCCGAGCAGGACGACCTTGAGGGGACGACGGGCGCGCGAGTCCTCGTCCCAGAGGCGCTTCACGGTCTCCGACCAGCGCGGGATCTTCTGCACCTCGTCGAGGACCAACACCGCCCCCGACTTGCCTGCGTCAGCGACCGCGAGCCGGCCGCGTTCCCATTGCGCCGCGAGCCAGGCCGTGTCCCCGACGGTCGGCTCGTCAGCGGAGACAAAGACACGTGGGAGGTCCAGGCGGTTCAGGACCTGTCCCACCAGGGTGGTCTTGCCCACCTGACGGGCACCGGCGACAACCTGCAGGAAACGGCGGGGCTCGGTCAGCCTGGTCGCGAGCGCGTTCAACTGGCTCCGTTCAAACAGCCGACCCTTAATGCCCATCGTATTGAGTAAATTTACTCAGCTCTATGAGCACGGTCAACAGCCGAGGTCGTGCCCGGAGCAGTCGATCCTCGGCTGTCAATCGATCGGGGAAGCTTACGCCTCCTCTCATCCTTCCCGCCGCCCGGCCGCTCCCGCATCCAATCGAGGCGTGAACCAACCAGCGAACCGGGGTGTCGATTCAGCGGCCGACGACGATCCGCATCTCGCCCCACCACGTCACGCTCTCGAAGCCCAGGTCGACGTGCTCGACGTACGAGATCCTGTTGTTGACGCGCGTGATCTTGATGTACGTTCCGGGCTCCGATGAGAGATACGTGAACGCACCGGTCGACGAGAGACGAAGCGGGCGATCCCCCCGGCTCCTCCAGTAGAACCGGCCGTCGACGACGGTCACCGTGAGGCGGTCCTTGGCGGCGTCGGCCACGCTGAGGACGCGCCGCGTCGTATCTGCTTCCGTAGAATCGATCCGCACGGTAGGGATGCCTTCGAGAACCGTCGCGGTAGGAGGAATCTCGACCTTCTGCGGTACCGCCGGGTCCTGACCTTGACCGGCCGAGCGTGTCGCCGACAGGGCGAGACACACGATTGCGATCCCGACGACCCGTGACGACCTTGAAGGCATGCTGCCGTCCTCCTGCACCCGCCCCACGCCGCAGCCGCACAAGGAGGCGATGCACTCCCGATGCCGCCTCTGCCAGGCGCTCTCGCGCTGCAGCCGCCGCGGGAGGCACGGCAGTGGCGGGAGCGTATGGGACCCGCTTGCCGAAAAGTCCCCAGCGCCGGCCATTTTTTCGAGCGCCCGACTGGGAGACGGCCTGCAGGGCGCATACGGCAGGCGATGCGGGTGACACCGCGACGGCAGACTTTGTGCTGCGTTCTCGGATACGAGTCGCGACTACGAGTACACCGACTGGGCCGGCCTGCGAGTGTTCGCCGAAGATTTCTGGCGGTTGGTGCGCGAGCGTGTCCAGTCGGGCGGCGAGGTCGATTCGGCTGGTCGCACCCGGGTCGCATAGGATCCATACGTGAGAGAGCCCGCAGCGCTCCACGCCGCTGGGGCTGGCAACCGTTCATGAGCGACGCGGGTCTGGCACTGGTCCTGAGCGGCGGCGGCGCTCGCGCCGCGTATCAGCTCGGGTTCCTCAAACATCTCGCGTCGCGATACCCCAACCTCGCGCCCGGCATCCTGACCGGCGTGTCGGCGGGCGGCATCATCGCCACCTGCCTGGCCGCCCGCGACGGGCGCCTCGACGATGCGGTGGACCGGCTCGGCGATCTCTGGCGGGGCCTGCACATCGAGGACGTGTTCCGCGTCGACCCGGGCGACCTGGCGTCGCGGGTCACGCGATGGGGGTTCCGGCTGGTGTCGGGTGGCGCGTCGGGGACGCCTCGCGTGCGCAGCCTGGTCGATACGGCGCCGCTGCGCGAGCTGCTGACCGGAATCCTGAAGCCGGACGACACGGGAGGACTGCCCGCCATTGCGCGGAACGTGGCCGCAGGGACGCTGCATGCGGTGGCGCTCACGGCGTCGAGCTATACGACAGGGCAGTCAGTGACGTGGGTACAGAGCGGAGAAGGATGCGGCGTCATGACGTGGGAGCGGCCGCAGCGCAAGGGCGTCGGCGGCAGCCTTGGCGTCGGTCACGTGATGGCGTCGTCCGCGCTGCCGTTCTTCTTTCCGGCCGTCGAGATCGACGGCGCGTGGTATGGCGATGGCGGCATTCGCCTGACGGCGCCGCTGTCGCCGGCCATCCACCTCGGCGCGCGCAAGATCATCGCCGTTTCGACGCGCTATCCACGCACCCGGGAAGAGGCGGACCGGCCCGCCGTGAGCGGCTATCCGCCGCCGGTGCAGGTGGCCGGCGTGCTGCTCAACGCCATCTTCCTGGACTTGCTCGACGCCGATGCGCTGCGGCTCGAGCAGTTGAACCGGCTGATCGACAGGCTGGGGCCGTCGGCCTCGGACGGCCTCCGGCACGTCGATCTGCTGGTCCTCCGGCCTTCGCAGGATCTGGGACGGCTCGCCAACGAGTTCGAGGCCGACCTCCCGCGCACGTTCCGGTTCCTCGTGCGCGGCCTCGGCAGTCGCCAGACGCGGTCGAACGACATGCTGAGCCTGTTGATGTTCCAGCCGGACTACATCGCGAGGCTGATCGAGCTCGGCGAGGCCGACGCCGGCGCACGCGGCGAGGAGATCGAGGCGTTCATCCGGACGGACGGGGAACGCGGCGTCGGGGCCGCAGGACGCGGGAAGCCCGCCCGCCGCTTCGGTTTCTTCAGGAGAAGGCGCGAGGTGAACTGAGCGCCGCTCTCTCCTGCTATCATCCCGCCACATCGGGGAGGCGGAATGACGGCCCTCGTGCGCGTGTCGGCGGGCGTTTCCCTGCATCACCGAGAGGAGGACACCATGACCTCGACCACGGTTCGACCTGTCGCCACCGGCCTGAGCGCAGCGCTCCTGATCCTGCTGCTGCCGGTGACGCCCGCCGCCAAGGACTTCGTCAAAGGCGATCGACCGCAGACGCGCGGCTACTCGCTCGCCGTCGTGACCGAAGGGGGCAAGACCGTCTGGCTCGCGGGGCAGATCGCCACCGTGGACGACAGCGGACGCTCGCTCGCCGGCGACTTCGAGGGGCAGGTGCGGCAGGTATTCAAGCTGCTCAGCGCCACGCTCGCGAAAGCGGGAGGCAAGCTGAGCGACATGGTGCAGATGACGGTGTTCATCACCGACGTGCGCAACGGCGACCGGCTGACCGAGATCCGCCGGGAGATCTTCGGCGACGACTTTCCCGGCAGCGCGCTCATCACGATCACGGCGCTCGCCGTTCCGGATGCGAAGGTCGAAATCCAGGGCTATGCTGTCATCGGCAGCCGCTGACCGCTTACAATAGCCGCCTCTCGGGAGGACACTTCGAATGACGACGCTGCGACATGGAATCCTGGCGGCCGCCCTCGCGATCGCGGCGACGGCGGCGCCCCCTCGGTTCGCGCAAGCCGATCCGATTCCGGCCGGGTGGAAGGCGCACAACATGACGCCGGTCGGCTACAGCGACATGGGCGGCCGGCCGCCGTTCAAACTCGCGATCAAGCGCGTCGGCGACCGGTGGTACCTCTATACCGGCCACCTCTGGCACGACGGCTGGAGCATCGTCGACGTCACCGATCCGGCCAACCCGCGGCACGTCAAGTTCATCCCCGGAATGCCGAACAGCTGGAACATCCAGATGACGCTGCACGACAACCTGATGATCACGGCGCTGCAGCGGAAGGCGCCCTCCTGGGGCGGCGACGCGAAGCAGCCGGCCACCGACGGGCTCATCATCTGGGACATCTCCGATCCGCTCAGTCCGAAGGAACTCTCACGCTGGAGCTCGGGGCAGGGAGGCACGCACCGCAACTCCTATCCGGGGGGACGGTACGCGTATCTCTCGTCGGGTTATCCGGGATATCAGGGGGGCAACATCCTCGTCATCATGGACGTGAGCGATCCCCGGAACCCGAAGGAAGTCGGGCGGTGGGCGCAGCCGGGCATGCACAAGGCCGCCGGCGAGACGCCGCGGCCGAACACGCCGTACGGCTTCCACGGACCGGCGGTGGTCGGTCCGGACGGCCGGACGCTCGTGGCGGCGTTCTCGCCCGGGCTCGTCATCCTGGACATGGGCGATCCGTCGAAGCCGCAGGAGATCGGCCGGCTCGATTTCAGCCCTCCCTTCATCAACGCCGGATCGCAGTCGCTGCACTCGGCGCTGCCGCTCTGGGACCGGAACCTGGTGTTCCTCTCCTCCGAGGCGAGCAACGAGCGCTGCAACGAAGGGCTCAACTTCGCGGGGCTGGTCGACATCAAGGACATCAAGCGGCCGCGGCTGCTCTCGCTCTTCCCGCTGCCGCAGCCGCCCGAGGGGGAGCCGTACAAGAACTTCTGCGAGAAGGGCGGCCGCTTCGGCCCCCACAACGTGAACCACGAGATCCATCTCCCCGACGTCGAGAAGCCCGGAGACCTGATCTACCTGACCTACTTCAATGCGGGGCTGCGCGTCTTCGACATCAAGGATCCGATCAGCCCGAGAGAGACGGGGTGGTTCATTCCGCCGCCGCCGCTGAAGCGGTACGGGCCGCAGCCGCCCAACGACCTCGCGCAGCAGTCCGAGGACGTGCTGGTCGACACGCGCGGCTACATCTACGTCGATGACAAGCACTGGGGGCTGTTCGTTCTCCGCTACACGGGACCCGACCAGCCGAAGCCGACCGCGAAATGACCACTGAGGCCTTGGGCCCCAGGCCTGAGGCCTGTCTCATCCGCCCGTGCAACGCGGACGACGCCTCCGCGATGTACGAGGCGGTCCGCGAGTCGCTCGTCGAGCTCATCCCCTGGATGCCCTGGTGCCACCCCGAGTACTCCCTGCAGGAGGCGCGCTCGTGGCTCCGCGCGCAGGTGCAGGCGTTCAACGAACGGAAATGGTACGAGTTCGCGATCGTCGACGGCGGCGGCCGGTACCTGGGGCAATGCGGCCTGAACCAGTTCGACGAGTTGAACCGCCGCTGCAACCTTGGCTACTGGGTCCGCACCAGCGCCGCGGGGTGCGGCGTCGCGACGCGCGCCGTCTGCCTGCTGCGCGAGTGGGCCTTCGCGCACACGAGCCTCGTCCGCGTCGAGGTCGTCGTCGCGGTGGGCAATGTCGCCAGCCAGCGCGTCTCGGAGAGGGCCGGCGCCGCGCGCGAAGGACTGCTGCGGCACCGGCTGGTGCTCCGGGGCGTGCCGGTCGATGCGGTGATGTTCTCGTTGGTCCGGCCGACCTAGCCGGACTCGCAGGTCCGTCTCTGGGCCGCTGACCCTCATGTATCATGGGCGCCTATGCCGTTTGCGCCGGGAACGCGTCTGGGTCCGTTTGAAATCCTGGCTCGTCTCGAGATCGCGGGATTGGGCGAGCTGTACCGCGCCCGCGATCACGAACAGCAGAGGGAGATCGCCATTCGCGTCCTGCCCGCGGAGTTCGGGGCCGACCCCGATCGTCTGAAGCGATTCGAGCAGGAGGCGCGCGCGGCCGCGCTCCTGTCGCATCCGAACATCCTCGCCGTCCACGACATCGGCACCGACGCCCGCACCGCCTACATCGTCTCCGAGCCGATCGAAGGGAAGACGCTGCGCGGGGCGCTCGCGGCGGGCGCCCTCCCGGTGCGGACGGCCATCCAGTACGGCGTGCAGATTGCCCATGCGCTGGCGGCCGCCCACGAGCGCGGGGTCGTGCACCGCGACCTGAAGCCGGAAAACATCCTCGTTGGCTCCGACGGCCGCGTCCGGGTGGTCGGGTTCGGACTGGCGACGGTCACCCAGGTGGAGTCGGCGCTGGCGGGCCTCAAAGGCGTGGCCCCCGGCGTCACGCTCGGCACGCCCGGCTACATGTCGCCCGAGCAGGTGCGCGGCGTGCCGCCCGATCCCCGCTCCGACGTGTTCACCTTCGGCGCCATTCTCTACGAAATGCTGACCGGCGCCCGGCCGTTCGCGGGCGACACGCCGCTCGTGACGATGACAGCGGTGGCGAAAGAGGAGCCGAAGATCCCGGCCGACCTGCAGTTGCCGCCGGTGCTCGAGCGGCTGGTCGATCTCTGCCTGCGGAAGAAGCCGGGCTCGCGTCCCGCGGCAGCCGATGCCGCCCGGGTGCTGCACGATCTGTGGCAGCCGGCGCCGCCCCCGCCGACCGCGCCAACACGCGCGATCGCGCCGCTACCATCTCCACTGCCTGCACCTCCAGCCGCGGCCCCGGCGCCCAGACCGGCGCCGGTACCGGACGTGGCTCTGGCGCCGCCGCCACCACCGGCTCCGGAGGCGGCCATCCCGGAACCAGCGCCCGTTGTGGCACCGCCGCGCCGGCGGCTGGTCCCAATCGTCATCGCGCTTGCGGTCGTCGGCCTGCTCGTCGTCCTCGTCCCGGCGGTGCTGCGTCTCCTGCGGGCTCCGGCAGCGCCGACCGGCCCGGCTGAGCCGATTGCCACGATGACGATGCCCGATCGTCCGGTCGCGGAGTTTGCGCTGTCGCCGGATGGCCGCCTCGTGGCGTTCACGGCGGGGGACGGCGCCGGCGCTCGGCAGCTCTGGATCCGATCGCTGACCGCAACCGGCGAGCAGCCGCTGCCGGGCACTGACGGCGCGGCCTTCCCGTTCTGGTCGCCGGACAGCCGGTTCATCGCCTACTTCGCGCAGGGCGCGCTCCGCAGGACGACTGCCGACGGGAGCGGCGCGCCTCAGGTGATTGCCGAGGCCACGGCATCTTCGGCCGGGGCATGGAACGGCGGCGACGTGATCGTGTTTCCTCGCGAGGGAGAAGGCGGCCCGCTCGTTCGCGTCGATGCGAAGGGCGGAACGCCGGCGCCTGTGACCGACCTGCGGCCGGGCGAACTGGCCCACATGTGGCCGGTGTTCCTCCCCGACGGCCGGCGCTTCCTCTTCACGGTCGTCGGTGAGAATACGCGGAGCGTGCACGTCGGATCGCTCGAATCGTCGGAGCGGCAGCAAGTCCTCCCCGACGCCTCGGGCGGGGCGCTCGCCGCCGACTACGTTTTCTTCATCCGCGGCAACCTGCTGACGGTGCAGCCGTTCGACGCCGAGCGCCTGGAAGCGCGTGGCGATGCGATGCCTGTTGGAGGTGGCGCGGGCGAAGAGGCCGTGCGCGCCTTCTCGCTGTCGACCGGCGGGATCCTCGCGTACCAGACAGGGCCGCCGTCCGGTCCGGCCCGCTCGCGCCTGGTGTGGTTCGACCGTACGGGAATGGAGATCGGCACGGTGGGGGAGCCGTCCGATTATGGCGACGTCAGCCTGTCGCCCGACGGCATGCGTATCGCCGTGAGCGTGCGCCCACCCGACACCGCGGCCGCAGACATCGTTGTCATCGACGTCGCCACCGGCATGCCGGCGCCGGTAACCTCGGATCCGGCCGACGACACCGCGCCGGTCTGGTCGCCCGACGGCCGGCGTCTCCTCTACGCCAGCACGCGGAGCGGCTCGCGCGACATCTTCCAGAAGAGCGCCGAAGGGACCGGCAGCGACGCGCTGATCGTGGGCGGGGAGGGCGATCAGGTTGCCTACGACTGGTCGCGCGACGGACGGTATGTGCTGTACCAGACCAACCAGCCGCGGATCGCCGAAGGCGGCAACTTCGACCTGTGGGCGCGGATGCTGCCGGGCGGCCCGTCGTTCGCCTATTTCCGAACGATCCGGGAAGCTACGCTGCCGAAACTGTCGCCCGATCGCCAGTGGGTCGCGTACACGTCGTTTGAAAACGGACGGGAGGACGTCTACGTGTCCAGGTTTCCGCGCCCGGTCGGCCGGCGGCGCGTGTCCGCGCGCGGCGGGTCGTGGCCGCGCTGGCGCCGCGACGGCAGCGAGCTCTTCTACGTCGGTCCAGGCAATCAGCTGATGGCGGCGTCGATCGAGAGGGGCGACGTCGGCACACCGGCGGCGCTCTTCACGCTGCGCGCCAAAGCGGACCGCGGATACGCGTACGACGTATCCGCGGACGGCGAGCGGATCCTGGTGAACGCCACCGGCGACGGCCGGGTCGCGCGGCCGATCGCGCTGGCCGACTGGCGCGCCCAGGTGCGGCGATAGGCGCTAGGCGGTAGCCGGTAGGTGGTAGCCAGTAGGTGGTAGCCGGTAGTGAGATGCGGCGTTGCCCGCCACCTGTCGCATCGAAGCTCATTGAGGGTGGTGCAGACGGGTCCTGGTTTCTGGCCATGGTTGACTGGTGTCGTTTAGCCACACAACCCGGACTCTGACCACGCCAGCGCCCAGAAGTCGAGCCCCTTACGTCGTGGCGAGTTTTCGTTTCCGTCCGCGGTGATACTCGAGCAGCGTCGCGTTGGCCGCACAGATGACCGACGCCTCGTTCGCCACCCGCGCCAGATCGCGCCCCGGGACCGCGACGTACAGCTCCGAGTCGTCCAGCCCGGTGTAGACGCGGTTGCCGACGCAGCCGGTGCTGGCGACGGTGCCGCCGCCGAGGGCGGCCGGCAGGATCATGCAGGTAGGGCGCGCCAGCGTCTGCAGCCCGGCGGCCACGCCCGCCCGGAGCGCCGCTTCCTGCAGCAGCATGATCCTTCCGGGCGGCCCCCAGCAGAGCACGACGTCGGGGTCGACCGGGGTCGCGCCGAGCGGCGCGTACACCACGACGCCCGGCGTCTCGGGCAGGCGCGGGATCGACGGGACCTCCTCCATTCGCAGGTAGCCGATGCCGGCCATGAAACCGAGCGTCTCGTCCAGCTCGTGCGCGCGCGAGGGCGGCAGCGCGATGTTGTGGGTATACGCGCCGATCGGGCAGTTGTAGTGCTGCTCGGCCACCGTGTGGAAGGTTCGGCCGTCCGACGCGATCCTCCAGAAGCTGCAGCCGGAGGGCTGTACACCGTCGTACCGCTCGACGCCCTCGGGCGGCGAGGCCAGGAAGGCCACCGCGACCGGCCGCCGGCGCAAGTCGAGGTCGGCCGTGAGCTGCTGTTCGATCCGTGTGTAGGCGCTCGTCATCGAACGATCTCCTCTGCGGGGGCGACGCGGCGGCCGTCGCGGTCAGTGCGCCGGCGTGACGGCCTGCGCCGCCTCGGGCCGGAACGGGCTGGTCCGCCCCTGCAGATAGCCGCTCGCGGCGATGGCGGCTCCGGCGCAGACGGCCGGAACCGCACCGGCCATGAAGATCTGTTGCGGCGTCCATTGCATCGAGAGCATGAAGCCGCCGACGAGCGGTCCGACGATGGATCCGATGCGCCCGATGCCGAGCGCCCAGCCGACTCCGGTGGATCTGATGACCGTGGGGTAGTACATCGCCGACAGCACGTTCAGTCCGGCCTGTGCGCCCTGCACCGAGACGCCGAGGATGAAGGTGACGGTCATCATCAACTGGAAGTTCGCGAAGATCGCCGATGCCAGCAGGACGAGGCCGAGCGAGGCCGCGAATTCGGCGATCATCGCCGGGAAGACGCCGGTGACCTTCATCAGCGGCCCCTGCACGATGGCTCCGACGATGCCGCCGATGCTGAAGGTCATGACGGCGGTCACGCCGGCCGAGACGGGCATGCCCGCCTGGCGCAGGAGGCTGGGCAGCCAGCTCAGAATGAAGTAGAGGATCAACAGGTTCATGAAGAACGGGATCCAGAGCAGCAGCGTGCCGAGCGTTCGTCCTTCCGTGAACAACTGGGTGACCGGTACGCCCGGCGGCGGGGACGAAGCGGGGCCGGGGGGCACTTCACCGAGATCCGGAGCGATTTTCCGGAGGATGGCCGCGATCTGGCGCGGGTCGCCGCCGGTGGCCGTCAGGAACCTCACCGACTCCGGCAGCACCTTGACGAGCAGGAGCGCGAGCGCGATTGGCAGGATGCCGCCGACGTAGAAGACCGATCGCCATCCCCACTCGGGGATGAGCGCTCCTCCAACGAGGCTGGCCAGCACCGCGCCCCCGGCCATTCCCGCGAAGATCCCCGGCACCAGGTACGCCTGGAGGCGCTTGGGCGCGTACTCGGAGGCGAGCGCGACCGCGTTCGGCATGGCGCCACCGAGCCCGAGTCCGGTCAGCAGCCTCAGGGTCACGAGTTCCCCGATGGTGTCGGCGCGCGGCGTCAGCAGCGAGAAAGAGCCGAACACGAGCGCCGATACGATGATCGCCCAGCGGCGTCCCCAGCGGTCCGCAATCGGTCCGGCGCTCATCGCGCCGATCATCAGGCCGAAGAGACCCGCCGACAGCACGGGACCGAACGCGCTCAGGGGAATCCCCATCTCGTCAGCGATGGGAGGAACGAGGAACCCCATGGCCTGCGTATCGAAGCCGTCGAGCAGGAGCACCAGGCTGCACAGGACGATCGCGGTCAGTTGGAGACGGCTCACCGGACGGCTGTCGATGATGTCGTTGACGGTCAACTGGCGCGACTCGGTGGCCATCGACGGCTCCTCGCTTCAGTCAGTCACGGGCGACGATGCGGTTGCGCATCGTCCCGATCCCTTCGACCTCGGTTTCCATCACGTCGCCCTCCTGCAGGAACTCGGGCGGCGTCCGGGCGAATCCGACGCCGTCGGGCGTCCCCGTCGCGATGAGGTCGCCCGGCTCCAGCGTGAGGCCGTGCGACAGCGATTCAATCAGGACGTCGATGCGGAAGATCATGTCGCGCGTGTTGCCGCGCTGCTTGACGACTCCGTTGACCCGGAGCGTGATGTCCTTCGCGTGGGGATCGCCGAATTCGTCGGAGGTAACGACCAGTGGTCCCACTGGGCACGACCCGTCGAGGCTCTTCCCCTTGAAGAACTGGCCGTGCAGGTCCTGCAGATCGCGCGCGGTGACGTCGTTGACGATGGTATAGCCGAAGACGTGCTCGAGCGCCGCCTCTCGCCGGATGTTGCATCCGGCGAGGCCGATGACGACGCCGAGTTCCGCTTCCCAGTCCACCTGCTGCGTGGCCGAGCGGTGCCACGGCACGTCGTCGTAGGGTCCGACCACCGCGGTGGGGGCCTTCGTGAAGTACATCGGCACCTGGGGCAGCTTCAGCGCGACGCCGCGCGCCCGCGCGCCCTCTGCGGCGTGGCCGACGAAGTTCCGGCCGACGCAGAAGACATTCTTGGGGAGGCGCGGAATCGGGGGGTGCCACCGGATCTCCCGCACCGGGAAGCCGGCGCCGCCAAGGCGCGAGCGCGACCGGTCCACCATGTCGGCGGTCCGGCGCCACGCGGCGGGGCCGCTGCGAATGAGGTCGAGGAGCGCGGAGGGAAGACCCTCGGCGCCGACCGCGGAGGCCACAATCTGAAGATCGATCACCCGGTCGCCGAGAGCGACGCCGAGGCGGGGCGTCGGGTCGCCGGTCGTGGAAAAGGTCACGTAGCGCATCGGCGCCACAGCCTATCACGCGGAGCCGGGATATACTCCGGCGCGATCAGGAGCAAGTGAACGAGCCCTGGAGGAGGTCACTGTATGGTTCGAGCGGTGCGCACGGCCATCCTAGGCGTTCTTGCGGTTCTCGTGGCCGCGACCCAGGTTCATGCACAGGCGACGGCGCAGATCAACGGGACCGTGGCCGATTCGAGCGGCGGGGTGCTGCCGGGCGCCACCGTGACGGCGATCCAGACCGACACGGGACTCCGGCGCGAGGTCGTGACCGACGCGCAGGGCTCGTTCGCGCTGACGAACCTGGCGCTCGGGCCGTACCGGCTCGAGGTGGCGTTGAGCGGCTTCCGGACCTACTCGCAGACGGGCATCGTGCTGCAGGTGGGCAGCAGCCCCACGATCGACGTGGTGCTGGCGCTGGGCGACCTGACCGAGACCGTGGCGGTCGAGGCCGCCGCACCGCTCGTCGATACCCAGCGCGCCGGCATTGGATCGGTGGTCGAAAACGCCCGCATCGTCGAGTTGCCGTTGAACGGCCGCAACCCGGTGCAGCTCATCGAGCTGGCCGGCGCCGCCGTGCAGACCGGGGAAGCGTCGACGCGCAGCATGCAGGGGAGTTCCGGCGGCGTGGAGATCGCCGTGGCGGGCGGCCTCGGCAGCAGCACCGCCTACATGCTCGACGGCGCGATGCACAACAACCCCTACGACAATCTCAATCTGCCGCTGCCGTTCCCCGACGCCCTGCAGGAGTTCCGCGTCGAGACCGGTGCGCTCGATGCCGGCAGCGGCGTTCACACCGGCGCCTCGGTCCATGCGGTCACGCGGTCCGGGACCAACGTGTTCCACGGCAGCGGATTCGAGTTCTGGCGCAATCACCGTTTCAACGCGACGCACCCGTTCGCCCGGATCCGCCCCGATGGCACGCGCGAGGGTGACGGCCTCAACCGGAACCAGTTCGGCGGGACGATCGGCGGCCCCGTCCTGACCGATCGCATGTTCTTCTTCGGCGGCTACCAGGGCACCTACATCCGCCAGACGCCGACGAGCAACGTCGCCTTCGTGCCGACGCCGGCGATGCTCGCGGGCGACTTCACGCAGCTGGCGTCTCCGGCCTGCTCCGGGGCGCAGTTGACCCTGCGCGGCCCCTTCGTGAACAACCGCGTCAATCCCGCGCTCTTCAGCCCGGCGGCGCTGAACATCGCCCGGCGGCTGCCGACCTCCGCCGATCCGTGCGGCCGCGTGACGTTCGGGCAGGCGATCGACACCGACGAGGGCCAGGGCGTGGGGCGGGTCGACGTCCAGCTCACCAACGAGCACAGCCTGTTCGGCCGCTATATCGCCACCAGCTACACGAGCCCGCCGCCGCTGCGGAAGACGCCCGACAATCTGCTGGCCGCGAGCCGCGGCGGCTTCGACAACATGGCGCACTCGCTGGCGCTCGGTGAGACGTGGGTGCTGAACGCGTCGACCGTCAATGCGCTGCGCGTCGCCTGGAACCACACCAACATCCACCGCCAGCACGAGGGCTTCTTCTCCGGACCCGACGCGGGCATCCGGATGTTCTCGTTCCTGCCCGACTACCTCGTGCTGTCCGTCGTCGGCGGCTTCAACCTCGGCGGCGCCGTCCAGACCGAGGCGCGGTACAAGACGACGACGCTGCAGGTCGGCGACGATCTGACGGTGATTCGTGGCAGCCATCAGCTCTCGCTCGGGGCGAACCTGGCGCGCTGGGAATCGTTCACCACCGCCAACGTCCGCGCCATGGGGAACTTCACCATCAACGGGCAGGTGACGGGCCACGGCCTGGCGGACTTCCTCCTCGGGAACGTCAGCCAGTTCATCCAGGCGAACCCGAACTTCCTCGACATGGAGCAGTGGTACGCCGGCGTGTACGCCAACGACATGTGGCGCGTCACGCCGAGCTTCACGCTGAACTACGGCGTGCGATGGGAGCCGTTCTTTCCGCAGCAGCTCGTCAACGAGTTCATCTACAACTTCGACCTGGAGCGGTTCAGGCGGGGCGTCAAGAGCAGCGTGTTCCGGAACGCGCCAGCGGGATTCCTCTACCCTGGCGACGACGGGTTCGTGGGCGACAGGGCCGGCATGAACAGGCAGTGGGACAACTTCGCCCCGCGCGTGACCGGCGCCTGGGACGTGACCGGCGACGGCCGGACGTCGCTCAGGGTCGGCTACAGCCTGGGGTACGACTTCGTCAACGCGCAGTACCACCTGAACACCTCAGTTGCACCGCCCTGGGGCGCCGACGTCCGGATCCTCAACGCCCGCCTCGACGATCCGTTCGCGACCTTCCCCGGCGGGAACCCCTTCCCGCGCGTGTTCGACGCGAACGCGGCCTTCCCGGTCGCCGGGCAGTACCTCGCCATCGATCCGAACCAGCGGAACGCGCGCAAGCAGTCGTGGAACGCGGTGGTCGAGCGGCAGGTCGGGGGCACGATGGCGGTCTCGGCCAGCTACATCGCCAACTACACCGACCGGCTCTGGAACATGAAGGCCCTCAATCCCGCCCGGTTCCTCGGCCTCGGCCCGTGCACGCTGCCGGACGGCACGTTCCACCCGGTGTGCTCCACCCAGGCGAACGTCAACCAGCGCCGCGTGCTGATGCTCGAGAACCCGGTCGAAGGGCGGTTCATCGCCGGCCTCGATCTGCACGACGCGAGCGGCACGCGCACCTACAACGGCGTGCTCCTGTCGTTCCAGCGCCGGTCGGCCGACGGCGTGAGCGTCAACGCGAACTACACGCTCTCGAAGTGCGAAGGGCATCCCACGCAGGATCTGCCGAACATCGGCACCGGCTGGTCCAACCCCGACGATCCCGATTTCGATCGCGGCGCCTGCGACGCCGACCGCCGGCACGTCGTCAACGTGACGGTGGGCGTGCAGGCGCCGGAGATTGGCGACGGCTTCGCGGCGGCGCTGGCCGAAGGATGGCGCGTGAGCGGCATCCTCCGCGCCATGTCCGGCGCGCCGCTGACGGTCGCCACCGGCCAGGACCGCGCGATGAACGGCATCACGAGCGGCACGGTGTCGAACCAGCGCGGCAACCTGGTGCGAGACAACCCGTACGGGAACAAGACGCCCGGCAACTGGCTCGACCCGCTGGCCTTCGAGCAGCCGGCGCTCGGAACCTTCGGCAACACCCGGCGCGGTCAGTTCCGCGGTCCGTCGCGGTGGGTCGTGGACATGGCGCTCGCGCGGCTGTTCCGTGTGGGCCCAGGCCAGCAGATCGAGATCCGCGCCGAGGCGTTCAACGTGTTCAACACGACGCGGTGGGGGAATCCGATCGTCGACTTGAGCAATCGCAACTTCGGCCGGATCCTGCCGCAGGGGGCGGGCGGTCTCGCCTCGGGAGGCACCCCCGACCGGGCCACGCAGTTCGGCGCCGACGATCCGCGTATCCTCCAGTTCGCGGTGAAGTACGCTTTCTAAGGCTCGACATCAGCACACCAGTCTGGTCCTCGACGTAACGTCCCGTAGAGCGTCCACGGCCAATCGCTTTGAGCCATAATTCGACCCATGCGCTTGTGCCGATTCGATGAGGGGCGGCTCGGGGTGGCCGACGCCGCGGGGGTGCGCGACGTCACGGCGGCGCTCGACGTACTGCCCGGTTACCGGTATCCGTTTCCGCCCTACGACGTCCTTGTCGCCCATCTGCCGCAAGTGGTGGCGCGGGCCGGCGCCCTCGCCGGCGCCGCCCCGGTGCTGCCGCTCGGACGCCTGCGGCTGCTCAGCCCGGTGGCCAACCCCGGCAAGATCATCGCGGCGCCGGTGAACTACCAGAAGCATCTGGACGAGGTGAAGTCGGACGTTCAGATTCATGCGAACAACCCGGCGCACACGATCACCATTCAGAAGGCCGGCGTCTTCCTGAAGGCCTCGAGTTCGCTCGTCGGACCGGGGGAAGGGGTGGTCATCCGCAAGCCCGAGCGCCGCACCGACCACGAGGTCGAGCTGGCGGCGGTGATCGGCAAGACGGCGAGCCACGTGAGGGCGGCGCAGGCGCTCGACTACGTGGCGGGCTACACCATCGGGCTCGACATCAGCATCCGCGGCTCGGAGGATCGCAGCCTGCGCAAGTCCGCCGACACCTACACCGTGCTCGGTCCGTGGCTGGTGACGGCGGACGAGATCCCGGATCCCGGCACGCTCGATCTGCAGATTACGGTCAACGGCGAGCTGCGCCAGCAGTCGAACACGAAGTACATGATCCTGGGGGTGGCCGACCTCGTCGAGATGGCCTCGTCCTTCTACACGCTGCACCCGGGCGACGTCGTGCTCACGGGGACGCCCGAGGGCGTCAGCCCGATCGAGCCGGGCGATCGCATCGTTGCAACGGTCGAGCGGATCGGCACGATGGAGGTGAGCGTGCGCGCCGAGGAGGACGGGGCTCCACAGGCCGGCGCGGCCCATGCGTCGGCGAAGGTGTAGACAGCCATGGACCACGCGGCCGCGACCGCTCGGTCGTCCCATTTACTCCCGCCGGAGCGGCGTGAGCTGTACGCGCGGCTCGACACCGCGAACACCGCGCCGCTCTGGGAGGTGCTCGGCAAGATCATCCCGCCCGAGCCGGCCCCGGACATCGTCGCCGTGCTCTGGCGCTACGAGGAGGTGCGGCCGCTGCTGCTCGAAGCGGGCCGGCTGCTCACGGCGCGGGAAGCGGAGCGGCGCGTGCTCGTCCTCGAGAATCCCGGCCTGCGCGGCCAGTCACGCGTCACGACCAGCCTCTACGCCGGCCTGCAGCTGATTCTGCCGGGCGAGATTGCACCGGCCCACCGGCATTCGATGGCGGCGCTGCGGTTCGTCATGGAAGGCACGGGCGCCTATACCGCCGTCGAAGGCGAGCGGACGGTGATGCACCCGGGCGACTTCATCCTGACGCCGTCGTGGACCTACCACGACCACGGCAACCCCGCCGACGTGCCGGTCGTCTGGCTCGACGGCCTGGATGTGCCGATCGTGAATCTCTTCGACGCGAGCTTCCGCGAGAGCTATCCCGGAGACATCCAGTCGAGCACGGTGCCCGACGGCGACTCCGACGCGCGCTATGCCGCCAACATGCTCCCGGTCGATTGGGCGCCGGCGCGACCGTCATCCCCGATCTTCAATTACCCGTATTCGCGCAGCCGGGAGACGCTCGAGACGCTGTTCCGGCACGGCTCGGTCCACCAGTGCCACGGCGTGAAGATGCGCTTCATCAACCCGGCGACCGGCGGCGCGCCGATGCCGACGATCGGGGCGTTCATGCAGCTGCTGCCGAAAGGGTTCACCGGCGCGCGTTACCGCGCCACCGACTCGACCGTGTTCGCCGTCGCCGAAGGACGCGGCCGGAGCCGCATCGGCGACCGGGTTCTCGCGTGGGGGCCCCGCGACGTCTTCGTGGCGCCGTCCTGGACGGCCGTCGCGCACGAGGCCGAGGACGAGGCGGTGCTCTTCAGCTTCTCGGACCGCCCGGTGCAGCAGGTGCTCGGCCTCTGGCGCGAGGAAGCTCCGCTCGGCCGATGAGGACACGGTGTCGTTCGCGCTTCTGGGTTCCTGCTTCTCGGTTCGTGTTCGGAGTTCGGTGAACACGAACCAAGAACGGAGCGATCAGGAGTGTGACCCACGGGATCAGTGATGATGAAACGGCAGTTCCGCATCGGCCAGATCGTCCCGAGCTCCAATACCACGATGGAGACCGAGATCCCGGCGATGCTGCGCGCCAGGGAATCGGTGGAGCCGGAGCGCTTCACGTTCCACTCGAGCCGCATGCGCATGAAGCGAGTCACCAGGGAAGAGCTCGCCGCGATGGACGCCGAATCCGAGCGCTGCGCCGCGGAGCTCGCCGATGCGCGGGTCGACGTCATCGGCTACGCCTGCCTCGTCGCGACCATGAGCATGGGGCAGGGGTACCACTGCCAGTCGGAGCGGCGGCTCCACGAAGTGACGCGGCGCGAGGGCGCCGCCACGCCGGTCGTTACGAGCGCCGGGGCGCTGGTGCACGGCCTGACGACGCTCGGGGCGAAGAAGATCGCCATGGTCGCGCCCTACATGCGACCGCTGACCGATCTCGTCGCCGCCTATCTCGAGCACGAGGGGCTGCAGGTGGTCGACAAGATCTCGCTCGAGATTCCCGACAACGTCGAAGTCGGCCGCCGCGACCCGCTGGCGCTCGTGGACATCTACCGACAGTTGACGCTCGACGGCGCCGACGCGCTCGTCCTGTCGTCGTGCGTTCAGATGCCGTCGCTCGCCGCGATTCCGCTGGTCGAGCGGGAATGCGGGCGGCCGGTCGTGTCGGCCGCGGTCTGTACGACCTACCAGATGCTGCAGAGGCTCGGGCTCCGAACCTACGTCCCCGACGCCGGCGCGCTCCTCTCGGGGAGCTATTGAGGCGGACTAGCCGATTCGGGCATGCGCGTACGTCGTTCGCGCTTCGGAGTTCTCGGTTCTCGGTTCGTGTTCTGGTTCTCGGTTCGTGTCCTGGTTCTCGGCGAACGACGATCGCGGCTCGGAGTCGCCGTGCGCCGGGACGTTGCGCGCGGCGGGGGAGCGAGCGAGAATCGTGCGCGAGGAGGAGACGCGATGAAGGCTGTCGTGGTTGCGGTCGCCATCCTGGCCCTCGCCGCTCCGGCCGCGGCGCAGGTCGATTTCTCCGGCGAGTGGGCGCCGCGGTTCTGGGAGGACCAGCCCGAGCGCGTACCGGGCCCGGAGCTCGGCGACTACCTCGGTATTCCGATCAGCGACGCCGCGAGGCTCCGCGGCGACACGTGGGACGCCGCCATCCAGACACAGCCCGAGTGGCAGTGCCGGCCGCACTCGGCCGACTACATCTGGCGCGGGCCGTCCAACCTCCGCATCTCCAAGGAAGTCGACCCGGTCTCCCGGGAGATCACGGCCTTCCACGCCGAGTGGCTGCGTTCGGTGGACCGCACGGTCTACCTCGATGGGCGGCCCCGTCCGCCCTCCGATGCGCTGCACACGTGGGCCGGGTTCTCCACGGCACGCTGGATCGGCGACATCCTCGAAGTGACGGTCACGCACCTCAAGGAGGGATACCTCCGCCGCAACGGCCTGCCGCGCAGCGACAAGGCGACGGAGAAGGAGTACTGGATCCGCAACGGCGACTACCTGACGGTGGCCAGCATCGTCCATGACCCGGTCTACCTGACCGAGCCGTTCATCCGCACGACCGACTACGAGCTCGATCTCCACCAGCAGGTCCCGCCCTACCCCTGCAGCGTCGTCCAGGAGACCGATCGCGCCCGAGGTGTCGTGCCGCACTTCCTGCCCGGCAGCAATCCGTTCCTGACGGAGTTTGCGACGCGCCACGGGCTGCGGCTCGAGGCGAGCCGGGGCGGGGCGGCCACGATGTACCCGGATTTCCGGCGCGGTCCGGCTGCGGCGCCCCCGGCTCGAGCCGCCGGGCCGGGCGCGGCTGCCCCGGCGCCGGCTCCGGCGGCGGCGATTCAGATTCTGCCGGTGCGCGGCAACATCTACGTGCTGCTGGGCGCGGGCGGCAATATCACCGTCTCGGCCGGCCGGGACGGCGTGCTGCTCGTCGATGCCGGCACGCCGCAGATGGCCGACGCGGTTCTTGCGGCGGTGCGCCGGCTGCAAGACGGGCTCGACCTCCAGGTGCCTCCACCCGGCTTCGCGGCGGAGACCCGCTCGAGCGTCGCCGATCGTCATGTCGAGCCGCCGGCCAAGCCGATCCGCTACATCATCAACACGCACGTCCATCCCGATCACACCGGCGGCAACGAGACGCTGCGGCGCGCGGGCCGGACCTTCACCGGCGGCAACGTGGCGGGAACGATCGCCGACGCCGCGCAGGGCGCGGCGATTCTCGCGCACGAGAAGGTGCTGAACCGGATGACGGGGCCCGGATCGGGCGGACCGGCCGCGCCCTTCGACGCGCTGCCGACCGAGACCTACTACACCTCCGGCATGAAGCTGAGCCACTTCTTCAACGGCGAAGGGATTCAACTGCGGCATCAGCCGGCGGCCCACAGCGACGGCGACACGATCGTCTACTTCCGCGGCTCCGATGTCATCGCCGCCGGCGACGTGTATCTGACCACCAGCTACCCGATCGTCGACGTCGAGCGGGGCGGTACGATCGACGGCGTCATCGACAGCCTGAACGGGATCCTCGATCTGGCGATCCCCGAGTTCCGGACCGAGGGGGGCACACTCGTGATTCCGGGCCACGGCCGGATCAGCGATTCGGCCGACGTCGCGTACTACCGCGACATGGTCACGATCATCCGCGACCGCATCCAGGCGATGGTGGGCAAGGGGATGACGCTCGAGCAGGTGAAGGCGGCGCGCCCGACCTCCGACTACGATCCGCGGTACGGCGCGACGGCCGGCCCGTGGACGACCGACATGTTCGTCGAGGCGGTGTACCGAACGGTGGGACAGCGCGCCACCACGAGCTGGTGAGGCGGCCGTGCTGAGGCGAGGGCCGGCGTCGGGCGTCATCATCGGGCTCGTGCTGCTGTCCGGCACGCCGTCGGCGTTCGCGCAGGCCCGCGGCCGGCAGGGTGGACCGCCGTCCCCGCGCGCCGCCGCCCCGGTCGATCTGACCGGCACGTGGGTGTCGGTTGTCACCGAGGACTGGCGCTGGCGCATGCGCACGCCGCCCAAGGGGGACGTCACGAGCGTGCCGCTCACCGAGGCGGCCCTCAAGGTGGCCAACGCGTGGGATCCGGCCCGCGACGCCGCGGCAGGGGAGCAGTGCCGCGGCTACGGCGCGCCGGCCGTCATGCGGCTGCCCGGCCGCCTTCGCATCGGCTGGGAGAACGACACGACGCTGAAGGTGGAGACCGAGGCCGGCACGCAGACGCGCCTCTTTCAGTTCGTCCGGCCGCAGACCTCCGGCAAGCCGAGCTGGCAGGGAACGTCGATCGCCAACTGGGAGATCGCCGGCGGACGACGCGGCCGGGGCGCGCCGCGGGGCGGATCGCTCCACGTGGTGACCGCGAATCTGCGCCCCGGCTACCTCCGGAAGAACGGGGTGCCGTACAGTGCCAGCGTCCAGCTCACCGAGTACTTCAACGTCGTCACCGACGAGACCACCAGCGACAGCTGGCTGATCGTGACGACGATCGTCGAGGACCCGCTGTATCTGAGCGTCCCCCGGTACGTCACCAGCTCCCACTTCAAGAGAGACGACTCGAACGCCTGGACCCCGACACCCTGCGAGGCAGAGTAGCTTGTACAATGCCGGAGTGCAGGACCTGGTCCGCCGGCTGCTGGCCGAGCTCGGAGAAGACCCGTCCCGCGAGGGCCTGCTGCGCACGCCCCAACGCGTGGAAGGCGCCCTCCGCTTCCTGACGAGCGGCTACACGGCCGACCTTGACGCCATTCTCAACGACGCGCTCTTCACCGTCGATTACAGCGAGATGGTGATCGTCAAGGACATCGACTTCTACAGCCTCTGCGAGCACCACCTGCTGCCCTTCTTCGGCAAGTGTCACGTGGCCTACATCCCTCGCCGCCATGTCATCGGCCTGAGCAAGATCCCGCGGCTCGTCGACGTGTTCGCGCGCCGGCTCCAGCTCCAGGAGCGCATGACCAACCAGATCGCGCAGACGGTCCTCGAGAAGATCAACCCGCTCGGCGTCGCCGTCGTCTGCGAGGGCACGCACCTGTGCATGTCGATGCGCGGCGTCGAAAAACAGAATTCGTTCGCGGTGACGAGCGCCATGCTCGGCATCTTCCGCGACAACACGCGGACGCGGATGGAGTTCCTCGAGCTCATCAAGCACAAGAGCGACCTGGCGACCGCCGTGTCGGCCGTCGATGGACTCACCTGCGTGAGCGACTGACGATGCTACGGGCCACAGAGACACGGAGGCCCGGAGACAGTCTTGGAGATGTTCTCCGTGTCGCCGTGACTCCGTGGCCCGTAGTTGCGGTGTGGCTGGTTGCGCTGCTCTGGAGTGCGCCGGCCGACGCGCAGCGCGGCCGGACGACGACGCGGCGTCCGGCGCCCGCGCCGCCGCCGGTCACCGCGCCGGCCGAGGTCGTGTGCCCCTCGCCGCTCGGCGCCGGCGTCAAGACGGGGCGCATGTTCTGCGACGTGCTGACGGGCCGCGACCCTGTCGAGGGCATCGTCATCACGCTGCCGCCGCACACCGGCCCGGTGACGCTCACCTTCGACCTCCACAACCGGCACACCTATTCCGAGGAGCTGATCAAGACGAAGCGCGCCTACCGGCACTACACGGCGACGATCGGCGTCCTGACGGCGGACAACACGCTGCTCTCGCGCGCCGTGGTCCAGAACGAGTTCCGGACGACGGAGGATCTCGTCGACCGGGTGGCCGGCGGGGCCGGTCCCGGCGGCGTCAAGGCGGTCGCGCCCACGGGTCTCGAGCCGATCAGCGTCACGATTCCCTCCGAGGAAGGGACGGTGAGCATCCTCGGCGAGAAGCTGTCGGTCGTCCGTGTGGACGGCACCGACAACTTCACCGTGCCGGGCCGCCCGATTGCCGTCATCAGCAACGTCATGATCCAGTACCGGCCCGCCCCCGTCCGGCAACCGGCTGTACGACGGTGAGCCACCAGGCCGAGCTGCTCTCCATCATCGTTCCGGTCTATAACGAAGCCGCGACGGTCGGTGCCGTCATCGATCGGCTCCTGACGATCGACCTTCCGCTGCCTCGCGAAATCCTGATCGTCGATGACGGGTCCACCGACGGCACCGCGGAGGCGCTGGACGCCACGGCGAGGGCGCGCCTGCCGATCGTCGTGCTGCATGCCGACCGGAATGCCGGCAAGGGGAGCGCGGTGCGGTACGGCCTTCGGTGCGCGACCGGGACGATCGTGGCGATTCAGGATGCCGACCTCGAGCTCGATCCCCGGCAGCTCTCCGCGCTCGTGGATCCGATCCTGCGCGGAACCACGGAGGTGGTGTACGGGTCGCGGTTCCTCCGCGGACGATCGGGCGCCCCGTTCGTGACGTTTGCGGCGAACCGGTTCCTGACCTTCGCCACGAACCTGCTGTTCGCCTCCGCCCTCACGGACATGGAAACCTGCTACAAGGTGATGCGGACCGCCGTCGCCCGGTCGCTCGACCTGGAGGCGGAGCGATTCGACATCGAGCCAGAAATCACGGCCCGCCTGCTGCGCCGCGGGTATCTCATCCACGAGATCCCCGTGCGGTTCGACGCCCGGTCGCGCCGGCAGGGCAAGAAGATTCGCTGGCGCGACGGCATCCGTGCCCTCCAGGTCCTCATCCGGGAGCGACGCAAGGCACGATCGGGACGGTCGGATCGTTCGGAGCGTTCGATCGCCACTGACTGACGTGCGTGGGCTCGTGCTTGCCGCCGTGGTTGCCGCCGTCGCCGCCATCGGCGTGCGGTGGGGGACGTTCGTGGCCGGCGGTTCCGATTCGTACTGCTACGTGCACCAGGCCGTCCGCTGGGCCTCGGGGCGGCTGCAGGTGCCCGATCCGCTCGCGCTCGAGGCGCCGTGGCCCGACGCGCCGCTCACCTTCGCGCCCGCCGGACACCGCCCCTCGTCCACCGTGCCAGGAGCCATCGTACCCGTCTGCCCGGCGGGCCTGTCGATCGCCATGGCGCCGTTCATCGCGGTCGGAGGCGTTGAGGCCGCCTTCCTGGTCGTGCCGCTGTTCGGCGCGTGTCTGATTGCCGCCACCTACCGCGCCGGCGCGCGCTACGGCGTCAGGATCGGGCTCGCGGCGGCGGTCGTGACGGCGGCCAGCCCGGTCTTCCTGTACCAGGTGGTGCAGCCGATGAGCGACGTGCCGGCGGCGGCGCTGTGGATGCTCGCCGTGGCGGCGGTGACGGGCGCGCGCTCGGGCGCCGTCTCGGGCGGAATGGCGGCCGGTGCCGCGGTCGTCGTCAGACCCAACCTCGTGCCGCTCGCCCTGCCGCTCGCCCTGTTCCTGCTGCGGCGCCCGGAGCGGAGCCGGCGCGAGCGCCGGCGGGATGCGGCGGCGTTTGCCGTCTGCGCGGGCATCGGCGTCGCGTGTGCGGCGCTGATCCAGTACTCGTTCTACGGCTCTCCCCTGGGCTCGGGATACGGCCCGCTGGAGACGCTGTTCAGCCTGGACCATGTCGCGCCGAACGCGGCGCGCTACGCGTCGTGGCTCACCTCGGCGCAGACGCCGGCGTGGCTGATGGCGGCGGCGGCGCCCGCGCTGCTGCCTGGCGCGCTCACGCGCCTCCTCACGGGAATGCTGCTGCTGAACGCCGCCTTGTACCTGCCGTACGTCGTCTTCGGTGACTGGTCGTACCTGCGATTCCTCCTGCCCACGCTGCCTCTGCTCCTCGTCCTGCTCGTCGCGTCGCTGGACGCCGTCTGCCGGCGGATCGCGCCGTGGACGGCGCCGGCTGTCGTGGGGGTCGCCGCCGTCGGGCTGGCCGTCGCAGGCATCGGCGAAGCGCAGGCGCGTCAGGCGTTCCATCTGCACGCGCTCGAGGCGCGATACGCCCGGGCCGGCACGTTCGTCGCCGATCGCCTGCCGCCAAATGCCATCGTCGTGACGAGCTGGCACAGCGGGAGCGTTCGCCACTATTCGGGACGCCCGACGCTCGTCTGGGACGGGCTGGACCCGGCGTGGCTCGATCGCGCGCTGGGCTACCTCCGGGCGCGTGGCCTCGAGCCCGTGCTGCTCTTCGAGAGCTGGGAAGAGCCGCTGTTCCGACAGCGGTTTCGGGCGAGTCCGCTCGGCGCGCTCGACTGGCCGCCCGCCGCGGAAATCGCGTCCCGCGTCCGAGTGTACCGGCCTGGCGACCGCGAGGCCTACCTGCAGGGTGTCGAGCGGCCGACCGAGTACGTGCCGTAGCGCGTCAGGACGCGGGCGGGCGCCAGCGGCAGCACGTCACGGCGCCTACCGCGAGCGGCGCATGCTCGAGGCTCGGCGTGCTTCAACGGCCTGCGACCAGCCGACCCGCATCGGGCATCAGCCAGATGCCCCCGACGACAATCGCGGCGAGTGCCGCGGCCCCGAGCAGCAGCCGATGCAGGCGATGGTGCGGCTGCGCGGACCGGGCGGCGCCGCTCACCACGGCGACGAACGCGGTCATGGCCGCGATCGTGCCGATCCCGAACGCCGCGATGTAGGTGACGCCGGCCGTCCGCGTCGGCAGCGCCAGGGCGGGAAGCACGCCGAGAAAATGGGAGCTGCCGGCGACGCCGTGGAGCACGCCAAAACAGAACGACGCATGGGCGTGCCCGAACCGCCGGATCCAGGCCGGGCCCGCCTGGACGTGCACGTGGTCGTGCCTGAGGATGCCGTGGACGTGCGGTCCCGGCTGCACCCGCAGGCTCCGGCCAAGCGCCCAGAGGCCGACCGCGATGAGGGCGGCGCCGACCAGCCGCTCGCTCCAGGCCGAGATCGCGTCCACCGGAGGGAGGAGATCGCGCAGCGCCACTGCCAGCAGTGCGACGACCACGACGCCCGACGTGTGGCCGACGCCCCACGTCCAGCCCGCCAGCCAGCCCCGGCGATCCCCGTCGACGGCCAGCGGCGCCACGGCCGCCAGATGGTCGGGGCCGGCGAGCACGTGGAACAGGCCGGCGAGCGCGCCGGTGATCGCTGTCAGCATGTCAACTCCCAACTTCCAAGACGCCAACTCCCAAACTTCCAAGTTCCCAAACCGAAATGTCCACGCGATTGGGAGTTGGGAGTTGCGCAGTTGGGAGTTTACTTCGGGGCCATCCGGATCGCGCCGTCGAGCCGGATCACCTCGCCGTTGAGCATCTCGTTCTCGAAGATGTGCCGCACGAGCGCCGCGTATTCCGGCGGCCGTCCCAGTCGCGACGGGAACGGCACCTGCTGCGCGAGCGACTGGCGGGCCGCGTCCGGCAGCCCGGCCAGGAGCGGCGTGTCGAAGGTGCCGGGCGCGATCGTCATCACCCGCACGCCCATCCGCGCGAACTCGCGCGCAATCGGCAGCGTCATCGCCACGATGCCCCCCTTCGAGGCCGAATAGGCCGCCTGGCCGATCTGGCCGTCGAAGGCGGCGACCGACGCGGTTGTGACGATCACACCGCGCTCGCCCCCTTCGTTCGGCGCGTTGCCCGCCATCGCCGCGGCCGCAAGCCGGATGGCGTTGAAGGTGCCAATCAGGTTGACGTTGACGAGGCGGGTGAAGCGATCGAGCGGGAGCACTCCCTCTTTCGGCAGAACGCGCTCGGCGACGGCGATGCCGGCCGCGCAGACCAGCCCGTGCAGCCCGCCGAAGGTCTGCGCCGCCGTGTCCACGGCGCGCTGCATGTCGGCGTCGCTCGTGACGTCGGTCTTGACGAACAGGACCGCGTCGCCGAGCCGCCCCCGCGCGGCCAGACCCGCCTGCTCGTTCACGTCCGCGATGACCGCGCGTCCGCCGGCCCCGACGATCATGTCCACCGTGGCGAGCCCCAGTCCCGAGGCGCCGCCGGTCACCAGCACGGTCCGGCCGTCGAGCTGCATCGGGTGATTCTATCAGCCGGAGTACAGGGTCAGTCCCGGAATATCGCGAAAATCCTTCGGGTTCAGCGTCCACAGCGACGCGCCGTGCTCGAGCGCACACGCCGCGACGGCAAGGTCCGCCTGGCGACGACGGGCTCCGGTGACGCGGCGATACAACGTCGCGGCGATTCGGGCTTCCCGTTCGCCAAATGCAGGCAGGAACACTCCCGCTAAGAATCGCTCGACCGCCTCCACCTCGTTGTTCCGTCTGGGCCCGCGAAGCCATTCGTACAACACCAGCGTGGAGAACATCACCACTTCGCCGGCGGCGGTGGCCTCGAGGATCGCGGGCAGGGATTTCCGCGCACCGGTGAACCCGTCCACCAGCAGTGACGTGTCCAGATGGATGAGCATCAGTCGGACGGTCGATGCCAGCCGGTACGACGTGAACGCCGGACCTCCCGGAGCTCCGCATCGACGTCGGGCTGGGGGCGTGTGGGTGGTTGAGACATCAGCTCCCGCAGGATGGCCAGCCTGCGCTCCCGTTCGTCCTCCGGGAGCGTGTCTCCTTCGGCAGCATAGCGGGCCACCGCCTCGCGCACGACGAGGCTCTGCGGTTTCCGGCGGCGCTCCGCCATCGTCCGGATCGTGCGCACCGTCTCCTCGTCGAGGGTGAAGGTCACCTTGACCATATGGCCATACTACCATACAGCCATACTCGAGGCCGCTCTGACCGATCGCGTGTGGGTGAGGGACCCAGGCGCGGACGAAGACGAAGGGCCGGCGATCCGAGGACCACCGGCCCTGAACCTGAACACGAGCCGAGAACCGGGCCGTATCAACGAGGCGGTCAGACCGTCGGCGTGTGTACCACCTCGGCGACGTCCTGCTTCCTGCGCCTCGCGCCGAGGCCCTGGACCTGGATCGTCGGCTGCTCCTTGAGCACCTGCTGCCGGTAGATCCGCTCCATCTCCTTGTGGAACAGCTCCTCCTCGGGCGTGAGCTGCTTCTTGCGCGCCTGCAGCTTCTCCTCGCGCGCGTTTCTCGCGATGCCCAGCTTGTCGAGGTCCGTCTGCCGCCCGGCCTCGACCGCCGCCTGGTTCAGGACGAGCGAATGCGCCCGGCTGGCCAGCGGCACCTGCTTGTTGCCGGCGAAGATCTCGTGGCGGCCGTGCTCCTCGTACCACCTGGTGAGCGTGGCGGTCATGTGCATCTTCTCGACGATGTTCCGCCAGCCGATGCCGGTGTTGTAGGCGCAGAAGGAGATCTCGCCCTGCTGGGTCGCATACGGGATGATGCACATCTCGGTGCGGCGGAAGTCGTAGTTGAACAGGTCCTGGAACCACATGCCGGCGATGAACAGGAAGTTCCAGCGATCGGCGCGCCGCCGATCGATGTCCGCCTTGCTGCGGATCCCCTCCACGCTGCCGTACTTGCCCTGCTGCGCCGACTTGGTCGCGCCGAACGTCTTGTCGAACTTCTTCAGCAGGTCAGCCAGGCGGAAGTGCGTCGGCGCCTTGAACGGGTCGTAGTTGCGCATCAGCGCGAGCGCCATGCCGGCGATCGACAGGACCCGGCCGCGGGCCGCGTCGTTGACGAGCGCCACGTCCTTGGCCAGTTGGTCGGCCGCGAGGAACGCGGTGACCGGGACCGCTTCCTTGGTTTTCTTGTCGATCATCACCGCCATGCCGACGCCGCAGTTCGGGTGGCACCCGCAGGTGAGCTGGCCCCAGGCGTAGTCCGGCCCGTGCACCAGGTCCGACCAGTCGGTGAAGGTCGACATGAACGAGATCGGGAACCAGTCGCGCGTGGGTTCGCCAATCCCCGTCTGCTTCTTCACGTCGTGCGCCAGGTGCGAGAGCGTGTACCGCTGCGCCTGCCGCCGCTCCGGCGTGATCTCCTCGTCCCGGCCGGTGAACGACACCGGCTGGAACGACAGGAAATTGATCCGCTTCGGGTTGTGGAGCGCGAACTCGACGATGCGGCCGACCTGCTCGTTGTTGACGCCGTTGACGATCGTGATCACCGGGACGATGTCGACGCCCGCGTCGTGGAGGTTCTCGATGGCGCGCAGCTTCACGTCGAAGAGATTGCCGACACGCCGGTGCGAGTTCGCGGCGTTGCCGATGCCGTCGAACTGCAGATAGGCGTAACGGAGCCCCGCTTCGGCCGCCGCCCGGGCGAACTCGGCGCTCTTGGCGAACTCGATGCCGTTGGTGGCCGCCTGCACGCTGTTGTAGCCGACCTTCCGGGCGTACCGGACCGCGTCCAGGAAGTAGGGCGACATCGTCGGCTCGCCGCCGGAGAACTGCACCGACATCTGCCGCTTCGGCTTGATGGTGATGGCGTTGTCGAGCACCTGCTTGATGTCTTCCCAGCTCAGCTCGTGGACGAACCCGACCTGATTGGCGTCCATGAAGCACGGGTCGCACATCATGTTGCATCTGTTCGTCAGGTCGACGGTGAGCACCGCGCCGCGGCCGTGGAGCACGGTGGAGCTCCCGTGGTTGTGCAGCGTCTCGTCGTTGTGCGCCCGGATGTCGCGACCGGGGAACACCTGCTCGAGATGCTTGAAGAAGGCGGGATCGATCGCCATCACGTCCTCGAACCGGCCGTGGATGGGGCACTCCTTCTCCATGACGATCTTCCCGTCCTTCTCGAGGATCGTCGCCTTGATCTCGCCGACCTTCTCGTTGAGGAGGATCGAGACGTCTCTCTTGCCGTCGAGGATCTCCTGCCGCGCCTCCCGGACGCAGGTCGGGCAAAGCGAGTCGGTCTGCCGCGGCCACCCGAGGGGCGGCTTCGTCTTCTGCCACGACTTGAGCAGCGGCTTGTCGGACCAGCCCGGCGTGAACGACGGGTGTTGGTGGAGGCGGTTGGCGGCGGCCAGAACGTGCCACAGGAGGTTGGCCAGCTTCGCCATCCCCTTCTCCACATACTTCATCGGCGCGTGCATCGCGATCTCCTTCGCCACGACGGAACCGGACCCGGTCCGCGGGCGTCTTGAACCCGCCCATTCTAGGGAACCCATCGCCCAATTCGGGCCGTTTTTCAGCGGATGGGCGCTGATGGGGGGTGGGCGGGCAGGGGGGAATCCTGAAGGGGGGAGGCGAATGAGGGGGCCAAACAGAGGACGAAGGGGCTATGTATTCTATAAAGAGATGACTTGGCTGAGAACATTGTATTTCTCTTATGGGTCTACATGATCGTATAAGTGTCGGACCCATGCCATTCGCGCACGACCCGACGTGTCCCCGCGCCCAGGGGCTGTTCGACCCCCGGGCCGAGCACGACGCCTGCGGCGTCGGGTTCGTCGTGCACACCACGGGGCAGCGGTCGCACGACATCGTGCGCAAGGCGATGACGGTGCTGATCAACCTGGAGCACCGCGGCGCCTGCGGGTGCGAGGCGAACACGGGCGACGGCGCCGGGATCCTCGTGCAGATGCCGGACAGGTTCCTGCGCACGGTGGTGCCGTTCGCGCTGCCGCCTTCGGGCGGCTACGGCGCGGGCCTCGTGTTCCTGCCGCGGGAGGCGCGCGACCGGGAGACGGTGAAGGCGTTCATCGCGCGCGTCGTCCACGAAGAAGGGCAGACGCTGCTCGGCTGGCGCGACGTGCCGAACGACAACAGCCTCATCGGCGACAGCGCGAAGGCGGCGCAGCCCGTCTTCGCGCAGCTGTTCATCGGCGCGCCGCCGGGGCTCGAGGGGCAATCGTTCGAGCGCACGCTCTACGCGATCCGCAAGCGGATCGAGCGCGGCGCCGAGGCGCTCGACATCGGCGCGCTCTCGCGGCGCTTCTTCTATGTCGTCAGCCTGTCGTCGCGGACGCTCATCTACAAGGGGATGCTGACGGCGCGCCAGCTCGAGCCGATGTTCCCCGACATCACCGATTCGACCTTCGAGTCGGCGCTGGCGCTCGTCCATCAGCGGTTCAGCACCAACACGTTCCCGTCGTGGCCGCTGGCGCACCCGTACCGCTACATCGCGCACAACGGCGAGATCAACACGCTGCGCGGCAACATCAACTGGATGCGCGCGCGCGAGGGGCTCCTGCAGAGCCGTCTGTTCGGCGACGACCTGCAGAAGCTCCTGCCGGTGATCCGCGAGGGGGGCAGCGACACGGCGACCTTCGACAACGTGCTCGAGTTCCTGGTCATGACGGGGCGCTCGCTGCCGCACGCCATCCTGATGATGATTCCGGAGCCGTGGGCCAATCACGAGGGCATGGACCTGGACCGGAAGGCCTTCTATCAGTACCACGCGTCGCTGATGGAGCCGTGGGACGGCCCGGCCTCGATTGCGTTCACCGACGGCACCGTGATCGGCGCGGTGCTCGATCGGAACGGTCTCCGTCCGTCGCGCTACTACGTGACGAAGAACGGCCTGGTCATCATGGCGTCGGAGGTCGGCGTGCTCGACATCCCGCCCGACGAGATCCTGGTCAAGGAGCGCCTGCATCCGGGCCGGATCTTCCTGGTGGACACCTCGAAGGGGCGGATCATCGACGACGAGGAGATCAAGCGGGAGCTGGCGAGCCAGCATCCGTACCGCCGGTGGCTCGACGCGCACCTGGTCGACATCGATGACCTGCCGCCCGCCCGCGCCGAGCAGCCGGAGCACGCCTCGGTGCTGCAGCGGCAGCTGGTGTTCGGCTACACCCAGGAGGACCTCCGGCTGATTCTGGCGCCGATGGCGCTCAACGGCGAGGAGCCGATCGGCTCGATGGGCACCGATACGGCGCTGGCGGTGCTGTCGCAGAAGCCGCGGCTGCTGTTCGACTATTTCAAGCAGCTCTTCGCGCAGGTGACCAACCCGCCCCTCGACGCGATTCGCGAGGAACTGGTCACCGATATGGGCTCGACGATCGGGCCCGAGCGGAACCTGCTCGAGCCCGAGCCGGAGTCGTGCCGGCAGATCCAGATCAAGTACCCGATCATCCACAACGAGCACGTGGCGAAGCTCCGTCACCTGCCACCCGACTCATCCTTCCGATCGACGACGCTCTCGCTGCTGTTCGATCCGGAGAGCGACGGCGCGGGCCTCGAGCAGGCGATGGCGGATCTCTGCCACCGTGCGAGCGAGGCGGTGGCCGCCGGCTACACGATCCTGATCCTGTCGGACCGCGGGATCGGCCCGCGGCGGGCGCCCATTCCGAGCCTCCTCGCGACGGCGGGCGTACACCATCACCTGGTGCGCGAGGGGACGCGGACGCGCTGCGCGCTGGTGGTGGAGTGCGGCGACGCGCGCGAGGTGCACCACGTCTCGCTGCTCGTCGGCTACGGCGCGGGAGTCGTCAATCCGTACGTCGCGTTCGAGACGCTGGACGACATGATCCGGCAGGGCATGCTGAGGGGCATCGATCACGACGCGGCCGTCGAGCACTACATCAAGGCGCTCAACAAGGGCATCCTCAAGGTGATGTCGAAGATGGGGATCTCGACGCTGCAGAGCTACTGCGGCGCGCAGATCTTCGAGGCGATCGGCCTGAGCCAGGCGCTGGTCGATCGGTACTTCACGCACACGACGTCGCGGGTGAGCGGCGTCGGCGTCGACGTGGTCGCCAAGGAAGTGTGCCTGCGCCACGAGCGGGCCTACGGGCCGCGGCCTGCCGGGCCGGTGGAGCTCGACCCGGGCGGCGAGTACCAGTGGCGGCGCGACGGCGAGTACCACCTGTTCAATCCCGACACGGTGTTCACGCTGCAGCACGCCACGCGCAGCGGCCAGTACGGCGTCTTCAAGCAGTACACGCGGCTGGTCGACCAGCAGAGCCGGAACCGCGCCACGCTGCGCGGCCTGTTCACGCTGAAGCCCGCCGGTCCGCCGGTGCCGATCGAGGAGGTGGAGCCGGTCGAGGCGATCGTCCGGCGTTTCGCCACCGGCGCCATGTCGTACGGCTCGATCAGCCAGGAAGCGCACGAGACGCTCGCCATCGCGATGAACCGGATCGGCGGCAAGTCGAACACCGGCGAGGGGGGCGAGGACCCGGAACGCTACGTTCCGGATCCAAGCGGCGACTCGCGGCGCAGCGCCGTCAAGCAGGTGGCGTCGGCGCGGTTCGGCGTCACGAGCGAGTACCTCGTGAACGCCGACGACCTGCAGATCAAGATGGCCCAGGGGGCCAAGCCCGGCGAGGGCGGGCAGCTCCCCGGGCCCAAGGTGTATCCGTGGATCGCCAAGACGCGGTACGCGACGCCCTACGTCGGGCTGATCTCGCCGCCGCCGCACCACGACATCTACTCGATCGAGGACCTGGCGCAGCTCATCTACGACCTGAAGAACGCGAACCCGAAGGCGCGCATCCACGTGAAGCTCGTCGCCGAGGGGGGCGTAGGCACGGTGGCCGCGGGCGTGGCCAAGGCCCACGCGGACGTCGTCCTGATCTCGGGGCACGACGGCGGCACGGGCGCATCGCCGCTCACCAGCATCAAGCACGGCGGCACGCCGTGGGAGCTGGGGCTGGCCGAGACGCAGCAGGTGCTCGTCCTCAACAAGCTGCGCGACCGCATCGTCGTGCAGGTGGACGGCCAGATGAAGACCGGCCGCGACGTGGTGATCGCGGCGCTGCTCGGCGCGGAGGAATACGGGTTCGCCACGGCGCCGCTCGTGGTCATGGGCTGCGTGATGATGCGGGTCTGCCATCTGAACACCTGCCCGGTCGGCATCGCCACCCAGGACCCGGAGCTGCGGAAGAAGTTCGACGGCAAGCCCGAGTTCGTGCAGAACTTCTTCCGCTTCCTCGCGCAGGACGTGCGCGAACTGATGGCGGAGCTCGGTTTCAGGACGATCGACGAGATGATCGGACGCGCCGACTGCCTCGACATCGCCGCCGCGGTGGATCACTGGAAGGCCAACGGCCTCGACCTGCGGCCGATCCTGCACATGCCGGAGCTGCCGCCGACGGTGGCGCGGCGCAGGATTCGCGAGCAGGACCACGGGATCGACCGCGCGCTCGACAACGAGCTCGTCGCGCGCTGCCGGCCGGCGCTCGACGACCGCCGGCCGGTCGAGTTCAGCTCGTTCATCCGCAACTCGGACAGGACCGTCGGGACGATGCTCGGCTACGAGGTGACGAAGCGCTACGGGGGCGGCGGGCTTCCAGACGACACGATCCGGATGACGTTCCACGGGTCGGCGGGACAGAGCTTCGGCGCGTTCCTGCCGCGCGGCATCACGATGACGCTCGTCGGCGACGCGAACGACTACTTCGGCAAGGGGCTCTCGGGCGGACGTCTCATCGCGTACCCGCCGCTACGGTCGACGTTCAGGACCGAAGAGAACATCATCCTCGGCAACGTGACCTTCTACGGGGCAACCGGCGGCGACGCCTACATCAGCGGCGTGGCGGGGGAGCGTTTCTGCGTGCGCAACAGCGGCGCCGCGGTCGTCGTCGAGGGGATTGGCGACCACGGGTGCGAGTACATGACCGGGGGCCGCGTCCTGATTCTCGGCAGGACCGGGCGCAACTTCGCGGCCGGCATGAGCGGTGGCATCGCGTACGTGCTGGACGTCGACGGCCGGTTCGAGCGGCGGTGCAACCTGGGGATGGTCGATCTCGAGCCGATCGTCGACGCCGACGACCTCACGTTCGTCCACGTGGCGCTGATGAAGCACGTCACCTACACCGGCAGCCGGTACGGAGCGCGCCTGCTCGATGAGTGGCCGATGCTCGAGCGGCGGATCGTGAAGGTGATGCCGCGCGAGTACAAACGGGCGCTGGCGGGGGAAGCGAAGCGTCTCGCGACCGCCTCGGCGGTCGCCTCTGTCGCCGCCGCGTACGTCGCGGCGCCCGGGACGGCCGGTGCGGCGCCGCTCCAGTAGGCGGGTCCGAAGGGACCCGCCCCACAGGCACTAGGGTGAGAAGGTAGGCCGGGTCCTCTTGGACCCGGCGAGGGAACGGGTCCTTTGGACCCGGCGAGGGCAATGGGCAAGATCACGGGGTTCCTCGAAATCAAGCGCACGAAGCACCAGACGCGGCCGGTCGAGGAGCGCATCCGCGACTGGCGCGAGGTGTACCTGCCGTCGGAGACCGCCGATCTGCAGGCGCAGGGGGCGCGCTGCATGGATTGCGGCATTCCGTTCTGTCATCAGGGATGCCCCCTGGGCAATCTCGTCCCGGACTGGAACGACCTCGTCTACCGCGACCGGTGGCGCGCGGCGATCGATCGACTGCACGCCACCAACAACTTTCCCGAGTTCACCGGCCGCCTCTGCCCGGCGCCCTGCGAGGGGTCGTGCGTGCTGGGGATCAACGACGACCCGGTCACCATCAAGGACATCGAGGTCGCCATCGTCGAGCGCGCCTGGGACGAAGGATGGGTGGGGTCGGAGCCGCCGGCGACGCGAACGGGCAAGCAGGTGGCGGTCGTCGGCTCCGGGCCGGCGGGCCTGGCGGCGGCCGACCAGTTGAACCGCGCCGGCCACTCGGTGACGGTCTTCGAGCGCTCGGACCGCATCGGCGGACTGCTGCGGTACGGGATCCCCGAGTTCAAGATGGAGAAGCGCGTGCTCGAGCGCCGCCTCGCCGTGATGGCGGAGGGCGGCGTGACGTTTCGGCCTGGCGTCGACGTCGGCACCGACATTCCGCTGAGCCGCCTGCGCGAGCAGTACGACGCGGTGCTGCTGGCGGCCGGCGCCGGGTGGCCCCGCGACCTGCCGGTGCCGGGACGAGAGCTGCAGGGCATCCACTTCGCGATGGAGTACCTCACGCTGCAGAACCGGCGGTGCGAGGGCGACGCTGTCCCGGACGACCGGTTCATCACGGCCGGCGGCAAGCACGTGATCGTCATCGGCGGCGGCGACACCGGGGCCGACTGCGTCGGCACCGCCCACCGGCAGGGCGCCCGGTCCGTGACCCAGCTCGAGCTGCTGCCCAAGCCGCCGGTCGAGCGAGCACCGGACAATCCGTGGCCGCAGTGGCCGAACATCTTCCGCGTGTCACCCGCGCACGAAGAAGGCGGAGAGCGGCTGTACTCGGTGTCGACCGAGCGCTTCGTCGGCGACGGGCAGGGTCGCGTTCGAGCGCTCCAGGCGGTGAAGGTCGAGATGGTGCGCGCAGATGGCCGCGTTCGGTTCGATCTTGTGGCTGGCACGGCGTTCGAGATTCCCGCGGAGCTGGTGCTGCTCGCAATGGGGTTCCTCGGCCCGGAGCGCGGGCCGCTGGTGGCCGAGCTGGGGCTCAGGCTCACCGAGCGCGGCAACGTCTGGCGCGACGGCCGCTGGATGACGAGCGTACCGGGAGTGTTCACCGCCGGCGACATGCAGCGCGGCCAGTCGCTCATCGTCTGGGCCATTGCCGAGGGACGCTCCGCGGCGCGCGGCATCGACCACTACCTGACCGGGCAGTCCGCGCTGCCGGCACCACTCGAGTAAGCCGTCGTTCACGCTTCTCCGTTCTCGCTTCTTCGGTTCGTGTTCAGGTTCCGTGCTAAGTTCTAGGCTTCAGGTTCAGGGTTCGGGTTCGGAGCGTGGGCCGGACTTCGAACCGGCATGACGAACCCGGAGCCGAACGTGAAAGACGAATCGAGGAGCGGGCAGCAGGACGTCTGAACAACTCGAGTCACATGGCCGTTCGTGACATTCTGGTCGTCGGCGCGGGGCCGTCCGGACTCGCGACCGCCATCGCCGCCAAACAGCTCGGTCTCGACTGCGTGGTGGTCGAGAAAGGCGCGCTGGTCAACTCGATCTTCCACTTCCCGACGCACATGGTGTTCTTCACCACGCCGGAGCTGCTGGAGATTGGCGGGCTGCCGCTCGTCACGCCGTTCGAGAAGCCGACGCGGCTCGAGGCGCTCCGCTACTACCGCCGGGTCGTCGACACCTACGGGCTGCAGATTTCGCTGCGCGAGCAGGTCGTCGCGATCGAACCGCCCCCACCGGGGGCTCCGGCAGGGCAGGCGGTGTTCACGGTGACGACGGCCGATGTCGATCCCGAAGGAGGGCTGCTCGAGACGCGGCGCGTGCGGGAGGCGCGGGCGGTCGTGCTCGCGATCGGCTACTACGACCATCCCAATTGCCTCGGCGTGCCCGGTGAGAACCTGCCGCATGTGTCGCACTACTACACGGAAGCGCACCCGTATTACCGGCAGCGGGTCGTGATCGTGGGCGGCCGGAACTCGGCTGCCGAGGCTGCGCTCGAGCTGTTTCGCGCGGGCGCTCACGTCACGCTCGTCCATCGTCGCGCGACGCTCGGCCAGTCGATCAAGTACTGGCTGCGGCCCGACATCGAGAACCGCATCAAGGAAGGATCGATTGCCGCGCGCTTCGAGACGCACGTGGTGGAGATCCGGCCGCGCAGCGTGGTCGTCGAACGGGTGCCCGCCGCGGACGGCCGCGAGGAGATTCCGGCGGATGCGGTGTTCCTGCTGACCGGCTACCGCCCCGATGTCGCGCTGATGCAGCGGGCCGGCGTCGAGTGCAACGAGCAGACGCTGGGGCCGGCGCTCGCCCCGGACACCTTCGAGACGAACGTGCCGAACCTGTTCGTCGCCGGCGGCGCGATCGCCGGGCGCAACACCGGCTCGATCTTCATCGAGAACGGCCGGCTCCACGGCGAGCGCATCGTCAAGGTGCTGGCGGAGCGGCTGGGGCGCTGAAGGTCCGAACGAAGGGAACGGGTCAGTGCACCGACTGTCCCTTCCAGGCGTTGCGCGGCGTCAGCGTCTTCATTTCCAGCAGGTCGATGAGCGCGCGGCAGCGCGCGAGCACCCCCTCCTGTTCGAGGAGCGCCTGCCGCTCCAGCGGGTCCAGCTCGATGTACTGGGCGAGAGCGTTGACGAGGTCCTCGTCCGCCACGGCCGGCGGGAAGCGCGGCTCCGACCCGGCGCGCTCGACCGCGGCCGCCAGCAGCGCCTCCAGGCGATGCCGATGCCGCCGCAGCTCGTCACGATGGTCGTGCGGCACGTCCTCGGGCAGCGAATCGATGTGCGCGAGGCGGTAGGCTCTTTCGTTGTCCTCTCCCCTGATCCGGAACCGCTCCAGACCACGCAGGACGATGTTGAACCGGCCGTCGCCGAGCGGCTCGGCGTGCGTGATGACGCCCGCGCAGCCGATCGAGAACACCGGCGGGCGCCCCTCATAGCTTGCCTCGTGGCCCGGCTGCAGCAGCACCATGCCGATGATGCGGTCGCCCTCCAGCGCGTCGGTCACCATGGCGCGGTACCGCGGCTCGAAGATGTGGAGCGGCAGGAAGACGTTCGGGAACAGGACGACGTTCGGGAGGGGAAAGATCGGAATGGTGCCGGGCAGCATACGGCGCTCAGGACCCTGTCTTCATTAGACCACAGGGCATGTGACACCTCGTCCCGACGATGGCCTCGTCGTCTATGCGGTCGGGCGCCGGGAGAGTGGAACGTCTTCTTCTGGATCGGTCAGTTCGCTGCGATGACGGCGATTCTCAACCTGATGCTGCGCGGCCTGCGCTGAACGGGAACGGTCCGAACGTCAGTGGATCGTCTTCGTCTTCTTGTCCATATAATCCATCAGCACGTACTGGCCGAGGGTGAACGGCGTGGTGAAGTACGCCTTGCCGCGGCAGATGGCCGCCACGCGCCGCACGAAGGCCACCAGATCCGGATCGCGCGCCAGCATGAACGTGTTGATCATGATGCCGGCCTTCTGGCACGCGCTCACCTCCGCGAACGTCTCCGCCACGATGTAGGGGTCGAGGCCGAAGGCGTTCTTGTAGATCTGGCCGTCCGGACGGGTGAGCGCCGACGGCTTGCCGTCGGTCACCATCACGATCTGCCGCATGTCCTTCTTCTGCCGTTCCAGGATGCGGCGCGCCAGGCGCAGCCCCTCCCGCGTGTTCGTGTAATACGGGCCGACGCGGACGCGGCCGAGCTGTTTGAGCGGTATCTCCTCGGCGGAATCGTGGAAGAGCACCGCGTGCAGCGAGTCGCCCGGGTACTGCGTCCGAATCAGGTGCGACAGCGCCAGCGCGACGCGCTTGGCCGGGGTGAAGCGGTCCTCGCCGTACAGGATCATGCTGTGGCTGCAGTCGAGCATGATCACGGTGGCGCAGGAGCTCTGATACTCGCTCTGCGCGACCATCAGATCGGGATAATCGACGGCGACCATCCGGGATCCGGGATCCAGGACCAGGGACCCGCCGGAGTCCGACGGCGTGGCGAACCGTCCCTCGCCGTGCAGCCGCCGCACCGCGTTGAGGATGGTGCTGCTCGGATCGATGTTGAGCGTGTCGCCGAATTCGTACGGCTTGGGCGCCGCGGTCGCCTCGACGCCGGTCGAGAGGTGCCGCGTGTCGTGGCGGCCCGAGTGGCTGCGGCCCACCGAGCCGAGCAGGTCGCGCAGCGCACGGTAGCCGAGGAAGTCGAGCGCCTTGTCGGTGACCTCGAACGTCACCGGCCCGGCATCCTCGCCGACGCCGCCGCCGGCCCCGCGCCGCCACTCGCGCTCCTCGTCCAGGTCCGGCGCCGGCGTGATGAAGCCCTGCTCCATCATGCGATCGATGATCTGCTGAATCAGCTCCTCGAGCTGCTGCCGCGCGGACTCCTGGTCCCCGTCCGCCGGCTCGCCGAGCAGCTGCCGGAGCGCCTCTTCGGACAGCACGCCGCCGCTGAAGAGCGCTTCGAGGACCGCGTCGTGCAACGCCTGCATCGTGCGGTCCTCGTCGCCTGCCGACGGGTCGCCCCAGGGGCTGCGGAACCCGCTCGAGAGGAGCATGTCGGAGAGCTTCGACACCAGATCCTCGATGTCGATCTCGTCGAGCAGGTCGCCGGTGTACTTCGTGTAGCGGTACTTCACAGTCGGTAGCTGGTAGCTGGTAGCCGGTAGCCGGTAGCCGGTAGCCGGTAGCCGGTAGCCGGTAGCTGGTAGCGGGTAGCG
>MELF01000010.1:9223-42212 GCA_001767525.1 Acidobacteria bacterium RIFCSPLOWO2_12_FULL_68_19 | reverse complement strand
TGGGTTCTTTTCCTGCTACCACCCACCACCTACCGGCTACCACCCACCACCTACCGGCTACCACCCACCACCTACCGGCTACCACCTACCACCTACCGGCTACCACCTACCGGCTAGTTGTAGTACTTCTTCTTCCCACTCCCAGTCGGGATCGGCGCGTCGACGTTGAACGGCGTGTCTCGCGGCGTGGGTCGCCGTACCGGCGTCTCGGCCGCGTGGTAGCCGCGTTCCTCGCTGCGGCTGATCTTCTTGAGCGCGCAGAGCCCTTCGAGTACGAAATCGACTCCCGACGCCAGCAGCGGCGCCGACGCCTTTGCCGGCACGCCCGCGGCGTGCGCGAGCTCCAGCAGTCCCTGGACCTCGCGCGCCCGCGCCAGCAATTGCTCGGCGCTCGTCGAGTCCGACAGTTGGAGGCTCCCGCCCAGGTCGAACCATTCGACGACCCGCCGCGTCTCCAGGTGGGCCAGGTATCCGTCGGCGACCGTGGCGACCGCGGCGCGGATGAGCTCCCGCCCGATGGTTTCGGCGCCCTTGATCTCGCCCTCGTATTCCAGCTCGAACTTGCCGGTGATCGACGGCAGGGCGGCGTAGACATCGGTCACGCGCGGGACGGCGATCGGTTCCGCGTTGAGGAGCGCCCGGCGCTCCGCATTCGACAGGACGTTCTCCATCGCCGAGATCGGGAGTCGCTGGCTCACGCCGGAGCGCTTGTCGATGCGCCGGTCCTGCCGCGCCTGAAACGCGATCTCCTCGACGACCTCGGCGACGAAGGCCGGCACCTCGGTGCGTAGGCCCGAGCCGTCGCGCGCGAGCCACGCCTCCTGTGCGGTGATCTTCATGCCGTCGGCGCGTCCGGCAGGGTAGTGGGTTCGGATTTCCGAGCCGATGCGATCCTTGAGCGGCGTGATGATCTTGCCGCGGGCGGTATAGTCCTCCGGATTGGCGGTGAACGCCATCAGCACGTCCAGCGGCAGGCGGACGGGGTACCCCTTTATCTGGACGTCGCCTTCCTGGAGGATGTTGAACAGCCCGACCTGAATCTTGGCGGCCAGATCCGGCAGCTCGTTGACCGCGAAGATGCCGCGGTTCGCCCTCGGCAGCAGCCCGTAGTGCATGGTCAGCTCGCTCGAGAGCTGCAACCCCGACCGGGCCGCCTTGATCGGATCGATGTCGCCGACCATGTCGGCGATCGTCACGTCTGGGGTCGCCAGCTTCTCGACGTACCGGGCGTCGCGCCCGAGCCACGCCACCGGCGTGCGATCGCCTTCGGTGGCGATGCGCGTGCGGCACGCGGCGCAGATCGGCGCGAGCGGATCGTCGTTGATCTCGCACCCCGGCATCACCGGGATCGCCTCGTCCAGCAGCGTGACAAGGGCGCGCAGCAGACGCGTCTTCGCCTGCCCGCGAAGCCCGAGCAGGATGAAGTTGTGCCGCGACAGCAGCGCGTTGACGAGCTGAGGCACGACGGTGTCGTCGTAGCCGACAATGCCGGGAAAGAGGGCCTCGCCGGCACGAAGCTTGCCGATCAGGTTCTGCCGGGCCTCTTCGTGCACGCTGCGCCGCGGGACCGCGGCGGTCTCGATCGCGTGCCGGAGTTCACCGAGCGTCGTGATCGCCGTTGCTTGCATGATCGGATTCTACTCAATGCTGAAGGCCGAATGCACAAGGCGGAACTCGGGGCAGAATGGTATCCAGTCGTACGACGTCAACAATGTGCCCTGAATCACCCTGCGGCCTTCTGCCTCGTGCCTTTCTTTGAGCATTCCCGCCCGCTCGTCTTCGCGCACCGCGGCGGCTGCGCGCTCGGTCCGGAGAACACGCTGGCGGCCTTCGACCGTGGCCTCGCCGCCGGCGCCGACGGGCTCGAGCTCGACGTGCACCTGTCGGCGGACGGGGTCGCCGTCGTTCACCACGATTCGACGCTCGATCGGACCACGTCGGCCTGCGGGCCGCTGGCGGCCCGTACCGCCGCCGAGCTCGCGCAGGTCGACGCCGGGTGCCGGTTCGCCGGGGGCGGCACGTTTCCGTTCCGCGGTCAGGGCGTCGGGATTCCGACGCTGGCGGAGGTACTGCACCGGTATCCCGACCTGCGCCTGATCGTGGAGATGAAGGTGGACTCCGGCGAGATGGGCGCCGCGGTGGCACGCGATGTCGGTCGCGCAGGTGCGGCCGAGCGGGTCTGCGTCGCCGGCTATGGCGCGCGGAGCGCCGCCGCGGCCCGTGCGGCGCTGCCGGAAATGGCGTCGAGCGCCTGTCATGCGGAAGTGCGGCTCGCGGTCTACCGTGCGTGGGCGCGCTGGCCCGTGCGCCGCGCGTCGTACGGTGGCTACCAGGTCCCCGAGCGGAGCGGCGTCATGCGGATCGTCTCGCCGCGTTTCGTCAGGTACGCCCATCGGGCCGCGCTCAAGGTGCAGGTGTGGACGGTGGACCTGGAGGACGACATGCGGCGGCTGCTCGCGTGGGGCGTCGATGGCCTGATCAGCAACCATCCGGACGTGGCCGTCCACGTGAGAGATTCGTTCACCTGGTGACGTCATGATGAGCCCCCCTTCCCTGCAGGACCTCGAAGCCGCGCGGGCGCGCGTCTACGCCCATCTCCGGCCCACGCCGCTCCTCCGGCATCCGCTGCTCGACCAGTGGCTCGGCTGCGCGGTCTGGGTGAAGCACGAGAACCACAACCCGACGGGCGCGTTCAAGATCCGCGGCGGTCTCAACCTGGTGGCGCAGCTCACCGCCGACGAGCGGCGCCGGGGCGTCGTCAGCGCGAGCACCGGCAACCACGGCCAGTCGATGGCCTTTGCCTGCCGCGTCCACGGGGTCCCGTGCCGCATCTTCGTGCCGCTCCACAACAATCCCGACAAGAACGCCGCCATGCGTGCGCTCGGCGCCACTGTCGTCGAGTACGGCCGCGATTTCGACGAGGCGCGGGAGCGCGTCGAGGCGCTCGCGCCGCAGCAGGGCTGGCGATACGTGCATTCGGCTAACGAGCCCGACCTCATTGCCGGTGTCGGCACCTACGCCCTGGAGATCTTCGACGAGCTGCCGGAGGCCGACTATGTGTTCGTGCCGGTCGGCGGCGGCAGCGGCGCGGCCGGCTGCTGCATCGCCCGCACCGGCAGACGGGCACCTGCACGGATCATCGGCGTACAGGCCTCCGGCGCCGACGCGTTCGCGCGTTCCTGGCGCGGCCCCGAGCGCGTCGACGGCGACCGCGTCGCCACGTTCGCCGAGGGAATGGCGACACGAACGACCTACGACCTGACCTTCTCGATTCTGAAAGCGCAGCTCGACGATGTGATCACGCTCACGGAAGAGGAGCTGCGGGAAGGCGTCCGGGCCGCGCTGCCCCTGACGCACAACCTGGCCGAGGGCGCCGGCGCCGCCCCGCTCGCCGCGGCGCGGCACTGGGGACCGCGCCTGGCCGGCCGGACGATCGTCTGCGTGATGACCGGCGGCAACATCGACCTCGCCACGCTGCGCCGCGTGGTGGAGGGGGGGTGATGTGAACACGCTGGTGCGACGGTGCGACGGTGCGAGGGTGCGAGGGTGCGTCGGCGCGGGCTGCTCCGATGCGCGGATGCTAGCCGATCATCCGCCGTGCGTTCCTGAAGACGCTCTCCATCATCCGGGCCGTCAGTGTGCCGGTATTGGTGTTCTGGCGGCTCGGATGGTAGCAGCCGACGAGCGTCGGCAGCGGGGGAGGCATCCCTACGACGCACCCGTGCGCGAACTGCGGTCGCGGCGAAGGCGCCACGCTCCGCCGTCGAAGCAACTGCAGCCACGCGTCGAACCCGATCTTCCCGAGCGCGACCACCACGCGCACGCGCGGCAGCTCGGCGATCTCGGCTTCGAGGTGGTCCAGGCAGCGTGCGATCTCCTCGGGCAACGGCTTGTTGTCCGGCGGCGCGCAGCGCACCGCCGACAGGATGTAGGCATCGACGAGCCGCAGCCCGTCGTCGGCACGGCGCGACGTCGGGATCGTGGCAAAGCCGGTTCGATGGAGCGCCGACATCAGGAAGTCGCCGGAGCCGTCGCCGGTGAAGGGACGTCCCGTGCGGTTCGCGCCGTGCGCGGCGGGCGCGAGGCCGACGAGCAGCAGCCGCGCGCCGGGATCGCCGAAGCCGGGCACGGGACGGCCCCAGTAGACGTCGTCGCGGTGCGCCCGCTTCTTCTCCGCCGCGACGCGCCGGCAGTAGGCGCGCAGCCGCGGGCACCCTTCGCACGAGACGATCGACGCGTGCACGGCCGCGAGTGCGAGTGGCACCGCCGGCGCCGAGCGCGGCGACGGGTTCCGGAGTCCGGACGAACGCGGTTCCCCCATCGGATCGACGGATAGTAAAATACCAGGTTGGCTGCGGCGGCGATGGGACGCATCCGGCGCACAGCCTCATCGGGTCGAGCACGCCCGTCTACAACTGGAATCGCAAGGAGAGGTAGACTTGAGCGACATGTGGAAGACAGTCACCATTCTGACGGCTGCAGCCGCCGTGCTGGCAGGCGTGGCGGGGGCCAGCGCCGTGCTGCGGGCGCAGGCGGCGTCCACCGGCGCCGGCGTCTATACCGACGCGCAGGCGAAACGGGGGATGCCCCTCTACAAGGAGCAGTGCGCCGCCTGTCACGGCGACGATCTCCGAGGCAACGACATCATTCCCGGCCTTGCGGGCCAGACGTTCACGAGCAACTGGCAGGGGAAATCGCTCGGCGATTTGTTCGACAAGATCCAGATGACGATGCCTGCGCTCAGCCCGGGTTCGCTCACGCCGGAGCAGACGGCCGACCTCCTCGCGTTCATGCTCAGCGCCTCGAAGTATCCCGCCGGCAAGACCGATCTGCCGTCGAAGGCCGAAGCCCTGCAGCCGATCAAGATCGACCCGCCCAAGAACTAGTGGGTGGCTGGTGGTTCGTGGCTAGCGGGCGGCGGCTGGTGGGCGGGCGTCCGGGCCACCAGGCACCATCCACCAGCCGCCAACCTGCGGAGACGTGTGCATGGAAGTGACTCCAGTACGAATCGCGCCGAGCGGTTTCGGGTCCACCTCTCGGCGCGACGTGTGGTGGGCGACCCCGCTGGCGATCTTCATCGGCCTGTCGCTGTTCATCGTGTACGCCACATGGGCGGCCCTGCAGAACGCGCATTACACCTACGGGCCGTATCTCTCTCCGTTCTACTCGCCGGAGCTGTTCGGTGATTCGCCGCACGCGTGGTTCGGGCCCAAGCCGGTGTGGATTCCGGCATGGGTGCCCTTCTCGCCGGCGCTGCTGATCCTCCCGTTCCCGGGTCTGTTCCGGTTCACCTGCTACTACTACCGCGGTGCGTACTACAAGTCGTTCTGGGGCGATCCGCCGGCGTGCGCCGTCGGCGAGCCGCGCAGCGGCTACCGGGGCGAGCAGTGGTTTCCGCTGGTCCTGCAGAACGCCCATCGCTACTTCATGTACGTCGCCGTGCTCTTCCTGTTCATCCTGTCGTACGACGTCTGGCTCGCGCTCTGGTTCCGCGACCCCGCGACCGGCGCCGCCGAGTTCGGCATCGGGCTCGGCACGATCGTGCTGGCGGTGAACGTGGTGCTGCTGAGCTGCTACACGCTCGGGTGCCACGTGATGCGCCACCTGGCCGGCGGGAGGCACGACGAGGTCTCGAAGCATCCCTCCTGCGACCGCGCGTACGCGTGTTCGACCACGCTGAACCACCGGCACCAGTTGTTCGCCTGGCTCAGTCTTTCGTCGGTGGCGCTGGCCGACATCTACGTTCGTCTCTGCTCGATGGGGATCTGGACGGACCTGAGGATTCTCTGATGCCGGAAGCGTCCTACTCGTACGACGTCCTGATCATCGGTGCGGGCGGCGCGGGGCTTCGCGCGGCGATCGAGGCCGCGAGCGCCGGCGTCTCGGTGGGCCTCATCTGCAAGTCGCTGCTCGGTAAGGCGCATACCGTCATGGCCGAAGGCGGCATGGCCGCCGCCATGGGGCACAACGACGACCGCGACAACTGGAAGGTGCACTTCGCCGACACGATGCGCGGCGGCCAGTACGTGAACAACTGGCGGATGGCGGAGGTCCATGCGAAGGAGGCCCCCGACCGGGTGCGCGAGCTGGAGGCGTGGGGCGCGGTGTTCGATCGCACGTCGGACGGCCGCATCAACCAGCGGAACTTCGGCGGCCACCGCTATCCGCGGCTCGCGCACGTCGGGGATCGCACCGGCCTCGAGCTGATTCGCACGCTCCAGGACCACACGATCCACCTCGGCGTGACCGTGCACATGGAGCATACGGTCATCGATCTGCTCCTCGACGAGGGGCGCGCCGCCGGCGCGCTCGTCTACGACCGGGAGCGCGGGCGGTTCCACGTGTTCGCGGCCAAGGCGGTGATCCTGGCCACCGGCGGCGTCGGGCGCGCCTACAAGGTCACCAGCAACAGCTGGGAAGGCACCGGCGACGGCCACGCGCTCGCCTACCGGGCGGGCGCCGAGCTCATCGACATGGAGTTCGTGCAGTTCCATCCGACCGGCATGGTGTGGCCGCCGAGCGTGCAGGGGATCCTGGTGACCGAGGGGGTGCGCGGCGAAGGCGGGATCCTCAAGAACAGCGAGGGCCGCCGCTTCATGTTCGACGACATCCCCGACAACTACAAGCCGCAGACCGCCGCCGACCCGGAAGAGGGGTGGCGCTACACGCAGGGGGACAAGTCGGCGCGCCGTCCGCCTGAGCTGCTCACCCGCGACCACGTCGCCCGCTGCATCGTTCGCGAGGTGAAGCAGGGGCGCGGCTCGCCGCACGGCGGCGTGTTCCTCGACATCGCGTGGATCAAAGAGAAGCTGCCGAACGCCGACGAGCACATCACACGCAAGCTGCCCAGCATGTACCACCAGTTCAAGATGCTGGCGGACCTCGACATCACACAGGAGCCGATGGAAGTCGGTCCGACGACGCACTACATCATGGGCGGGATCCGCGCCGACGGCGACTCGCAGATGTCGAGCGTGCCCGGTTTGTTCGCCGCCGGCGAATGCGCGTCCGGGATCAACGGCGCCAACCGCCTCGGCGGGAACTCGCTCTCCGATTTGGTCGTGTTCGGGAAGCGCGCCGGGGAATACGCCTCGGTGTGGGCGCGCCAGCAGCCGCGGCCGCCGCGGATCGACGAGGCCGCGGTGGCGAGGGCGGAGCGAGCCGCCCTCGAGCCGTTCGAGCGCGGCGATCAGGGCGAGAACCCGTACCGCGTGCAGCGCGACCTGCAGGAGACGATGCAGAATCTGGTCGGAATCGTGCGCAACGAAGCGGAAATGCGGCAGGCGCTCGAACACCTCGAACAGTACAAGCTGCGCGCCGCCCGCGTCGGCGTCGCCGGCCGCCGCGAATATCACGCCGGCTGGCACACGGCCCTCGATCTGAGGAACCTGCTCACGGTGTCCGAGGCGATTGCGCGGTCGGCGCTCGAGCGGCGCGAGAGCCGCGGCGGCCACTTCCGAGACGACTATCCGCAGCGAGCCGAGGAGATGTCGACGGTGAACGTCATGGTGAAGCAGGTGGCCGGCGCCATGCAGGTGTCGCGGGTCCCGATTCCGCCGATGCCGGACGAGCTGAAGCAGGTGATCGAGGAGCAGAAGTCGTGATCGAGAACGCGACGTTCAAGGTCTGGCGCACGCATCCGGAGGGCGGCGGCACGTTCCAGACGTTCCACACGAACGTGTCCGAAGGGATGGTCGTGCTCGACGTCATCCACCGCATCCAGGCCGAACAGGCGCCGGACCTGGCGGTCCGGTGGAACTGCAAGGCGGGCAAGTGCGGATCGTGCTCGGCGGAGATCAACGGCAATCCCAGGCTGATGTGCATGACCAGGCTCAACGAGCTGAACCTGATGGAGCCGGTCACGGTGGAGCCGATGCGGACGTTTCCGTCGATCAAGGACCTGGTGACCGACGTGTCGTGGAACTTCCGGGTGAAGCAGGGGATCACGAAGTTCACCCCGCGCCCCGCCGACGCGCCGGACGGCACGTGGCGGATGGCCCAGCGCGACGTCGATCGTGTCCAGGAGTTTCGGAAGTGCATCGAGTGCTTCCTGTGCCAGGACGTCTGCCACGTGCTGCGCGAACACCACAAGCACGACGAGTTCATCGGCCCGCGCTTCTTCGTCTACACCGCGAACCTCGAGATGAACCCGATCGACGCGCAGGATCGGGTGCCGGAGATCAAGGAGCGGCACGGCATCGGCTACTGCAACATCACGAAGTGCTGCACGAAGGTGTGCCCCGAGCACATCCACATCACTGACAACGCCATCATTCCGCTCAAGGAGCGCGTCGTCAGCCGCTACTACGATCCGGTGACGAGGCTCCTGCGCGTGTTCCGGTAGCGCCCCTCAGGGGAGGCCTCTTCTGCGTCAACCGCGGGCCGCACGCGTCTCGAACGCGTCCGCCTGCTCGCTGGCGTGATAGGAGCTGCGAACGAGCGGACCCGACTCGACGTGGACGAAGCCGCGGGCGAGCGCCATGCGCTCGAGATCGGCGAACTCGTCGGGATGATAGTAGCGGACCATCGGTGCGTGCTGCGGGCTCGGACGGAGGTACTGCCCGATGGTCAGGATCGAGACGCCTACGCCCCGGAGATCGTCGAACACGGCCGCGACCTCCTCGAGTGCTTCTCCGAGCCCGACCATGATGCCGGTCTTCGTCGGGATCTGCGGCCGGTAACGGCGGGAGCGATCGAGCAGCTCCAGCGACCGTGGATACCGGCCGCCGGAGCGCGCCATCCGGTACAGGCGCGGCACCGTCTCGACGTTGTGGTTGAGCACGTCGGGCCCGGCGTCGAGTACGGTTCGCAAGGAACGCTCGACGCCCCGGAAGTCCGGGACGAGGACCTCGATTCGGCAGCCCGGCGCGCGCGCGCGCGCCAGGCGGATCGTCTCGGCGAACATCGCCGCGCCGCCGTCGGGGAGATCGTCGCGGTCGACCGAGGTGACGACCGCGTGCCGCAGGCCCATCGCCTCGATGGCGTCGGCGACGCGCTCCGGCTCCGCCGGGTCGAGCGCCTGCGGTCGTCCGTGCGCGACGGCGCAGTAGGCGCAGGCGCGCGTGCAGACGACGCCGAGGATCATGAACGTCGCCGTTCCGTGGTGCCAGCACTCGCCGACGTTCGGGCAGCGGGCTTCTTCGCACACGGTGTGGAGCCGAAGCGTGCGCATCAGATCCTTGAGGCGGAGGTAGTTCGCCGACCCGGGCGCGCGCACCTTCAGCCACTCGGGTTTCCTCTGCGGCCGCACGAATTCCAGAGGGGCCTCGATCGCCATCGTCCTCAATTATCCTGTATTGGTCTCGGAACGGATGGGTCAGATGCAGAAGCTGCGGATCACCTGGTACGGGCACAGCACATTTCTCCTGCAGACGCCCGGCGACAGGCAGGTGCTGTTCGATCCCTGGTTCACCGACAATCCCGCGTGTCCGGCGGCGCTCAAGAAGCCGCCAAAGGCGGATCTCGTGCTCGTCTCGCACGGCCACGCCGATCACGCAGGCGACCTGCTGGCCGTCGCCCGCGACAGCGGCGCGCCGATCGTGGGCATCTTCGAGCTGTGCGACTGGTTGCGGCGGAAGGGCGTCGCCAGCGTCTCGCCGATGAACAAGGGCGGCTCGCAGATGGTCGCCGGCCTGCTCGTCGTCATGACCGACGCGCGGCACAGCAGCAGCTGCCTCGAGGGCGGGCAGATGGTGTACCTCGGCGAGCCGGCCGGCTACGTGATTCGGCTCGAGGACGGCGCGACCATCTATTTCGCCGGTGACACGGCGCTCTTCGGCGACATGCGCCTGATTGGCGAGCTGTACCGGCCCGACATCGCGTTCCTGCCGATCGGCGACCGCTTCACGATGGGACCGGCCGCCGCCGCAAAGGCCTGCGAGCTGCTCGGCGTGCGGCAGGCGGTGCCGATGCACTGGGGCACGTTTCCGATGCTCACCGGGACGCCCGGGGAGTTCAGGCGGCTCGTGGCGCCGACCGGCGTGCAGGTGCTGGATCTGCGGCCCGGCGAGACGTCCGAATGACACCTTACTGAATCGTGATCGTCCCCTGCAGCGACCTGTCCGTGTCCCGATCGTGATCGTGATAGCCGCACGTGCGCCGCGTGTTCAGGTTGCCTGTTTGTTTGCTCTGTCCAGGCCGCAAGAAGCCAACGTCGTTGATCGGGGGGCAGTCGGAATGTTCTGGGTGTGGATCCGAGACCATATCGTGGTTGCGGCTATCGTCGTTCACGAACGTCACGCGCGATCCCACCGAGACGGTGACCGCACGCGGCGACGCGCCGCTCGACGTGATCGTGATCGTGGCGGCGCTCGACGAGGAACCGGGCGTGGGAGAGGTCGGCGTGCCGCCGCCGTACGCATCGTCGTCACGCATCCTGCCGCAGCTCGCGGCAGCCAGGGTCAACGCGGCAGCCACCACCATGAGTGCCGGTGCGCGGAAGACAGACATTGCCGTACCTGAATGGCTGAGCATCAGAAGAACTTCCTCGAGATATTGAACCCCAGATACCAGTCGTCGTTGTCGAGGCCGCCGCGTGCCAGCTGACCGATGGTCGACCCGAAGCTGTTGGAGAAGTTCAGCTGGAACATGTGGCCGCCGGCGCGCTTCTCGATGCCGACGGTGCCGTGCGTGACGCCGGGGTCGTATCCGGCAACGCGTGGAATGACCTCGCCAACGAGGTAGACCGTTGGCCGGATCCGAGCCCGCGCGCCAAGGCCCAGGAGGAACGTGTCGTTGTCGTCGACCAGCTCAGAGGGGCGCGGGTTGCTGTTGTTCACCCAGATGGGGTGGACGTAGAGCGCCGCGACGCGCGGAAGCGTCCGCGAGATCGCCACGCCAAGAGCCGGGGAGTAGCTGTCGCGAAAATTGTTCGTGCCGTCGATCGACGCCAGCACGCCGACGCCGACCGGCGAGGCGCTGGTCTGCTGCAGCAGGTTGTACTGGCTGAAGAATTCGATCGTCTTGTCACTGGTGCGGTAGATGCCCGCCTGCAGGCCGCGCATCAGGCCGAAGCGGTACTCCAGGCCGATCTGCGCGCCGGAGTCGAGGCCGAACAGGTCTTCCACCAGGTCGCCGAAGTCCCCCTGGCCGAGCGGCCGACCGAACCGGTGCGTGACGCGGAAGGCGCTCTTGAACCTGGGAAGCCGCAGCGTCGTGGGCAGATTGACGAGCGTGAAGTCGGGCTGCTCGAAGCTGAGGTCGAGATCGGGGTCATCCTGCGGCGCCTGCGCGAAGGCGGGCGGTGCGGCGAGACCACATGCGAGGATCAATGCAACAAGCGTCGTCGGTCGAATCATGGTCGTATGACTCCTCAGTCTCGCGGCGCACCGCGCTCGATCCAGCGCCGGATGATCTGTATCTGGCCGCTCGTCAGGAAAGACGGGCCGCTTCGGGGCATCCGCAAGCCAACGATGCCCGCCAGGCCTTCGATCTTGTGAACGAGATAGCTGTTGTCGGGATCGCCAGGCGCCACGCGCAGCAGTTCCGGCCGCTCGCGCGAGGGGACACCGACGAGCAGGCCGTAGGCAGCCTCGGATGACAAGTCCAGTCCCACCTGGCGGAACGCGCTGCCGTTGGGATTGTGGCAGTTTGCGCACGCGGCTCGCCCGGCCGAGTCGGTCGTCAGGAAGATCTCGCGCTGAATGCTCGAGAACGTCGGCGTGAGATTCGGCGTCGGTCCGGCGACGTCGGCCAGCTGTTCGTCGCATCCGGCGGCGCATGCGGCCGCCACAATCAGGGCGGCGCCCAGACGTGTCGTCACAAGGTGTGTCCTCCTATGGTTGTGCAGACGCGCGCGCGGTGACCACGAGCGCTCCCTTCATCTCCTCATGGCCATCCCTGCAGTACACGGAGCACAGAATCGGATAGCGTCCAGCCTCGTCCGCGGTGAACTCGATGACGACCGGCTCACCCCCGCGTGGAATCTCCTGTGATACCCGGAACCGCTCGATCTCGAGGCCGTGCAAGCCGTCGCCCGACCGAACCAGGAGCCGGACCCGTTCGCCTTGGGTGACCTCGATCTCGGGCGGCTCGAACGCATACCGCTTTGCAACTACCTGGATCTCGCGTAGTTCCGGCGACTGAAGGGCTGAGGGCGCGCCGGTGGCCGGCACGCACGCACCGAGGATCACCGAGGCGGCCCAGCGTCTCCTGGGGGTGACGAGTGCACGCATCCGGGCGTCAGCCGAGCAAGGAGGATGCCCTCTGAAACAAGAGGAAAAAGAGCGCAACCCGGACGATCGAATGGCGATCTCGTTACCGGATTGGTAAGTGCGAACGCGAAGCGAAAGAGGCGAGATCAATCGATGCGGTACTTCGCGAGATAGTAGCTGAGCGCCCGCTGACTGATGCCCATCAGCTCGGCGGCGTCCTTCTTGACACCCCCCGCCTGCCCCAGCGCCCGGCGGATCGTTTCGCGCTCCACCCATTCGAGGTTCTGATGCAGGCGCAACGAGGGCAATCCGGACGACGGGGCTGAAGTCGCGCCGAGCAGCGAGATCGACGCGGTGGTGATCGCGGGGCCGGTCGCGAGGACGACGGCCCGCTCGATCGTGTTCTCTAGCTCGCGGACGTTGCCGGGCCACTCGTATCGCTGCAGCGCCTGGAGGACGTCGTCGTCGACGCGGTCGATCCGCTTGCCGGTGCGCTGGCGGTGTTTGCCGACGAAGTGTTCGACGAGCACCGGGATGTCCTCGCGGCGGTCTCGCAGCGGCGGAATCGCAATCGGAATGACGTTCAGCCGGTAGTACAGGTCCTCCTGGAACCGGCCCTCGGTGACCATCTGCGTCAGGTCGCGGTTGGTCGCGGCGATGACGCGGACGTCGACGCGCTGCGTGCGTTCGGCCCCGAGCGGCTCGAATTCGCGCTCCTGCAGCACGCGGAGCAGCTTCGACTGGGTGGCCGTGCTCAGCGTGCCGATCTCGTCCAGGAAGATCGATCCGCCGTCGGCGAGCGCGAACTTGCCGCGCTTGGTCATGGTGGCGCCGGTGAAGGCGCCTCGCACGTGGCCGAACAGCTCGGACTCGAGGAGCGTTTCGGGAATCGCGGCGCAGTTCACCTTGATGAGCGGCATGTCGCGCTGCGCGCTGGAGTGGTGAACCAGCCGCGCGACCATCTCCTTGCCGGTGCCGGTCTCGCCGGTGATGAGCACCGTGCTCTTCGTCTCCGCCACCAGCGAGGCGCGCTGGATGACGTCCTGCATCGCGCGGCTGCGCCCGACGATGCCGTAATGGTTGAACTCGGCGTCACGCTCGCTGATCAGGTACTGCCGTTCGGTCTCGAGGCGCTGGCTCCTGACAGCGCGCCGGGCGAGCGACAGCAGCTCGTCGATCTCGAAGGGCTTTTCGAGGAAGTCCTCCACGCCGAGCTTGAACGCCTCGCGCACGAGCTGCGTCGTGCCGTGCGCGGTCATCATCACGATCTGCGGCCGCTCGCCAGGCGCCATCGTCTGCGCCACCTCGCGGATGAACTCCAGGCCCGTCATGCCGGGCATCACGTTGTCGACCACCACCAGATCGAAGGCTCGTTCGGCGAGATGCCGCCGCGCGTCGGGGATCGTCATCGCCTCGGCGACGTCGTGCCCGTCCTCGCGCAGCGCGCGGCCGAGGCGCTTGAGGATCTTCTCCTCGTCGTCGGCGAGGAGGATGGTGCCGTGTGTGGAGTTCATGCCTGGGGTGGTGCGGCGGATCGCGGGAGATCGAGGCGGACTTCGGTGCCCTCACCCGGCCGGCTCGAGACCTGGAGCGTGCCGCCGAGCCCTTCGACGATGTTTCTGGCGATTGGCAGACCAAGGCCGGTGCCGGCCCGCCGCGTCGTGAAGTACGGGTCGAAGATGTGCGGCATGTCCGCGGGCGCGATGCCGACGCCGTGATCCTGGATCGTAATGATCACGCGGCCGTTGAGCACGCGGGTCCGAAGCCGCACCAGCGGAGCCGCCGCGTCTCCGACCGCCGTACGGCCGTCGGTTCCGGTGCCCGCGCGCACGACCGCGCTGACGGCGTGGCGTGCGTTCGTGAGCATGTTCACCAGCGCGGTACGGAGCCGCTCGGCATCGGTGATCACGACCGGCATGGCCGGATCGAGATCGAGCGCCACCGCCGACGAGCGATCGCCGGCCCACGCCGCTTCCACCGAGGCGCGGCAGATCTCGTTCACGTCCGTGTCGGCGAGCTCGAAGCGGATCGGCCGCGCGAAGTCGAGCACGTCCGACACGATCCGGTTGAGCCGCGTCGTTTCCTCGTCGATATCGGCCACCGCCTCGCGCAGCTCCGACGACGAGACGCGCTCGCGACGCAGCGTCGAAAGCGACGCGCGAATGATCATCAGCGGGTTGCGGACCTCGTGCGCGATCACGGTGGACAGCCGGCCGAGCGACGAGAGGCGCTCCTTCTGCGCCGCCTCGCGCTGGAAGCGGGCGATCGACTCGGTCAGCGTGTTGAACGCTGCCGCCAGCGTGCGTGCGTCCTCGTCGTCCCAGGCATGGCTCTCGAGCGTCACCTTCCGGCTGAGGTCCCCTGTGGCCGCGACATCGCGCATCGCCGTCGTGATCGCCGACAGCGGCCGCGTCATCGTTCGGGCCACTCCGTAGCTGAGGAGCGTCGCCAGCAGCAGCGCGACGATGAGCACGCCGACCAGACCGGCGCGGATCGCGTCGAGGAACTGCAGCCGCTCGGTGCGCGATCTCAGGATCAACGCGACGGGTCCACCCGATGCCGCCGGGCCGCCGCCCGCCAGCGGGCGCGCCAGCACGAGGTACTCCTCGCTGCCGAGGGTGACCGAGGCGACCGACGCCGCGTGCATCGCCGGCGCGAGCGAGGAGCGCGACGCGGCGGGCAGCGTCGAGGCGAGAATGCGCCCTTCCGCCCCGAACGCAATCTCGCTCCCCGTGAGATCCCTGAACTCGGCTGCCAGCCGATCGTCCAGGAAGAATCCGACCGTGAGGCGGCCGAGCATGTCCGGCACCGCGCCTTCGAGGAAGATTGGGACGCTCACCAGCTCCAGTACGCCCCGGCCGTGCGGCTGGAAGGCGGAGATCTCCTCGGTCAGCTGGGCGTCGCGCAAGGTTGGCGGGACGTCGGCCGCGACGTCGCCCGCCCGCCCGAGCAGCCGGCCCCCCTTGCCGGTGAGGACGAGGAGGTCGGCGTTGATCTCGGCACGGTACTGGTCGGCGAGCGGCTGCACGGTGGGCGGATCGCCTGTCTCGACGGCCGCTTTCAGCTTCGGAAGGTCGGCCACCACCCGCGCCAGGCGGGTGAACTGGTCGGTGCGAGTAGCGGCATGCCTGTCGACGAGCGTCCCGGCGTCGACGAGCCCGCGCCGCAGCTCCGCTTCGGCTGCCGCCGACGCTCGCTCGTCGACGAAGTAGAACGCGACGCCGAGCGAGAGCGTGGCCAGGAGCGTGCAGGCGAGGAAGACGCGATTGGTCAGCGAGGCAGTGAGTCGCATCCCTGCGTGGGCAATCGTAGCGCAGTCCCGGGCTACGGCAGCCGCAGGACGAGCAGCAGCGTCCCGTCGTCCAGCCGCGCCAGATCGGCGCGGGGATACGGCGAGATGAGCGTCCAGGCCTCCCTCACGCGCCCGTCCTCGAGCCGTGCGCCGCGGGCGACGCGGGCGCGCGTCGGGCCGTAGAGGCGCAGCAGCCGTCCCCGATCGTAGCGGCCGGTCTGGCCGAAGGCATCCGACGGCGGCAGCGGCCGCGGCCGCCAGGCGCCCGGAACCCGGACGAGCGCCGGGTCGGCGGCGATCTCCCCGAGGACGGTGTCGAGATCGAAGGGCGACACGTACGCCAGGTACGCCTCGGCGCGAGGGCCTGCGGGCGCGAATAGCGGCAGGAACTCCGGCGCCGCGCGCCATGTCCCTCCGGGCTGGGCGACGAGCGCGGCCGCCGCGACGAGCAGCACGACCGGTATCCAGCGCAATCGACCCTCCGAGTTATACTTCCCCGTCTGTCAGGAGACCTGCGTGGCGTATATCATCTGCGAACCGTGCATCGGCACCAAGGATGCGGCCTGCGTCGACGTCTGTCCCGTCGACTGCATTCATCCCCGCAAGGACGAGCCGGGCTTTCAATCGATGGAGATGCTCTACATTCACCCGGACGAATGCATCGACTGCGGCGCGTGCGTGCCGGCATGTCCGGTTGAGGCGATCTTCGCGCTGGAGGAGACGCCGGAGAAGTGGCAGAGCTTCATCGCGGTGAACGCGACGTACTACCAGAAGTAACGTGAACATGTTCGCGCCGTCGCTGGGCGACGGCCAGAAGGAGGCGTCGAACATGCCCGCTGTCCGTGCTCTCGTGCTTCCCTGCGCGGTGGCTGCTGCCCTCCTCACGATCGTTCCGCGTGTCGGTGGTCAGGCCCTCCAGGAATCGGCCGATCCGGCGGCTCAGTATCAGTTGGCGGCGTCGTTGTACAACACCGCGCGCTACCGCGAGGCGCTCGCCGCCTACGAGGTGGCCACCCGCAGCGACGACCCGGCGCTCGTCGCTCGTGCCAGGAAGGGACGCATTCGCGCCGCCCTCCGGATTGCCGAGTTCGAACTGGCGTGGCGCGAGGCCGGGCTGCTCAACGACGGGACGAGCTCCGACGCGGAGGCGCGGACGCTGCTCGGCGACGCGCTGTGGGCCATGGGACGCTTCGACGAATCGGACCTCGCCTACCGGCGTGCGCTGGACGATGCGCCGGGGAACTCGCGCGCCCGGTTCGGTCTGGCGCGATCGCTTGCGACCCGCAACCGGCTCGACGAGGCGCTCGGCGAGGCGCTCGCGGCGGCAGGGGAGTCGCCGCAGGATCCGGAAGTCCACGCGCTTGTCGGCATGGTCTACGAGCGGGTGAACAGGTTCGAGGAGTCCGCCGAGGCGTTTGAACGCTATCTCGCGCTCCTCCCCGAGCCGCATGGTCGCGAGGATCGGCAATCGAGCATGATGGCGGTGTTCGAGAGCAAGGTGCGCCTGCTGCGGAGCTTTCACGGCCGCGTGCCCCTGCAGATGGATTCCGGCGCCGCCGACCGCCTCCACCGCGTGCCGTTCCGGCTGGTGAACAGGAAGATCGTCATGCGCGGCCGCGTCAACCGGCTGCCGGTGGAGTTCGTTCTCGATACCGGCTCCGAGCGGACCGGCATCTCGGACGCCACGGCGCGCCGCGCCGGGATCGGCACGATCACGTCAACGCTCACCGCGGGCGTCGGCATCGCGGCGCTGCGGCGGCTCGACATGGGGCGCGCCGACGAACTCGAGATCGGCACGCTGCGGATTCGCAACGTGCCGGTGGCCATCAGGCGTGCGATCCGCAACGCGCTGCCCCGGTGGCAGAACGAAAGTTTCTCGCCGCTCGCGCTCGGCCTCTCCGTCGTGGTCGATTACGAGCGCCGGGAGGTGACGTTCGCGCGGACGCTCCCCGAGAGCGACGCCGATTTCGTGCTCCCGATGCGGATGAACCGGCTGCCGATGGTGCGCGGGCTGCTCAACTCGACCCACCCGGCGTACTTCGTGGTGGACACCGGCGGCGAGCTGATCTCGATCAGCGCCGAAACGGCCGATGCGCTCTCGATGAACCCGCCCCGCCGGATTCCGCTGCGCGTGTACGGCATGTCGGGGATCGACGAGCACGCCTATCTGCTGCCCGGCGTCAACGTCGATTTCGACGACATCGAGTTCCGCAACGTCGGGCTTGCGGTGCTCAACCTGCGCGCGCCGAGCGTCCTGCTCGGCTTCCAGGTCGGCGGCATCGTCGGCCATCGGTTCTTGAGCGGGTACCGCGTGGCGATGGACATGGCACGCGGCCAGCTCCGGCTGGAGCGGTTCGGCGGGTCCGCGTCAGTGGCTGGCAGCCGATAAGTGGGAGCGACGACCACCAACTGCCGGGCTCCCAACTGCCGGGCTCCCAACTACCGGCTCCCAACTACCGGCTACCGGCTACCGGCTACCGGCTAGAAGTCATATCCGATCCACATGGCGAACCGGGCCTTGCGGAACGCGGAGCTGCCGCCGATGGTGGCGAAGCGGAGATCCTCCCACTCCTTGTTGAAGAGCGTGCGCCATGCCCAGTCGAAATGGATGGGGAAGCCCAGGGCGAAGGTTTCCAGCCCGATGCCGTAGGAAGCGCGGGCGTCGACGAGCCGCAGGCCCTCGACGCGCGTCGGCGGCCCGAACACGGGCGTCAACTGCCCGAGGAACGACTGGTTGACGCCGACGACCGGCGTGTACATCTCCGAGCTGTTCGAGAGCCACTTGAACGGCTGTCCTTCGAAGCGTGCGCCGCCCATGTCGGCGAAGAGCACGCCGCGCACGCCGCCCAGCACGCCGAGCGGGGTCAACATCGCTTCGATGAACGGGAACCGGAGCTCGGCGTTGAGGAACGTGGCCTCGGAGCCGATGAACTCCAGGTACTCGTAGCCGCGCATTTCCGAGTTGCCGCCGAAGTACAGGAAGTCCGGGGCGTCGCCCCAGCTCTTGAAGCTGCGCGCTCGAAGCGCCAGCAGGCCCGTGCCGCCCATCCGGAGATAGTAGCGGGCGTCGATGTCCGCCGTCTGGCGGCCGAGCGTGTTGCCGATGTTGGGTGAGACTTCGTACGACAGCCGCATCGTGTTGCCCGCCAGCGGCCCGAACTCCCGGAAGACGGTCGTCTCCTGGACGAAGTTGACGCCGAGCGGGATGTAGGTGCCGCGTCTGAAGAGCTCGCGCCCGAACTGCTGCTGCTGGAACTCCTGCGAGTAGGCTTCGAGGCTCGGATCGTTGAACTCCTCGCGGTACTGCAGCACGCCGCCGAACAGCTCGACCCGGCGGTACCGGTCGATCGGCCAGATGCCGAACGCGGTGCCGCCCCGGACCGTTCGCGTCGCCACCGCGAGGTCGCGATCGGCGGCAATCAGGCTCGAGAAGATCGGGTCGTAGAACACGCCTTCGAGCGCGCCGTAGAAGAACTGCGTCTGCGAGAACCCCTGCACCGAGAAGTTGAACCGCCGCGCCGCGTTGAAGAACGAGAAGGCGAGCGTGCGGTACTGCGAGATCGAGGCGGCGTACAGGCTGAACTGCTTGTCACCGAGCACGTCGCTGAAGGTGACGGCGGAGCCGCCGAACACGTCGCCGCTGCTGGTGACGCCGACGTTCACCGGCGGCCGCCCGTCGATGAACATCTTCTCGAACGGGCCCTTGCGGCGCTGGTTGTCCGCGATGAGGGTGTGGGAGAGCGGCGACTGGAAGTCGATGATCGGGCCGGGCGCGCCGAAGTCCGCGGTCGCCGCCGTCGCGACCGGCTCCCGCCGGTCGAGGACGTGGAGCTCGTACTCGCCTTTGTAGTAGCTGACGAAGGCGATTCGCGGCTCCTGCTTCTCGCCGGCGCGCAGCACGACGGCCGACGTATTGCCGCCGAGCGCGTCGGTGAACTGCCGCAGCTCGCCGGTCTTCAGGCCGAGCGTCCACAGGTTGTAGATGGCGCCGTTGCGGGCCACGGCCGGTTCGATCGACTGGTCCGGATCGGTCGCGGTGGACGAGAAGACCAGCGTGTCGCCGTCGAGGAACTGGGCCGCCGAGTCGTCGTGCGTGCCGAAGGTGAGCTGCGTCTTCTGTCCCGTCGCCAGATCGAGCCGGAACAGCTTCTCGTTGCCGCTGACGCGGGCCACGTAGACGAGCGCGCGGCCGTCGGGCGACCACGTCGGGCCCGAGTCGGCGAAGGCGTCCTTGGTCAGGTTCGTGATCTCCCGCGTCCGCAGGTCGACCACGAAGATGTCGCCGACGCCGCCCTGCAGCGCCGCGAACGCCACCCTGGCGCCGTCGGGTGAGATGTCGGGCGACTCCGGATCGTCGATTGTACGCAGCTCGACCCGATCTTCGATGTCCCGGGTCAGTACGTTCTGGATGATGAGCGTGCGCCACTTCTCGCGACGGACGAAATACGCGATCCGGTCCCCCGACGGGGCCCATGACAGCCACGGAACGGTGTTGAATCGCATTCCCGGCTGGATGATGAACTCGAACCCGCGATCCTGATCGAACTCGTTGGTCAGGTTGCGGATGATCGACCCGTCGCGGGCGGACACGAGGACGACGTCCATCTCCCGGTCGCGTCGGTTGCCGGTGACCATCGCAATGAGGTCGCCCGAGGGGGACGGCTCGATCGACACGGCGCCGACAAACGGCGTCTTCTCCGGATCGGGCGCGAGGTTGCGGCCGTAGTCGGCCGGACGCTCCTTGTCGCGGAACGGCTTGAAGCGATCCTTGAGGTACTTGTCGAACTCCTGGTCGAACTCCTCCGGCGTCAGCCGGAACGCCTCCTGGTACGTGTCCTCACCGCCGCCGATGACCGACTTGCGCAGCGAGAACAGATACTGCCGGATGCCTTCCTTGCCCCAACGCGATTCGATGAACTCGAATACCGCGTGCCCGAGGTTGTAGATCATCCGGACGCTGCCGGTGGCCGTGTACCCCTCGAGGTTCGTCATCTTCGGGATGATGTCGGCGACCGCGGCGTCGCGCACCGTCATCAGGTCGATCGGCCGCCAGATGCCGGTCATGTAGTCCGACAGCCCTTCGTTCACCCACAGCGGCACGCTGCGGCGGATGAGGGAAGTCGGGATGATGTCGAACTCGAACTGGTGCGTCAGCTCATGGACAATCAGGCGATAGAGGAGATCCGGCGGCTCGTCGAGCGGCATGACGATCCGGTACCGCGTCGGCTCGGCAAAGGCGCCGACGCCTTCCTGGGCGGCGCCCGGGATGACGTTCTGCTGCTGGAACTCGCTGCTCGTCTTGAACAGGATCAGCGAAATCTTGAAAGCGAGGTCGTACTTCAGCTCCGAGCTGATGTGCTGGTAGGCGCTCTCGGCGTAGGCCGCCATGCGTTCCAGGTGCTGCTCGATCTCGGGGTAGTAGAAGATCTCGAAGTGGTCGGTCGTGTAGATCTGCCACCGGAAGTTGTCGTAGCGGATCTGATTCTTGCCGTAGTAGGGGATGAACGGCGTTTGCGCCGCCACGGGGGGCGCCAGCACGACCGCCGCGACGACCGCGATCACAGCGACGCTCGGAAGGGTCCGGCTCATGGAAGTTCTCTCCTCGCAGATCCAGGCTGTCGGACGTCGGTTGCCGCGCGAGCCATCTTACTACCGGCCACACACGCCTCCGGGCCCCCGCCCGCCGTCCTATTATGACCGCGGCGGCGAGCAAAGGACGTACCGATGCGGTCTGGCGACAGAAGCGGCGGATTTGGCGTCCCGCTGCGTGAAACGTCCACCGGCCGGCCTGTCGTAGGACGGCGCGACCTGAGAGATAATGAAGCGATGGATGCGCCAGTCGATTCACCCCCCGAGCCTGCCCAGCCCCGCCTCGGCCGGCGCACGCGCGCCTGGCTCGGCATGGGCGCGGTGGTCGTCGCGCTCACCCTGCTCACGCTGCTGTCGCGGCCAGACGGGTTCGATTCCGAGGCGCCGCCCCCGGCGGCGGACGGAGGCACGACGGGAGGCGGCGGGGATGCCGCCGCCTCCGGCGCGCCGGCCAATCTGACGTTCACGCTCAAGGACATGAACGGCATCGACGTCAAGCTCGAGTCGTTCAAGGGCAAGGTGATTCTGCTCAATTTCTGGGCGACCTGGTGCGGGCCGTGCCGCATCGAGATTCCGTACCTCATCGAGCTGCAGACGCAGTACCCAGACGATCTCGTGGTGCTCGGGGTGTCGGTCGACGATACGGCGGAGAAGCTGAAGCCCTACGCGAAGGACATGCGGATCAACTATCCGCTGCTCGTTGGCAACGGCCGGCAGGACTTTCAGGATGCGTTCGGTCCCTTCTACGGCATTCCGGTGACGGTGTTCGTGACACGCGATGGAGTGATCTACAAGAAGCATTCGGGCATCGCGTCGAAGGAGCAGTTCGAGCACGAGATCAAGTCACTGCTCTGAGGCATGCCGCCAAGGCGTTCCGGTAGACAGCGCATACGTAGTATGATTCGGCTATGTTGAAGGGGTTCACGCACGCCCGGCTCGCCTGCGGGTGCCGCCTCGGCTTCCGGGAAGGCGTCGAGGGGAGCCCGGTGACGGTGGTCATCGAGGTGAAGGGCGCGCACTGCGTGATGTCGCTTCACGTCCGGGACCTTCCCGTCTACGACTTCCGCGAGGCGCTCCGGCCTCCGACCCGGTTCCTCCCGCTCGAAGAAGAAGAATACGAAGAAGGCTGAGCCTACGAGAACTGTACGCTCAGCTCCGCCACCAGCGGCAGGTGGTCGGACGCCATGAGCGACAGGCGCGTCCGCGGCAGCTCCACCTTCGTGACCTCGACCCGCCCGTCGTAATAGATGTGATCCAGGTGCAGCACGGGAAACACGCCCGGGTACGTCCGGCGTCGGCGGAGGTGTGTGCGTAGGTCGACGCTACTGAGCCGTTCGCTCAGCATGTCGGTGGCCAGGCCGCGCATCCACTCGTTGAAGTCCCCGAGGACGATTTTCGGCTGCCCGAGGCGGCGGTCGTGGACAATCGCGCTCAGCCGCTCCGCCTGGTACCGCCGCTCGAGGTAGGCCGTGCCCAGATGGACGTTGTACAGGTGCAGCGTATGGTGGCCGACGGCGATGTCGACGCGCTGGCAGCAGCGCGGCTCGCACGTCTTCCACGACAGGTCGTAGTGCGCGTGGTGCTGGATCGGCAGATGGCTGAGCACCACGTTGCCGAACAGCGCCCGGCGCACATGCCGCGTCGGCGCCATCACCCAGCCCATGCCGAGCTGCGCGCCGAGTTGCTCGGCGTGCCCCGTCGAGTGGGGTCCGGCGCCGATCACCTCCTGCAGCGCGATGATGTCGGGGTGGATGCGGCGGATGACCTCCGCAATCCGCGCCAGACTGGTCCGGCCGTCGAGGCCGCGGCACCGGTGCACATTGTAGGTGGCGACGCGCAGAGTGGTCATCGGGCTGGTCCGCGGCAGTCGGGAGGCGCTCGCCGGCGACCGGCGACCGGCGACCGGCCACCGGCTACCGGCTACCGGCTACCGGCTACCAACTAGAATAGTGCCATGGCGAAGCTGAAGAGCGAGCTCGAAATCACCTGTCCGTGCTGTCGATCCACGCTCGTGGTCGACACGAACCTGCGTCGTGTCGTGTCCCACCGCGAGCCGGAGCGTGCGGACAAGCCTGAGCTCGACGAGGCCTCGAGAATCCTGGCGGAGGAGGCGGCGCGCCGGGAGGCCCGCTTCCAGCAGTCGGTCGAAGCCGAGAAGTCGCGCGACGACGCCCTCACGCGCCGGTTCGAGGAAGCGTTGCGGCAGGCGAGCAAGGAGCCGGTCACCAAGCCGACCCGCGACTTCGATCTCGACTAGCCGCGGGCTCGAAACTCCCGCGGGAGTTCCGTCCAGCGCTCGCGGCCGCGGTAGTACTTCCACGGCTTGTATCCATGCGCCTGGTGGAAGGCGCGATACCGCTGCCGCAGCCGCCCGACGCGCCCCTCCGACGACACGATCGGCCGGTGTGGCCACTCCAGCAGCAGCCGCTCCGCCTTCCAGATGTTCGTCTCGGCGAGTCGCCAATCGTACCTGCCAAGCACGCGGAGATCGACCACCGCGTACGCCTTGATGCGGCCGGTGAAATCGACGTACCCGTCGAAGTAGCTGAGCGCCAGCGCGCGCGGCGTCGCAAACACCGGCTTGCGCCCGTGCAGTCCCGGGTCGCGCGAGCGCGCCACCGACCCCCACCCCCGCGGTCCGCGGTAGACGAAGATCACGTGATCGAGCAGGTCGACCGACTCGAAGCTGAGGACGAGCGGCCGATAGCGGTGCTGCTCGAGGATGACAGCCGCCGCCATGGCCGCCTCGAAGCAGTGCGCCGTGCCCTTCCGCGCCACGCCGCGGAAGCTGCGCAGCGTTTCGCCGCCGCGCTCCATGTTGTACGGAAGCGCATTCAACCACCGCTGCACGGCGCCGGGCGTGCGGAGGCGCGCGACGAGCCGCCGTTCCGCGGGGGTGAACGGCAGATCCGGCGGATCGACCGGATCAGCGCGCGGGAGCGGAAGCCTTTTCGAGGTCGGCAACGAGTTCCGCCGGCGTCCACCCGTTGCCGGAGTAGGCGGTCAGGAGGCGCCCTTGCGCGTCGATGACGGCGGTGCGCAGGTTGTGCACCAGCCCGATATCCGGATCGCCCCGTTCCGCCGTGACGCCGAAGCGCTTCGCGAACGCCAGCACCTCGTCCGGCGTGCCCGTCAGGAAGTACCAGCGCCCATCCTCCGCGCCCAGCGTCGCGGCATGACGCTCGAGGACCGCCGGCACGTCGTAATCCGGGTCGAGCGTGACCGATACGAGCCGCACGTCGTTCAGACTGCGTGAGCGCCGGACGTCGTCCTGCACGGCGGCGAAGTGTCTGTCCATGAGCGGGCAGAAGTCCGGCAGCGGACAACGCGTGTACATGAATGTGAGCGCCACGCGGTGCCCGCGCAGGGCGCTGAGCGGGCGCGCCATGCCGTGCTGATCGACGAGCGCGTGATCCGGCACGAGGTCGCCGTTCTGCAGCACATCGGACGCCGTGAGGAGGGAACCGGCCGCCGCCTTCACGGGCGCGTGCCCGGTGGCGGTGATCGTCGAGAGGTACGCGTTCACGTCTTCGACGACGAGCGTCGCCGTAATCAGGTCGCCGGGACTCTTCCCGTCGAGCAGTGCCGGATCGTTCACCGTGTACGGCATGGTCATCGCGGGCATGAAGCCCTTGATGTCCTCGTGATCGACGAGCACTTCGCTTCTGTCGCGATCGATACGGAGAATCTGTCCCCGCACTTCGTACTGCCGTACCTCTGGCGCGCGGCCGCATGCGCCGGCGACACCGACGGCAACGATGAGCGCCCCCAGCCGCCACATGTGCTTAACTCTAGCAGATGATCTGGGTCGGCACCTCCGGCTACAACTATCCGGATCCGCCATCCATCGTGGTTCGACGAGGAGATCTATGCACGCCTGCGGGCGCGCAATCTGGCGCTCTGCGTGGCCGACCGTGAGCGCCTGTCGACGCCGGTCGCGATGACCGCCGACTACGCCTACTTCAGGCTTCGGGACGAGGGATACGCGCCCTCCGACGTCGAACGCTGGGCCCAGATCATTGGCGGCGACACGGCGCACTGCGGCGACGTCTTCGTCTATTTCAAGCACGAAGCGTCGGGGAAGGGGCCTGAATTCGGTCGTCTGCTGATGCAGTGTCTCGATCGCCGAGGTGCGCCGACGCGAAGCGCATGATCTCGCGCTCCGCCCAGTAGCCGTCGTCGTGCCCGGTCGCCCGCTCCAGGAACGCGCAGTGTCCGCCCTGCGGCGTCATCGCCACGGTGATGTCAGGGTTGGAGGTGACCGAGGGATGCCGGACGGGCGCCGGCGGTACGAACGGGTCGTCCTCGGCGGTCATGATGAGTGTCGGCACGCGGATCCGATCGACGACGCGCATGGCGCTGACGCGGTAGTAGTAGTCGGCCGAGTCGCGGAACCCGTGGTGCGGCGCCGTGTAGACGTCGTCGAAGCGGCGGATCGACCTGATGCGGCCGAGCGGCTCGAGCCGAAACGCCCCCGGAAACAGCGCCGTTTTCCTCCGCATGCGCGCCTTCAGGTTCCGCAGGAAGTGCCACTCGTAGACGGCGTTGGATCGGCGCTCGAGCGCATCGACCGAGCGCGCCAGATCCATCGTCGGCGAAACGGCGCAGACCGCCCGGAGCGCCGCCGGGGCGCCGCTGCCCAGTTCGCCGGCGAGTTTGAGCGCCAGATTGCCGCCCAGCGAGTAGCCCGCCACGGCAATGGCCTGCAGGCCGTCGCGTTCGAGGAGCTCCCGGATGACGACCAGCGCATCCTGGGTCAGGCCCGAGTGGTAGAGGCCCCGCGACAGGTGCTCCGTGCCGCCGCAGTTTCGTTGATTCAGACGGACGATGTTCCAGCCGAGCGCCCAGGCCTTATCGGAGATTCCGCACATGTAGTGGGTGAGGCTGGAGCCCTCGAGCCCGTGCAGGAGCAGGATCGTCGGATGATTCGCCGGCTTCGGGTGCCAGTGGCAATGCGCCAGCACGCGCGCGTCGGCGGCGGTGTCGAAGTAGCGCGCCGCCGGGTCGGGCAGACGCGGGAACCGACGCTGACGCGCCCACGCGTACAGCGTCTGTCGATGGCCGCCCCCGAACAGCGGACGATACGCGGACGGTCGAAATGACATGGCGCGCGTTTTCAGCTTACCATCGCGGCCATGGAGCCCGACCTGTTCTCGACGCTGCTGCACGTCACGCGCACGCGGCTGCTGCGGGATTACCCCGCCCAGATCGCCGCGTGCCTCGAGGTGCTCTCGGACGAGGAGATCTGGTGGCGTCCCCACGAGCAGGCGAACGCGGTGGCCAACCTCGTCCTGCATCTGGTGGGATCCAATCGCTACTACCTCGAGCAGGTCATCGCCGGCGGCGATGTCGGTCGCGATCGCGCTGCGGAGTTCGCCGTGCGCGGCGGCTGCTCGAAGACGCAGCTCGTGGATGCCTGGGAGCAAGCGCGGCGTGCCGCCGAGCGCGTGCTCGACACCATTCAGCCGTCGCAGCTGGCTCGGACGACCGATCGCAGCGGCACGCCCACGACCTACGCACAAGTTCTGCTCCATGTGACGCATCACAACGCGGCTCACATGGGACAGATTGTCTGGATCACGAAGCTGCTGCACCCGGGCGCGTTCGACGACCTCTGGGTGAAGCAGGCGAGTCGATAGCCCGCACCATTCATGAATCAGTCGTTCACGCTTCTCGGTGCGTGGTGCTCGGTTCGTGTTCATGTTCGGTTCGCGGGTTCGCGGTTCAAGGTTCGGAGGTCTCGGGCTCGTCCTCGCCGGAACACCTCGACCCGGCTCGACGGGGGCCGACGAACGGCTGCACCGAACCGGAACACGAACGGAGAAGGGAGCACCCAGCAGTGTGAACGACGCGTTCGTGAATCATCCAGTGGCTGGCCGGTAGCCGGTAGCCGGTGGCCGGTAGCCGGTAGCCGATAGCCGGTAGGCGGTGGGCCTGTCGCTACCGCAGCGCGTAGATCCGGAACCGGGCGTTGCGATAAACCTCGGGCAGCGGCAGATCGGCGTCCGTGACCAGATAGTCGAGGCCGTAGCGACGCGCGAGCGTGCGCGCGCCGTCGGCGGTCAGCGCCGGAAAGTCGCCGATGGCGCCGACGCGATCGACGAACCTGGCCGCCACCTCGCGCGAGTAGATCGCCACCGCCGAATCCTTCACCTCCTCGACGAGCACGTCGCGCTCGGCGGCGACCCGCACGCTGGTGCCGTACTTCCACGCGTGGCCGGGATCGGCCAGCACGTGCACGTCCCGTGGTGTGGCGGCCATCCAGCGCATCGCGTCGTGCCACGGCGAGTCGGGCATGCGGAGGTCGAAGAGCGCCCGCTCGGGCTGCTCGACCAGCATGATGTAGGCGCCCCGTCCCGCCGCGACCGCCAGCAGCAGGACCGCCGCGCCGAGCGCAACCCTCCGGGGACGCGTCTCGACGAGGGCGGCGAGCACGTAGACGAGCGCCACGAGATCGACGAGCCAGAACACCCGCGGGAACTGGAACTCGACCGCCAGCGACACGCCCGCGGCGACAAGCGGCAGGGTCAGGAGGAACAGCCCCACCAGTGCCGTGGCGCCCCAGACGACCGCGGTGTCTTCTTCCGTTGCCGTGCCCCGCCCTACGCGCACGCGGTGGGCGAACCAGACGATTCCGAGCAGGCCAAGGTTGGCGACCCAGGCCCACACGGGCCACTCTGTGGCAAAGAGCGAGTCCTTGCCCGACACCGCCTGCAGCCACACGTCGTCCATTGTGACGAGGCTGCCTCGCAGCGGCCCGACGGCGATCGCAGCGGCCAGCGCGACCAGCGCGGTCAGTGCGCCGGCGCCAACCAGCCGCCACCAGCGGCGATCGAGCACGGCCAGCGCGGCGCCGACGAGGACGGCGAACCAGAGCGCGGTGCTGACGTGCACGAGCGCGCCCGCGCCGAGGAGCGCCATGGCCGTACGGGGATGGCGCCGCAGGAGCGCCGCGACGGCAAGGGTGCCCAGACCGAATGCGAGGACGCGCGGGTGGAAGTAGGGCTCGAATGAGTTGGCGCTCGTTCGCGGGATGCGGTGCCGCATGGTGAAGGCGACTGCGATGGCCGCGGCCACCCACGGGTTGCTGGACACGCGCGTCCCGATGAGCGCCATTCCGGCAAAGAGCAGCCCGAGCGAGACCAGGTAGCCGGCGAAGAAGAGAGTCTCGAGAGGGATGCCGGTGGCGCCGACGAGCGCGGCGAGGATCTCGTCTGTCACCATCAGGCGTCCTTCGGCGTCGATGAGGAGGCCGTCTCGGGGGAAGAGCGCCGCGTCGAGCGCCCTGGTCACGGCCGGAATGTAGAAGGCCTGATCGGAGACGCCGTACCGGTACCCCGCGCCGTTCGCGGTCGCCAGCACCACGAAGAGGGCTCCACCAACCGTGAACGACAGAATGCGGGCGGCAGCGGCCTCGGGCAATGCGCGACCGGTCAGAAGGCCGGTTCGTCGGCGCTCGGGCCGTAGACCGACGGCACCGGCACGTCGAGCAGGCGAAGGTACACGGTCAGTTGCCCACGGTGGTGAACGAGATGATTCAGGACGAACGATCGCAGCACGGCCGTCCTCGGCATCGAGAAGACGATGCGGCCGCTGCGTGTGAGCGACCAGACCGCCATCAGCTCCGCGTCCGTCTTGCCGGCGAGCGCCGCGCGCGCATCGGCGACGTGCCTGTCGAAGGTCGAGAGCACCTCCTGCCGCGACAGCAGCGCCGCCGGCGGCTGCGGGGTGGCGCCGATGTCGAACTCGCTGCGCGAGAGCGTCTCCACGCCCCACATCGGCAGAGCGGCCAGGTGTGCCGCGAGCGCGCCGAGCGAGAACGACCGGACGTGAGGTGTCCAGTCGAACTTCTCCTCCGGCACGCGCTCGAGCACCGCGCGAGTGGTCGCCATCTCGTGGTCGAACTCCGGCAGCAACGCATCGACGAGCGCCATGGGGCAGGATCTCTCCTAGGACGAGGGGCGGCTGAAGTCGACGCGCGGGACGCGCTCGGCCTCCGGCGGCGCGTTGAACACCGGATACTCGCGGAACCCGAAGATGCCGGCGGTGATGTTCGACGGAAACTGCCGGCGCAGCGTGTTGTACTCCTGCACCCGTTCGTTGTAGCGCATGCGCTCGACGGCGAGCCGGTTCTCGGTTCCCGCCAGCTCGTCCATCAGCCGGTTGAACGTCTCGCTCGACCGCAGTTGCGGGTAGTTCTCGACAATGACGAGCAGACGCGCCAGCGCCGCGCTCTGCGCGTTGGCCGCCTGCATCACCTGCGCGGGCGTCTGCGCGCCGGACAACCTGGCGCGTGATTCGGCGATCTGGCCGAACACGTCGCGCTCCTGCTGCGCCACGCCCTTGGTGGTCTCGACGAGATTGGGCACGAGATCGTTACGGCGCTGGAGCTGGTTCTCGACCTGCGCCCACTGCGTCCGGATTGCCTCTTCCTGCGCCACGAACCGGTTGTAGGAACAGCCGGGCGCGGTGGCCGCGACCAGAGTCAGCGCGATGAGCGCTCCCACGCGTCGAAGCTGTCGACTCACGGGTCACCTCGAATCCTGTCTATTGTGCATTACCAGCGCGCTCCGCCGCCTCCGCCGCCGCTCCGGCCGCCGCCAAACCCGCCGAAGCCGCCGCCGAAGCCGCCTCTGCCGAAGCCGCCGCCGAACGGTCCCACCCCGCTGTGCCAACCGCCGGCAGGCCCTCCCCAGCGCCGGCGCCCGTGCACCCGGGCCGCCAGCGCGTTCAGGACGAGCAGCAGCACGAACAGTGCCGCGATCAGCGCTTCGGCCGACCCGACCTCGGGCGCGCTCGATATGGCGTCGCGCGGCACGTCCTGGAGCACCACGTTCCGCCGCTCGGCGATGCGGGTGATGATGCGCGTCACGCCGGCGAGAAGCCCCGCGCCGTAGTCGCCGCGGCGGAATGCGGGAGCCATCTGTTGCCGGCTCGTCTCGCCGGCGAACCCGTCGGGGATGAACTCCTCGAGGTCGTACCCCACCTCGATCCAGACCTGCCGGTCCCGGACCGCCAGCACCACGAGCAGGCCGTTGTCGCGGCCGCGCTGCCCGATGCCGCGGCCGCGGTTCTCGAACATCTCGACCGCGTACTCGCGGATATCCGCATACGGGGCGATGGTCTCGACGGCTGCGACGACGACAACGTCGCCGCTGGCGCGCTGGAGCGATCGGATCAGGGCATCCATCGCCGTCTCGCTCGAGGCGTCGATGACGTCGGCGAAGTCATTGACAGGTACGGTCAGTTCGGGCGGCGCCTGTGCCCGTCCGGGCGTGCCTGTGAGGAGCACAGAGAGGAACACGACACAGAAGAAACCGAGGCCACGGAACCCGAATGCGCCATGTCGTTCGCCCGGCGCTTCCCGCGTGCATCCTGCGCCGCAGGTCGCGGGCGAACGGTTCTTCGTGATCGTGATGTCCCTTGCGGCCAATGTCGGTGCGCCCGTGACTCAGGCGGTTCGCCAGAGGTCGACCGCGCGCGCCAGTTGCTCCACGGCGGCGAGATAGCCAGGAAAGAGGCGCGCGGCGTCGGTGGTCGGCACGGCCGGCCGGCGCTCGAGCGCCAGCAGGTCGTTCACGATACCATCCGGCAGTCCGGCGGCGCGCGCGCCCTCGAGCGTGGCCGCGGTGCGATCGGAGGTCAGGGCGCCGCCGAGGCGCGCGACGTTCCGCAGCAGCGCCGCGAAGGCCGGCGCCGAGGCAGCGACCAGATCGGCCACGTCCCGCGGCCGGCCCGCCGACTCGATGTATCCCTCGCGCAGATGGAGCAGGTGGCTCTTGATCTGCGTTTCGCACGCGCGCCGCAGATCGTCCCGGGCGACCGTCGCCTGATCGAACGGATCGGCGCCGAACACACGTTCGTGCGCGCGAAGGATCTCGCCGTACTCGAGCGGGAACGCGTCGAGCGACCGCCGGAATTCGCGGTCCGGCAGGATGAGAGGCGTCGCCACGCGCTGGCGCCGCCAGTGCGACGACAGGCGGGCGCACGCCTCGAGATCGCTCATGCCGAACGACTCGACCAGCGCCAGGCAGGTAAGCGGCGCCTCGTCGTCGCCGTCGAGGCGCGAACCGTAGGCGACGACGGACCTGAGACGGCCGGCGAAGATGTGGGTCAGATCTGCGACGAGCACAGAAGCCGCGCGTCGCCACGAGTGCATGTGACAATTCTAGCCGGTAGGTGGTAGCCGGTAGCCGGTAGGTGGTAGTCGGCAGCTGTAGCTGCCGACCTGGTCAGGTCGAGCAACCCCCAACTACCAACCCCCAACTACCGACTACCAACGTATCTGTTTAGCGGGTCAGTACCACGCCGGCCCGCCGCTTCCTCTGATCGCGTACCACAGAGACACCGAGACACTGAGGACTTCTCTTGTACTGTGCCGGTGAGTCTGGCATGACTGGCGCGTGCCTCGGCGCCTACGTCAACCGGCTCGCCTCGCTGCTCGACCATCGCCCCAGCCGTCTCGCCGACGCGCGGCGCTTTGCCACACACCTCACCACCGAAATCGACGCCGTCTTCAGCTTCCTCTTCGACCCCACCCTCGACGCCACGAACTGGCGCGCCGAGCACGCCCTCCGACCAGCGGTCGTTACCCGCAAGGCCTGCGGCGGCGGCAACCGCACCACGCGCGACGCCCAGAGTCAGCAAATCCTCGCCTCGCTCCTCCGCACCGCCCACCAGCGCGGCCTCGACACGACGGCGGTCCTCGTCACCGCGCTACAGGCGCCGAGGCCCGCTGTTCTCGACGCCTTTCAGTCAGTGCCTGCGCTACACTGACCCGCTAAACAGAGACCTACCAACCACCAACCACGTACCGGCTACCACCTACCGGCTACCGGCTAGAATGAGTGGCGATGCAGTTGCGCGAGCTCGACATCGGATGCGTTGGCGGCGGCACGGGCCTGCCGAGCCTGCTGGGCGGCCTGAAATCCAATCCCTGGCTGAGGGTCAACGCCGTCGTCACGATGTTCGACAGCGGCGGCAGTTCCGGCCAGCTGCGCGATGAGCTTGGCGTGTTGCCGCCGGGCGACGTGCTCAAGTGCGCGCTCGCGCTGGCGCGCAACGAAGGGGAGGCGCGTCGCGTGCTGCTGTCGCGGCTGCCGACACTCGAGCATCACGCGCGGCTGGCTGGGCACACCGGCGGCAATCTGCTGCTGTCGATGATGGAGCAGTACAGCGGCGACTTCATCGCCGCCGTCGACGGGCTGCGCGCCCTGCTCGGATGCCGCGGGCGTGTATGGCCGGTCAGCATCGAACCCGCCTCCATCTGCGTCGAGTACGGCGACGGCACCGAGACGCGGGGCGAGGTGGAAGTGGACGCGGGGCAGACGCGCGGCCGCCAGGTGAAGCGCGTCTGGCTCGAGCCGGCGGTCTCGATGCACCCCGCCGTCGCCGACGCCATGCGCGGCTTCGATGCCGTCGTCATCGGCCCAGGCAGCTTCTTCACCAGCCTGATGCCGCCGCTCCTGGTACGCGGCGTTCGGGAGGCGTTGTCCCAGGTGCGAGGCCCAGTCATCCTGATCGCGAATCTGCTCACCGAGGGGCGCGGGATGCAGGGGTTCACCGCGGCGGATGCGGCGCGCTGGGTGTCGCGCGCCATCGACCGCCCGGTGGATGTCGTCATTGCCAACACCGGGCGCCCGTCGGACGAGGCGGTCGCACGCTACGCCTCGGAACACAAGGCGCCGCTGGAACTGGGAGACCTCGATGGGGGCGTCGAACCGGTGCTCGGCCGGTTCTGGGGCAGCGCCATCGCCCGCCACGATCGCCGGCGGCTGTCGTTCGCCGTCTGGGCCGTGCTCAGCCAGCGCCTGCTGCAGACGCCGGAGGTTCACGCCGTAGCGAGCGTGCCGTAACCGCGGTCCGTTCGCCTCTGGCGCAGGTTCGCGTCGAACTCCACAGGAACCATTCAGAACAGCGATCCCTCTGCGCTTCCCAGCATCCGCCGCCGCACCAT